>NZ_JACJOD010000006.1:0-600000 GCF_014695385.1 Trichocoleus sp. FACHB-46 | reverse complement strand
GCTTCTCAATCACTCTTAAGCTAGTTATGAACTCAATTGCACTCGAATTGCAGGATTGCGTTCGTTAGTGAACTCTCTGAGATAGCAATTGCTCTTCTAGAGCCGCAATGCGATTGTAAGCCGCAGTCAATTGCACTGTCAGCCGACGAATTTGGATCTCGGGCGCTAGATCGCGCTCGCTACTTTGATCTTCCATGCTGGGGTAGCTGGTATCAGTCAATACATCCTTGTGATCCATCCCCATTTCACGACTGCTATGAGTTGAGTAGAGATAGCGTCTGCCGTGAGCTTCTGGCTGAGTCGATGGTGCTCCCTGCATCACCAATAGCTTCATTTCAGCTACAGCTTCTGAAAGTCGATGGTTGAAATGCTCAATCATCTGCTTCTGAAGTCCATCAACTTTTGTATTTAAGGCAATGACTTGTTCTTGAATTGGATCCATGGGGTGCCCTAGTAGCCTAATGAATTCTCTTTATCCTAAGAAAGGATTCCCAAATGTGACGACTAGTGCTGAATAATTTAACCTTTCGACAAAGTAGCAATTCATCAGCTTTTTAATAAATTTGAGCCAACAATCAAACCATTTAATCTCTCCAAAAATTAATCAAACTCAATACAAAATCTCATTATTGAATTTATCTAAATCCTGCCTAATTCTAGACTGTACTCCTAGAACAGCAAGAGTTTTGGTAGTTGCCATCACAATCATTCAAACTGTAACAAACTCGATTCTTAAGCTTAGGTTTAGGAAGGTATCTCAGCTTCAAAAAAACAGCTGCTATCCAGCTCCCTGGTAGTCTCAGCGTCTAGAACAGCTACAGTAGGCCTAATCTGAGCAGCTTTTTCAAGTTTTCAGGCGATCGCGCGTAGCCAAACTAGTTGTAGCTCTGTGGCATGCTTAATCTCTCGACTCGACTCAGGATGTATACTCATGCTGCTATCTAGATGAAATAAGCGCCAGCCCTAACAACTAATTAAACTTCTGTACTACTTATTGCTAATTAAAGCTAACTGTCTAATTGGCTAAAGAGTTACTCAAAAGAAGTCCAACCGTCATTGTGCAAAGAAATGCTGAGCCTTAAGGGCTTTTTCATTGCTTGTGCCGGGACATGGACAACTGAGAGAACTTACTATTTTGTTGCTGAAAGTAGGATCGAGCGTTCTTATACGGAATACCAAGTTCAACCCCTGACTGCGGCAGACAAAAAGCAGATTTTGCTTCCCTCTGAGACCGCAACATTACAATCACAAGCAACAAAAAATGACTTCTCAGCTTTGATTGAGGATCAAGACAATTTGCCAGGATTTGCGATCGCTTTTAATACTCGCTCCGAGACTGGAGAAACCGTGGCAATGAGCCTGCAAGCCTTATTTGTTGCGGATAGCTTAGTTGTAGCTTCCAATACCACTGGCAACGCGCCGTTGTTGCCGATCGCAGCCCAGATCTCGACCTAACCAGCAGGAGAAACTATTCAGGGGTTTTACCTACCTAATGCAGGTTATTCAGAAGCGGGTACGATCGCGGGTCGCTTTACCTATCAGCCCACTCGTCAAACGTTGGAAATGACAACGTTCTACAATCGTTCTGTAGCGGTTGATCAAATGCGTTTAATTGCACCAAACGTACGCCTCCGCACCATCGTGACGTATCAGCGGCCTCAACCCCACGAAATTCCGAGCGTGATTGATCTAATTGGCTTTGGGGTTGAGCACAAACAGTCGGCGTAGGAGTCGCAGCAGTTCAATGGATCGACGGTCTTTTCTTCAAGGAGTTGGCGTTTTAGGGCTGAGCCAAGCGCTAGCAGGGTGTAACGGTTCAGCCCGCGAAGCTTTGAGGGTTCGCTTACTCAAAAGCTCGATTCCACCACAGATTTTGGACAAATTTCGTCGGAGTCTCCAGCAGCCCGCTCGACTTGACTTTGCCCCAGAGCCTCAACTCGGTCAGTTGTTTCAGCTTCTACAGAATTGGCAGCGTCCAGCAGCCTCCACGCAGCCCCAACCCCAGACCTCCTGGCCATTCGTTTCTCGGAATCGGCAAGGTGCTGCTACAGGAGTACCCGATTTGGTAACTCTAGGAGATTATTGGTTGGCTCAAGCAATTCAACAAAACTTGATTCAACCTCTCAATCCCCAACAGGTGGCCGCTTGGGCCCAAGTGCCCCCTGCTTGGCAAAAGCTCGTGACTCGCGATCGCCAAGGACAAGTGG
Source organism: Trichocoleus sp. FACHB-46 (assembly GCF_014695385.1). Classification (NCBI taxonomy): domain Bacteria; kingdom Bacillati; phylum Cyanobacteriota; class Cyanophyceae; order Leptolyngbyales; family Trichocoleusaceae; genus Trichocoleus; species Trichocoleus sp. FACHB-46. Next base: position 597,793 of record NZ_JACJOD010000006.1, on the reverse strand, counting down.
CGGAGCAGGGTCAAGTTTGGGGCATGCCCTACCGTTGGGGTACGACTGTGATTGCTTACCGTGCTGACAAATTTGCTGAGCAAGACTGGGCTGTGCCTACCGATTGGAGCGACTTGTGGCGACCTGAACTGCGCGATCGCATCTCGCTATTAGATCAACCCAGGGAAGTCATTGGCCTAACGCTGAAGAAATTAAATCATTCTTACAACACAGAAGATTTGACCAAGGTAGCTGCTCTCAGGTCAGAATTGCAGGCGCTCCACCAACAAGTTAAGTTCTATAGCTCCACCAGTTATCTGCAACCCTTGATTTTAGGGGACACTTGGCTGGCGGTGGGTTGGTCCACTGATGTTCTAAGCTTGATGAAAAATAATCGCCAAATTGCTGCTGTTGTTCCGCGCTCAGGCACAAAGCTTTGGTCAGAGCTTTGGGTACGTCCTGCGGTAGCCACCCCAACCGCAGCCAGCAATAACGGCCAACTAAGTTTGTCAGAACAGTGGCTAGATTTCTGTTTACAACCCCAAACCGCGATTCAGCTTTCAATTTTGAGCCAAGCTGCTTCGCCAACATTAGTAGGCCGCGATCGCGCCACTTTACCCAACGCTTTACAGAAGCAGCCAGTCTTGCTACCTGAGCCATCGGTGATTGAGAAGAGTGAGTTTCTCTACCCCCTATCGGCAAAGGCGATCGAGCAATATCAAGCTTTATGGCTTGCAGTGCGCCCAACTTCCTCAAGGGGATGACTGAATCGGTCTACCCAAGCCGTTTTTCCCTAAAGCATCTACAAAGAGGCGGCAGGTCGGTGTTGCCTGAGCAGATGGGCTTGCAGGCGAAAAAGCGCAGGTATAAGCAGCTAACAAGCGGCCCTGACTATTAAAAACTCTGGTGCTAAAGCCGTAATCTCTAGCGGTTGTGCCAAACCAGTCCGTAAATTTGTAGCGCTCCAAGTAATCGAGCAAGCTCCAGACCTGTTGATTCACCACTAAATCTACCCGCCGAGAACTGCCGCTAGCCTCTGGGTAAGCTAACCAAGTGTTGACTAGCTTGCCATTCAGTTGCCGATATTGCTCCTCTAGCCACCACAAACTCGGAATTGTAATATTGCTCTGGCAAATGGTATTGGAAGTGATCACCGCATCACCTACGGTACAAGCACCAGGAGTCAGCAATGGCGCACTTTCTTGCTGTTGCTCAACCAACTCAGTGTCTAGAGGGTCAGGAATAGGCTCTAAAGGCACTTGAGCGAGGAGCGGTTGGCTCAAACCTACTACGATCGCTCCCGCAAAACCTAGCAGTTCCAGCGATCGCGCTATTCTCGCCCTACCAAATGGTAATTTTACTCCTCGCTGCCCTTTGATCTGCACAGTTTTGGCTTGCACAATTCTTGCTTGCACAGCTCTAGCCTCCCAGCCCAGCACTTCACGAAATTAATGACGAACTCGGATAGAGTTAGTATCCCACTCACCGCAAACTCTGGGATTGGATTAGCTCCAAAGCCGCCGACCCACTGGGCCATTTAAGCGCTCATGAGCATCTTGAAGCAAAGCAGGAATATTCAGTTGTTCTGGACACTTTGGTAAGCAGTCGCCACAGTCGTTACAGCGATTTGCTTTCATCCCCGGAAACCAGTGACCTGCATTTTCAAACATACGGTAGCGATATTGGCCGAAATTGGTCATGTCGTAGGCGATCGCTAAGTTCCGTAGCCGTAATACTTCTGGAATCTGAATCGCTTCTGGACAAGGCAGGCAAGCATAGCACTGGCTGCACTGATCTGGCCCTAGTACGGAGGCTTGATGAGCTTGCAGACGTTGCAGAATCTCTGTTTCTGTAGGGTTCAAGGTGCCATCAGAGTCCGCTATGCTCAAAGGCCAGTCTAGCTCAGTTGGGTTGGCTGCTCCGACACTCAGCGTAGTGATGCGGGAGTCACTAAGCAGAAACCGATAGTTGAAATGTAAAGGGGATAAGGGCGCACATAACTCTTGCAGCTTCGGCGGCGGGGTGTAAAGCTGCCCTCCCTTATCAGCAGGCGAGATAATAAACACACCCATGTCTTTTGCCGCTGCCAATGCCACCGCAGGCGCGTTGCGCTGAAAAAAGTAGTAGTAGTGCAGACTCACGAACTGAAATAAATCAGTCGCGATCGCGGCCAGAATCAGCTCTAGCGGCCCGTGGGTGGAGAAACCTACATGTCGGACTCTGCCATCCGTAACAGCCTGTTGCACTGCCTGCATACAGCCGTTTTTCGCCTCAATCCAACTCAGGTGCTCCTCGGTGTTGAGGCCATGTACTGCCAAGCAATCCACATAATCTATGCCTAGGCGAGCCAAAGACTCATCAATCTGCCGAGCCATAGAGGCAGAATCAGGCGTGGGAGAAATTTTAGTGGTGATGTAAAGCTGCGAGCGCGGGATCGCCAATTGCGCCAAAGCATAGCCCAAGTACTGCTCGCTCTTACCGTAGCCCTTGGCTGTTTCTAGATGGTTAATGCCTAAAGCGATCGCTCGGCTGACTGTTTGGGCTGCCATTTCCTCAGAAGCCAAATAGCGCATCGTTCCGAGAGAAAAGACAGACAGCAACAGGTTAGTTTTACCAAACCGACGATAGCGCATGCTTACAGTTAGATTTTTAGGAGTCGTTGCCGAATTCCCGTCGTTGAGTAAAGTCCTCTGGGCGGAGATTTTCTAAAAAACTCCGGAAGGCCTGCCGCTCGGCTTCATCAGCATCTCGATCGACTGGGATCGAGGCATCTGCTACCACTTCCTCCATCACCCAAATTGAGCAATTCGTCCGCAGAGCCAGGGCGATCGCATCACTGGGGCGAGCGTCAATCTCTTTTTTGACCTCCCCTTGCCGAACCGTTAAGATCGCGTAAAAAGTGTTGTCCTGCAAGGAGTGAATAATGATTCGCTCCAAAACCATATCCCACTCTTCCAGGATGTTAATCATCAAGTCGTGGGTAAGGGGCCGAGGTGGCGCTTGGTTTTCGAGTGCATTGATAATTGCCCTGGCCTGGTCCTGACCAATATAGATTGGCAAAGCCCGACGCTCAGAAGCATCCCTCAAGAGTACGATTGGGTGGCGGGTTGCTGCATCCAGCGCAATTCCAGCAACTTTCATCTCAATCATTGGTTTGGCCTCAATCCTTGGCAAAGAGAGTTGTGAGTCGAGAATACACTTGGACTGGTTGGACCTGGAAGCAAGCTCGCATTACCTCTATATACACCTAGTTCTCTATACACTCTTAGTTAACGCAATTCAGACGTATGAAAGTATGACTGGGATAAATAAACTTACAGTAATCCAACCAGGCTATCTCTACCATAGAAGGTGGAGCACAAAATCACAGTTCAGCTTGGTTGTCATTAAGCTTAATTGATTGGTTGACCTTCAGTATGCCCTGATCCCTGACCTGAATCCATGAGTATGTTTCTAAAGTCTAGCGAAGCAGCGGGTCACTCAGGCACAGAGCCAGCCAAAGTCAGAGCTTCCTTTGATCAGAGTTTAGTTCAGCAGTTTTGAGTGATTTAAAAACCGTGTTTACAGGACTTGTGCAAGCACTCGGAACCATCAGACGCTTGGGAGAAGATGAACTCCAAGTCACCTGTACCTCTGGTACCTACCATTTTATTTTGCAAGATTTAGCGCTGGGTGACAGTGTGGCGGTGGATGGAGTCTGTCTCACAGTTACACAAATCTTGCCTCAAGGGTTTCTAGCCGCCGTTTCCCCCGAAACCATCCGTCGCACCACACTAGAAAAACAACTAGAAGCAGGTTACGTCAACCTGGAGGCATCGCTGCGGGTGGGCAGTAAGCTTGGAGGTCACTTTGTGACAGGTCACGTAGATGGGATTGGGTGCCTCCAGGCAGCAGAGGAAACGGGTAATTCTTGGGAAATGAGTTTTACGGTGGCTGATCCAGCGATCGCCCGCTATATCGTGCCGAAAGGCAGTATTGCTGTCAACGGTGTCAGCTTGACTGTAGCGGAGTGCAACACCACTGGCACTTGGTTTAAGGTGGCCGTGATTCCTCACACCTACGCTGAAACCAATCTGCATTATTTGCAGCCAGACAGTTGGGTAAACTTGGAGGGCGATGTTCTGGGCAAGTATGTAGAAAAGTTTCTCCGTTTCGGCTCTGGGCAAGCGCTAGAACACACCCTCAACTCAGCCAGCTATAACGAGCTATCCAATGATTCGGAGTCAACCCACCCAAACTCTGAGGTGATTACTCCCACCTTCTTGACCGAACACGGCTATTTATAAGCGGACTCACCGCCTAAAACTGCCTAAAACTGTTAAGGGAGAGTTGGGACTGCTCTCCCTTACTTTAGCGATCGCTATGTAGCTGTGTGGCTCCTAACCTTGAGGTTGAGGAACTAGCTTAGCGGCTGTCTGGGCAGTTTGTAGAGACTTAATGAGGTCAGCGGCGGCTAGCTCTAGCTGTGAACCAGGATCTAGCGTCACCCAACCATTCGCCGTTTGTTGGCGCAATTCAAAGTGTAAGTGGGGGCCAGTGGAGTTACCTGTGCTGCCAACCCGACCGATTACAGCTCCTTGCTTCACCACCTCGCCTGGTTTGACGAAGATCTCCGAAAGGTGAGCATATAAGGTCTCTTGCTTGCCTTTGTTGTGATCGATTGTCACGGTTAGGCCATAGCCACCCAGGAAATCTGCGATCGCGACTTTACCCGCATAAGCTGCCACAACTGGCGTTCCCATTGGGGCACCCAGGTCGGTACCAGAATGGAAACGGCTATCTCCGCTAATCGGGTGAATGCGCCAACCAAAGATGGAAGTAATGGGAGCAGGAAGTGACAGGGGGAAGATCAATCTGAGGTTGCCATTCCCCAAGCGGCCTGTGGGGCGAGCGGTCTGGTAGTAAAACGAGCGGCCAGAAGCAGTCGTTTGGCCAATGCCAATCCCTCTAGCACTGATGTTGATTGGGCCTAACTGCACTGCTGGTGAGTTTGAGGCGGCAACCCATTGACTGCCGCTTTGACTGCCACCTGATGTGCTCGCCCAAGTATTCTCTACAGAGCCAGGACGCCAAGGCGCAGATTGAGCCGAAGCAGGCTCTGGGGCAGTGCCACAAATGCCACCGGATAAGCCTTGGCCTCCCGATAGAACCGCTTGACACCCTGTTGAGCGTTCCGATAAGACTACCGAGCTAGGCTGCTCGTAAGGGTCGGTGGCTCCCAGGTTGTAACGGGTCGGGTCAATATAAGCGTTGTTGTAGTTCGGCGGCTCAGACCCTGCTGCGACCGCGTCAGGTGAATTGGCTGCTGGCGGGGCTGCAATTGGCTCCTCTTGAGTTGGGACAGCCAAACTAGGAACAGGCTCTTCTTGCGCTGCGATCGCGGGCTCTGGAGCGAGTTCTGGCGCAAATTCTGCTGATGCTTCTGGCGCAAATTGTTCTGGCTCAGCGACTACAGCAGGAGCATCAACGGGAGCGGCTTCTATAGGAGTGGCTTCCAGCGCTGATTGAGGCTCAGAAATTGCAGGTACTACAACAGAATCCACCGGAGCGGTTTGGGCTCCTAGCGTCCCTGCACTCAAAAGTCCAATTCCACCCAGACAGGCAAGGCTTTGCATCCAAAGCGGACGCTGACGGGAGGTTTTGAGCGTAGGTTGGGCAGAACGAGTCTGCTGGTTCATTTCAGTCCCCTTATTACGCATTTAAGTCGCTCAAGCTAGCAGTATCAGTCGTTTTATTTACTTAATTTGTTCCTCGGCTGTCATCCCACGGGGGGATGAGCTTCAGATTAAGGGCGCTTTTTTGATTGTTTTTGGAACTAGACATCATAACCCAGACTGATTGTACCGGGCTTTAGCAGAATTTCCCTAGAAGACGGGCTGTTGGATGCTGAACGGATCTGTAATTCCCCATTTGCCGAGACTCCTACAATAGTCCCCGTGACACCGTCAAGCACAATCGAGCGGCCTAAACTCGTCAACAAGCTTAGGTAAGCAGGCAAGAGGTTTTCTATCCCTTCTTGTCGCCAAGCTGCATATCCGGACGCAATTCCTTGTAGCGCGATCGCAGCCAACATTTCTAAGGAATCAATCGCAGGTTGCGTCTGTTCTGCTAAGGCCGCTGCCAAGTTGATTCCCGTAGGAGGAACTGGATTCGTCCAGTTAATACCGACGCCCACCACGGCTTTGGTCACTTGACCTTGACGAATTCGAGTTTCAGTCAAAATGCCTCCCAACTTGCGCCCGTTGAGCACTAAATCATTTGGCCACTTCAACTGCACAGGTAAGTTATAGCTGCGTAGCGCTGTCGCAATTCCCCAAGCACTACACAAAGTCAGTTGAGCACTATTGGCAACTGGTAAAGCAGGACTGAGCGCGACCGAGAGGTACAAGCCCCCTAAAGGAGACTGCCACTGGCGGCCCCACTGTCCGCGCCCTGACTCTTGCTGCAAAGCTAAAACAGCAGTACCCGCGATCGCGCCCTGACTGACCAACTCCCACAGGGTTTGATTCGTAGAAGCTAAAGTCTCGAATACCTGCAACGACAGGGGCAAAGCATTGGAGATATGGGGTGGTTGAAAGACGGTAGATAGATGGTGGCGTACTTGCTGTAGCGCTAGCTCAAACCGTTGATGCTCAAATCCCACGGGCAAAAGTCTGGAGAGATCGTCGCTTAGGCTAGCATGGACTCATTGCTTTTTGACTGATTTCGTTTTGTAAAGCTCTGAACCTTCTTCATGCACACTTGGCATTGGCAAACTTGGGACGGACGGCCTTATCTTACCTGTAGCCTTTTAGAGAGATGGTCTCATGGCTTTTTTACGCAACATTTTTGGCCCCAAACGCCAAGTCATTTAGTTAGCGCCTTACAGTCAGAGGCTCAGGTTTATAGAGTCAGGCAGGTACACGGCAACGTAGTTTTAGCCCCTTCAGAAATTGAACTCAGTCGTACTTCTGGCAATGACACGAGTGCTCCCGAACCAGATTTGCCACCTGCTGATGGTTTACTAACCGAACGAGCGGAGCAAGCAGTTTGGGTCTGTAGTGCTGACTGCACGCCCGTACTAATTGCGGATGCGACAACAGGTCAGGTTGCGGCTGTGCATGCAGGCTGGCGTGGGACTGCCGCTAAAATTGTGCCGCAAGCGATCGCTCGTCTACAAGCCCAAGGCAGCCAACTGCACAATCTCCGAGTGGCGATGGGACCCGCGATCGCCGGAGATGTATATCAAGTCTCGCTGGATGTAGCAGCAGTTCTGGGCGCAACCATTACTCCAGTGGCTGATACTGCTACCAAGGTCGTCATTGAGCAACTTCACGCGCTGCCTGAGCCACCTGTACTTGCTGATGCAGAACCCGATCGCATCCGAGTTGATGTGCGGCGAGTCAATGCTTTGCAGTTAGAACAGCTTGGCCTTAGTCCGGAACAAGTCGCGATCGCCCCCCACTGCACCTATCAACAGCCAGAACACTTTTTCTCCTACCGTCGTGATGGCTTAAAACGAGTGCAATGGTCTGGTATTGTCAGCCAAGCAGTTGCTTGATTGATTCAAGCGATCGCCGTTGGAGTGCATCTTAAAACTTTGTAGATGAATCTTGAATAAAAATCGCCCCAGGAATTAGCCTAGGGCGATCGCCTCACAACTTTTTAGAACTTTCCTAGTCTGTCCTTAGTTACACGGCTAACCAAGGTCATAAACTGGGGAGTTGCCAACTATGGGTTGGTGCTGGGAGCAGGAGTGAACTGAACCGTTCCAGTACCCGCTGGGCTAGAGAAGTTGATGGTTGTTGAGTCATCACTCGTGCCAGTGGTAGGGCTGGTCGTTGGGGTGGTAGAGCCAGACTCAGTCGGGGTAGCCTCGGTTGTGGTATCAGTCGTACTTGGGCTGGATTCAGTCGTGGTGGACTCAGTTGCACTAGACTCAGTTGTGGTAGCCTCAGTTGCACCAGACTCAGTCGTAGTGGTGGATTCAGTTACACCGGACTCAGTTGTGGTGGTGGATTCGGCTGCACCAGACTCAGTTGTGGTGGACTCAGTTGCACCGGACTCAGTCGTGGTGGTCGACTCTTCGGTAGTACCAGTGGTGGACTCAGTTGTTGGAGTAGTAAAGTCAGTGGTACCAGTGGTGGACTCAGTGGTAGTCGATTCTTCAGTGGTACTGGTAGAGGTGCTGGATGCGGGTGGTAGTTGTCTCAAACCAACCAAACCGGGGAAGACACGGCTGGAAGGACCAACGAGGACATAAGTTGTCTGTCCTTGGCGACCACGCGCTACCCGACGACCACGACCACGGCCTTCATTACGTTCACTACGGCGGACCTCAAGCTCGTTATCATCATCATCGTCACCGTCGTCATCACTGTTAGACGGAGAGACAACGTATGCAACTTGGCTAGTTGAGAGCGAGTCAACGGTGAAGAGTTGAATGTAAGTGGTTTGGGCTGTGAAGCTGCCGCTAGCTGTACCGCTGGATGCACCACCCGTTGTTGTAGTTGTGCTGCCAGTCGTACTGCCTGTGGTTGTACCACCTGTAGCACCACCCGTTGTGCTACCTGTGGTTGTGCCACCAGTGGTTGTGGTGCTACCAGTAGAACTGATGCCAATACCACCTACATTGATTTCTGCTTCACCAACACTGCTGCCTTCTAACTTGTTGGCACCTACTTCAATCTTGAACTTGGTGTTGCTGTTGGTGCTCTTGTAACCAACTTCACCTGTTGCAGTATCAAGCTGAGTATTACCAATCCCCTGACCTTCAATCTTGAACTGGGTGTCACCCTTGAAAGCAATGTTGCCAGTTACGCCGGTGCTAGTGATACCACCAAGTTTGAAATCTGTGGGACCATCACTCCGACCGTCGATCTTGAAGTTTGTGCCCTCAATTTTGAAGTCTGTCTTGCTGCTAGCACTATCGAAGTCAACAGTGCTGTTGGTGCCAGTAGTGCTTACAAAGGTAGTTGTACCGTTGCCTTTACCTTCAAACTTAAATTTGGTGTCGCCACTGCCAATGGGATTGCTAGGAGGCAAATTTGGCTGAGTACTAGCGGTAGTGAAGCGATAGTCAGAGGGTAGAGCGATCGCACCACCAGGGAGATTGGCCTCAAACTGACCTACGTAGAGCTGACCATCTTGCGCTTGGAACGAACTAGCGGACTCTTGAGACAGAGTTACCCCAGTGATAGGCAAGAAGATGGGGGGTGCAGAACTGTCTGTTGAGCTATTGCTGGAGGTGTTGGTCGAAGTATTAGTTGAGGTATTGGTCGAAGTATTGGTTGAAGTGTTGTTAGAGGTATTACTGGAGGTATTACTGGAGCTACCCGCACTTGTTAGCGGGGTAATCAATGTACCGCCGATCAAACTGTCAGGTGCAAAAGAGTTGAGTTTGAAATCCAGAGTTGTTTTTACATTCTGAAAGAATACTGGGTTGCCTGTGGCTGTAAAAGCACGACCAGAGAGCAAACCTTGAAGTTGTCCAGTTTCACCGCCCTTGGGCACACCCGTAGTGGCATCTAGACGACCAGCAGTGGGGGTAAAGCGAGAGTTAACCGTTACACCCGCTGACGTTTCTAATCTCAGTTGACGAGTTCTAGCATCGAATAGAACTGTGTCGCCACCGGGAGCGGGAGTAGAGGTAGCGGAAGTAGTGCTGGTCTGGTCACAACCACAGCCGCTTGTTGTGGTTGTAGTTGTGGTTGTAGTTGCGGCATCAGGCACAAAAAACGCTGCATCGCCACTTGTCCGACCGCCAGTTACTGAAATTTCAGCCCGAGCGGTCGTTGAGATCGCCAAGCTTCCAGCTAAAAGACCCAAACAAACAACATACCGGGTTGATTGATTAATCACAGAAGAATCCTCACTGAACGGTGAACAAACAATGGACAGAAAACGCGACTCCAGCAGCAGGGAATTCAACTAAGTCCAAAAATTTTTAGTCCAGTCATCCTGAGCTGAGTCTTGCTAGAGAGTAAGTAATAGAATCAGTAGATGTCTAAAAAGAAACAAGGTTTAGAGGGTATTAGCAACCGTGTTTTTCTAAAAACGCTTCGCTCAAGCTGATTACAAAAGTTAAGCGCCTTTAGCTTTACTGGTCTAACTGGATACCCGTATACATTTAGAACGCTACTTGAGAGTAGAAGTTCCCGACTGGGCTGTTTTATTTTTGAGTAACAAAATTGTATTAGATGAAGAGAGTACAGACCTAGCTCCGAAATCATCAACAGCCCTGTCAATGTTTGCCATTAACTCCACAGTCGTGATAGATGCCTGACCTTAAAAGCGCGATCGCTTATACCTTTGCTACCTCGAACTAAGAGTAACGCTAGAGAATTGGTTCTACCACTCATCTTTGCGACATACAAAGCTTAACTTCCAGTTCTAGACTACTCACAGACTAGACGGGTGCAATCATAGTTTTTAGATCTTTACTAAAACTTTGCACCTAGCAAGAGTTTTTAAGTTGACCATTTACCCATCTGAGCTGACTTAGAAAAATTGCTCTAATCGTTAGCTGGTGTACTGTCAGTATCAACTGCTGGATAAATTCAAATATTGCTGCATTGCTGATTGAGCAACATTTTGAAACAAAATACTGCAATCAGATTATGCAGACTACTAACCAGTTTTCTATCGATTCAGGTTGCTAGAAGTGGCTTGAAGATCATCTATCTTGATGCAGCAGAAGCAAGAAATTTAATAGTAAATACGGTACTGACGCATGCTCTCAGTAGTGGTGTAACCCACAAGTACCAGTGTTAAGAAAATACGTAAGTAGCGATCGCTCAAGTTTATGTTTTTAATCAATGCAATCAACTAATTTATTGAGCGTTTCAGTACAGGTACTTAATTTTTAAGGATTTTAGCTACCAAAATCCTCCGAGAAATCCGCGATCGCTAATGAGCTTTAGAAAGCACACCCATGCGTAGGTAAATTGGTCGAACTAATTTTCGTAACGCGGGTAGCTGTCTGGTAAACAACAAAGATCCCAGAATACAGAACAACCCACCAATTACTAATGTATTGGCAGCTCCAATCTGACTGGCCAAGCTACCTGCTGCTAAGTTGCCAAACGTCACCATACTAATGAAGGCAACGGTATAGAAACTCATTACACGACCTCGCTTATCTTCATCCACAATCGTTTGCAGAATCGTATTGCTAGAGGTCGCTTGTAAAATTAAGCTTGCGCCTACAAACAGCAGCGCCAGCAAGGACAACCACAGTACGTGAGACAGAGCAAAAACAATCAGCGCTAAGCCAAACACAGCAGGGGCAGTAGCAATGATTTTGCCAAGACCAATGATGGTTTGCCGCGAACTTAGGTAAATGGCTCCCATCAACGCCCCCAATCCAGAAGCGGCCATGAGAAATCCTAACGTTTGAGGGCCACCCTGTAGAATTTCAGTTGCAAAAATAGGGGCTAGAACAGTGTAGGGCATGCCCATGAAGCTGACTAAAGCAATAAGCAACAACAGGGAGCGGATAGGTGGAAATCCAAAGGCGTAGGTGAAGCCCTCGGTTAGCTTTTGCCAGATAGGTTCTTTGCTTGCCTTCAGCTTGAGTGATCTGGCTGGTAATCGCATCGCCAACAATCCCGTGATTACAGCGATATAGCTAATGCCATCAATTAGAAAGCAAGCCCCAGTGCCTACGGCGGCAATCACAAAGCCAGCGATCGCAGGACCAATCAACCGTGCCCCACTAAACACAGAAGAATTCAAGGCGATCGCGTTACCCAGGTTTTCTTTTTTCTCCACAATCTCTACTACAAATGCTTGGCGAGTTGGCATATCAAAGGCATTGATAAACCCTTGAAATACACTCAAGGCAATAATCTGCCAAATCTGAATGGTGCCAGTCAAGGCTAAAGTTGCTAACGCCAGCGACTGGATCATTGCCAAAACTTGAGTAATCAACAGCGTGCGATGCCGATTCCAGCGATCGACAAATACACCAGCAAAGGGAGTCAACAAAAAGTTAGGAATTTGTTGAGCAAAACCCACGACCCCCAATAGCAAAGCAGAATTAGTCAGGTCATACACCAGCCAAATTGTCGCGGTCTGGGTCATCCAGGTGCCAATTAAAGACAAACCCTGACCTGCAAAAAATAGACGGTAGTTTCTTGACTCTAAAGCTCGAAAGATCGAGTTGAGTCTTCTGGTGTCCAGCCTCATGCTTGATTGTCCTAGTCTCTAACGCTGACTGCTTTACTCAAGCTACTAACTGGTTGTTCGCCAGAACTCTACCTACAGCCCAGTTCACAGCAAACTCAAGTGGAAATCAACCGTCGCTTCAACAGACTTCCAATCACAAACAAGACTCATATCCTGAAATGCTGCGTGAATTGAATCTAACTTTGACCAGAATCTGTTGGACCAATTTGGTAGAGGTCCTGGCACTCAGCCCATTGTTTTATCTAGAAAATATTCATTATCTAGGAAATATTGGCAATCATTTGGTCCAGTAAGTCTGAGAACTGCTGGCGCTCTGATGACGAAATTCCAACCAAGGCACTGTCGCGAATTTCCACTGCGATCGGAGGCAACACTTCATGCAACTGTTTGCCTGCATCTGTCAACCAAATTCGCCAGATTCGCCGATCCTGAGAGTCTCGTTCTCGCCGGATTAGCCCTCGCTCTTCCATGCGGTCTAGAACGCCAGTTAAAGTTCCACCCACTTGTTGCAGTTTCTCGCTGATGCTGGAAGTTGCCAAGCCATCTTCTTCCCAAAGACAACACAGCACTACCCAGTGAAAGGGAGTCAGTCCCAGAGGTTCTAGGCGTTCTTGAAACTTACGGCTCAAGAGCTGAGAGAGTAGCTTGATGCGATAACCCAAGCCGTGGGGAGCCAATACTTCCTGCCATTCCTTAGGTAACTTTTGCTTGGCAGGGGAAGAGGTCATTGCAGCTCCAAGTGGCATTACTTAGCACGCTTACTATTTTAATGGAGTGAGTTCTATTTTGAGTATTCAGCAGCACATATCTCTAAAAAAATAGCCCCCAGAGGTCGTTGGGGGCCAGCTCCTAAAGGAGTGATGAGGTAACACTTAGTACAAATGTATTGATAATCTAGCATTTTGTCAACTGTCTCAGCGAATTCCTAGATTTATAGTTTTGGCTTAGCTGAAACAAGCAGTCTGAATCAGTGCGATCGCCTGTAGAGAGCTTAACTGCAAAATTAACCACCCCAAAAGGTGAACCAAGTACGAAATTGTTACAAGGGATACAGAACGAACTGCCCTGAAATTGGTGCAATCATTTTTACTTGCTAACCAAGATCTTTAAGTCTTTCTAGTTAGGCGTTCGGCTCTCGGAGTGGCGCAATTGTCGATTATTTCTAGCAGTCTGCTCGTAGCAAAGTTGAGGGTGGCTTTGCTTGCAGTCAGGCTGTAGTTTTCTGTGCGAGTTCACTGCCTTAGTTCACAAAGGAATCATTCACTGGCAATGTCAAAACTAATGCTCACCAAGAAGTCGCGGGGCAGACATAGACAGCTGTCCTTACCGAAAGCGGCCAAGTGGTTTTCTCCCAACTGGTACGCCAAAATGCTCTCACCAAGCTGGCAAGCCTGCATTCCTTTAGCCCTCGTCATCGTGCTGGCTTGGGGCTACGCGGGTGTCGCTCAAACCGCTCCTAACTTGACAGATGTAGCTAAGGCGACGTCTGACCTAAAAGTGGGCTTAGACACCATGTGGGTAATGGTAGCCGCAATGCTGGTGTTCTTTATGAATGCTGGCTTCTGCATGCTAGAAACTGGCTTCTGTCGCCAGAAAAATGCGGTTAACGTTTTGGCTAAAAACTTAATCGTTTTCGCTATGTCTACCATTGCTTTTTGGGTCGCGGGCTTCGGCTTGATGTTTGGCGGTGGTAGCGAGTTTATTGGTACCGATGGCGTCTTTTTCCTCTCTGGTGTTGACAACAGCCCAGCCACCCTGGATGCCTACCAAGGAGCCTATGGTTCACTGAACTGGGCAGGTGTCCCGCTGCTGGCAAAGTTCTTCTTCCAACTTGCCTTTGCGGGTACTGCTGCGACCATCGTTTCCGGTGCGGTGGCAGAACGAATCAAGTTTGTTGATTTTCTAATCTTCAGCTTGTTGCTAGTCGGCGTTGCTTACCCACTGACAGGACACTGGATTTGGGGCGGTGGCTGGCTCGCCGACCTCGGTTTCTGGGACTTCGCAGGCTCAACGGTAGTTCATGCTGTGGGTGGTTGGGCTGCACTGCTGGGTGCGGCGATCTTGGGACCCCGCATTGGCAAGTACAACGAAGATGGCAGTTCCAATGCCATGCCAGGACACAATATTGCGATCGCCACCCTGGGTTGTTTAATTCTCTGGCTAGGCTGGTTTGGCTTTAACCCAGGCTCCACCATGAGCATCACTTGGCAAATCGGTCACATTGCCATGACCACCAATCTTGCTGCTGCCTTTGGTGGTTTGGCTGCGACCATCACCGCCTGGATCATCTTAGGCAAGCCTGATCTCTCAATGGTGATCAACGGCATCCTAGCAGGATTAGTTGCGGTCACAGCCTCCTGTGCCTTCGTCCCAGTTTGGGCATCTGCCATCATTGGCACGATCGGTGGAGTGATGGTTGTCTTTGCCGTTCTCTGGATCGACCGTCTAAAAATTGATGACCCTGTAGGCGCAATCTCGGTTCACTTAGTTAATGGCGTTTGGGGCACGATCGCCGTCGGTCTGTTTGCCGTTGGTCCTAACGTCAAAGTGGGTCAAGATATCCTCTACACTGCTGGTCCTAGCACAGGTTTCTTACTGGGCGGCGGGCTGAATCAACTAGGCCTGCAACTCTTAGGCACCGCGGCTATTGCTTTGACTATCGGAATTCTCTCCGCTATCTTCTGGTTCGCCCTCAAGGCAACCTTAGGCATTCGCGTCTCGCCAGAAGAAGAACTCAAGGGTCTGGATATTGGTGAGCACGGTATGGAAGCGTACAGTGGATTCCTCAAAGATGCAGGCGGCATGACTGGTAGCACCATTCGCTGAGATTGAGTTTTCTAAATTTAGCTAACCTATCGGTTGCTAAATCAGCTTAGTTATACCTTCTGGTCAAGAGCTTAGAGCTGCTAAAGGTGAGCCTTAGCAGCTCTTTTCTATGGAGTTCTCTTGATGAAAAATACTGCGCTCGCGATCTTCAAGAAACAGAGGTGGACAGCTTTTGAATGTCAGGAGTAAATTGTCACCACGATATAAATTGCTACTGAATTTTCACTAGTTATTTGCCGTAGAAGATTTTTGTATATCTTGATACAGAATCAACTCATCAAAAATTGGTGCAATCAAATTCATTTCTCTTGACGTGGAAGGGCTAACACAAGTGTTGAAGAAAGGTTTGATGATCGGAGCGATCGCTCTGTGGCTTCTGAGTGGTCCCTTAATGGGAACGGCTCTAGCCCAGGAAGTGGACGCAAATCCGATTGATACAGGCGACACAGCCTTCGTGCTCGTTTCGTCAGCATTAGTATTATTGATGACTCCAGGCTTAGCCTTCTTCTACGGAGGATTGGTGCGATCGCGCAACGTGCTCAACACCATGATGATGAGCTTGATCCTCATGGGCGTTGTCGGCGTCACCTGGGTATTGTGGGGCTACAGCCTTGCCTTTGCTCCTACCTCCATCACCCCTGGAGCTGAGCCTGCATTTACAGCAAATCCCATCATTGGTAGCCTGAATTGGCTATTTTTGAACGGCGTTGGCACGGACCCCGACCCTGTGGGCTATGCGACAACCATTCCGCACCAACTCTTCATGGCCTACCAGATGATGTTCGCCATCATCACGCCAGCCCTGATTTCAGGCGCGATCGTGGAGCGGATGAGCTTCAAAGCTTACTTCTGGTTCGTGACGCTGTGGTCTACCCTGATCTACTCGCCCCTCGCTCACTGGGTCTGGGGTAAGGGTTGGATTGGTGCGATGGGAGCACTTGACTTCGCTGGTGGCACGGTCGTCCACATCAGCTCTGGTGTCTCTGCGCTTGTCGCGGTTTGGGTGCTCGGTCCTCGGAAAACTTACCCTGTGCAGCCTGCCGCTCCTCACAACGTGCCCTACGTGCTGCTAGGTATTGGTCTACTGTGGTTCGGTTGGTTTGGGTTCAATGCGGGTAGCGCCCTAGGTGCTGGTGCTTTAGCAACGGTCGCTTTTGTGGCAACGATGGTCTCCAGCGCCGCTGGTGGACTGACTTGGGTGATTATCGAATGGCTACTCCGTGGCAAACCGACTGCCATTGGTATCGCTAGTGGTTTCTTGGCAGGTTTAGTCGGTGTAACTCCAGCAGCAGGGTTTGTTACTCCCATCGGTGCACTTTTGATTGGTTCCATTACTGCTGTTTGCTGCTTCTTCGCGGTTAGCCTCCGCGCCAAGCTTCAGTTCGACGACTCCTTAGACACTTTCCCCATCCACGGTTTAGGTGGCACCATTGGAGCAATTCTGACAGGCTTCTTTGCTACTAAAGCCGTTAACGAACTGGGTGACAATGGCTTGTTCTTCGGCAATCCTGTTCAGTTGTGGGAGCAGATTGTGGGAGTGGTCGTCACCTACATCTTTGCGGGAGTCGGTACCTTTGTGATCTTGAAACTCCTCAGCTTGGTCATGGATCTACGGGTTAAGCCTGTAGTGGAAGACCAAGGTTTGGACGTCAATGAACATGGGGAAGAAGGCTACGGCCAAGAATTTGCCTCTGGACTCAGCTACAACAGGGAGTAGTCCCAATTTTTTGGACGAATACCAGATTGCGACTACAATCTGATTCAAAACGACGTTGAGTTTGCTTCAGTGCCTACTCGCTCTCGAAAAATCGTTCCTGCTTGGGCCTTGTTGTCACTCGCAGCGAATAGCCTTCTGCTATTGACTGTGCTGCTGCTGCTTCGAGGCCACCGCTTGCCGTCGCTGGCGAAAGCTAGTGCTGCTGCAACCCAAAGCCAGCCACCGCGTCCCACGGCTTCTGCACCGCCAGAGTTAGGAGCGCGTCATCAACTCACCTATGAGCAATGGCTGGCTCTCTTGCAACAAGAGGCTAATGCGGCAGCAGCAGACCACCCCAAGCGCCTGAATATTCTGGCTGGAGATTCTTTGAGCCTCTGGTTTCCACCCGATTTGTTGCCAGCTCAGCAAAACTGGCTCAACCAAGGTATTTCTGGAGAGACCTCCGCTGGGCTACTCCGCCGTCTAGAGTTATTTGATGAAGCTCAGCCAGAAACTATTTTTGTTCTCATTGGCATTAATGACCTGATTCGAGGGGTTGGCGATGCCGAATTACTCGAAAATCAGCGGCAGATTATTTACGACTTACAACAGGTGCATCCCCAAGCCCAAATTGTCTTGCAGTCTATATTGCCGCACGCAGGCGATCGCGCCACCTGGCAAGGTAAAGACCGTCTGAAGGCGATTTCCAACGATCGCATTCGGGAGCTAAATCAGGAGCTAAAGGAGATCGCTGAGGAGTCAGGGGTGCATTTTCTCGACTTACATCCGCTGTTTACAGATGCCCAAGGCAATTTACGGTCTGAATTCACGACCGATGGTTTGCACTTAAGTTCTCAAGGTTACTTAGTCTGGCGATCGGCCTTGCAACTCTTCCGCCAAATGGAACTAGAACCCGTAGCCGCCCAACCCTAACTTTATATTCTGACTCCCGACTCCCCTTTTCATCCTTCCTCCCTCCTCCTTGCGAAGAACTTCCCCTCAACACCCCTGCATCCTTCCCACCGCGTTCTATGATCAAGGGGAATTAAAAACGGTGTAGCGCCATCACTTCAGGGATAAAGCTGAATGGATACTAAAGCCTTCAAACGATCACTCAACAGTTCTGAGAATTATCATCGCAAGGGGTTCGGGCATGAAGCCGAAGTTGCCAGCCTTTTGGAGTCGGAATACCAGAGCGGTTTGATTCAGCTAATCCGAGACAACAACTATACGCTACAGCGTGGTGATGTAAAGATTCGACTGGCAGAGGCGTTTGGCTTTTGTTGGGGAGTAGAGCGAGCGGTGGCAATGGCTTATGAAACCCGCCAGCACTTCCCCACCGAACGGATTTGGATTACGAACGAAATTATTCATAACCCTTCAGTGAATCAACGTCTGCGGGAAATGCAGGTGGAGTTTATTGAAGTCAATCAGGGGCAAAAAGATTTTTCTGGCGTGGGGCAAGGCGATGTGGTGATTTTGCCTGCGTTTGGGGCCAGTGTGCAGGAAATGCAATTGCTGAACGAGCGAGGCTGCACCATTGTGGACACGACTTGTCCTTGGGTGTCGAAGGTGTGGAACACGGTGGAGAAGCACAAGAAAGGCACCTACACCTCGATTATTCATGGCAAATACAACCATGAGGAGACGATCGCAACGAGTTCGTTTGCAGGTGTCTACTTGGTCGTGCTGAACTTGGCTGAGGCTGAGTATGTGAGCAATTACATCTTGCATGGCGGCGATCGCGAGGAGTTTTTAGCGAAGTTCCGCAAGGCTTGTTCGGAGGGCTTTGATCCAGACAAGGATTTGGAGCGGATTGGTATTGCCAACCAAACGACGATGCTCAAGGGTGAAACTGAGCAGATTGGCAAGATGTTTGAGCATACGATGCTGAAGAAGTATGGCCCTGCGGAATTAAATCAGCATTTCCTCAGCTTCAATACCATCTGTGACGCGACTCAAGAGCGGCAAGATGCCATGTTTAAGCTGGTGGATGAGCAGGTAGACCTGATGATGGTCATCGGTGGCTACAATTCTTCCAACACAACTCATTTACAAGAGATTGCGGTGGCGCGGGGCATTCCGTCTTATCACATTGATTGTGTGGAGCGGATTTTGTCGCGCGATCGCATTGAGCATAAACCTTTACACCAAGAGATTGAGGTGGCGGAGGGTTGGCTGCCGGATGGGCCGTTGGTGATTGGGGTGACTTCGGGGGCTTCTACGCCGGATAAGGTGGTGGAGGATGTGATTGAGCGGATTTTTTCGCTGAAGGCATCTGTTGCGGTTAGTTAATTATTGCAAAACCAAGACTTGAGGGCACCTGCCCTCAAACTCCCGCTGAGGGACGGCTGCGTCCCCCAGACCCCCTCCAGAGGTAACTCTGGGGTCTCTGGTGGCTCACTTTTGTCTTCTGTTTTCTAATTTCTGACTTCTGTCTCCTGCTTCCTCATTTTTCATCCTTCCTCTTTTCACTCTCCTCGTCCCATTCGGCTCAAGAAGGCTCTCAGGCGATCGCTCTGTGGTTGAGTTAGCACCTCTCGGGCAGCGCCGGTTTCTTCGATTTGGCCTTGGTGGAGGAAGAGGACGCGGTGAGCGACTTCGCGGGCGAATTGCATTTCGTGGGTGACGACGATCATGGTCATGCCGTCTTCGGCAAGTTGTTGCATGACTTGGAGGACTTCGCCGACGAGTTCGGGGTCGAGGGCGCTGGTGGGTTCGTCGAAGAGGATGATTTTGGGGTTCATACAGAGGCTACGGGCAATCGCAACTCGCTGTTTTTGGCCGCCGGAGAGTTGGTCTGGGTAGGCGGTGGCTTTGTGGGCTAAACCAACTTTGGCTAAGTAGGTCTGGGCGAGTTCTATGCTCTCTGGGCGAGATTTGCCGAGGGCTTTTTGGGGAGCAAGGGTGAGGTTTTCGAGGACGCTGAGGTGAGGGAACAGGTTGAACTGTTGGAAGACCATGCCGACTTGCGATCGCAGGTGGCGCAATTGGTGCATTTTCAGTCGGGGTGCTGATAGATCCATGCCGTTGACGAGTAAGCGCCCACTATTGATGGTTTCGAGACGGTTGAAGCAGCGGAGTAGAGTGCTTTTGCCACACCCAGAGGGGCCAATCACGGCAACGACTTCTCCTGGCTGGACGGCACCGCTGACTCCCTGTAAAACTTTTAAGTCACCAAAGCTTTTTTCTACCTGCTCGAACAAGATAGCTGGGGTTGTGCTGTCCATAGGGCCAGAAGAAGGAACAGATCATTTAATGCTGATTCTAGCGACACTCTGCGGTTCAGCTTGTAAGATTGACGCAATCTCTTGATTGGCACAGCCTTAGCGATCGCCATCATCCTGCTTTTCAACTACGGCGGAGGGGAGTGGAAGCTCTAAACATATGCCGAATTTTTTAAGGTCACGTTGGCTGCAACGCTTTGTGTTCGGTTGCAGTTGTTTGCTGCTGATTCTGCTGGGTCACTCAACTTCTATTGCTCAGAGCCAAAATGTTTTGAGAGTTGGCACCGAACCTGCTTTTCCACCGTTTGAGTTTCAAGCACCGGGGGGCGGGCTGCAAGGGTTTGATATTGATTTGATGCAGGCGATCGCGCAAGCGGAAGGGTTGCGGGTGGAGTTCCAGAGTTTACCGTTTGATGGCTTGATTCCTGCCTTGCAAGCCAGAACCGTCGATGCGGCGATTAGTTCGATGACGATCACGGCTGAGCGGCAGCAAACGGTGGATTTCTCGCGGCCATATTTCAAGGCGGGGTTGGCGATCGCAGTTCGGGCCAATAACACCAACACGACTGACCTGGCTAGTTTGCAGAACCAGACGATCGGTGTCCAGATTGGCACTACAGGCGCAGAAACCGCCCGCAAAATTCCTGGTGCCACTATTCGCACGTTTGATTCGGCTCCCTTGGCGTTGCAAGCACTGCTCAACGGCAATGTGAGTGCGGTGATTAATGATGCGCCTGTGACGTTGTATGCGATCAAAGCCAACAACCTCACCGGGATTAAGGTCACGAGCCAATTGCTAACGGAGGAGTTCTACGGCGTTGCCATGCCCAAAAATTCGCCAAACTTAGACAGAATCAACGCTGGCCTGACTCGCATCCTCAGCAATGGCACCTATGACCAGATCTACCGCAAATGGTTTAACGCGCAGGCTCCTTCTCTTGCCACAGCTACGGTGCCTGGTTCAACGCCTCAATCTGAAACCGCTCCCCTCGCTACTTCCGGTGCAGTCATCACGCGAGCCCTACCCATTCTGCTACAAGGCGCTTTAATCACGCTGCAATTGACTGCGCTCTCAGTTTTGCTGGGATTAATCGGTGGCACGCTCATGGGGTTGGCGCGGCTCTCTGCTTCTCGGCCTTTACGCTGGTTCGCGAGAGCCTACATTGACTTTTTTCGCGGTACGCCGTTGTTGGTGCAGATCTTGATGATCTACTTTGGCATTCCAGCTTTGGTTCAGGGGCTAGGTTTTACCTTTACATTTAACCGTTTGGGTGCAGCGGTGTTGGCTCTTAGCCTGAATAGCACAGCGTATCTAGCTGAAATCGTGCGGGCGGGGATTCAATCCATTGAGGTAGGGCAAGTAGAAGCGGCGCAATCCCTCGGTTTAGGGCCAGGACAAACACTGCGTTATGTGGTTTTTCCGCAGGCGTTTCGGCGCATGTTGCCACCTTTAGGCAACGAGTTCATCACTCTGCTAAAAGATACGAGTTTGGTTTCTGTGATTGGGTTTGAGGAACTCCTCCGCCGCGGGCAATTGATTGTGGCCGACAACTACCGCGCCTTTGAAATTTATGCCGCTGTAGCCCTGGTCTACTTAGTGCTAAATCTACTTTCCTCTCAAGCCTTTAGCTTCCTAGAAGCCCGGATGAACCCAAACAAGCGATCGCGACAATCCAGTAGTTCCGACTAAATTTCTATCTAGTTAGCTGCGCCGAGCATCGCTGCGTTTAGCCTCTATCGCCGAGTTAGATAAGCCATCGACTGACGCTGCTTTAGACTGCTGCTGGTCGTAAAAGTAAACGGTACGAATTGGATAAGGAATGGAGATACCGTCGCGATCGCAAGCTGCTTTCAAGGCAATCATCACGTTTGTTTGGGTCCGACGGACGGTTGCTTTCGGTGGCAGCGTCCAATAACGCACCATCAAGTCAATGGAACTTTCACCAAAGCCCACAATATCTACTTCTGCCGCTGGCTTGACTAATACTCCGTCTATTTGGTTCACCGTCTGTAGCAAAGTTTGAATTGTTTGGGGCAAAGGGGTATTGTAATCAACCCCAATGGCTAGATCAGTGCGGCGGTGGGGCATTGCAGTCAAAACTTGGATCGGGCTGGTAAAGACAATCGAGTTGGGAATTACGACCCGCTCGCCTTGATAAGTACGAATTTGAGTGGAGCGAATCGTGATTTCTTCTACAGTGCCTTCAAAGTCGTTCACGATGATCTGGTCATTGAGGCGGAAGGGTTCATTTAGCAACAGCAAGACGCCCGCCAGAAAATTCTTGAAGATGTCTTGAAAGGCAAAGCCGATCGCAACTGAGCTTAACCCCAACAAGCCAATAATGTCGCCCACGCCTAAATCGGGAAACGCCATCACACTGGCGACCACCACTCCCACCACCCAAGTGGCGACATAGCTCATTTGCATCAGCAGCGATCGCAGAGATGGGCTCCGTACCATGCGCCCCATTGTGGCAGCCGTGAGGTTTTGCAACACGTTGGCAGCATAGCGAGTTAACAAGAGCACAATCAGAGCCAGAACCAGCCCTGGAAATGCCTCCACTGCCTGACCGATAAGATTCAATAAACTGGAGCGAACTTCTTGAACTAGCGCACTCATAAGCAAGGCTGACTCACATTTCTCCGCTAGGACCTTCTCACACTCAGCGATCGCTCAACAACTACGAAAAGATAGAAAGTGTGGGGTTTAACTAACACGATTGAGTTAGTGCAACCGCTCATCTATATGACAAACTTGTTCTAAACTCTCCTCCCACCTTCCTATGATTGGACTGGAAAAAATCGCCCTTCAAGCAGCCAGTATGGGTTTGGCTAGCATTTTCAGCCGTGTGGTTTGGGAGGGAGGCGGCAAGCTGCTCGGTTGGATGGGCAAAAAAAGCCTAGATGAAAAAACCAAACAAGCGGTCGCAGAAGCTTCCGTTCAGTACATCCAAAACTATGGCGAGCGTCACGGCATCCTGAAGGTTTTGGGCATGCGTGAACCTGCGCCTTTAGAGTCGGTCTATACGACGGTGCAATTGCTAGACAAGTGGGATTTGCGGCGCTTTGAGTCGATTGAAACTTTAGAAAAAGCCTATCGTCAAACGCGATCGCGCAGCTTTCAACCACGCGAATCTAGTCGTCAAGATGGCCTGAGAGTTGCCAATGAAAAACAATATTTGATGGTGCTGGGTGGTCCGGGGGCTGGTAAATCTACATTTCTCCGCAAGTTGGGTTTGGAAGCACTCAAGGGAACCCAAGGTGGCTATGAGCATGAATGTATCCCGGTTCTGATTGAGCTAAAGAGTTTTACCAGCAGCAAGATCAACATCGAGAAAGCGATCGCCCAGGAATTCAAGATTTGTGGCTTTCCCCACTCCGATGAAGCCACGACTCAACTGTTAGAGCAAGGCAAACTCTTAATTTTATTAGATGGTTTAGATGAAGTTCCTGGCAAAAATCTGAATGAAGCGATTTGCCAAATTCAAAACTTTGTCGATCAGTACGACCAAAACCGTTTTATCGCCTCTTGCCGTCTCGCCGCCTATCGCCATAACTTCCGGCGCTTTACTGATGTGGCAATGGCTGACTTTGATGCTTCTCAGATTAAGCAGTTCATTCACAACTGGTTTCGCTCCGACGCAGACCAACAGGCAGGTACGGGGCAGAAGTGTTGGGAGTTACTGCTGAAGCCAGAAAATGCTGCTGCCAAGGAACTAGCTCACTCGCCGCTACTGCTAACGTTGCTTTGCTTGGTCTACGATCGCTCCCAGAATTTCCCCAACAATCGCAGCGTGCTTTATCGTAAAGCTCTCCGAGTCTTGCTAGAAGAATGGGCTTCGGAAAAGCGCATTTTACGCGATGAAATCTACCAAGGTTTAAGCACAGAGTTAGAAGAAATTTTATTGTCAGAAATTGCTTATAGCGCGTTCAAATCAGACCGACTTTTCTTCTCTCAAGGTGAAATTGTCAGCCAAATCAAGACTTTTTTAACTGACAACTTAAACGCGCCTAAGCACTTAAATGGAGAGGCAGTGTTGGATGCGATCGCCATTCAGCAAGGCATTTTGGTCGAACGGGCAGAAGATGTATTTTCCTTCTCCCATTTGACATTGCAAGAATATCTCACCGCCCAGTACATTGCTGACAATCATCAAGTCGCTCGCTTAGTCGCCGATCACCTCACGGACCCCCGCTGGCAAGAAGTATTTCTGCTGGTAGCAGGGCTGATGCGGCATGGTGCTGATGAACTGCTAGTTCGCATGGCGCGCAAAACTCGTCGCTACATCACCACTCCCAAGTTGCAAGCTTTGTTGCAGTGGGCGCATCAGATTACAGAGGGGCCAGGCACGACCGTGAAACCTGTAGTGAAACGCGCCTCGGCTTTGTTTCTCGCTTTAGCCCGCGATCGCGCCTTGGATCTCGTCCGGGTACTCCATCCCAACACCGCTCGCGTTTTGGATCTGGTGCGAACTCTGGATCTGGTTTGTGCCCCCGCTCCGGTGCAGGCGATCGATTTAGCTCGTGCGATGGAATTAGCCCGCAACTTGGATCTAGATTGTGTCCCCGCTCGTGCCCGTGCTCGTACTCGCAGCCTCAACCGAATTCCTGCCCGAACTTTAGCTCGTGCTGTCACCAACTCTTTGGCCCAAGAGTTCAGCAAGAGCCAACTGTTTAACAGCGTTAACTTTCACCCATTAATTGCCCGGCTGGATGCCCTCAAAACAAAAGCCCCAGATACCAGCCAACCCTACGAAGTGCAGCAAGCCTTTCGCGATCGCCTCTCTCAAGTCTGGCTCCACGCTCTGAAGCTAGATGCTGCTCTGGTGGATTTGTCCGCTGCAGAGTTACAGGCCCTAGAACACTATCTCTACGCCAACTGCCTACTCGTCCGTTGCAAGCAAGCAGCCGTGAGAGTTTCCGCCAAAACTTGGGAAGAAATTGAAACGCAAATGCTATTTGTAGCGGGCTGCTGAGCCTCCCTAACTAGCTTTCGCTTGTTTCACTATCAACGCGCTACAAGCTCCCTTCGTATCAATCGTACTCAGTTGGTATTGCGCCACCAGTTGCGTTTTGATCGCCGGAATACAAGTCACAACGACTTGATTGTTCGGCACAGTTTGCTCAGGAGTAGAGAGCGCGATCGCATATTTAGGATCTAAATCAGCCGCTTTAACATAAAAAAGCGTATGGGCTCTGCGTCCTCCTACTGTCCCTTTTGCCATATCCACCACCTGAAATGTGGTTAATTCTGGTTGAGTTTTTTGCAAGCGACGCAAGTAATATCCCAACTGTACTTCTGGTGGGTCGTGAGGGCGAGAATAGACATAAGTGCCACTCACTTTACGAGCCATTCTCAGAGAAGGTAAAAACAGCAAAGCGCATACAAACAAACCTGCAATTAGCTGTTGTTTAGAACGTGGGTTTATCCGCAAGTATTTGATTAACCAGTGACAAGCTTCAGAAACTCCTAGCCCAATTAGCAATGCCGCGATCGGATATTGTGGGGCGTTGTACCAAGCCAATTTAGTTTGAGAACTAGAAACAACTAGAAAGTGACAAATCAAGTAAAAACCACAGAAGGCTCCTAAAGCTTTAATTAATCGCTTTTGACTGATTTGAGCGACGACTAAACTAGGCAAAAGTAGATACAGCCAGGGAATAAATGTACGCTGCATCTGTTGCAGATAAAACCAAAAGTCACCTGTATGTCCCTCTACCGACTCTGAGTAGCGCCCTACCTCATTACTTAACATTGCTTCTAGGTAGCCTGGGTTGTAATACTCCCGCAGCAAGTAGTAGCTTAGCCCAGCTCCAATCACGAAAATTGCCGAGCTATAGAATGATGGCGATCGCAATAATTGACCCAACCGTTTTTGATAGATTGTGTAAACAAAAAGACCTAACAATGGAATCAAGGCAGCAATTCCTTTTGTCCACATTGCCAACATAATTGCGATCGCGGTTAGCCATAGATACCAAGGCTTTTTGGAACTGCTAGCATGGATATAGACAAAATAAGTGAGGGAATAAACGGTAATCCATAAAGTTAGCAGGGCATCATAATCTCCCGTTCTCGCCACATGCTCTGCTACATACCCATAGCTAGTCATTAAGACAAAAGCACTGGTAATTCCGACCACCAAGCTTTGCAAGTAAAAGGTAGAAAATAGAAACAAAGTTAGGACAGTTGTGGTGGCGGCGATCGCAGAAGGCAGACGCACCGCAAATTCGTTGTAGCCAAACACTTTCATGCAGGCAACAATCAACCAAAGCAACAATGGTGGTTTGGTTCCCCACAAATCGGGCTGCCCATCAAAATAGCTGACAATGAAATTGCCATTGAGTGACATCTCTAAAGCATTCACTGCCCGCCTAGCCTCGTCATAGGTGCGCAGAGAGAGAGCATCAAGATGCCAAAAAAATACGAAGTAGCAAGCACACAAAAGCACAAAAAAACTACCAGCAACCCGGTAGTTCAACAACAGCTCAAACGTGGTTGATAAACTTTGCCAAGATCGAACTTGGCCCTTTCCTTTTCTTAAATACGTAGAAGTAGGACTTGAAGCAGCTTCCCGGATAGGCATGGGGGCAACCTATTCCTCTAAAGAGATAATTGTGAAAGCAACCTCCAGCAGATTAATTAGTAAACTCGTAAATCACAGTATCTACCATTACTTAAACACCTTTAAATACGAGGGTTTCATCATAAAAGTTCTAGCTAGAATTACATCTTGAATATTTTCAAATGTGTCATTTTTTACAATTCAATCAGACAAAAATTCTTGACTTTTGCAAGCTTAAAGCTGTTGTTCTGCCAACCATGATTACAAAGATGAACTGCTCTGCTTTCTCCTCAAGTAGCCAAAATCTAGGAACTATCAGCAAAGTTATGGTCTCGAACCCAGGGCCATTTCCTTGAATCACTAGTGGGTAAGTTTGAATGAGTAGAAATACTGAGAGCAGCCCAGCGATCGCACCGAATTAATTTCTATCTCCAGGCAGAGTGCCGACAAAAATTTATAATGAAGGTTTGACACTTGTTCTACTTGGCCTGTAGCTCACCATGACCACTTCTTCTCGCCGCTATCACATCACTACTTTTGGCTGTCAGATGAACAAAGCTGACTCCGAACGCATGGCTGGCATTCTAGAAGACATGGGTTTTCAATGGTCAGAAGACCCGAATGAGGCCAACGTCATTCTCTACAACACGTGCACCATTCGGGATAATGCAGAGCAAAAAGTTTATTCCTACCTTGGTCGGCAAGCCAAGCGGAAGCATGAAGAACCGGACCTAACTTTGGTAGTGGCAGGCTGTGTAGCTCAGCAAGAAGGCGAAGCTCTGTTACGGCGAGTGCCAGAACTGGATCTGGTGATGGGACCGCAGCATGCCAATCGCCTTCAGGATCTCCTAGAGCAAGTCTTCAGCGGCAACCAAGTGGTGGCGACTGAAGCAGTCCACATTTTTGAAGACATCACCAAGCCGCGTCGGGATAGCAAAGTCACCGCTTGGGTCAACGTCATCTACGGCTGCAACGAGCGCTGCACCTACTGCGTGGTTCCCGGAGTTCGGGGGGTGGAGCAGTCACGCACACCCGAAGCTATCCGAGCTGAAATTGAAGAACTGGGACGACAGGGCTACAAAGAAATTACGCTGTTGGGCCAAAACATTGACGCTTACGGGCGCGATCTCCCAGGCGTGACTCCCGAAGGTCGGCACCAGCACACCCTCACCGATCTCCTTTACTATGTGCACGATGTTCCTAGCATCGAGCGAATTCGCTTTGCCACAAGCCACCCCCGTTACTTCACCGAGCGCTTAATCAAAGCTTGTGCCGAACTCCCCAAGGTTTGCGAGCACTTCCATATCCCCTTTCAATCTGGCGATAACGAAGTTCTCAAAGCCATGTCCCGCGGTTACACCCAAGAAAAATACCGCCGCATCATCGACACGATTCGCAGCTATATGCCCGATGCCTCCATCAGTGCCGATGCGATCGTTGGCTTCCCTGGTGAAACCGAATCCCAATTCGAGAACACCCTGAAGCTCGTCGATGAAATTGGTTTTGACTTACTCAATACAGCCGCTTACTCCCCGCGCCCTGGCACTCCCGCTGCCCTGTGGGAAAACCAACTCAGTGAAGAAGTCAAGAGCGATCGCCTGCAACGCCTCAATCATCTGGTCAACACCAAAGCCGCCGAGCGGTCGCAGCGTTATTTAGGCCGCATCGAGGAAGTCTTGGTGGAAGACCAAAACAGCAAAGACCCCAGCCAAGTCATGGGTCGCACCCGTGGCAATCGTCTCACCTTCTTCCCCGGCGACATCAACGAACTTAAAGGCCAAGTGGTTCAGGCCAAGATTACGGAAGTGCGAGCCTTTAGCTTGACAGGTCAACCCGTCGTTCCAGCGATTTGCGCTTAGGGTTTTCCTGCCAAAGCCGTAGCACAGTTGGTTATCCAGCTAGCGATCGCTCATCCAGCAATCCCAAAAAATTGTTAACAATTGCCTCTGGCAAGACGAAGCGGGTGTGATACGCTAGCTGCGATAGATTGTGCCAGAAGGATCAGTCATGACGAAGCTGCGGGTGGGGTTGCTGTTTGGCGGTTGCTCGGGGGAGCATGAAGTTTCGATTCGTTCGGCACGGGCGATCGCCAACGCCTTAAACACAGACCCAAACCCTAGCAAGTACGAAGTGCTGCCTTTCTACATCCAAAAAGATGGCCGTTGGCAATCCCCAGACATTGCCCAGTCAGTTCTAGAGTCTGGCGTGCCGCTGCCTTCTGAAGAAACAGGCTCACCCACTACCCGCACTCATCTTTGGCAATTCCCACCTCTAGCCGCCGAAATTGATGTGTGGTTCCCGATTCTACATGGACCCAACGGCGAAGATGGCACGATTCAGGGTTTGTTGCAGTTAATGCAAGTACCTTATGTCGGGTCAGGCGTACTGGCTTCCTCAGTAGGCATGGACAAGATTGCCATGAAGAGCGCTTTTGCTCAGGCTGGCTTGGCGCAAGTCAAATATATGACGGTCAACCGCTCCCAAGTTTGGTCGAA
This sequence comes from Trichocoleus sp. FACHB-46, assembly GCF_014695385.1. Classification (NCBI taxonomy): domain Bacteria; kingdom Bacillati; phylum Cyanobacteriota; class Cyanophyceae; order Leptolyngbyales; family Trichocoleusaceae; genus Trichocoleus; species Trichocoleus sp. FACHB-46. The sequence continues at coordinate 568,836 of NZ_JACJOD010000006.1, read as the reverse complement.
CCCCTGCGTGTATCCCAAACTCTGTGACGAAATCGAAGCAACCTTGGGCTATCCCTGCTTTGTTAAGCCTGCTAACTTAGGTTCCTCTGTTGGCATTGCTAAGGTGCGATCGCGTGCTCAGCTCGAAGCAGCCTTAGACAGTGCCGCGAGTTACGATCGCCGCTTGATTGTGGAAGCTGGAGTCGTGGCTAGAGAAGTGGAATGCGCAGTTTTAGGGAATGACCAAGCGCAAGCTTCTATCGTAGGAGAGATCACTTATAACAGTGATTTCTACGACTATGAAACGAAGTACACGGAAGGGCGAGCCGATCTACATATTCCTGCTCTCCTACCAGAGGCGATCGCCGCTCAAGTGCAAACACTGGCCTTGCAGGCATTTGCTGCGGTCGATGCAGCGGGATTAGCGCGAATTGACTTCTTTTATGTGGAGTCTACGGGGGAAGTGTTGATTAACGAAATCAATACATTACCTGGCTTTACCGCGACTAGCATGTATCCTCAACTGTGGGCTGCTAGTGGGGTTGCCTTCCCAACCTTGGTTGATCAACTCATTCAGTTTGCTCTGGAGCGACATTCCTAAAACCAAATCACAATTTTTGGCGAGAAGGCGATCGCTTCAGTACAATCTAGAGACAACAGGGAATTCTAGCTAAAATCCCCATTTCTAAACCCTTTGGACTCCCTAGCCAAGATGAAAGTAGCTATGGTTAACCAGACTCATCCCCATCGGCAGCCACAGCTTTTGGGTACGACTTCACAACTGATACAAAAGCATCCTTTTATCCTTTGGGGAGCGTCTTTAGTCTTGGTTTTACTGCTGGGAGGATTTGCCCTCAAAGGGTTAATTTATCCTGGTCCTGTTGAGCCTGTTGAGCCTGTTGAACCAAAAGTAGCCACAGCGCCCGCCAAAGTTCCATCTCCTGAGCTTCAGGAGCAAAACCTCAATTTATGGTTATTCAGTGCTGTTGCTTTGGGATGTGCAGCCGGTTCTATTTTCATTTCTCGGCGCATTGAACGAATGGAGCCGAAGCCCCAGCAAGCACAGCCAAAGTCAAAGCAACGAGCCATGCCCTTTCAAATGAAAGCGGCTCAAAAACGTCAGCCTGCAACAGCGACTCGTCGGCCCAGCTCACCTATGCGCCGCAAAAAAGCAGTAGCGGTTTCAGCCAAACGAGCCAATGCTTCAGCGGCCACTGTTCTCCACGCTGAGCCTGTGCGCACGAGTCAAAGGGGCTACTCACCAAGCCCTGTGATCATAGAACCAGTCGTCACTGTGGTTCCAGAGAACGAAAGCCATCCTTTAGACTGGGGCGAGGCGAGCCTAGCAGAGATGATGGACCTTCGCAAACAAAAACCCCTTTCCTCTTTGCTTTAGCTCTACGGCCAGAAACTTGCCATTGAGCTTAGTGCAGCTCAAGAAAAATTGCATCCTAGGTTTGCGGCTGGAGTTTAGCGATCGCTCCCCAGTCCTTGATCGTAGATTCGGTCCACATCCAGTTTTTGCTTAAGGCATCAGGCTGGAAGGCCACTGGATTCTCAGTCATCACTTTTTGATAAAGCTTGAGCGCTTCATTTTGCAGGTTAGCGCGTTGCTCGGCAGGTTGACTTTGGGCAGACTTGGCCAGCACTAGGGCTAGGCCAGCATAAGCCATCAGATTCTCTTGGTTCCCTGGCTTTGCAGTTGCGGCTGGCGCGGTTGCTACCGTTGGAGTGGAAGCAATAACACCTGACTCAGATGGCGTAGTCGTTTGCGCTTCTTCTTGCAAGTAGAGTGCTTGGAACCAAGCCCGATTGGCTCGGTCCCAATTCTGCTCAGCGTAGTAAGCGAAGCCTAAGGCATTTTGATACAGCGCTAGGGATGCTGCATCCGTCTGTTCAGCTTCAGCTTGTTGGCGAACCGCAGTTTCCCAGTAGCGGCGGGCATCATCAACGCTATAGTCTTGGTTGCCTGTTTGCATGGACTGCCAAGCCAAGCGACCGCGTAGAAAACTCACGGCTGGATCATCAATCACAGTATTAGGAACAGCAACCAAGGCAGCACTGGCTTGAGGCAAGGCTCCACGATCCAGCAGTTCTGCGATCGCTTGTTGCCCTGCGACCAGTTGTTTCCGACTTAGGTAGTCAATAGCAGCGGCTGTGACTGTAGCCGTATTAGTTGCTTTCAGGTCTAATGTAGTTCGGTTGGTTTGCGGATCAATGGCAAAAGAATTGTTGGAGTTGTTGGAAATAGATTCGGGCAAGGCTGGAATCGAAACCTGAGGACTTCGGTTTCGCTGGAACCACCAAAAACCTAGCAAAGCGATCGCCGTAACTCCTGCCGCCGCCAAGATCAGCCACAGCTTAGAGCGTCTACGAGGCTGCTGCAACCAAGCACCCCAGCCGCTAGAACTTCGACGAGGATATTCAGGCTGTAACGCTGAGTTTCTACCTGCGGTTGAGTTCGTACCATCAGGCAGTGCCGCTAGGCTCACCGCTTGTTGATACGCTGTTTTAGCTTCTGCAACCTTGCCTTGCTTGTATAGCGCTAAAGCCAAGTTACTATACACCTCAGCCAAGCTGGGGTTAATTTTCAGGGCTGCTTGGTAGGCAGCGATCGCATCCGCAAAGTTACCTTGTTGATAGAGGGCTAATCCTAGCTGGTTATAGGCATCAACATCATTGGGATTTGCTTGAATTGCTCTTCGAGCCGTGGCGATCGCGGTACTAGCATTGGTAGGGGCAGCTAATCCTTGTTCTAAATCCGAGAAGACTTGGCTTAAGCGTGGATCGATCGCTGGGTTGGTAGGCGGCGTTTGGGGTGGCGGGTTGCGAGGAGGCGTGGACTTAAGTGGGGTAGGTTGGGGTTTGGATGAGCCTGGCAAATCCAGATAAGGGGAGCGCTGAGGATCTGATCGGAGATTTTCAGCCGCAGGAGCAGACAAAAATGGTTCTTCTGCGGCCAGTTGGGGATCGGCAGGATTTTTTGACAACTGCTCAATCAACTCAGCCACTAAAGCCGAGTCGGCTTCGGACCCGAACCCATCATCAAACTCCAGATCATCTAACTCACCCAGGTCTTCGTCACCGTAGTCGTAGGGCTCGTCCTCTAAATCTGCTGCTATGCCATTGAGGGACTGAGCAGAGGCTGGAAAGACGTCTTCGTCAACCAAACCAGAATGCCGAGCCTCTCCTAGGGAAGTTAAGTGATTGGTAGGGCGATCGCTAGGACTCCGCCAACGTGCAGTCGCCATTTCTTGAGCCGCACTGTAAAGGTCTGGTACGTTCCCAGTGATCAACTGCCCATCAAATTCGGGATGCAGATAGAGAATGGGCAAAGCCCAGTACAACTGGTGAGAGCCATAGGCCGAGATCAACCCCTGACGTGCCCGACTCAAGCTGAGATCCACTGGATACCCTTGCTTCAGATTGCGATAAAACAAACGGGTTAACGTCAGTGCCACATCATCTGGAATCCGCTCAGCCATTGCCAATACGCCAGGAATTCCCCGCTGCACCAAAGCTTCAGCGAGATTCTGTTCGCCAATCTCATGCTCCAAATCTGAAGTGGCGGTATAGGCACTACGGCAGGAGTTAAACACCACCATGCGAATGCCATTGTTGACCAAAAGCCCCGCCAAGTCATCTCCGCTCAGCACCTCGGTTAGCCCAGTTTTGCCATTCACCAAGTAGAGGTTGCCTCCTGCGGCCCCTAAGTTGCTGTGGCCCGCATAGTGCAAAACCTGAAACTGGCCTTGCTCTAAAGCTTGAGTCAATTGCTCGCGATCGGGTTGGTCTAAGATCGTCAACTGAATTTCTGCTGTGCCGCCACCTGATTCTGAGGCAGCTCCATGACGGCTACGCAATTCTTCTTGAAGGTGTAGGGCTTCACGTTTCAGCTCCAGTTGCTCTTGATCCGTTGGAGCTGCGATCGCCATCAAAATCTTGAGCGGTTGTTGCGACTCACGCATCAACTCTCTCAGAGCTGTCGTTGCCCCCACTAACCCTGGGCTAGGTTGATAGCGAGAAAATAAAACATCTGTGCCCGTCGCTAAGGGCCGAGAAGCGCCACCCACGCGATGCCGCTCTCCGGTGTGCAATACCTCCCACGGCAAGCGAACTAAGCGGGCTCCTTTTAAGCCTAAACGTAAACGCAAAACTTCTCGTCGATGCTGGGCAATCCCTTGTGCGGTCATCCAGCTATCGCGGATCGTACCCTGGAACAAAGCATTATAAAGCTGCTGTCCTAACGCTACTAAATGACGTGGCGGTAGATTTTGGTTCGGCTCGCTGCCTCCGAGCACCAAGTCCAGTTCGCGATCGCCTGGGTTATGCAGTTTATCTATCCCAGGATTAAAAGCATCTTCCTGCAACAATCCCAGCAGCGGGTCATTCATCAATTGGCGCGCCTGATTTAGCCACTCTTCAACGGGCCAAACCACTTGTTCTTCGGCTAGAGGTACCCCTGGGGCAACTCGCTCCGTCCGTATTAAATACTCATCTTCCCCAACTGGGGTAACAGAAAGATGAAATTCCTGCGTCACAGCTACACTCCGCAAGACCATTAACCTACAAATGCACTCCTGCTCTCAAGCTCTTTTTTGAGAGCTTCCATCCACCACTGATGCCAAATCGGCTCTCACTCTACTCTAATGACAATCCTGCCCAAAAAGCTTGAAATGAGCTAGATCGAGCGGAGTAGTTACAGAGAGCACAACATCCTTCGCTCTTCAGGGAATGACGGTGAAGTTAGGCAAAAAGTTACCAGTCATTTGCCACTTAATCAGAGAAATTGTCCATTTGTACAGACAAACTTCCGGATCTCAAGGCAGGGCGCTAGAAAAGTAGTTTGGTAGATGCACCCTGATTTTAATCCCCTGGCTCCTTCGGGCAGTCGGGGGATTTCTTTTGTGGGCTGGCTCAAGGCCTAGATCTTCACTAGAGCTTGATGCGATCGCTCAACTGCCTTGATTGCGGCTTCATAAGCTCAATGCTATGGTCGGAAAGCAGCTAGCCCCTGGTTTCACAGATGGCATCCGCTTTATCCACGATTACGAAGAATATTTGTCAACAGCTTTTGGGCAATCGTTCTGTGCTGTGGATCAATGGCTTAACCTTGGTACTTTTCCTGGTTTTGCTCACGCATGCCAAAGTTTGGGGTAGCCCCCAGGAAATTGAGTTTTTATTTCATAAAGCAGACCCCACCAAACAGCCGCATCTAGGCTTTCTTACCCTGATCTCCAATGTGCTGTGGGGCTTACCAGTGGCCTATTGTGCCTTTAGCTTAGGCTTGATGAAGCAGATCCACCCTCAGGGTAGGTTGGACCGTTTTCTCCTGCTCTCTGCCACTGGAATTTCGATCATTTTGATTGATGAGGTCTACCGGATTACGATTAGTTTGGTAACTTGGTTTGGCGTTTCTAAAGTACTAATTGCCAGCCTTTATGGCGTAGCTGCCTTGGGCTATATCTTCAGCTTTCGGAAACGGATTCACTCCACACCCTACGCCTTGCTCTTAGCAGCGATTAGTCTAGTTGTCATTTCCAGGGTGGTCGATTTGCTCAGAATTGCGGCTCCAGGGGCACCTGCCAGAATGCTGCTAGAAGATGGCACAAAGCTTTTGGGACTGGTGAATTTGACTTTGTACTGGTGGCTGGTCTGTCAGCAAGAAGTTTTGCGATCGCTTCAGCGATATCGTCAACCCACCTCTGTAAACGCGCATCAGCACCTATGATCGAAATTAAACCCTAGCGTCAGCTTGTGAGCCGCGATCGCAGGGTTGCTTCTAGTTTCGCTCATTCTAGTTTTGCTCAACGAAGGCAAGGAAATTTTATGGATCGAGCTGTTATTAAGTTTTCTTCAGAAGACTGTGGGACTTGCCACAAAATGTCCTTCTACGACCAAAAAGTGGCTGAAGAACTCGGTCTCCGCTTCATCAACTGCATGATGCAAGATACGGTCACTTACCGCCAGTATCGCAAGATTTTGCTGGCCCAATATCCTGACAAAGAAGGGATGGGGTGGCCCACTTATATTGTTTGTGACTCTCCTGATGCAGAATTTAAGATTCTTGGAGAAGTCAAAGGCGGCCACCCCAAAGGTGAATTTAGAAGTCGGTTACAGGCGGTTCTAGAAACAGTTCCGGCTGGCGAAGGTTAATCTTTCACTTCAAATTTGGTGACTTCTAAAACAGGGCCAATCATGGCGAATGTCATCACATCCTCCCGGACTTGGCCTTCCACCGTGACTTGGATGCCAGACTTTTTTAAGTCCCCAGGAGCATTGTGCAGTTCGTAAGATTGGCCATCTTCACCGACTAGCGCCCAAGTACCAGGCCCGATTCCTTTACGTTCGATCTTGCCCGTGACTTTAATACTCATGCGGCTTCTCCTTCTCCTCTCGTTACCAGATAGGCTAACCCGAAACACAACAGGGCGTTTACGGCTAAGTAAGCTTGGGCGATCGCGCCTGTACCGAGCCAAAGCAGGTGTGGAGACATAAACGCACTAATGGCTAAGCAAGAGGCGACTCCCAAAGTTGTGCCAACGGCAAACCACTTCCATTCCGCATGGCCGAGAAACAAGGCCAGCAAGAGGAAGGGAATCAAAACGCTGGCAAAGATAGGATTCAGTGCATTTGTCCCTTGAAGCGCCGTGCCTAATTCGGGGATTGAGCTACCCATCACCCGGAAGGGCCACTGGGGCAAATCCAGAATATAGAAGCCGCGAAAGACAAATAACCCCGCGCTTCCAGCAACTAACCCACTAGTGAGCGGCCAACTCCAGAAAGGTAAGTAGTTGCGGAGGAACCAAGCCAGCAAGTAAGACCCCAGCACCATTGCGACCTTAGGTAGTAGGGCCACGGCACCGCCATCAATCCAAAAACGGGGGTTGAGATAGCCATTATCCCGCAGCCAGCGGAAGAAATCGCGGAAGGTGATTTGCCCTCGCATTGCCAGTTTCACAGCATTGGCAGCATCTAAGTGACCTGCCCCATAGTAGTTGAGACCGTCATCTGTGACGGCGCGGGCCGACTCCAAAAGTACATTCCGAATGGCATCGGGTTCTTGTACCCCAGACGCTTTGATCAGCGCTGCTACACCAGCCACATGAGGAGCAGCCATACTAGTGCCTTGGAAAGCCGCAAAGATCGGTTCGCCCGTTTCTGCATCAATGGTATTTTGCAGAATGCCGCCTGTGCTGTCTTCACCTTGGGTTTGGCCACCGGGGGCTGCGATATCTACACCTGCCCCATAGTTGGAGTAGATGGCTTTTTCACCTGTCGGGCCTAAAGCGGAAACTCCAATCACATGTGGGTAGCGAGCGGGGTAAGAAGCTGAGTTTTGATTGGCGTTGCCTGCGGCAGCGATGATCACCACGCCTTTGTCATGCGCATAGGCGATCGCTTCTTGCATGACTTCACTTTCGCCGCCACCCCCCAAGCTCATATTGATCACATCAGCATCGTGGTCTGCGGCAAACTTAATTGCTTCGGCAATATCGGCCACTGTGCCGCCACCCGCTGCACTCAAAACCTTCAAAGGCATCAGGTTTGCTTCATAAGCAACTCCCGCTACACCATAACCATTGTTAGTGGATTGAGCGATCGTGCCTGCGACGTGAGTACCATGACCGTTGTCATCACTAGCATCACTGCGGTCGCTGACAAAGTCGTAGCCTTCCACAAACTGGGTATCTTTGAGGTCAGGTACCCGGCTAACTCCCGTATCAATTACGGCGACGGTGACCCCACTGCCCTTAGTTTCATCCCAAGCAGCTTCCGCATTAATGCTTCTGAGGTTCCATTGCTTGCTGTATTCGGGGTCGTCAGGGGTGAAAAAGGCTCGATAAATATAGTTCGGCTCGATCGCTTCGGTAGACTTAGCCAGTTTAGATTTCTGTAGCGCTTGTAGAAGTCGAGAATTTCCTTCCACAATATAAAGATGATCGCCCTCGGAAAACTCGCTATTTAACCGAGGCTTCACTTGATACTGCTGCGCGATCGCATCCAACTGTTGTTGAATTTGCACCGCTGGAATATCCTCGCGAAAATCCAGCACAATCGATTCGTAGGTTCCGTTTGCTGCCAATCCTTTAAAGCTGGCGATCGCTAACATTAGCCCCGCCAAAAACAAGCCCACCAGCCCCAGCCTTCTCATAGAAACTCATCACTACAGCTCGTTGCCTTCAACCATAGCTCACGCACTAGGGGGTAGCGGTAATATTGCAGGATAGTTACGGACTGATAATTTTTCTGGATTATCTCTAAATTCGATTATGGAAAGAGGTCTTTTGTGGCTACCCTTGCTAGGCGTCTTTATTTGGCTCGCTTGGGCAGGCTGGAACGAGTATCAAAAAGTAGAAGCTTACCGCCGCTGGGCTGAGCAATTTGAGCGAGCTAAATACGATATTTACGCCGTTCTAGGACAGCAGGGCAGTGACCTCACTTGGGGGCAACCCACCCGTCGCGGCCCGATTAATTTAGCTGCTTTTTCACTTAAGGAAGTTCAAGCCATTCGCCTACTAGTGGACGACCAAGCAGTAGACTTAAACGCATTGCCACAAAAAGGTCGTAGTATTTTTCTAGAATTTTCTTTACCTAACCCAGCCCAGCCCATTCGCATCCCTTTCACGGATGTCACATTAGCAGCGAATTGGGGTAGACATCTGCAACAAGAACTTGCTAGCTACTCCTAGCTGTTTAGCGCCTCGCGACTCCGGCGATCGCCCCAACGTATTTTATAAAAGCTAGTAAAATTCTTGGAATTTGCCGCGCTGCATGCTAAATCTGGCAACCTAGGGCAACGAGTGGCCAATTCCTCCTCTACTAGGAGCGATCCCCTCTTAGATTTGGCTCTAGCGATCGCAAATTAAGCCAGTAGCGATTAAACTTCTACAGGGTTGGTTGCAATCACAGTCAATTCCTCGTCAATTCAGTTGATGGTTTGGTAACCAGTCCGCTCTTCACCCAATTGCCCATTCCTCGCTGCACTCGCAAACTTATGCATCTTCCCCCGTCCCTACATACTCTTCATTTTGCGAATTGAGAGGTGCCGATGACTAGTATTTCAGCAGTCTCTCAAAACGAACTCGCGCAAAGACGCCAGAAGCTCCGCCAAGAACGACGCTTGAAAGCCTTGCAAACCAGTTGGCGCACTATAGCAGTCAGCGGTCTGGCGGGAGGACTCGCTTGGGTGATCACCTTGCCAGGTTGGGTGATTCGCCAACCCGAACAAGTTGCGATCGCAGGTAATCGGTTTCTCTCGTCTCAAGCCATTCAGTCTTTATTGCCAATGGCTTATCCTCAATCGTTGCTGCAACTTGAACCTCAAGCGATCGCAGCCCAGCTAGAATCAAAAGCGCCGATCGAGGACGCCACTGTAGCACGTCAGCTATTCCCCCCCAGACTGATTGTGCAGGTCAAAGAACGCTATCCCGTCGCCATGATCTCCGATCTCCCTAACGCTGAAGCTGTTAAAGACAAAGAGACAAAACCAGCAATAGGTCTCTCAAATGTGGGATTTCTGGATGCGAATGGTGTCTGGATTCCCATTGAGAGCTATACTTCCTTTGATCAATCGTTCCAGTTGCCAACTCTCAAAATTGTTGGCTATCAAGAACAGAAGCGATCGCAGTGGGCTGAGCTGTATCAATCAGTTAGCCAAAGCCCTGTTAAAGTCACAGAAATTGACTGGCGTGACCCAAGCAATATAGTCCTTAAAACTGAGTTAGGAATCTTTCATTTCGGCTCTTATAGTTCTAGATTTGCTGAGCAAATCCAAGCGATGGATCAGCTACGAAAACTCTCAGACAAGCTGAATCCCAAGCAAGTTGCTTATGTTGATCTACAAAATCCAGATGCTCCCTCAATTCAAATGCAGAAGGCCAATAACTCGGTAAAATCTAATACGGATAGTACTGATTGAGCTTGCCACCTGTAGGTAATAAGTCAGCGATAACTATCTTTAGGAATGCTGCTGATCAGTCAGATCAAATCAGATTAAAGATGGGTGGGAGCCTAATGCTATCATTGGTTTTTCAATCGACTTACCCTATAGTTAACTAGAGTTGCCCAGCGCTGCCCAGAATTAAAAAGTTGTTTATAAGCCATCCCCGATCCAATGACATCTAATAGTACATCTAATAGTAAATTGGGCTCTATCACCGAAGGCTCCCACGCAGAAGAGCAATCCTCTTTCTCAGTGGCAGATACTGCCAAAAACCCGTTTAGCAACTCTACAGTTCGGTTTAATCAATCTCGCGACGCAAAAGTTGTGCTAGAAGAATCTCGGATGGATGGGATTGTCCCCAGTAGTGTTGCCAAAATCAAAGTAATTGGCGTTGGTGGAGGGGGTGGCAACGCAGTCAATCGCATGATTGCCAGCGACGTATCAGGAGTTGAGTTTTGGTCCGTTAATACGGATGCTCAAGCTCTAGCTCAGGCAATGGCTCCCAAGCATTTACAAGTTGGCCAAAAATTGACTCGTGGTCTAGGTGCAGGTGGTAATCCAGCGATCGGGCAGAAAGCAGCGGAAGAGTCCCGCGATGAAATTGCAGCAGCCCTAGAAAATTCTGACTTAGTGTTCATCACCGCTGGCATGGGCGGGGGCACCGGAACTGGCGCAGCTCCGATTGTGGCTGAGATTGCTAAGGAAGTTGGCGCTTTAACGGTAGGAGTCGTCACTCGTCCGTTTACCTTTGAAGGCCGACGACGCACCAGCCAAGCAGATGAAGGCATCGCAGCCCTACAAAGCCGAGTAGACACCCTGATCGTTATTCCCAACGACAAATTATTGTCAGTGATCTCCGAGCAGACTCCGGTTCAAGAGGCATTCCGAGTCGCCGATGATATTTTGCGCCAAGGGGTGCAGGGAATTTCGGACATCATTACCATCCCTGGTTTGGTTAACGTGGATTTTGCAGACGTACGAGCCGTGATGGCTGATGCAGGCTCTGCATTGATGGGAATCGGCATTGGTTCTGGCAAGTCACGGGCGAGAGAAGCCGCGATGGCAGCTATTTCATCACCCCTTCTGGAATCCTCCATTGATGGAGCTAAAGGGGTAGTCTTCAATATCACGGGCGGCACTGACTTAACGCTCCATGAAGTCAATGCTGCTGCCGAAATCATCTATGAAGTCGTTGATCCCAATGCCAATATCATCTTTGGGGCAGTCATCGACGAGCGCATGCAGGGAGAAATTCGGATCACGGTCATTGCCACAGGTTTTACGGGTGAGGCTCAACCCGCAGCTCAACCCGCTAGAGTCGCGCCACTGCGCCGAGGTGTCACCCCTCCGATTACGCCTCAGGCTCCTCAAACGCCAGTCAACGAACCGAGAAATAGACCTGGTGAACCAGACATTCCTGAGTTTCTTCAAAGAAGAAGAGAGAGACCCCCAACTCGTTAAAGACTCGCTCAAGAGTTGAGTGCCCTTAGGCAGTGATATTTCAGTTCGTCACTTTGGATTGATTTAATATGACCCTGACAGGGAATTCACGGATTCCTGTGGCACTGACGATCGCGGGTTCTGATAGCGGTGGTGGGGCAGGAATTCAGGCTGACTTACGCACTTTTGCCTTTCATCAAGTGCATGGCACTAGTGCGCTCACTTGTATCACGGCCCAAAATACTTTAGGAGTCAATCGCGTTGATGCGTTGCCTGCTGCGGCTGTCGTGGCTCAGATAGAAGCGGTGGTGCAAGACATCAGGGTGCAAGCGACTAAGACGGGGATGCTGCTGAACCAAGAAATTATCGCAGCGGTGGCACAGCAGGTGCAGCTTTTGCGACTGCAGAATTTGGTCGTCGATCCAGTCATGGTGTCTCGGACTGGAGCACAGTTGATCGATGACTCGGCGATCGCCACCTTAAGAGATGCCTTAATTCCCCAAGCTGTGATCGTCACCCCCAATCGCTACGAGGCTCAACTTTTAAGCGGTCTGACAATCGTCACACTCGATGACATGCAAGCAGCGGCTCAACGGATTTATCAGCTAGGAGCTAAAGCAGTATTGGTCAAAGGCGGGGGCATGGCTGGCGAACTGCGAGGGGTTGATGTCTGGTTTGATGGCCAGCATCTAGAAACTTTGACCACTTCTAGTGTTGACACAAAAAACACCCACGGCACTGGCTGCACTCTCTCAGCTGCGATCGCCGCCAATCTAGCAGACGGCAAAGATTTACTATCTGCTACCAAGATGGCTAAAGATTACGTCACTACAGCCTTGACTCATTCCCTAAATATTGGGCAAGGGCAAGGCCCTGTAGGGCACTTTTTCCCTTTATTATCCCGCTGAGATTTCAGCTGTAGAGATAGTGAACCCCTAGAACGATTCCCAGTCAGAGCATTTCTCTGTCTCTACTCCATATGGATGCATGCCACAGACTAGGGGATTACCGCCATAAATTTGTCCATGATAATGGCTACATCCCATGCAAGCAGGATGTTTAGTGATAATTGGCTCTACGTTGTAGAACAAAGGCTCCATCGATTCTATGTCGGAACTCTCCAACCCAAAATATAGCTCTAGGAACGAGCTGGTCAGCTCATCAAGTCGCTGGTCAACTTCACTAAAAATCGTGCCTTGTACTTGTTCTACGATTTCCTCTGAGAGCTTGGCAAAGATATCAATCGCATCATCAATATCTCGCTTTACCTCTAAAAAAAACAGCTCTACTTCATCAGCTACTAATTCGAAGCTAGTAAAGAAATCTTTTGACCAATCTTCCATAAATTTGTTGCTTATCTGCAAGCGAGAGCGGGGACTGCGCCGAGCTTGTCTGTAGTCAGCGCCAACATACTGGATGAAACCCCCATCTACCAACTTCAGCTTTAGCAATTGGTGAGGGAGACTGATCAAAAATCATAACTTAGATAGATGACTCCGTAGCATTCTGTTTACACACAGCAACTACTCTCGCTCTAGCCGCCGTAGTTCCTCTTGCAAATCCATCACTTGCTGGCGCAAATTGTCTACATTTTGCGTTTCAGCCTTAGTTGGCTCTTCATCATCTGAGAGAATTTCGATCCGTCGCGGTTCCGAGCTTGTTGGCTCTGGAGCGGGAGTTGCTCCAGGTTGCTGGGCTCGATTCACCATATCGTCAACAAATCGACGGGCTTCTTCTGTGCTCATCTCGCCCTTAGCCACGAGTTCATCTGCTAGTTTTTGGGCTTGTACCCGTAGTTCCCCTAGCTTGCCGCCTGCTTTCTCGCCTGCATAGGAGGCCAGTCCGACTCCTAGGTAAAACGCTTTTTGGACAAGATCACCAAATCCAGCCATATCAACCACAGCTCCTTAGCAGTTTAAGAGTTTAATTGTAGTGAGCCATGCCAGAAGTTTTGCTATATTTCACTTCTAGCATCCAGACTCTGGAAGCAGATGCTTCTAGGATAAGCAGAAATCGAAATCACTGCCCATAGCTATACGGCCTGGCTTGCTAGCTTAGCTTGTTAAATGAAAAACTCTATAAGCTCAGGTAAGCGTAATATGTAGCGATCGCCCCTGGCAGTTTGTAAGTACCCTTTAAAACAAAGGAGACCCGGAGACCACGCCTGCTATAAGCATCCCGTATTGCTGCTACCTTCCGGTCCTGACAAGATTTGGGCGTTATGGCCGCGTGGGTCCGAGTCGATCATCATTATAGCCCGAGTTACGTCAATTTTTCTATCTAGCAACTCAAATTATTAACTCGATTTGCCATTTGGGCGTTGAACTACCGTTTCCATCATGCGGCGCTTGGCTTTGGGATCAATGCCAACTACCCGAACGTAGTCATTACTATGCTCTGCTAAACAGGCTTCTAACGCTGCGATCGCCTCTGACTCATGGCCTTGAATCGCAGGGTAGGATTGCCAGGAGTTAGTACGGAAGCGACGCTCATCCACAAATTCAATGCCCAAGCGGTAGCCTTGAGCCAAAATTTGCTGTACCTGGTCTGCCGCCTCAACATTTAACTTGGCGCTCGTAGAGTGGGTTTGCTGTGCCATAGGCTGTGGACGTTGGTTAGATTCCTGGTTAACGCTTTTGGAACGGTTGCCATTGGCAGGCTGAGGAGGAGCGCTCTGCTGTTCAGGGCGAGGTTGGGGAGCCGGGCGAGATTCCTCTTCATTGGCCCGATGGAATCCTAGCCGCAAGTTGCGATTGTATTCTTCTGACAAGCGCATTTGCTGCACCCGTTGCTGCTCCTGCACCATAAATTCACCGACTTCAATTAGATGCGGCAAGCTAAAGTCAGGTCTGTGGAATTCGGGGGGGCGATCGCCGCTATTAACCACCCTGAGGGAGACGCGATCGTACCCGACATCTTTAATGAAGTTCAACACCTGTTCATCGTAGAGCCGAGACCGAAGCGCTCCAAAGAAATCGACGGATTGATTAATAAAGTGATCAACCAGCTGTTCAATGTTTTGCTGCTGAATCGCATCTGCTTCAAAAATGCCACGGACAATGCCAATTTTGTCGTCTCGATTCGGCTCCCAATAGAACTTATCCATCCGCCCGTCCCGGATCAGGGGGGCGTATAAAGTTGACAAGTCATTTCCTGTGATAATGATCGGCACACGGTGCAATGGGGTCGAGTCGTAACTGCCAGGTAGTTGGACGTTGGTAGGGTTGTCGGCAATATTCATTAAGGTGCCGTTCACCAACTGGGTGTTTACGGTGTACTGCGTCCCTTGATCAAGTCGCCCAGCTCCAGCGTCTAAGTCGTTGATCATCAGCACGGTCATTTTGCCTCGCGTCCGCACCAACTCGGCAGCTTCTCGGTATCTCAGGCGGATTAGGCGAGCCGGATCTCCCGCATCTGGACTCTCTAACTCGCCCGCCGACATATGGACAACTTCGACTCCCAGGCGCTCGAAAACTAACTCGCACTGAAAAGATTTCCCTTCGCCTTTACGACCGTGGATGCCTAAAAGCAAGGGAACTCGGACGTTGGGTAAATCGAGAAAGTTTTTTGTGATATGAACAGCTAGCTTATCCAGGAAGCGAGGCGAGATGTAGTAGCTCATGACGTTGGGGGAGGTAAACTGCTGGGCCTAAAACTAATGTTAAGTTTTTCTGACAAACGCGATCGCTAAATGGCGCAAAGAATCTTAAATAATCCAAAAAATAAGGAGAGGTAGAGTCTTCTACCCCTCCAGACTTTCACCTAGGAGAGTGATTGCACTAGGTTGATATTAAGCACAGGTAAACAAACGTCCTGGCTTACTTGGTAGATACAAGCTTAGTAGCGGTTGGTGTTGGGCTTGTGAACGATGAAGCTTAGCACTTGGCACTGCTTGATGTTGTCGAAACCCACAACACGGATGTAGGAATTAGAGTACTCAGAGCGGCAAGCGCGTACTTCACTGAGAACTTCTTGAGTGCTAGATGCACCAAACAGAGGCAACTTCCACAAAGTCCAGTAGTGCTGCTCAGGATCGGAATCTTCGCTGAACTCTACAGCGGGAATGTAGCCTTGGTCGAGGATGTACTGGAGTTGTCTGGTGATTTGAGCGTCAGACAGAGGGGGAAGATAGGATAAGGTTTCGTAACGACGCTCTTTGGGTAGAGTTCTCATGGGTCCTGTTGCTATTTCTTACGTTTACGTGGACTAAATCTCACTGCTAACCCGGGAGGTTATCCAGATTAGATTCAGAATCTTGGACAGGTTCAGGCTGGGGGGGAGCATCAGTCGTGGTGAGCTGGCTCATTCGCTCCAGCTGTTGACGCCGGTGCTCAACGTTGGCCTGCTTAATGTCAGCACGCGCCATTTCGGGTAGAAATTCGGTTACTGACTCCGCTAGATGCTCTCTTACGGTCATGATGCGAAATGCCAGTTCCTGATTTTCTTTCAGGAGCGCTTTGAGGTATAGTTCTCCGTCTTGGATGGTGCCTTGACCAGAGAAGCGATGCAACCAAAGGGCTAATGGCGGATTCGTTTCACTTAATTGAGCTAGGACTGTTCGCATTGCCTGGTAAGTCAGGTAGCTAACTAGCACCTTCGTTGTATCTTTGGCAATTCTTTTGATATCCATGCAACGACCCCAGCCAATGGAAACAGATGAAGGATGAGGGATGAAGGATGAAGTTTGCCTTCATCCTTTGTATTTCCTTCAGCCTTAGAGAGTGTCCATTGCCTCGAATTCGAACTTGATTTCTTTCCAGAGTTCGCAGGCGGTCGCCAATTCAGGGCTCCACTTGCAAGCTTCACGGATGACGTCGCCGCCTTCACGCATCAAGTTGCGACCTTCGTTACGAGCTTGGATACAAGCTTCCAAAGCCACGCGGTTAGCGGTTGCACCAGGTGCGTTACCCCAGGGGTGACCGAGGGTACCACCACCGAACTGCAAGCAGGAGTCATCACCAAAGATTTCTACCAGCGCTGGCATGTGCCAAATATGGATACCACCAGAAGCCACAGGCATTACACCAGGCATGGAAGCCCAGTCTTGGGTGAAGAAAATACCACGAGAGCGGTCTTGCTCCACGTAGTTCTCACGCATCAGGTCAACGAAGCCCATGGTGATCGCTTTTTCACCTTCGAGCTTACCTACAACGGTACCGGAGTGCAGGTGGTCACCACCGGACATCCGTAAGCACTTCGCCAAAACGCGGAAGTGAATACCGTGGTTCTTCTGACGGTCAATAACCGCGTGCATAGCACGGTGAATATGGAGCAGAACTCCATTATCACGGCACCAGCGAGCCAGGGTGGTGTTTGCAGTGAAACCACCAGTGAGGTAGTCATGCATGATGATGGGGGTGCCGATTTCTTTGGCGAATTCAGCCCGCTGCATCATTTGCTCACAGGTAGGAGCAGTCACGTTGAGGTAGTGACCCTTGATCTCGCCAGTTTCAGCTTGAGCTTTTTCAATTGCTTCTTGAACGAACAGGAAGCGATCGCGCCAGCGCATGAAAGGCTGAGAGTTGATGTTTTCGTCGTCTTTGGTGAAGTCGAGACCACCACGTAGACACTCGTAAACGGCACGACCGTAGTTCTTAGCAGACAAACCAAGCTTAGGCTTGATGGTGCAACCCAACAGAGGACGACCGTACTTGTTCAGTTTGTCGCGCTCAACTTGAATCCCGTGGGGAGGACCTTGGAAGGTCTTCAAGTAAGCAACAGGAATCCGCATGTCTTCAAGACGCAGAGCCCGGAGTGCTTTGAAACCAAACACGTTACCTACAATCGAGGTCAACATGTTGGTCACAGAACCTTCTTCGAACAGGTCGAGAGGGTAAGCGACGTAGCAGAAGTACTGGTTGTCTTCACCAGGAACGGGCTCGATATCGTAGCAACGACCCTTGTAGCGATCGAGGTCGGTCAGCAAGTCGGTCCATACAGTGGTCCAAGTACCTGTGGAAGACTCAGCAGCTACAGCCGCGCCAGCTTCTTCGGGAGGAACGCCAGGCTGAGGAGTTACCCGGAAAGCAGCCAACACGTCTGTATCTTTGGGTGTGTAGTCTGGGGTGTAATAGGTCAGGCGATAATCTTTAACACCAGCCTGATACCCAGTTTTTGTCTGAGTCTTACTTTGCGAATATGACATACTTTCCCTTCCTAGGAATCACTCAACTTACATCGATTAACTGAGTGCATCCAGACCAAATTGAGACTATAAAGATACTTCTCTAACCAAGTCTGAATACTGTGCGTAGGTACCTTTGCCTATGAACTTGACATTGCCAAAGCTTCACTAAGCTGGTGCGACCCCACCTTTTACCTGGTTCACTCTGTGCCCATCGGTAAGCTCAAACAAAATATATCAGGAATTCAATAAGCTAAACCTTAAACATTCTTTACTCACTTATATTTTTTACTTATAGAAAGATCTTAAAAGTAAAAGTTACATATTTTTCTTGATGGATCTCAATTCAAACAGGAGTAGAACCGCATAAATTCGTCGTTTTCTTAAATTAAGTTCATTTGAAAACTTGCCATTTTATGCATGTAGAGTTCAATTGAAAATAAATTGGGGATCAAGAATCTCAGGGAAGTATTAGATAAATTCATCAAGTCGTATCCAGAGGAGGGGGACTTACGATCGCCTACTCATCAAGCCTATGTTTTTTTCACGGCCAAGCAATTTTTAACTCTGAATTTATTTGCATCTCGTAGCTGGCGATCGCTCTAAATTCGGAACATTTTTTGCCGAATTCCTGACTGATTCAGGAACTAGCGGGGTATGCTGATGCACAAGATGCTATTCAGCCTCAACTGTTCTAGTTCTAGGGACTCAACTCGGCTGTCCCTAAGGCTTATAGTAGGGTGGGTCGAAATTCTCTATTCCTAGATAATTAAGGCGCGATCGCGCTCTAAAACTCATACACTTACTGGGTTAAGAGCCTCTCATTTAACGTCTATTATTTCACTGCTTACTTCCCACGGTAGGAGCTTTGTCATGGCAGCTTTGCGAACTCATATTGGTGTGATTTTTGGTGCCACATTGCTATGGCTAGGTTTGCCGGGGGTAATTGGTCAATTTAACGGGCTAGCTAGCCGTACCTTGGCTCAATCAGCAGTTGGAGGTAGCGCGCCCGTTTACCCCAGAGAAGCGCCACCCCTCCGCGTGAGGCCGCTACCTAGCGATCGTCAATCACAAGAAACTGAAACCCTGGGAGCAGATTTCCGGGTGCCTGCCTTACAGGCAGGCTCTACAGGCAGTTTGTGGGTGGGGTCTTGGCAGGGTTTAGCCCGGATTAACCCCAACACAGGCAACATTTTGGCGCGAATTAAACTGCCAAACTACACCATTGGAGCCTTGGCCCAAGACAAAGTGGGACGGATTTGGGTAGGAACTTATACAGGTCTGTTGCGCGTTGACCCCCGGAGCAATGAAACGACCGCCCAAAATTTCTCCCTACCTTCTAACCGGGTCTTGTCGCTGCTAACCGATCGCCGGGGTTATTTGTGGGTGGGGACCGATCGCGGTTTGGCACTGATTAGCCCTGACCAAGGGCTGCTGATGACCACCGTGAAAGATTTGCCAGGGGTGAGTGCCAATGCTTTAAGCCTCGACCCGCAAGGGCAACTGTGGGTGGGCACTTTAGAAGGTTTGGTGCAGATCAATACTGCCAATGGCTTTATCCTCAGACAACAGCCGGATGTGCCCGGAACCACAGTTCAAGCTTTGACGCTGGGTCCTAGAGGAACTTTGTGGGCTGGCACTCCTAATGCGCTGCTCGAAGTTGACCCTAGGACTGGCCAAGTACTGCGATCGGTGACTCAGCTACGGGGTCGCAATGTCATATCGGTACAGTTCGATAAAGTGGGGAGTCTTTGGGTTGGCACCACTAAGGGTTTGGTGCGGGTCAATCCTTACAACGGAGCGATCGCGGGTCAAATCCCTAACTTGCCTTCTGATGAAATTTTGGCCCTCTCTCCTGACACGGGCAACAAAGTGTGGGTAGGCACTAGTGAAGGCTTGGGCTGGGTCAGCTTGACGACTGGCGAATCTAAATCGCACTTAGCTTTTACTCGTCAAGATGCTGAATCTCAAAATCAAGCTCAACAGCCCTAACCGGAATTGAGAACTGTGAAGGATTAGTTATTTTCAGGCGTTAAGTCAAGTCCGAAGTTTAGAATTTGCCAATTCACTCGGATTTATTGACCTTCGACCTGTTTACTGATCCTCAGTTTGAAATTGCTTATGGTTACTCGGCGCTTTTTCGACAGTCTACCGTTCTCGTGGGAAGGAAAATCTGCTGAAACCATTCAGAATGATTGTTGTTGGCTAGAATCCATTACGCGCAATGCGGCCCCATTTTCTGACTGGTGGACTAAAGCGCGGATTGTTCAGCTGGCTTATCCTACACCTCCCCATCCGCCAGCCACGACAGCAGAGCACTTGCCAACTTATGCGGGGTTAGGCTCGGAAACAGCGATCGCCGAAGTTTTGCAGAGCTTATGCAGCCCAGAGAAGTATCCTGACTTTCATCGCAAAGTGAATGTTGAGTTTGTGACGGAAACGCTCAACTGTTGGAAGTTGCGCCAGTTTTCTCAAGCAATTAGCCGCAACTTTGAGGTTTACGCCGATCTTGAGCATCCTAATACTTTTTTGGTGACGAGTACCGCTCCGGTTTCGCTAGAGGTCGATCGCCAACTGCCTCCTTCACACCGATTTCGGCCTCTGTTCAACGTCGATGAATTCGCTCGGATCGTTCAGGAGCGTGATGCTAAGCGGATTAGCCTTAGAACTCATGGCTATTCCAGCCCTGCTTCAGGTTTTTACGAATCGTTTACCAATGAAGCCGACGAGCTAAACCGTCCTGACCCCGCGACCCACGCCCGAACGCTACAGGACGACCACTTTTACATCGGCTACCAATGGCCGAGCGAACAGCCTGTGACTAGTCCTGGTTTGTGGGCTGACTACCGCAGCCATCTCGGCATTGTTTTCAAGTTTTTATTTGTGGTGAGCGGGATTGCGGGAATTTTTGGCACGCTGCTCTACATTTTTTTGAAGCTGTTCGGCATTCCAGTACTGAAGTTGCTGGGGTTGCTACCTGGCGTTGCTCAAGTATGGGAGTGGACCGATTTTGTGGACACCGTCGATTTGGCGGTGCAGTGGTACTGGATTGTGCCCACCATATTTCTGTTGTGGACGATTGTATTTCTGCTCTTGCGAGTTGTAGTATACTTGCGCGATCGCTATCGAGCGATTCACTATGGCGCGCCAGATTTAGCTGAGTTTTTCTGGCGGTTGGACCGAGCCTTAAGCAACCTCGCCAAGAGCGCATCTAATTCGCCTCAGGCAATAGAGACAAATGCACCAACCACAAGCGATCGCCAACTCAGCCTCAATCTCATCGGTCACAGCATGGGTGGGCTTTTGGTGGTCACTGTGCTGCGAATTTTGTCCGATCGCTTTGGCAAAGATGACCAAGGTAGCTTACTGCCTGACCCCAGCAGCCCAGTGGGTGAGGAAGCCGACAGCATTGGCGAGCATCTGCGCTTAGACACGTTGATTTTGGCCTCACCAGATATTCCCTTGGAATTTATGCGAGAGGGCCGCAACAATTATGTGCGATCGGCGATGCGGCGCTGTCGGCGAATTTATTTGATGTCGAGCGATCGCGATATTGTGTTGCGCTATCTGTCTACGGTGAGCAACTGGTTTAGTGAGCCGAGTATTCAGATGGCGGGGATGCGGTTGGGCAATCTGTACCTGAAGCCGATTCGGGTCAGCGGCAGTATCCAGTATCGGCCTTACATTCGCATCATGGTGCATTCGGAACGGGCGGTGCAACCAACTTCGTCTTATGAGCTGTTCCGCAAGTTCAACTATCTAGATTGCTCGGAGATGCGGGGTGACCAAGGAACGGGTGGCGTGAATGCGGTAGCTTTTTCGCTGAATCGGTTTAATGGTCTGCTGATTGACCTGATCAACACAACACTATTTTTGTTTAGCATCAAAAAGCTGGATGTGCATGGCGGTTATTTTCAAACCAACACGCGATCGTTTCAAATTCTCAAGTTCTTACTCACGGCCAACTTTTTGGCGGATGAGGTGATTAAGGGTGAAATCGAAGCGATGATTGCGGGGACTCCGATTAAGTTTTTGCCGAGTGAGTCTTGGGTGATGCCAACGTCAACTGCTGACTCAACCGCAACTGGAACTTGAGTTGGGCGATCGCTAAATTCGGCCTGTGGTGATTAATTTAGAACCCCCACCTAAACAGAGCAAGCATAAAAATAGTGTCCACAGGCTGGTAGGCCGCAACACTACTCCGCCGCTCATAAATACTAGAAGAATCCCTAGACCCACGAACAACCATCCTGTCTGGCGAATACTGCGACTTCCCAAAACTAATATGCCGATACCGCTGGCTATGGAAATTACTGAACCTGCGGCTGGAATGTCTCGCCACCAGTAAGGTGATATCCGGGTGGTGAAAATGATGTTTTGACCGAGGAAGTAGACTCCAACTAAAACTAGAGCCAGACCAATCAGTTTATTCAGGAGGCGCATGAGTCAATTGCACAGCTAGGTCGTCCAGTCAGTTCTAGCATGTCTGTTGGCGATCGCTTGGATTTTGAGTAAAGCTCAATTTGGTAAATCCGATCCCTTGAGGGCACCTGCCCTCAAACTCCCGCTGAGGGACGGTTGCGTCCCCCAGACCCCCTCCAAACGAAGCTGACGGTGAGTGTTTCGAGTCTTTTTTCTCTGACTTCTCACTCCTCACCTTTCATCCTTAAATTCACAACCGCACTAAGCCACCATCGATCGCTAGGGTTTGTCCGGTGATCAAGGCGGCATCCTGGCAGGCGAGAAATGAGACAGCACCAACGATCTCGTCGGGGACAGCAGTTCGTTTGATTGCTTGCATCTGGGCGATCGGGTCAAACATATGCAGTTGTGGTCCTGCTTCTGTGGTGCCTGTGCGGACTAAGCCTGGAGCAACTGCGTTGACGGTAATGCCAAATTCTCCCATTTCGGTGGCTAAGGCTCTGGTTAAGCCGATCACACCCATTTTGGCGGCGTTGTAGTGAGCCAGGTTGGGAATCACTAGCCAATTAGCGGTGGAAGTGAGGTTAATAATGCGGCCAAACTGACGCTCTTTCATGCCTGGAATAAAGGCTTTGCACATGAGGAATGTGCCATCCAAGCTTACAGCTAGCACTTTGCGCCAATCTTCAAAGCTCATCTCATCAAAAGCATGAAAGGGATAAATGCCTGCGTTGTTGACCAGAATGTCGCATTTTCCCAGTTGCGCTTGCACTACCGCTGCAAACTCAGCGACAGATTCAGGATCAGTAACGTCACAAATTTGCGCGATCGCCCGTTGTCCTGTTGCTTTAACTATTTCTTCGGTCTCGGTGGCGAGTGAGGTGGCGGCGATCGCGACATCAGCTCCATCTTCGGCCAGTCGCTTGGCAAAGGCTTGCCCCAAACCTTTAGAGCCACCCGTCACCACAGCCACTTTACCTGCCAATCTTTTACTCATAACAGCGTCCCTATTCCTTAAGCTGGCGTTATTTTAGGGATTCAGCTTTCTGGAAGTAAAGCGGCAATAAATTTTAAGTGGGAATTGAGGAGCTTAAGCGTTGGCGCAGAATAAACTCTGCGATTGCCAAATCTACTGGAGTAGTCACTTTCAAATTGGTTTCTTCTCCGGGCACAATCCGCACAGGCAGGTTGCACTTCTCAAACAAGGCGGCATCATCGGTGACTTCCCAACCTTGCGATCGCCCTGTTTCGTGACATTGCTTCAGTTGAGCGACATCAAAGCCTTGAGGGGTCTGAGCAGCCCACAAAAATTGGCGCTCGGGGGTGCTGTTGATCCAGTGGGTTTGTGGTTCCACAACTTTGATTGTGTCTTTGACGGGGATGGCAGCAATCAACCCGGAGCATTCTAACAATGCTTCAGCACAGCGATCGAGCAATTCTGGAGTCGCTAAACAGCGGGCACCATCATGAATTAAGACGCGATCGGCTTCTGGGGGTAATGCTTGCAGGCCGTTGTACACCGATTCCTGGCGAGTCGATCCGCCTTGAATCAGCTCTACAGGCTTGGTGAGCGAGACGCTAGCAATAATTTCTTTGAAGTCAGGCCAATCTTCTGGCTGGCCGACAATGCCGATCCATTGGATGTGACGAGACGCTTCCGCCGCCAGCAAAGTCCAAGCGAGCAAAGGTTTTTCTAAGAGGGTCAGGAGCAATTTATTGCGATCGCTACCCATGCGACGACCCATTCCGGCGGCTGGAATTAATAAGTACACAAGACTGACTAGTTAGGAATGATTGTTTTGCTAGGTATATCTTCACCTAAAATAGGGAGCGTCAGTCAACTTAAACTCTTCTAATAATGCGAGTACTGGCCCTTGTCCCTGGCGGGATCGGCGATCAACTTCTGTTCTTCCCGACCCTCGATGACCTAAAACGGGCATACCCCGATGCCCAGATTGATATTGTCGTGGAACCCCGCGCCAAAGATGCTTACAGAGTCTGTAAGTCTGTTCACGACATCATTCCTTTCGACTTCAAACAAAACAATAGTTTGGCAGACTGGGGCAACCTGCTCGGTATCATTCGCGATCGCGAGTACGATATTGCCTTGTCACTCGGTCAGCGTTGGGCGATCGGGCTGTTGCTTTGGCTTACTGGCATTCCCACGCGGGTTGGTTACGCAGCGGGTGGGGCTCGTTTCTTAACTAACCCAGTGTCGCTGAAGCAAGAGCAGTATGCCGCTCAGATGTACCATGACCTCTTGCAAGGTCTTAACATCTCTGGGGCATCTTCCGAAATCACCATTAATGTTCCTAAAAAAGATATTGAGTGGGCCGAAGCGGAGCAAAAGCGCTTAGGTATTCAGGAAAGTGGTTATGTCCTGATTCACGGTGGATCCAGCAAACTGTCTAAAGCTAAAGGTATTGATAAAATTTACCCGGTGAAAAACTGGCAAAAGATTATTCAAGATTTCCGAAAACGGCAACCCAATCTCCCTATTGTGGTGGTGCAAGGGCCAGATGATGCGGAGTTTGTCACTGAGCTACAGGCAGCAGTCTCAGATGTAAAAGTGACCAAACCGAGTGATATTGGCAAACTGGCAGCCATGATTGCGGCGGCTAACCTGATGCTCTGCACCGACAGCGCCCCGATGCATCTCGCGGTTGCCGTCAAAACCTTCACGCTAGCGCTGTTTGGGCCTACCAACCCTGACAAACTCCTCCCTCAAACCAACGGTTCGGGAGAAACTCGCTTCGTGGGCATCAAATCTCCTACTGGCAAGATGGCAGACATCACACCAGAAACGGTCCTCAAGAAAGTTTGGGGCAGTTAGAGGCAGGATGTACGCCTTTGGCGTTCCCGTAGGGTGGGATGAAGGAGCAGGAGATAGGGTTGCGGTTTTTTTGGACCGTGATGGTGTCCTCAATGTTGAGGCTGGCTACATTCACAATGTCGAAGATTTGCATCTGGTCCCAGGTGCGGCCGAAGCAGTGCGGCGGTTGAATAACCAAGGCTTATTTTGCTGCTTGGTGTCCAATCAATCGGGGCCAGCCCGCAACTACTACCCAATTAGCCATGTCGAGGCTTTACACCAACGGCTCTGCACTCTCTTGCACCAAGAGTCGGGGGCCCGCTTAGATGCCTTGTATTTTTGTCCTACCTTAAGCCTCCCGGAAGGTGGGATAAATCCAGATTTAGCGAGCTGGAGCACCTGGCGTAAGCCCAATACAGGCATGCTGATTGCGGCAGCATGGGAGCATAACCTCGACATCAGCCGTAGTTTCATGGTCGGAGATAAAGCGACAGACATTGATATGGCCCATAATGCTGGCTGTACGGGCATTCTCGTCCAGACTGGGTTTGGCGATCGCGTCTTAGTTGGCGAGTACCAACATCACACCCGCCCCGATTACATTGCCGCCGATCTCCCTGCTGCTGCTGAATGGATTCTCAAACAGCTAGCTACACAGCCACTAAATTAAAAAATTCGTCATCTAGCTCATAACCAAACATCTGAGCCATCGATTTGACGCGGGCTTTGCTGGGGATGCCATACTGCTTCAGCCAATCCGCCAAGGTAAACACCTTTTTCATCACAAACAACTCCAAAGCCTCTGGGTTGTACTGGATGCCCTCGACGCGATGAAATTGGTGAGGCACTAGCATGGCGGTATAGCGAGCCAGTTCTCCCGCCTTCCAGTCGAGCAAAAAGGGCAACCAAGGATAAGCCGCATCCAATCGCACAAACCACAGGCGAATTTCAGGAATTTCGGGCAACTCCCTGGGATCTTCAGGCTCACGTGGATATTCAATTTCAAAGGTGATCTGCTGTTCTGAAGTCGCGATCGCCCCCTCTCGAATGAGTTTCTCAATCACAGTTTGCACGGGCGATACATCTAGGCTATTGAAATGTTCAGGCTTGAGCGAAATTGTGATTGTCATTGACCTTCCAGACTTAAGAAATTGTTGCGGCAGCAAGTCTGCCAGGAATGATTTCATCTTCTCTGAATTCAACCGCAATAATGCATTCTTGCCAATTTCTAAAGGCGATAAAGGAGCGCTAAGGAAGCCAGAAAAGAAGTTATGATGAGTTCCCGTGATTTTTAGAGATGGGCGGACATGCAGAGATTCCAGGTTGAAGTCCTGAGGGCAACCTCAAATCCTCAACAGGCGATTTATTTAGCCATGCACCAGGACTACAGCGAAGCCTGGGTCTACGGAGAGCGCGATCGCTGGCCTGATGAAGCCAAATGTGGCGAGCTAATCACCAAAAACTTACTAGCCGGAAATCGGGGTCACTACGGCCCCCTAGAGCATCCGCAAATTATCCTCAACTGCGGCTGGTTCCCTCACTCCACCATGCAGCAAATTCGTACTCATCGCGTGGGCGTCTCTTTTGATGTTCAATCCTTCCGTTATACAGGCCAGCGAATTATCGATGTTGTAGAGGGCAAACGAGATGTTGAGGATGTTTTCTATCTACGTCCCCTAGGCTTTTACACCGATCGCCAAGGCAAGCGCTACGAATACACAGAAGAACTGAGAAAGCAAGATTTGGAGTGGTGCTTTGCAGGTTGCGAACGCTACAAACTGCGGATCGACCAAGGTTTCTCTGAGGAACATGCCCGCAGCCTAATTCCCTTTGATGTGCGGCAACATTGGGTGATGTCGGCCAACGTGCGATCGCTGATGCATCTGATCGACCTCCGTTGGAAAGCAGATGCCCAACTAGAAGCCCAAAAGCTCTGTGAACTCATTTGGCCTCACTTCCAGGCTTGGGTTCCGGCGATCGCAGAGTGGTATGAAACCAACCGTTTAAAGAAAGCTCGCTTAGCGCCATAGCCTTTTATGAGTGTCAGAGTCAAGCGGTAAAAGAATTTTTTACCGTTAAAACATATTTCTCTGCTAGAGGAACCTCCTAATTTTCTCAGCAGTCAAGTGGGTGGAAATACGATCGCTCTTTAAAAGGCGAGCGTAAAAGTTTACTAGTCTGTGCCCTTTCACTTACTTCCACCAACCTATGAAGAATACTGTGCATGGTACTTCTAAGCAGAGCCGTCCCCTCTGGCAGCGGGCTTCAGTTGTAGTAGTAGCCTCAACGATGATTTTGGGAAACTATGATGTGCAGCGGGCGAACGCCTTTACCCAAATCAGCACTAGCGAAGCTGAAACAGCTATAGCATCTGACATGCAGCTTAGCCAAACCGTGCAGATTGCCAAAAAGTTGGATGCTCATCGGGGGCACTTTGGTTTGACCGTTCTTCAACCTCAAGGCACACTTTCCTACGTCACCGCTCGCGTTTCCCTCAAGGCCAAGCGTTCTAACAGCTACCTAGCAGAGCGCTTGATCGGAGATTTTCGCTACAAGTTGAAAGGCAAGATTAAAGAAAAAGACGGCAAGTACAAGCTGAAATCTAAAGCGAAGTTTATTCGAGGCTTGAACGAAGGCGATCGCGTTGTGATCCGCTTGTTCAACCAACAAAACCAGCTCATCGGTTACACCGAGTGCGATTTGCTGTCTGATAATGCTGCCATTACCTTAATTCTGCCTGATCAACCTAGCCAGTACGGTGTGGTGCGGACTGTTTATGGCATTGATGCCAACCAGGATGGGCTGATTGACACCAGAACCAACACCTACGATTACTTTACGCAAGTTACAGGCTCTAGCTATAGTGAGCAGCGAGCTACTTTCCTCAGCAGTTCCCAGACAGTTAACACCAGCAGTTTTCAAATTGCGGGTCTGCCTACCCCTCCCAAAAACTGCGTTTACACTAACTCACTTAGTAACGGTAGCTTCGCTGTTGCTAGCCGCACAGTCCAAGTCTTCAGTTCCAATCTGGCTTCTGCAATCACTGCGCCCCCTGGTCAAGTCGTACAAGTGATTGATGTGAGCGACACCAATGTCTCAACTTACGAAGCCAGCAACCTCATCCTCAACTACAAAGAGGTAGGGGTGAGCGAAGGCAGCATTACCAGCACCAGCGACTACGAATACAAGTCCAGCTCCAAAGTAAAGGTGAAGGAAGAAAAAGGCAAAAAGGCGAAAAAAGACTACAGCAAGTAAGCCTACAACCATCACTCACTTAACCTCTGAATTGCGTCTCAGTAGGAACCTTGGTAGAGAGTTGACTTCACAACTTTCTACTTTTTTATTGGCATCTACCGAGGTTCTGCTTTGGTGACAGATCGCTCATCTACTCCCAAGGTCAGCTCTAGGGACGTGTTGTTCGGTAGGGCTTTCACCACGGTTCGGTACACGTCATGGTTAGTTGAGGCGGTGGTTGCGCGATCACCACTCTGATAAGTAATTTCATACTCCACAGTTTTGAGGATCTGGGGAGTACTAATTTTTTCATAGGTGCGTTGCCGCTGCTCCATTGCATCTACAGTTGGCCGAGGCGGTAAAGCAGGCCACCATACTCCCCGATCGTCTGGTCCTGTAACCGCACCTTCAGGCCGATTGCCGTTGCGATTCAACAGAGAAGTCGTCGCGAAGGCTTCGGTACGAGTTGCTTGATCACGGCCTGGATTGGTAGAGTATTCTACCCGCCAGGTATAGGTGGTGCGGGCAGTCGCTTCATATTGACTGGTGGTTAGAGTTTCACACCCTGCCAGCGCGATCGCCAAACTAGCTCCCATGCAAAGCCTCAAAAGCCTCACAGAAGCACCCACACTGTAAGTCATAAACCCTCCCCATCAAAATTCTAATTTTTTGTTTATTCCTTAACAAAAAGCTAGTTTCTTAGAGAACAAATATAGAAATAATTAATTTTTAAGCCGATCGCTAGTTTAGCTTTGCTCTTAAGCAGGGTAACAAAGATAGATTGGCATTTCTCAACAAAATCTTTACTTTTTAGCCAAAATTTTTCTTGCGCCAGAGTTAGAAGCTTATAAATCTATATCTACCTTTCCACATTAAAACTATTTCTTAATGATTCATTGGCATCAAAAAACTAAGACTCAGCGCAATAACTATTTAAACCAACTCTCACCTTCTTCCAAAGTCTTCAACTTTATTGCTTTCGCTTAAGATGTCCTTTCTTCAACTTGAACCTTAATTGAGAAGCACCATCTGTAAGGAGTTTCACCGATCATAAAAACAAGTATGAAAAGGCTTGGAGGCACAGTAGACATATTAAAAGATAGGTCGATATGAACCTTAACATTCTTTACTTAAACTGATTTTCATCAATGATCATGCTGCAAAAAATATATTTATTTAAGCAGGCGTTAATCTTCGGCAATATAAATAGCTCCTGTCTAACACCTCAAAGCTAAAGAAAGTAAAAAGCTGGATTTAGCTTCTACACAACCAGAAGATAATTAAGGCAAGAGATTTCAGCAGTTTAAAGACCATCCAAAGAACAGTTTTTTGTAGATATATTGTTTTGTAGCGTGCTGGGTTATTTATGCAATCAATTTCGAGTTATGTGTTGGTTCTGAGCCAACAATCAGATGATTTAGATGTCTTAAAGTCTCTACTAGACCGACTGTGTTGTGCTGTCAGTGTGGCTAGCTCAGAAGCACAGGCCGTAGCTCAAGCCAATCGAGAACCACCTTATCTAGTAATTTTGTCAGGCGATCGCCACCGATGGTCACGAGGCTTGGTTCATCATTTGCGCAGCATGACTCGGACTTGTAACACGACAATTGTGGCCCTTACCGATTGTCATGCTCCTAGCTGGCTACCACAGGAAGAAAATCCAGGATTTGATGGCTTTTTAGTCAAACCGATCAGTGGCGATATCCTTTCCTCGTTAGTGCAATCAGCTAAAGTTCGACGCAGTTGTTTGGTAAAGAGTTGAACTTCGTTAGGATCGAGGCAATTTGCTTCTAACTTAAGCCACATCACTCATGCAGCTTGCTCCTCTCTATCCAGTCTTATATCAGCTCCTCAAGCCTGCTTTTCCAGGTTGTCTCTGGAGTGGTCATTGTAGCTCACCCGCGATCGCCCTTACGTTTGATGATGGACCTCACCCGGAGTACACCCCTCAGCTTTTAGAAGTCCTCAATACCTACAATATTCCAGCGAGTTTTTTTTGGCTCGGTGCTTGTGTCGATCAAGCGCCCGCTGTGGCTCAAAGTGTTTACGAACAAGGCTACTGGATTGGCTTACACGGTTACAATCATCGAGCTTTTCCCAAACTGACCCCAGCAGCCCTAAAGCAAAGCTTGGAGCAAACTCAAAACGCGATCGCCCAAGCTTGTCATTTGGATCTAGCTTATGTACAGCAGCATGTGACCGATGTGCGGCCACCTAATGGCTTTTTTACCCCTCAAACCTTAAACCTGCTAAAAAATTGGGGTTATCGCCCTGTGATGTGGAGTGTAGTTCCAGAAGATTGGGAACGACCTGGCATTTCCATCGTGACGCAGCGAGTACTTAAACAAGTGCAACAGGGTTCGCTGATTGTTCTGCACGATGGCTATTTTGGGGGAGTTGACGTGGCAGCCACAGTAGCTGAGCTGATTCCTCTACTTCTACAACTCGGTTATCACTTTGTTACGGTCGATCAACTTTGGCAGATGCAAAGCCAACACTACAATAAATAATCATCAGGGTTGCATGATTTGACTGGTTGTAAACCTTTTGGGTTTAATTTTCATTCCTAGGCTAGGTTCTAGGGTGCAATAGTAAGCTGCACAATTTCAATTCAGCTCAAAATTAAATAACTTAACAATCTACTGATTTTTCACCCTCTCCGTTGAGAGGCTGGGGAGCAAGACTCTTATGCAGTCCTAGCAATTCCCTCATTTATAACGGAAGGCGACTGAATCTAAAATCAAGCAACTCTCTGGCAGGTACATCAAGTGTTACCTTTTGTTGTAGATGAGAGAAAAATTCTTATTTTTAAGTTTTGGTTTGGTGATAGCGTTCAAGACGGCTTGTCCTATCAAGGAGAATTATTTTGCCGACTGCAAACTTTAGAGCTACAGTACCGTCCTCAGCTCTATCACTTCGGTTGCAAGCTTGCCCAACAAGGCACCTCAGTCGTCATTAGTTCCAGCCTCAACACTTGCAGTCTCTGGATTAGCTTGCGCGATCCTGCGCTTAAAACGATGTTGGCAGATTCAGGAACTTTAGACTTACCTAAGGTGCCGCCGTTCTCCTTAGTAGAAGCTTCTGACCCACCTCAAGCTGAAGAAACCAGCTATTAGCTGCCTAGGCTTTAATGGAAAAACTTAATTATCCGAGTGGAGCAATTTAGATCTCTTAATCTCTTCTCCAAAATAATCATGCTTTAACTGTAAGTTCACGGAGCTAGGGTGGGTAAGTTGAATCAACCGCTGGCGACTTTTGAGCTAACCTACGGCAAGGGCGATTGCCTTTCCAACTAAACTCCATGATGCCGTTGGCGGTCCTAAAGCCGCACGCTTTAAGGCTCTCCGAAAATCGCCCAGTTTTGTGACTTCCCTTGATGAAAACCTCATCGTTCTAGTTTAGAAAGCTAAATTAACCTGTCAAAATTACTGACTTTTACAGCTTTACTGGACTGGAAATCACATTCTTAGCTTGCTACGGTTGTTGGCAACCCGTTATTGCATGAAATGTTTGCCTGAGTTCCACTTCTTCGTGATGTTTACGCTATCATCAGAAGCTCACGGATTTCTAACGAGTGTAGTTGATGAAAATCAAACTCCCTCTTGGCTGCATCATGCTGAGTGTGCATATCCTGTCAACTTTCCTTTGGAAGTTACTGCAGGCAAAAGGATGCAACTTTTGTGAGAAAAGCTACAATCGGAGAGACATTCAAAATTTCAGTATTCACCTATACCTTGGCAAAGCCTCAACCAAGCGTTGTATGTTTGGGAATGTGGTCGATTTTTGCGTTGCTAACAATTAGCGGTTGGAGTATTTCGCAAAGTTTATGACCAAATTCTCTAACTTCAGGGGGTTATCTTCTGAAAAAGCATGCTACCAATGATGGATAGGGATCTTTAAATCTCTGTTAGCTTGTTGAGGTGAATGCTGTTGTAGGGATAGCGATACTAAGGCTAGATGAGCGTCGCGTGCTCGACGGCATGATCACCTAAACAACTTGTTTGAGATTTCGCCAAACAAGTTTTTCAATCTAGATCTTTAATGGTCTTAACTTTTTTGACTCTCTACATATAAGGAGCATGAGGAACGCGGCATGACCCAGGCCCATAACGTACTCGAAACCATCGAATCGCTTCGCGACGCTTCTGACGAACAGCCGGATGGTGAGCTGGATGACTTCTTAGTTGAAGAAGAAGATGATGACTCTCTAGATGTGCAGCCGGATGAAGAAGATGGTAAGCCTGGCAAGGGTCGCACTACCCGACGACGGGCTCAAGCTAAAAAGAAGCATTACACCGAAGACTCAATTCGGCTTTATCTTCAAGAAATTGGTCGAATTCGACTCCTTCGCGCTGATGAAGAAATTGAACTAGCACGGAAGATCGCTGACTTATTAGAACTAGAACGTATTCGCGAAAGGCTCTCCGATAAACTAGAGCGTGAACCCCATGATGGCGAGTGGGCAAGCGAAGTCAATATGGGGCTGCAAGCTTTCCGCTCTCGCCTCCACCTCGGTCGGCGGGCTAAAGAGAAAATGGTGCAGTCTAACCTGCGTCTAGTTGTCTCCATCGCCAAGAAGTACATGAATCGGGGTCTATCGTTCCAAGACTTGATTCAGGAAGGTAGCCTTGGTTTGATTCGGGCTGCTGAAAAGTTTGACCACGAAAAGGGTTACAAGTTCTCTACCTACGCAACTTGGTGGATTCGTCAGGCAATTACGCGGGCGATCGCAGATCAATCTCGGACAATTCGTCTACCAGTTCACCTGTACGAAACTATTTCTCGGATCAAGAAAACCACAAAGCTGCTTTCTCAAGAAATGGGCCGCAAACCCACAGAAGAAGAGATTGCGACTCGCATGGAAATGACCATCGAGAAGCTGCGGTTTATTGCCAAGTCTGCTCAATTACCAATTTCTCTGGAAACTCCCATTGGTAAAGAAGAAGACTCTCGCTTGGGCGACTTTATTGAATCCGATGGCGAAACACCTGAAGATCAAGTCTCCAAGAACTTGCTGCGGGAAGATTTGGAAAGTGTTTTGGGTACCCTCAGCCCTCGTGAGCGCGATGTTCTCCGGTTGCGCTACGGCCTAGACGATGGACGGATGAAGACTCTGGAAGAAATTGGCCAAATCTTCAACGTCACCCGCGAACGGATTCGTCAGATTGAAGCGAAAGCGTTGCGTAAACTGCGTCACCCCAACCGCAACAGCGTACTCAAAGAGTATATTCGCTAAGCGATTTTTGATTTAGTACAGTTTTCAGAAGAGGCTCGTAGCATACTGCTATTGAGCCTTCTTTATTGTTTAGAAAGCAGAAATGAAAAAACTGGAAGCTTATTATGAAACTTCCAGTGTCCTAGTAATTTGAGGTTGACAAGACGTTTGAACTAGAACGATTACACTAAGCCCCAAAAGTGCAAAAACCCTTCATTGGAAAACAGCTCAATTAAAGTAGCGGCTAGGAAGCCTAGCATTGCGAGGCGACCATTCCAGATTTCGGCTTGGGGAGTAAAACCAAAACGCCAAGCGTTGCGATCGTCCATGACAGGAGTGTTGGTCTTGTTGATGTCTTGCATCATTTTCTCTCCAAAGGTGTGAGATAAATAGAGATCACTCAGCGAACAACTTAGGTTTGGCTAAGCAAGAAAGTTGGTACGAAGTTTTTATAAACTTATGTGAACTAATGTAACCAATAATCTTGCTACATGCAATGTGAATTTTCGCGATCGCTCCATCTATCGTCAGGGAAATTTAGGATAGCCTCGTTCAGGCTACATCAAGCCCCAGAAATGTAGAAATCCTTGCCCCGAAGCCAATTCAATTAAAGCGGCTGCCACAAATCCCAACATGGCAAGACGACCATTCCAAATCTCAGCTTGAGGCGTAAAACCGACCCGCCAAGCATTGCGATCATCCATTGTGGGAGGAGTTACTTTCGTAGAGTTTTGCATCAGTTTCTCTTCCTGGGGTCGTTGGTTTTTTAGGTAGCCTGTTAAGCTTTGCAAATAAATGTAAATTTAACTGAGATTAGAGCGCCTCTCTCATAAGGATGAGATATTAGTTTCACAAAAGTCAGAAACTATATCTCCCCTAGCTTCTGGACCTTAGCTCCAACTCACTCTGTATACATCTCTACCTAGAAAAAACAGCATGACCTGTTTCAGGTTCAAACAGGTGAATTTTGTCAGTGGCGATCGCAAGCCACATCTCCTCACCCAACTGCACCGCTTGGTCAGGGCTAATCCGGGCTTGTAAGGTTGATTCTGAGGTCTCAGCGCCTACTAGACGCACGAGCACTTGGGTTTCATTGCCCAGTGCTTCGACTCGCTCTACCCGGACGGGTAAATTCTTGGGTGCTGGTACACTGACGCTTACATGTTCTGGTCGAATTCCAAGCAGGAGCGATCGCCCATCATATTTTTGCAAGGTTGCAGCCCAGACTTCGGGTAAGGTGAGGCGAAATTGGGGATGGGTAATTAGTAGGGGAGCTTTGACCTGAACTGACAGGAAGTTCATGGTAGGGGAGCCGATGAACTCTGCCACAAAGCGGTTTACAGGTCGGTTATACAGCTCTAGCGGTGAGGCGATCTGTTGAATCTGGCCCGCATTCATCACGGCAATGCGATCGCCCATCGTCATCGCTTCCACTTGGTCGTGGGTAACGTAAATGGTGGTGGTGCCCAGTTGTCGTTGTAGTTTCACAATTTGGGCACGAGTTTCAGTGCGGAGCTTGGCATCCAGGTTGGACAAGGGCTCATCCATCAAGAAAACCTGAGGATTGCGAGCCATCGCCCGTCCCAAAGCGACTCGCTGCTTCTGTCCACCGGACAGTTGTTTGGGTAAGCGGTGCAAGAGTGGCTCAATCTGGAGCATCTGGGCCACGGTTCGCACTCGTTCATCTACAGCGCGTTCTCGCTCCGACCAGTAACGCAGCCCTTTAGGTAGCGATCGCGTAGAACTAACCAACAAATTCTCAGCCCAAACGGGTAATCTTTGCTGTCTGCTATTTCTCCGGGTTCTGGTTGATTCTGGATTGCCTAATTCTGGGTTGCCTAGTTTAGTGCGCCTGAGGCCAAAGGCAAGATTATCGTAGACGCTCATGTGCGGGTAGAGCGCATAGCTCTGAAACACCATCGCGATATCTCGCGCTTTGGGAGGTAACTCGTTGACTAAGCGATCGCCCACCCAAATATTGCCTCCAGTTAACTCCTCTAGCCCAGCAATCAACCGAAGTAAGGTGCTTTTTCCGCAACCCGATGGCCCCACCAGTACCATAAACTCGCCGTCATTCACGGTCAGGTTGATGCGCCGCAACACGCTCACATTAGGCGTTGGCGATGTTGTAGGCTCGGCTGGTGTAGCTTCTACCTCACTCACAGGCGCAATACCGTTGGCGAGTAAAGGCTCCGCTGGAGCAGGAACACTCGTCCCTTCCCCTCGCCGACTGGCAAAGCTTTTATAGATATTTTCTAGAACAACCTGCGCCACGATAGTTGCGATCCAAAGCGTTGAAATTTAGCTTACTGGACTTTATCGCCAGATTGCACTGTCGCTAGCCCTCGTAGCTGGATGAATCTGTCGCTAATCTGTTGTCAATCCGTCTCTAAGGAACTAGTTGAAGTTTCTAGCACTGTAATCGTGGCAATTTTCTCCCCAGAATTGAGCGGGAAGAGGCGATCGCCTGGACTATCTTTACCCCGAATCGCCACTGTCTCGACTGTCAAGCGAGCTAAACGGTTTTGATTGGTCCACAACAGCACTTCAGTCTTAGGCAGAGCGGCGCTCATAGCTGCCAAGTTATCAGTTTTGGCAGTAAATTGAATCGCTTGGATACCAATTTCACCCCGGTTAGTCAGCCGCAAAGCTGTGACAGGCATCCGTTTCGCATAGCCTCGTTCTGATACCAGCAGTAGATGGTTGTCTGCTTCCAAGACGGCACAACCCACCAGTCTTTCTTGCCTGCGGAGACGTAAAGCTTGGTTGCCTTGGGCAGCGCGTCCCATCAACGGGAGTTGGTCTTCGTCTACCTCAAAGCGTAGCAATCGCCCGCCAGAAGTTGCTAGAACAATTTGCTGACCAATAAAAGCTGGACAAGCGTACACTAGTTCATCATCATCTTTCAGCTTTAAAGCGGTCAACCCGCGACTCGTGAGGTTGGTAAATTCTGAGAGTGGTACGCGCTTGGCTCGGCCTTGTTGGGTCAGCATGACCAAACTCAACTCTTCAACATGTTCTGGAATTAAAAGTTGGGCACTAATCGTTTCCGGATCACCTTGAGCCGCGTTGGGCAATAGCGTGACGAGAGGAGTTCCCTTGGCATTGCGCCCTGCACTAACCGGAATATCTCCGACCTTAATCGTGTACGCTTTGCCGCTCCGGGTAACAACCAGCAGTTCTTGGGCAGTGTTAGTCCAGAGGGTCTGGTTAACGGCATCGCTGCTTTCCTCCGGTTTCGTAGATACCGATGAATCAGGTTTGCCGCGATTCTGCCGCTGAAAGGCTTTCACTGATAATCGCCGGACATAACCGCGTTGCGTCAGCTCTAGGACTGTTTCCTCTTCGGTGCTGGGTGTCTCAGCTAGCAGTTCTTCTTCCGGGGTGGTTGTCACTGAGCTACTGCCAGCAATGCGGGTCCGGCGAACATCTCCATGCTTTTTCTTCAAAGCCCGGAAATCTTTTTTCAAAGCTTTTAGGAGTTCATGGCGATCGCCCAACAACCGTTGCAGGTTTTGCATCCGGCTGGTTAGTTCGTCATATTCTGTCTGCAAGTTTTGTCGCTCTAGCCCCGTTAAACGCCGCATCGGCATGGACAAAATAGCATCGGCTTGGCGATCGCTCAGGTTCAACTCGTTTTGTAAGCTGATTTTGGCAGTAGTGCCATCTGGGGCGTGACGCAAAATCTCGATTACAGGGTCTAGGTGAGATAAAGCCGTTAACAGCCCTTCTACCAAGTGGGCGCGACTCTGGGCTTGACTCAGCTCATTGATATATTGCCGGGTCAAGGTGACTTCGCGGAAGTCGAGAAAATGTTGTAGCAGTTGCTTGAGGGTTAGCTGGCGAGGTTGACCATCCACTAAGGCCAGTAGAATGGCTCCAAAGTTGGTCTGCAGTGGGGTTTGCTTGTAGAGATGGTGCAGCACCAGTTGCGGATTTACATCTCGTTTCAGTTCAATCACGATCCGCATGCCATCGCGATCGCTTTCATCGCGGATGTCGGCAATCCCTTCAATGCGGCCTTGGTTGACCAGGTCAGCCATCTTCTCAATCAAGCCCGCTTTATTGACTTGATAGGGCAACTCCGTAATCACAATTGCCGTACGGCGCTGTCGTCCTTTGCCCACAGGCACTTCTTCTACTTGAGCAATCCCCCGCATGGGAATGCTGCCTCGCCCTGTGGTGTAGGCATCCCGAATTCCCTCTTTGCCCACGATCTCTCCTCCGGTCGGGAAATCGGGGCCAGGAATAATTTCTAGCAGTTGCTCATCGGATAGCTGCGGGCGATCGATTAAAGCGATCAAGCCATCGACGACTTCGCCTAAATTGTGTGGAGGTATATTAGTCGCCATTCCCACAGCAATGCCAGAACTGCCGTTGAGGATCAAGAATGGCAATTGAGCAGGTAGAACGGTAGGTTCTTGCTGGGAGTTGTCAAAGTTACCAATAAAATTAACTGTGGCTTCGCCAATCTCGCTCAGCAAGCCTTCATTGCCAATCTGCGCTAGCCGAGTTTCGGTATAACGCATGGCGGCGGGAGGGTCATCATCCACCGAGCCAAAGTTGCCATGCCCTGCCAAGAGCGGATAGCGACTGGAAAAGTCTTGCACCAGCCTGACTAAAGCGTCGTAAACCGCTTGGTCGCCGTGGGGGTGATATTTCCCCAATACATCTCCCACCACACGGGCACATTTGCGATAGGGACGATCGGGAGTGAGGCCAAGTTCATGCATGGCATACACAATGCGCCGATGCACTGGCTTGAGGCCATCCCGGACATCTGGCAACGCCCGCCCCACAATCACACTCATGGCGTATTCCAGGTAGGACTGTTGCATCTCTGTGTGCAGGGCAGTGGGGATGACCTGTCCGTTTTGGATCAGGTTCAACTGTTTCGCCATGAGCTTTATTCCTTAATTCCTGACTTCAAACCAATCTTTTGATAACTTGCCAACAGTGAGGCACAGCATACCTCAAATGACCCTGTTTACAGCATTCCTCACAGTAGGATCAAACGGGAGGGATGTGGCATAGGCATACCGAAGGGTAAACTACTGCATTGTGGGGCCATGAGTAAGGAAATCAAGATGAAAACCGTTTTAATTGTGGAGGATGATTTGGTAAACGCTCGCGTTTTTGGCAAAATTCTGACAAAACGTGGGGGTTTAGCCGTGAAGCACACAGAAAATGTCGAAGAGGTGATACAGATTGCTCGCTCTGGTGAAGCCGATATTATTCTGATGGATGTTTCTTTGGCTCGAAGTGTTTATCAAGGCAAGTCGGTTGATGGCATCAAAATTACGCAAATGCTGAAAGCAGATCCGCAGACAGCTCAACTTCCCATCATCCTAGTTACAGCCCATGCCATGCAGGGCGATCGCGAGACTTTTCTGAAGCAGAGCGGAGCTGACGGCTATATTTCCAAGCCTGTCGTTGATCATCAGCAGTTTGTCGATCAAATTACCGCTCTATTGCCTCAAGACTAGATCCAATTCAAATATCCTTCCAGATTTCTGAATTGATGGAAGCTGTTTAGCTTGGACCATACAGCAGGTTTTTCTAGTCTTATACAAATGTACTACTAGAGAAATTGTAGCAAGTCTTACTGACAATAGTTTTAGGCTGTCTAGGAGTCTCTACTTGGCTGATCGATTCCTGATTTATATGTTTATAGCAAGGTAAGCCTAACTTAGGTAAGCAACGAATGAGACCAAGGAGCTATCTGAAGCTGAGTTCTCCTAGCTCCTATTGATAGCGGCACCCTAGGCTTTGCTCCTGCTTGTAGCTACTGGGGAGGTTGCTGAGGGGTTGGTTGCGGCTGGCTCCGAGCTAGGGTCGCTTGGATTCTCGGTGTATTTAGCAGCTTCTTGGCATCTGTGAGTAAGCGATCGCCCCAGAGATTCTCCTTGAGGAACTTCAAATCACCATATCGACTATCTAACTCAACCGCTTTTTCGCCCAAAACTAATCCTTGGTTGCGATCGCCTTTGTTATAAAGTGCCACCGCCAGCGCTAATTGAGGCTCAGCCGCTTTGGCATCCATTGAGACCGCAGTCCGCCATTGCTTAATCGCTGCATCTACCGAGCCTTGCTCATATCGAATCAAGCCAATGTTGTTGACCGCAGGCCAAAACTTGGGGTCTTGTTTTACTGCAGTTTCGTACTGAGCGATCGCTTCTTGATAGCGCTCCAGCATGTAGTAGGCATTGCCTAGATCAAATAAAGCTCCAGCTGTATCTGGCTTTAGCTTCAAGCCTGCTTGCAGATAATCAGCCGCTTTGGCGTACTGGGCTTTTTGAAAATGTGCTGAACCCAGGGCAAACAGAATGGCAGTATTTTTGGAGTCTAGCGATCGCGCCCGCTCCAAAGCCCTAATGCCCTTATCTAGCTCAGTCTCTTGCAAATATAAGCTGCCAAGCAATGACCAAACTTGGGAATTATTAGGAGCCAACTGAGACGCTAATTGCGCTCTGGACAGTGCTAATTCGTACTGCTGGAACTGAGCCAGCTGAGCTGCTTCCTGTGCTAAACTGAGGCCCTGCTGCTCTAATTGATTCGAGTTCAATTGCAGCGTGTGGGGAATCATTGCTTGCGCCGAGGCGGGTTGAGCCACACTCCACAAACCGAGGGCGATTAGGAGAGGAAGCAGAGGAGAGCGGTTAGGCACAGTACAGTCCTAAAGATAAAGAACACGAGTTTTCAGTTAGCTTAGACCATCTCACCCCAATCATGGCAACACCCTGAAGCAAAAGTCAGCCGAGATAAAGATAGCTGATTTATGAGGGAGATTGGCATCTGTAGCCCTTCCAGTGTAATTCATCGTCTATGCTGTAAAGTTTCTCGCCTTTGTCTGTTATTAGCCTCTACCTTGCTTGCCAGAGAGCAGTTGTTCACTTTCTAGGTTGAATTTGTCTTGAGCGCTCAGTTTACTTTTCAATGTCAGGCCCAGTGTTGTCGTACTCAAGCTAGAGCAGGTCTGTTTACAACACCACATGGTGTGGTCGAAACGCCTCGATTCATGCCAGTGGGCACTTTGGCGAATGTTAAGACCATTACACCAGACCAACTCCAAGCCACTGGTGCCCAAATGGTACTCGCCAATACCTACCATCTACATCTCCAACCAGGCGAGGAGATTGTGGCCCAGGCAGGCGGGCTGCATCAATTTATGGGTTGGTCTGGCCCAATGCTGACTGATTCGGGCGGCTTTCAGGTGTTTAGCCTGAGTGAAATGCGCCAAATCGACGAGACAGGCGTGAAGTTTCGCTCTCCTAAAGACGGGCAAATCATTCACCTGACCCCAGAGCGGTCGATTCAGATTCAAAATCAACTGGGTGCTGACGTGATTATGGCGTTCGACGAATGCCCTCCCTACCCCGCGACAAGAGAAGCGATCGCCGAAGCCACAGCCCGGACCTATCGCTGGTTAGAGCGTTGCATTGCGGCTCATCAGCGACCCGATCAAGCTTTGTTTGGCATTGTGCAAGGAGGGGTTCACTTAGACTTACGAGCTGAAGCTGCTCGCTCTCTGGCGGCGCTTGACCTGCCTGGATACGCAATCGGCGGTGTGAGTGTGGGCGAGCCACCCGAACTGATCGAACAAATTGTTAAAGCGACGACACCTTTGCTGCCCGTAGACAAACCCCGCTATCTCATGGGTGTAGGCACTTACCGCGAAATGGCTCAAGCGATCGCGGCGGGCATGGATTTGTTTGACTGTGTCATTCCCACTCGGCTGGCGCGGCATGGCAACGCTTTAGTTCGAGGCGATCGCTGGAACCTTAAGAATGCGCGGTTTCGGGAAGACTTTACGCCCCTGGATGCCACTTGCCCCTGCTATACCTGCCAGAAATTTACGCGGGCATATGTCAGTCACTTGTTGCGATCGCGGGAAATTCTGGCTTACACCCTGCTATCCATTCACAACATCACTGAACTAGTTCGATTTACTCAAGAGATTCGAGCTTCGATCTTA
This sequence comes from Trichocoleus sp. FACHB-46, assembly GCF_014695385.1. Classification (NCBI taxonomy): domain Bacteria; kingdom Bacillati; phylum Cyanobacteriota; class Cyanophyceae; order Leptolyngbyales; family Trichocoleusaceae; genus Trichocoleus; species Trichocoleus sp. FACHB-46. The sequence goes on along the minus strand of NZ_JACJOD010000006.1, from coordinate 527,689 downwards.
CAAGGCTCCTTTGCAGAGGATTTTGCTCGCTGGTTAGCACCTACTTCACCCCCTGCCTCCGTCCCCTAGAAGCGCCAGTCAAAATCGTTGTAACCTCAGCGCCGCCCAGCAAAGCGTGTTAAGATACGTACCAATTCTGAAATCTGTGTTGGAGAGGTAGAGTCATTCATGGAAGCAGCACTGCTGTTGGCAAAACTGCCTGAAGCTTACGCAATCTTCGATCCCCTAGTGGACGTTTTACCCATCATTCCAGTCTTTTTCTTGCTGCTCGCCTTTGTTTGGCAAGCTGCTGTGGGTTTTAGATAAGCTGATAAACCTGTCTAAATCACCGATAAGATACCTGATTAAAAAAGGATGGCTATTCTGTTTATGAGTAGCCATCCTTTTTTAGTTTTTTTTTGGCTCTTAATGAGAACAGCCTGGGTCGCAAGTAGTCTCAGCAGAGATTAGGTCGCACGTGCAGACATTACCTTTTGATAGGCTGGCCGTTCTGTAACTTGCTTTAAGTAAGCTAGGAGGCCAGGATAAGCACTGAAATCTAATTTCAGCATCAAGGGCATATAGGCTAGCATTGACCCCACTGCCACATCTGCGACACTAAATTCAGGGCCAAGCAAATAAGGTTGTTGCTCAAAAATTTGGTTCAGCGCAGGAAATAGGCGGGCGGATTCCCGTTCTCGACTCGCCTCAACAAAAATTCCTGGCCCCAGCGTCGCATTAGCAAACAAAACCCACTGAGCAATCTCACCTCGCTGCTCAGATGAAGTAGAGGTCTGGCCATATTTCTCAGCCAAGTACAGCAAGATCGCGCCTGATTCCCAAAGGTGATAGTTTCCATCCGCGATCGCAGGCACTTTCCCCATTGGGTTGATCGCCAGAAACTCAGGCTGTAAGTGCGCCCCCGCCTGCATATCTAGCAAGACAAACTCGTAGGGAAGGCCAATTTCTTCCAGATACCACTGCACAATAGATGCTCGACTACGGGCTCCACCATAGAGCTTGAGCATGAATGGACTCCTCGGCTAAATAACTTACCAAAGTCCTTTTTTACCACCCGGACGCACCGTTGCCCAGTTGGTGCGAGCCGCAGATAACTGTTCGTCCGTTACTTTAGCACCTGTCAAATTAGCGCCACACAGATTTGCACCCCGCAAGTTGGCATTCGCAAGATAAGCATGGCTCAGATCCGCGCCGCGTAAGTCAGCCCCTTCCAAGTCCGCATGGCTTAAATAAGCTCTAGACAAGTTGGCATCTCGAAGATTAATGCCGTTTAAGCTGGCTCGCCCAAAATCAGCATTGAAGAGATTCGCACCTTGGAGGTTGGCGTTGTTCAGTTTGGATTGGTGAAAAATTGCTCCGGATAGACTGGCGCGTTGCAGACTCAAGAGACTCAAGTCATAGGCTGCAAAATCACGTCGGCCTTTAGAGTAAGCCAGTTGTAAAGCTTGGGCATCAATTTTTGGTGGTACTTTTGGCTGCCCAGTGGTAGACCCTTTACTGCGTAGAGCAGTCAGTGAGGAGGGTTTCGCAGCTAACACTCGATTACGAGACATGCCTGACTGCAAACTCGTGGAGTCTGATTTTGCCTGTCGAGCTCGAATTGCCATTGCTACCCGTGCGGCGGGAGAAGCGGTGACAGGGCTACCGGTCTCATCTGTGCGATCGCCTGACTGACGACGAGTCGGGTTCTGAGGATTACCCTGGTTCTGAGTTGACATACTCTTAGCCAGACTGTCTAGATAAGGCTCTAGATCTAAGGCTCGGAGAATTTCAGCCGCAGACTGAAAGCGGTGACGTACCGAAACTTCTAGCATTTTCCGCAGCACACTCGCAAAGTGCTCCGTAACATGCACATGCTTCTCCCACATGAGTTCCCCTGTGGCTGGGTCGTAGTCTAAATCTTTAGGAGATTTTCCGGTTAGGAGATAAATGCAAGTCACGCCGACGGCATATATGTCACTGGCATATACAGGACGCATCGCCATCTGCTCTGGCGGTGCATAGCCAGGTGTCCCAATCGCGTAGGCAGTTAATGCCGTTTGCTCCGACACACTCATGGAGGTTTGGCTGACCTGATCTTTCACGGCACCGAAGTCAATCAGTACCAGCTTGGCATCTTGAGTGCGGCGAATAATGTTGGCAGGCTTAATGTCGCGGTGAATGACTTGTTGGCTGTGGACGTATTGCAAAACAGGCAGAATTTCGCTGAGGAATTGCTTAATTCCTGCTTCGCTTAAGGGGCCACCTCGCTTGATCTCTTGTTGTAGAGTGGCACCACCAACGTATTCCTGAACTAGATAGAATTCTTGGTTTGCTTCAAAATAATCGAGCAAACGCGGCACTTGGGGATGGCTACCAATTTTGCCCAAAGTTTTTGCTTCTCGACGAAACAAATCCCGCGCCATTTGCAGGACGTGGGGCGCGGTTGAGGTAGGCCGCAACTGCTTGAGGACACAGTTGGGTTCTCCTGGCAACGATTCATCAATTGCCAGAAAGGTGGCTCCAAATCCACCTTGTCCTAGCGCTTGGCTAATTCGATAGCGATCGCGAAGCAATAGCTTAGAGCCACAGGCCTGACATAATTCAGTGTGGGTTATGTTCTCAGGATTAGGACAGGCTGGATTTATGCAGTAGCTCATTCAGCATCACCCACTACAACTTCGCTCACTTGGGAATATTCCTATTCCACCTTAATTATCTGGCTAGAAACGACGAAGCGTAGTGTAGGTCATGCGGGAAAACCCTTGAAGACTTGCTAAAGTTACGTGGAGATTCCTTAAAGCATCTGTAAATCCCCAAGTATCTACGGTCATCGTCGTTACTTCAACCATACATTCTGTAGAAAGAATGCCCTGAATTTGTCTGCAAACCACTAATAACTCACGTAATTAGTTGATTTTGCAGTGGTTTAACCTTTTGGTGTTAGCTATCTGGCGCAGCCCTGCCTAGAAAGTGCGATCGCTTCTAGCCGTATCAGCCAATGAATAACTTAATTTTGACCGAACTCTTCAGGCTTGAGTCAGTTCTAACAGATTTTGTCACGATTTCTTCTAAACTGACAATCGCAACTCCAGGCATTGGGATCCTTGAGCGCTACAATAATTTGGCTGACATCGGTTGACATAAGTATTTAAGCAGGGCAATGCGTATTTCTCTGAACTGGCTGCGGGAACTGGTGGACATTACAATGACCCCAGAGGAACTGGCTGAAGCCCTGACGATGGCTGGGTTTGAGGTTGAAGATATTGAAGACCGCCGGACTTGGGCGAATGGGGTGGTGGTCGGAAAAGTTTTAGAGTGCCAACCTCACCCCAACGCTGACAAGTTGCGGGTTTGCCAAGTCGATATTGGTGCAGATGAACCTGCCAATATTGTCTGCGGGGCGGCGAATGTCCGAGCCGACGCTTATGTACCCGTAGCAACCTTAGGCACCTATCTACCAAACATTGACCTAAAAATTCGTCCAGCCAAATTGCGAGGCGTGCCCTCAGCAGGGATGATTTGTTCGCTGACGGAATTAGGTTTAGCCAAAGAATCAGAAGGCATTCACATCTTTACCCAAGCAGACTTAAAGCCTGGTAGTGATGTGCGGCCCCTCCTAGGTTTAGAAGATGTGATTTTGGATGTCACTTCGACGGCCAATCGAGCCGATGCCCTCAGCCTGGTTGGGATTGCGCGGGAAGTTGCCGCCTTTACGGGAGCCACACTGCGCTTACCTGAGCCTGCCGATGTTGCAGTTCAGACGAGTTCTGCTAGCTTGACCTTAAAAATCTCTGAACCACAAGCTTGTCCGACCTACATTGGTACGGTGATTGAGCAGGTCAAGATTGCTCCATCTCCAGCTTGGTTGCAGCAGCGACTCCAATCGTCTGGTGTGCGACCGATTAACAACGTGGTCGATATCACTAACTACGTCTTGTTGGAGTGGGGTCAGCCTCTGCATGCCTTCGATCGCGATCGCCTACAAGCTGTAGCTGGAGGTTCTAACCTCACCCTTGGGGTGCGATTCGCGCAAACAGGAGAATCGCTTAAGACCCTAGATGGTCAGTCCCGCACGCTCCAAGAACAAACACTGTTAATTACAGCCAACGATCGCCCCGTTGCTTTAGCAGGGGTAATGGGCGGAGAAGAAACTGAAGTCCATGAAGGCACCCAAAACTTAGTGCTAGAAGCAGCGCTATTTGATCCAGGAGCTATCCGGCGATCGGCTCGAAGCCAGGGTTTACGTACCGAAGCTTCGGCTCGTTATGAGCGAGGAGTCAACCAAGCCGAGCTAACGGTTGCTTGCCGTCGCGCCTTGCAATTACTCACAGAGTTAGCCCAAGGTACAGTCGTTGCTCAAGAGACAGAAACCCGCGCAGATCAATCTTGGACCCGTTCGATTGAGCTGCGTTTGGATCGCGTCAACCAAATCCTAGGTCCGATTGAGGTCGGGGATGATGTGGGTGACTTGCCTGCTGCTGAGGTAGAGCGGACTTTAACGAGCTTGGGATGTAGCTTGGCCCCCACTTCTCAGCCAGGGGTTTGGACGGTTACGGTGCCACCCTATCGCTACCGCGACTTAGAGCGAGAAATTGACCTGATTGAAGAAATTGCGCGGCTCTACGGCTACAACAAGTTCTGCGATACGCTACCCAACAAAACGGAACCTGGATATCTCTCCGTTGACCAAGTTTTGACTCGCAGAATCCGCGAATGCTTACGGGCTGCTGGTTTAACTGAACTCATTCAATATTCTCTGGTGAAGCCCGGTGAGGATCGGCAGGTTGCGATCGCCAACCCTTTGTTTGTGGAGTATTCAGCTCTCCGCACCGATCTGATCGCTGGTTTGATTGATGCGTTCCAGTACAATTTGGAGCAAGGCAACGGTCCCCTGAATGGTTTTGAAATTGGCCGCATCTTCTGGAAAGAGGAGGATGGATTAGCGGAGGCCGATGCGCTGGGCGGTATTCTTGGCGGCGACCCTAAAGAAGGCAAGTGGCTCCAAAGTGGTCGGGATGTACCACTGTCCTGGTTTGAAGCCAAAGGAATTCTGGACAGCGTTTTTCAGCGCCTAGATATTGCGGTGGAATATCAGCCAGATCGTCGGGACTCTCGTCTCCATCCTGGCCGTACTGCTTCTCTATGGATCAAGGGCAACCGTTTAGGAACATTTGGTCAACTGCATCCGCAACTGCGGCAAGAACGAGGCTTACCTGAGTCTGTGTATGTGTTTGAGTTGGTGCTAGATGTACTCTTAAATGAGTTAGACCAAGACGAAAATATTACCCCTGCTTTCCGTCCTTTCTCAACTTATCCACCGTCTGATCGCGATATTGCTTTCTTTGCCTCCGTACAAGTCTCTGTAGCTGAATTGCAACGCACGATTATTAAGGCGGCGGGAGATCTCCTGGATCGGGTTGAGTTATTCGATGAGTACCGGGGTGAGACTGTACCGACTGGGCAACGCAGCTTGGCTTTCCGTTTGGTGTATCGAGCTAGCGATCGCACTTTGACGGACGCAGATATTGAGCCTGTACACCAGAAGGTGCGCGAGGCTTTAGTAGAAAAGTTCCGTGTTGAGCTGAGAAGTTAATCGTTTATGCCTAAATATGTGATGCAGGGACGTTACTGTGAGAATGTCTTAGAGAAACGCGCTCCTTTTCGCCAAGCTCACTTAGATGGTCTTGCGGCTCAAAAGGCGGCTGGGACTTTGGTTACGATTGGCCCCACGAAGGATTTGGCTCAGTGCTTCGGCATTTATGAGGCGGAAGATGAGCAGACGGTTCGGCAGTTGGTTGAGGCTGATCCTTATTGGCAAAATGGGATCTGGACGGAATACAACGTCTATGAGTGGATTCAGGCGGTTTAAGGTTTAGCGCTAACTGTTTGGATCGCTGGTCTTGAATCGCTGGTCATAGTGTTTCTCTTGAAATCCGAACCTTGGGGGATATCCCCCAAACCCCCTTGTTGGAGGACGCAACCGTCCTCCAAGCCTCCTCCAAAGGGCGCTGGGGTCTAAAATTAAGTTTTTGGTTTATTTGCTGGGCTTAGGTGCTCTTGGCAGAATGCTAGGGCTGTGGTCAGGTTGCTGGTTTGTTGTGGGTAGGTGATTGGGGGACGGGCAATCGCGACTAAGGGTATCCCTAATTCAGCAGCGACTTGTCGCTTTACGTCTTCTCCACCAGCAATGCCAGAGGATTTGGTCACGACTACAGAGATTTGCCAATGTTGCCACAACGCTTTCTCTAGGTCGGGGGAGATGGGAGGACGCATAGCGAACAGGCGGTCGGGAGTAAAGCCTGCGGCGATCGCGGCTTCAATGGCGGTAACGGAGGGTAAGAGCCGAGCAAATAAGGTGGCACGATCTTGCCAAGGCTGAAAGAGGGCCAGAGGTCGATACCCCACAATCAACAACACCCGCTGCCCCTGAAGAATATCCGTCGCCACAAGTTCAGCAAAACTCTGAAAAACTAATCCCTTCTTCTGTCCCTTTTCCCTTTCATCCTTCATTCCTCCTCCTTCATCCTTCCAATCTGGCCGCTCAAACCGAAGATAGGGAATGCCTAACTGGGTGGTGATGGCGATCGCAAGTTGTGAAATCTCTACCGCATAGGGATGGGAGGCATCCAACACTGCCACAATTTCTTGCTGTTGTAGGAAGAATGCGGCTGTCTCTGAGGTTAATCGTCCGACCCAAACTCGCAAGGGTGCATAGTTCTCTGCCCTCTCAATAGAGGAGACATAGAGCTGTTTGGCGATTTCTGTGGTGACTGAGACGGTACAAGCAAGTTGAGCTTCAGCGATCGCAGCGGCTAATTGAGCACTTTCTTGTGTGCCGCCAATTAACCAAATGCGTCCTTTTGTTTTCACTCAACTTGCTTATCTTTTGCAATTGGATTGAGGGTTCAAAACCGCACGTTCAAAACTGCACTTTATAGAGTTGAAATAACTCGCCAGCTTGGGTTTTGACAATTTTTCCACCTGCCGCTTGAATTGTTTTTTTCCAATCCTCTAACGATTCTAAGAATACTTCTGCACCTAAGTAAGTTTCTAGAATGGCCCAGTTTTCTGCTAGAGGTGTGTCTGGATTCAATACGTCAAAGACAAAGGATGCTCCTGGCTTCAGGACTCGCTTGACTGCGGTCATGACGGCTTGCCAGTACTCCAATGGGTAGTAGCAACTAAAGCCAGTCGCGATCGCCAGGTCAAAGAAAGCAGGCTCGTATTTGAGTTGATGAGCGGGAGCCAGTTCTACCCCTTTGAATAGCTTGGAGTTGAGTTGGGGGCCACGAGCAATGAGCGTATCACGGGCAAAGGTGCTCATCTCTTGCCCATAAAATAAAGCGCCCCAGTCGCGCCAGGGATAAATCAAAAAGCTCACACCACAGCCCAAATCTAAGCAGCGCTGATTTTTTTGGGGTTGAGCCATCTTCCAAAACGGAGAGGCAGTTTTCGTTTGCAGGGTTCCTGCGGTCCATTCTTGAAAAATAGGCATCGCTTCTACAGCTTCTGGCAGCTCAAAGGCTTCTCGGCGATATTCGCGATCGAAGCGCTGGGCAACCCCAGCAATCTGAGCTTGCCAGTTGCCGCTAGAGGGACTTAACACATTAGAGAGCAGGTCGCCTGATGAAAACGCTTTCGAGGAACGGCTACTACGTTTCTCAGACATCGCCTAATTCCTCTAACGAAGCTAAATTTCTGTAAAACACTACGCTTGTTTTTAACCCTTCAGTGCTTTGGTAAAGTTTTGGCGATAGGACTTATTCACGATCAGCACTGGCCAAAGCAGCCCTAAGTAGATTCGTCCTTGGCTAAAGTTTGTCCGCCGAAAACCGCTCCAGAACTTCCAGGCTCCACCTGCATAAGCACCTAGTAACAACAGGCTAAGCAGTGTAGTCATGTATCTCTCTCTCCCATTCACACATCAACTTTAGCTGAGCGCCTACTCTACACTCAATGTAGCTTCGATTTGCTGGAAACGTATGTTTGGTCTTGACCTGACTTGGCGATCGCCAGAAAACTTAATGAATTAAGAACTTTATGCAGCAAATCGGAGATTTCAGTATTCTGTAAGAGCATGGATACGGTCTAAAAATTTCACTTCAATCGTAAGCAGAACCTAGATTACTTTTTTCTCTGCTATTCGTTAGTTTCTAGCGCTTGAGATAGTCAACCATTGCAATCTACAAGATGGTTGACCAGAGGGAGTGACTCCGCGATCCGGTTGGTTTGCTTTGTCAAGGAAGATGGCGCTAATCCCCATGAAGCTTACCTTCTGGAGGATACCCACAGTCTTACTGCCATAGGAGACTAGAGAACACGAGTCATTTGACGACTGAGTACAGCACGCAAATAAAAACTAGGAAGGAGGATTTATGCGAGCAGTGCTGATGGCCGGAGGCTCAGGGACGCGGCTCAGACCGCTAACCTGTGATCTTCCTAAACCCATGGTCCCGATTCTAAATCGACCGATCGCCGAGCACATTGTTAATTTATTAAAGCGGCATCGTATTATTGAGATTATTGCGACACTGCATTATTTACCTGATGTAATGCGAGATTACTTCCAAGACGGCAGTGATTTTGGCGTACAAATGACTTATGCCGTAGAGGAAGACCAGCCTTTAGGAACGGCAGGTTGCGTTAAAAATATTTCTGAATTACTTGATCAAACATTTTTAGTAATTAGTGGTGATAGTATCACCGACTTTGATTTAACTGCCGCCATTGAATTTCATAAACAAAAGCGATCAAAAGCAACTTTAGTATTGACCCGTGTGCCCAACCCAATTGAGTTTGGAGTTGTCATTACTGATGAAAAAGATCGTATTCGACGCTTTTTAGAAAAACCTTCAACTAGCGAAATTTTCTCAGACACTGTTAATACTGGCATCTACATTTTGGAGCCAGAAGTTTTAGGCTACCTACCCAACAATCAGGAGTCTGACTTCTCTAAAGATCTCTTTCCTTTACTCCTCGAAAAAGACGAGCCAATGTATGGCTATATCGCTGAGGGATATTGGTGCGATGTTGGCCATTTGGAAGCTTATCGAGACGCTCAATACGATGGGTTGCAACAACGGGTCAAGCTGGATTACGCCTATGAAGAGCGATCGCCCGGTATCTGGATTGGTCAAAATACCCACATCGACTCCACTGCCAAAATTGAAGCGCCAGTGCTAATTGGGCATAACTGCCGAATTGGGTCGAGAGTCCAGATCAGTGCTGGCTCCGTCATTGGCGACAATGTCACGGTAGGGGCCGACGCTGACTTGAAGCGGCCCATTATTTGGAACGGGGCGATCGTTGGAGAAGAAGCTCATCTACGGGCTTGCTGCATTGGCCGTGGCACCAGAGTAGATCGTCGCGCCCATGTGCTGGAAGGCGCCGTGATTGGTTCACTCTCCATCATTGGGGAAGAAGCTCAAGTTAGCCCCAACGTCCGCATCTGGCCCAGCAAGAAAGTTGAGTCCGGAGCGACGCTCAACATCAACTTGATTTGGGGCCATGCCGCTCAACGCAATTTGTTTGGGCAGCGGGGTGTCTCTGGATTAGCCAACGTCGATATTACGCCAGAGTTTGCAGTGAAGCTGGGTGCAGCTTATGGTTCTACCTTGAAACCAGGCGCACAAGTTACGGTTTCTCGCGATCAGCGCAGCATTTCTCGGATGGTGTCGCGATCGCTGATTGCTGGCTTGATGTCGGTCGGCGTGAATGTCCAAAACTTAGAAGCAACGGCGATTCCCGTGGCTCGGACGGCAGTACCCACGTTATCGGTGCGGGGCGGCATTCACGTGCGAGTGCATCCAGAGCGAGCCGACCACATTTTGATTGAGTTCTTTGATCAAAAAGGCATCAACATTTCTAAGGCGCAGGAGAAGAAAATTGAAGGGGCTTATTTTAAAGAAGATTTTCGGCGTGCCTTAATTCACGAAATTGGCAATGTCGTCTACCCCAGCCAAATTATTGACATTTACAGCACTGCCTTTGAGAAGCACATTAACATTGAGGCCGTGCGGCACAGCAGCTCCAAAGTTGTGATCGATTACGTATACGCGGTTTCTGGCGCAGTCCTACCACAGTTGTTGGGCAAGTTTGGTTGCGACGCGGTGGTTTTGAACGCCAGCCTCAGCCAGAATTCTCCCACCACAGCCGATCGCGAGGGCTTGTTAAACCAGTTAGGGCACGTAGTGGAAGCGTTACGGGCCACCTTTGGCGTCCAAGTTTCTGCCAATGGCGAGCAGATGATTTTGGTGGATGAAGCAGGCATTCCGATTCGCGGAGAAATGTTGACTGCCTTGATGGTAGACATGATGCTGACCAGCCATCCACGCAGCACCGTGGTAGTGCCAGTCCATGCCTCTAGCGCTGTTGAGCAAATTGCGCGTCGTCATGATGGCAAAGTCATTCGCACCAAGGCTAACCCGACCGCTCTCATGGAAGCCTGCCATACCAACTCTCATGTCATCCTGGGTGGCAGTGGCGAAATGGGCTTTATCTTCCCGCAACTGCATCCTGGTTTTGACGCCATGTTCTGCATTGCCAAGATGATTGAGCTGCTAACCTTACAGGAGCGCTCCATTAGTCAAATTCGGGCCGACTTACCACGGGTTTGCCATCGCACTTATACCGTTCGTTGCCCTTGGACGGCGAAGGGAGCTTTGATGCGGCACTTGGTAGAAATCCATTCAGCGGAGAACTTAGAGCTGGTCGACGGCGTGAAAATTTTCAACAATCAGCACGAAAGCTGGGTTCTGATTTTACCGGATGCAGGAGAACCGTTAGTCCATATTTTTGCCAACAGCGATGACCGTGGTTGGGTAGACGAAATTCTGCGCGAATATCGTGGACGAGTCCAAGACTTTGTCGATCGCGAGGAAGGGAGGGAAGATTCCAAAACTGAATCTTACAGCCTTTTGCAGATGTAGCAGGTGGAGGTTATCAGATGGCAAAAGCTTTGTCTAGCCTGAGTTTGCTGCCTGTTGAGACGCTAACTTATCTCAAGACCTGCGATCGCTGTCCTAATGAGTACTGCAATTTCCTAATTCAACCTCCAATCTAAGTACGAATGTACTAAAATCAAGATTAGAGAACTGGTAGCTGAGATTGAGGAAAAGCTGTTTTCAAGCCCCAAAAAATCACTTAACTCTTAGGATGTGATCTATTAGGGTAAAGCATGAGTCACGATTGATATAACAGTTCCTGTCGCCCTAAACTGAACTCCCTGGGATTAGGAGAATTTTGATCTATGAATAGCTGTATCTTGATGGCAGAGATTATCCAAGACCCGCAGCTGCGCTACACATCTGATACTCAAACTCCGATCACGGAAATGATAGTGCAGTTTTCCGGGTTGCGGGCAGATGACCCCCCAGCCACGCTTAAAGTCGTGGGATGGGGCAACCTGGCTCAGGAAATTCAAGAGCGTTATCACCAAGGCGATCGCGTGGTGATTGAGGGTCGGTTGAACATGAATACAATCGAGCGGCCCGAAGGCTTCAAGGAAAAACGTGCTGAGTTAACGGTGCAGCGCATCCACAGCTTAGATGGTAGTTCTAGTAGTGCTGCTGTTCCTGCCGCAACCACAACCGCTAGAGTCGCACCTGCACCCGCCGCTGCTCGCACACCCGCTGCCACTACGGCTAACCGAGCTGCGCCCGCCGTGAGTACTCCTGACGCTGCCCCTAGAGCGGCCACAAAATCTAAGCCTCCAGCTCCTCCGGTTGCGGAACCAGACTACGACGACATCCCCTTCTAGCTCCAAGCGCTAGCACCATCTAGGGCATCTCTGTCAGAGCATCAGTTGTACTTCTGGTGCTTATTTTGCTTTGTTTGCTCAAAGAAAGTCTTGCAGAAACTCAAACGGATCATCATCCCAGCAGGGTTCTGGCCAACGGGTGAGCAGATTGCGGATGATATCTGTCTCAACATCGTGAATATCTTCTCGCTCAAATAGACCACCCAGAGCCGTTAAATCCCGTTCTCGCATGGGGGCTAGAGGAGCCGCGTAGCTATCGAGCAGGCTAGAAAACCCCTCGTATTCTGCTTCAGGCTGAGGCGATCGCCAACTCCCTGCGTCAGAGGTTTGAGTAGGGACAATTCCTAGCGGCCCTATTCGCTCTGGGGTCGAGGATGGAACTGACGGGTTGGCTCCGTATCTCGATTTAACTGCGTTTAGCCGTCGAGCGGGGGTAGAACGGGCCGCTTGAGTGCGTAAGAGATTCAACTCTGCCGGAAACGAGGTGGCATCGTCCGTGGGTGAAGGATTAAACATGGAGTGCACCAAATAACCGCCTCAATGCAGTCACGCAGTCGAGCGGAGGAAAATTCACTGAAGCATGGCTTACAAGGTCGAGGCACCAGACTTAGAAGTAGGTGCAGCCATGTTGCGTTTTTTCAGTAGATGCAAAGCCTGATTAGCTCTTACAGCGGCTTGATGAATCTCACACCCAAAATTTGCTCAAGCAGTTCAAGCAGTTATACAGGTTTAGCGCTGTGATGACCTGATTGATTTTGTACTTTCCCTGTCCTCAACCTTACATCCCCCCACCAGGGAATGAGCAACCAAAAGTTACGTTTTTTCACGTATTCTCATTGCTCATATTGTTACTAAACATGTAGTAATCCTACTGGATGAATTTGCTGAGGCTACGGCAAAAGCATCAAGACTAAAGCTTAATAGAGAACCGAGGGCTGCGAACTCTGTCTAAGGTAGAGCTACCGCTGGGGCGATCGCTTAGCTGCTGCGACTTCTGCCACCAATCGGTCTAGATCAGCCTGCATTTGAGCGCAGACTTGCTGATAGCAGACCTCTACGTAAGCGCGATCGCTAGCAGCCGCTCGACCAGAGCGCTCAAAAACAATCGGGGTACAGACGCGAGTATGAATTTGTACAGGGAGCGGAATATTTGGTAAAGGCCCAATGCCGAGTCCCCAAGGCAATCCTAAGTACAGAGGAAACACTACTGGGTCGATCCCTAGTAACCAAGGCATGCCCCACTCGTGTAATTGCCGAGCTTGCTCATAAAAATCTCCTAGGACGAAAAAGGTGTCGTGTGCTCCCTCGGAGATCACGGGGACAATCGGTACACCTTCGCGCAACGCTAATTTGATAAAGCCTCGTCGTCCTGCAAATTCTATTTTGTGCCGCTGATTGTGAGGCCGAAACACATCTTCTGGACCTCCCGGATAAACCAATACTGCTGCGTTGCGCCGGAAGGCAGCGATCGCCATTTGTGGATGGGCGATCACGGCCCCAATCTGAGCCGCAGCGGGCGCGATTAAAGGAACAGGTGCCCGCCAAACACTCGGATGCATCAAGCCATAAGCTAAGCGCTCTGGGCCAAAGCGCTGCACCCAGTCATACAAAAACATAAACATGTCAGGAGCAGCCAACCCGCCATTGTGGGAGCCGACAATCAGCATTGGGCCTTGCTGAGGCAGGTGGTGCCAACCATCTGTCCGCACTCGAAAATAATGGTGATACAGCCAACCCCAAATTGGCATCCAGGCTTGAATGGCTTGAGGATCGCGGTCTTCTAAGGACCAACCATCAAAGCGATGAGTAGCATCAGGGCGATCGCTAGCGGAACGGTAAAGAAAGGGGTTTAGATCGGGAAACAATGGCTTCTAACTGCTTTATTCAATCAAATTGCGTTCTTTAGCCTAGTCTAGAGCTTCACCTGTTGCCAAATCCCAAGGGGTGAGGTCATGGGTCACAGATTGCACTAGCTTGACCCCAAACACCTGAGCAAAGGCGATCGCCACTTGTTGTTGCACTTGCGCCAGATTTACGTCAGGTACAAACTCAGCCAAGCTGCCCACAGGCTTATCAGTAATGCCGCAAGGCACGATATTTTGAAACCCTGTTAGATCTGGGCAAACGTTGAGCGCAAAGCCATGCATCGTAATCCAACGGCTGACTTTAATCCCGATCGCCGCTACCTTGCGTCCTTCTACCCAAACTCCTGTCAAACCTGCGTAGCGCTCTCCCTGCAATCCATACGCTGCCAACACTTGAATCAATACTTCTTCTAGCTGTCGTAAATACCAATGCAGGTCTTTGCGATAGCGATTCAGGTTCAAAATGGGATAACCCACCATTTGGCCTGGACAGTGATAAGTGACCTCTCCTCCGCGCTCCACTCGGCACAACTGCAAGTCAGTTTGAGTGGGATCGAACTTAAGAAAATCCAAGCTGGCACCTTGGCCAAGGGTATAAACGGGGGGATGTTGTAACAGGAGCAACACATCGCTGAGTTCTGGATCTTCGCGCCGTTGGGCCACTAGGGATCGCTGCCAAGCCCAAGCCATCTCATAGGGCACCAAACCGGGTGTGTAAAGCCAGCAATCTTGGTAAGGCAAGCTTGGTACGGAGACGCTGGATGGGGATGTACTTAATTCCATTAGCAAAAGCAAGCGAAATTTAACGCAATTTTAGAGTTTGTGTAAAGCGGCGAAATCAAGAATTATCAACAGATGCAAAAGATTTTAAAGGCCCCTGTTCTCCAGAATACAAAGTGCTAGGGTGAGACTAACACCCAAATTCCAAGGGGAGGAAGCTCTATGAAGCTTGTTATCCAGGGCAAAAATATCGAAATCACCGATGCGATTCATGAGTATGTGCATCAGAAGATTGAAAAGGCGGTTAACCACTTTCAGAATCTAATGACCGAAGTTGACGTGCATCTGTCTGTGGCCCGCAACCCCCGGATAAACCCCACTAAGCAAACCGCAGAAGTTACGATTTACGCCAACGGTACAGTCATCCGCGCCGAAGAGAGCAGTGAGAACCTCTATGCAAGCATTGACTTAGTTGCCGACAAAATTGCTCGCCAACTTCGCAAGTTCAAAGAGAAGCGGCAAGACAAAAACCACACGCAAATTCGTACAGGTGTAGTGGTCGATCAACTGCCAGTGGAAACTTTGATTGGCGATCGCACCCCAGAACTACCGGAAGACGTAGTTCGGACCAAGTATTTCGCCATGCCGCCGATGACCATCCATGAAGCTTTGGAGCAGCTAGAGCTAGTCGATCACGACTTCTATATGTTCCGAAATGCTGAAACGGGTGAAATCAACGTAGTTTACGAACGGAATCACGGGGGCTACGGTGTGCTTCAGCCTCGCAATACGAACGGCCAGATCTCCACGAATGGCAAAAATGGCAAAACCGCCCATAGTGATCAGGCTGTGACGGAAAAACTCGATTCTGCGAAGCTATAACCAGCTTTTAGCCAACCAGTTCCATACCAGAACCTAGGAGGAAGGATGAAACTACCATCTTTCCTCCTTTCTCGTTTTTATACTTTTTGGGTTGCCGCTGATTGGAGCCAAGACGCACAAGAGGCGATCGCGATCACTTCGGCAATGTAACTTAACAATTTATAAAACATTTTGTTAGGCGATCGCGACTTAGTCACAGATAGCTAACCCGAGCCGCGCAATAGCCCCTTCAACTCCCGCCATAACAAGGGTTCGCCTCGTTGAGCTGCGGGATATGTAAAAACTCCTTGCGTCGGGCTAAACAAAAGCGCTAACAAAAATAGCCCCGACACCACCAAAACAATGGCAGGGCCAGAAGGCACGTTGTAGAAATAACTGAGATACATGCCGCTGACACTTGCCACAATCCCAATGCCTGCTCCTAACCACATGACGTTGTGTAGCCGCTGCACCAGCAAATAAGCTGTAGCGCCTGGGGTAATTAAGAGCGCCAGCACTAAAATTACGCCTACGGTTTTCATGCTGGCTACGATCGTCAGGGCAATCAGCACCATCAAACCGAAGTTCAACAGGTTCACGGGTAAGCCTGCGGCTTGGGCTCCCAAGGGGTCGAACGTGTAGAAGAGCAATTCTTTATAAAGCAGGACAACTACCAGCAAGACAAAGGCCGAGATCAAGGCTGTATCTAAGACTTCCTGCTGCGTCACACCCAAAATATTGCCAAACAGAAAGTGATTTAGGTCAATCTTGTTGTCCTTTTGAATCAGCGTAATCAGCGTTACGCCAAGGGCAAAAAAGGCCGAGAACACAATCCCCATCGCAGCATCTTCTTTAATGGGCGATCGCGCCCGAATCCAGGCAATCGCCATTGTGCTGAGCACACCCGCAATGAATGCCCCGACAAAAATATTGGCTCCTACCATAAACGCGATCGCTAAACCGGGCAGAACCGAATGGCTAATCGCGTCTCCTAATAAAGCTAAGCGCTGCACCATCAAGTAACTGCCCACAACCGCACAAATCAGCCCCACCAAGACCGCAATCACCAGCGATCGCTGCATAAATTCGTACTGCAACGGCTCTAGCAGTGCCTGCAACATCAGGCTGCTTCTCCCGCATGAAATACCACTTTGCCGCCATAGGCACGATAGAGGTTTTCAGTGCTGAGCACCTGTTCACGTGGACCACTCGCAATCAATTCTGTGTTGAGCAAAATCAAGTCGTCAAAGTGGGTGATTGACTCGCCCAGGTCGTGATTAATCACCACCACCACTTTGCCTGCGGCGGCCAGCTCATGAAAAATCTGAAAAATCACATCCTGGGTTTTTTGGTCAATGCCGACGAAGGGTTCATCGAAGCAATAAATATCGGCTTCTTGGGCGAGCGATCGCGCCAAAAACACTCGCTGCTGCTGCCCTCCAGAAAGTTGCCCAATGGGACGATGCCGATAAGCACTCATGCCTACGCGATCCAAAGCGGCTGCGGCTAAATGCCGACTGGTGGTAGAAAAGCGACGGAACCACCCTGTCTTACGCACCCGCCCTAGCATCACTACATCCCAAACGGTGGCAGGGTAAGTCCAGTCAATCTGCGATCGCTGCGGCACATAAGCTACTCGCGCTAGTTGATCGGCTAGAGGTTGATCACCGAGTAAAACCGTACCATGATTGGCTGGTACCAATCCCAGCATGGCTTGTAGCAGAGTGCTTTTACCCGCGCCATTGGGGCCAATAATCCCAACTACCCGCCCAGGGTGAATTACGAAATTAATATCTCTGAGAGCCTGTACCGCTCGGTACTGCACCGCCAACTGGCGCACCGAAATCTTATGACTGCCATTCATATAGACTATTTGTGCATCTGGACACTGGGTTGAACCTGTATCAAAAGGCGGGGGTTGAGTCTTCATGGCAGCGTCTCCACTCAGCCTAAGCAAAAAATGAAAGGAATATGAAAATAGGGTAACTTAAAAAATGAAAGGAATATGAAAATAAATATTGACTTCTCATATGATTACTGCTCCACATCGCCCCCAAAGCGGTTACCCCCAAAGCGGCTATAAGATTCATAGTTACGGACAGGCGATCGCGGGCCTCTTGCTCAGTGTCTGGTTAAGTGGCTGCAATATCGGTTCTCAGCCTGCCCCTAACCAATCTGCTGCCAACGGAGCGGCTAAGCCCAGCGTAGTTTCTACCAGCACTATCCTGGCCGACTTAACCGCTCAGATTGCCGCAGATGAAGTGCAACTAATCGGCATCCTCGAACCTGGAACCGATCCACACGTTTATGAACCAGTGCCAGCAGACAGCCGAGACTTAGAAAAAGCAGATTTAATTTTTTACAACGGCTACAACCTGGAGCCAGGTCTAATTAAGCTGATGAATGCCGCTGGGGGGCGGGCCCAAAAAGTTGCCGTGGGCGAAGTTGTGCCACCGTTGCAGCTTCAGAAAGGCCAGAGAGAAACTGTCCCCGATCCCCACGTTTGGGGCAATGTCAAAAATGTCATGCAGATGGTCACGGCCATTCGCGATGCCTTAATTGAGCTTTCACCCGACGATCGCGATCGCTTTACCCAGAATGCCGCTCAGCTCACTGCGCAGCTAGAAGAGTTGGACCAATGGATTACTCAACAAATCCAAACCATTCCTCCAGAAAAACGGCGCTTAGTCACCACTCATGATGCCTTTCAGTATTATGCTCGCGCCTACAATCTCGACATTATTGGCACCCTAATTGGCATTAGCACCGAAGAACAACCTAGCGCCCAAACTGTGCAACGCCTAGTTGAATCAGTGAAGTCGGCTCAAGTACCAGCCATCTTTGCCGAAACCACGATTAATCCAGCTTTGATCAAAACCGTAGCTCAAGAGGCAGGCGTACAACTCGCCCCGCGATCGCTTTACTCAGATTCTATTGGTGCTGCGGAGAGTGATGGCGACTCCTACATCAAAATGATGGTGGTCAATACTCAGACTATTGTTGAAGCGTTAGGTGGCAAGGTCACCCCCTTTCAACCGCAACGCACCCCTCCAAGTGCCTCGCAAAAGTAACGGCAATTAACCTGAGATCTCTTACTTTGCTAGCTTTGCCTCAATATGGATCAGCAACCGATCGTAGTTATCTCTATGGGCGATCGCCAAACTTTTTACGATTAGGCGTTAAACCTGAGCGAATGTCTTAACTTTCTGATACAAGTGGAAGATAAGCTTCTAGTGAAGAACCAGTAATGGCTGCATCTGAGATAGATATTGACCTTGCGCCGTTTATTGACCATACCCTGCTCAGTCCAATCGCTACACCAGAACAGGTCGAGCAGTGGTGTGATGAGGCAATACGCTTTAATTTTGCAGCAGTTTGCGTTTACCCCATCTTTGTGCGCCAAGCTACCCATCTCCTGCACAACAAGCGGCCAAAAGTTTGTACAGTGATTGGTTTTCCTACAGGTGCTACCACCTCTGCTGTCAAGCTTTACGAAGCTCAAGAGGCTGTAGACAACGGAGCCACTGAATTAGATGTGGTGCTGAATTTAGGCTGGCTCAAAACTGGCAAAACCAACGAATTGTTTCAAGAAATTGCCGCTATCCGTGAAGCGACCGACCAAACAATTAAAGCCATCCTAGAAACCACCCTCCTCACTCCTCCCGAAAAGCAGACGGCAACCGAGATTTGTATGGATGCTGGAGTAGCCTTTCTCAAGACCAGTACGGGATGGCATGGGGGGGCAACTGTTGAGGATGTCCGCCAATTAAAGGAAATGACCCGCGACCGAGTGGGAATTAAGGCATCGGGTGGCATCCGCACCGCCCAGCAAGCTT
This sequence comes from Trichocoleus sp. FACHB-46, assembly GCF_014695385.1. Taxonomy (NCBI): domain Bacteria; kingdom Bacillati; phylum Cyanobacteriota; class Cyanophyceae; order Leptolyngbyales; family Trichocoleusaceae; genus Trichocoleus; species Trichocoleus sp. FACHB-46. The sequence continues at coordinate 508,667 of NZ_JACJOD010000006.1, read as the reverse complement.
TGGATTTAATTGTGGCAGGGGCAACTCGCTTAGGTACGTCTCGCAGCATCGATCTCCTGCGTCAGCGCGATACCCTAGAGGGAGTAAGAGGTAAGGGGCAGGAAGCTGACGGTTAGCGACCCTGGCTTTTTGTTGCCGCTCTCTTGCTTGTAACCCTTGCCTTGACTTCTGTATGAGTCGAACTTATAAAGCCATTGGAATTAATCTCAAGGGTGCTCCTCTCGGCGAGTCCGATCGCTTGCTCACTGTCTTGACACGGGAACATGGGTTGATTCGGGTTGTGGCACCAGGGGCACGCAAGCACCACTCCAAACTGGGGGGGCGCAGCGGCTTGTTTGTCGTGAACGAATTACTGATTTCAAAGGGGCGATCGCTCGATAAAATTACACAAGCAGAAACCTTGGAATCCTATCCAGGTTTAAGCCAAGACCTAGCTAAGTTAACTGCCAGTCAGTACTTAGCAGAGCTGGTTCTCTGTCAGGCCTTGAGCGATCAACCTCAAGAAGAGTTATTTTGCCTATTCAACGAACACCTTTGTCGCTTAGAAAGTTTATCCAGTAGCAGTGCAGGCAACGGTTTAGCATCGTTTGGTGTGTTGGCCCACCTAGCTCAAGCGGTCTTTCATTTACTCGCTTTGGCAGGGGTCGCACCCCAGGTACAAACCTGCTGCGTGACTCAACGTCCTCTCACTCCAGACCTAAACGACGATAACTGGCGGATTGGCTTCAACATGGCTGCGGGTGGCGCAATTGATTTGGCAGAACTAGAGCATTTAGGCGAAGGTGCTAGAGTACCGTCTCGCACTAAAAACGCTGGATTTCAGACTGCTAAAGGCACTCAGGGCAACACCTCAAAACCAATCCTGCGCGATCGCCACACGTCTACTGTAACTGCGATGGCTCCATCTACAGGTCAGGCGATCGCTCCTGCCGCTGCCAACTACCACGTTGTCAATCATCAGCAAAAATCTTCCGTTCCCAGTCTCCAGCTCAACGCAGTCGAACTATCTCTCCTGCAACACCTGGCTCAACCTGAACTCCTTCAGTTAGATGCATTCTCTCTAGAGTTAGAGCAAAATGCCTTTAACACCTCGGCTTATCAAGCTGCCTGGCTGAAAGTTGAGCGGATTTTACGCCAGTGCGCTCAGTATCATTTCGATCGCCCGATTCGCTCCGCCGCCTTGATTGATACCTGTTTCCTGTCTGTGCCAACTGCTCCCTAACTGCCTCAATTATGATGCGATTGTCGGATTCTGATTTGCAACTGCTGGCTTTGCCATCCCTCAACCATGCCAATTCTGGGATGGCCCATTCTGAAATGGAAGCTAGTAACCGCTATCATTCTCAGCAAAATGGCGATCGCGATGCCGATCCGGAAATGGGTCCCGCGAAATACCATTCAGCTCACAATCGCCTCTCTCAAGAGGAGCTGGCAGAAATCACCAAGACAGAGCAGTGCAAAGATGTTGAACTTGACCAAGGCGTTGAACCAAACACATCTGCTGGCGGTCTTGAGGGGCCTAATACGCTCGCAGGATTAGCGCCTCTTCCAGGGGTCAGCTCCTTGCCCACTAGTAATGGCTCAACTAGCAATGGCACTTCTCCCAACCCTGAATCTTCTACCGAGCTATCAGAGGATTTTGAGCAGGGATTTTTACCAGTGCTCAAAAATCGTAATTTTCTAGCGTTGTGGAGCGGCCAAGTTTTTTCGCAATTGGCCGACAAAGTTTACCTAGTGCTGATGATTGCGTTGATTGCTAGCCGCTTTCAAGCTGAAGATCAAACCATCAGTGGTTGGGTGTCTTCGATTATGATTGCCTTTACCATCCCAGCCGTCTTGTTTGGGTCTGTCGCCGGAGCCTTAGTCGATCGCTGGCCTAAGAAGCCTGTGCTGGTAATCACCAATTTGCTTCGGGGAGGATTGGTCTTAACGTTGCCCCCGCTCCTATGGATTTCTCAAGGTTGGGCACCCCTTGGAGGCTTTCCTATCGGTTTTGGCATTTTATTAGGGGTCACCTTTCTCGTTTCCACCTTGACCCAGTTTTTTGCTCCGGCTGAGCAGTCAGTGATTCCCTTGATGGTGGAGCGGCGACATTTGTTATCCGCCAATTCCCTCTATACCACCACCATGATGGCCTCTGTGATTATTGGCTTTGCTGTGGGAGAGCCGCTGTTGGCGATCGCGGATCATCTTACGGCTCAAATTAGCGGGGGCCTAAATATTGGCAAAGAACTTGTCGTCGGTGGCGGCTATGCGATCGCCGGGATCATTTTGCTGATGCTGCGAACAGGTGAAAAAATTACTGTTCCCGAGCAAGCATCTCCCCACATTTGGCAAGACGTGCGTGAGGGACTAGATTACTTAAGGCAGCAAACCCGTGTCCGCAGCGCTCTCATTCAACTAGTCATTCTATTCTCAATTTTTGCGGCTCTAGCCGTGTTGGCAGTCCGTTTAGCAGAAGTGATTCCAGGGATTAAATCTTCCCAGTTTGGTTTCCTACTCGCTGCTGGCGGTGTCGGCATGGCAGGTGGAGCCACAATTTTAGGGCAGTTTGGGCAACGCTTCTCTCACAATCAGTTGAGTTTGATTGGTTCGATTGGCATGGCAGCTTCCCTGCTCGGCTTAGCTCTATTTACCCATCAGCTTTGGCCAGTCTTGGTACTACTTACCTCACTGGGTGGTTTTGCTGCCATTGTAGGGGTGCCGATGCAAACCACGATTCAAGAAGAAACGCCTGAAGAAATGCGTGGCAAGATTTTTGGCTTGCAAAATAATGCAATTAATATTGCCTTGACTTTACCGCTTGCCTTAGCTGGGGTGGCGGAGACATTTTTGGGTCTGCGGGCTGTATTTGTCAGCTTGGCACTGTTGGCGATCGCAGGAGGGCTCCTGACCTGGTATATTTCCCGTACAGGATCAAATCCGTTAGCCAACACTGACAAATCATAGGTTGACACTCATCTGAATGCACATTGCTTGGCTTGGAAAAAAATCGCCCTTCTGCGGCAACGTTACTTATAGTCGGGAAGTTACCAATAATCTGCTAGATCGGGGATACCAGGTCAGCTTTCTGCACTTTGCACAGGAAGAAGACACTCCAGCAGCCTGGTCAGACTATCAGGAAGTCTCTATTCCCTTTCTTTATAAGTCTCAGGTTTACACCATTCCCACCCTCAAATCCAGCAAAGTTCTGGCGCAGGCGCTCCGGGAACTCAAGCCTGACCTAGTCCATGCTTCCTTAACGCTATCGCCTCTCGATTTTTTACTGCCAGAGATTTGTGCTGAGCTAGATTTGCCGTTGGTGGCTACTTTTCATCCCGCTTTCGATCGCAGGCGTAGACTAACTTCCAGTACTCAGCACTTGACCTACCAGCTCTACGCGCCTTTCCTAGCTAACTACGATAGCGTCATTGTCTTCTCTGATATTCAACGAGATTTGTTGGTGCGCTTGGGCGTTTCTCCCGACAGAGTGGCAGTGATTCCGAATGGAGTTGACGTTCAAAAATACTCCCCCGGTCCTTCCCGTCTGAAAGCAGAGCTAAAGGCCCAGCAAATTTACGTTTATCAAGGCCGCATTGCTCTAGAGAAGAACGTCGAGTCTTTATTGCGCGGCTGGAAACAGGCGAATATGGGGCCTGAGTGCAAGCTAGTCATTGTGGGAGACGGACCCCTAAGACCGTCACTAGAACCATTCTACGGTCCAGATGCAGGCATCATATGGTTGGGGTTTGAAGCCGATGAGCAACGTCGCATCGAGATTTTGCGCGGTTCAGATGTATTTATTCTGCCTTCTTTTGTAGAAGGGTTGTCGCTGTCCCTGCTAGAGGCAATGGCCTGTGGCGTTGCTTGTATCGCTACGGATGCTGGGGCAGACGGGGAAGTTTTAGCGGGAAATGGAGTGAGTGGGGATGCGGGTGTCATTTTGAAGCCTCAAGGCGTGCATGGACAATTACGCCACATTTTGCCCATGTTCCGTAACTTACCGGAACTGGCGGCTTTGCTAGGCCAAAAAGCTCGCCAACGCGTGCTAGAACGCTACACCCTCAATGGCAATATCACGCAAATAGAAGAGCTTTACGCCCAGGTATTACAGCGAGGGCGGGTCCAAGTTGGTAGCCGAGTTTAGCCAGCCAGCGTACTGAGGAGTTGGCGCTCAGCTAAGGGGTGCTGCGGCAGCAGGTAGACGCCAACCTAGCCGGGTGGGCTGCTGGTAAACTCGCTTCAAGGTGCTGATATCTCTAGGAGAAATAGCTGCTGGCTGACGCACCTGCGAAAAATAAAGGGCATCGGTTTGCAACGGGCTATGTCCCCACAGCCCCAAAGCATGGCCTAGTTCGTGACGGGCTGCTGCTTGGATGTATTGAGCTGTTTGGCTCGGACGCAACCAAATCTTGCAACGATGAGACAGCACAGGTGAGGTGTTACCAGTTTGCTGGGCATAAAGTTCGTAGCGGGTTTCGGCGGAGCGGACTCGGTAATTGCGATCGCTCGGTTTCGGCCCCCCTTTGGTTAAAGGAGGCGGCGATCGCCAAATAGTAATATCAGCTTGCTCTGGGCGATCGATTAGCTGCAACGGTAGATAAGCTTGCCATTCCGTGACTGCTTGGGTCACTACCCGCGTCCAGACTTGAGCTGGAGATTCTGGTTTTGCGGTTGCCCCAGTTGATATGGTAGTTACTGGCGACTCAACGTAAACCTTGATCGGAAACTGAGACCAAATTAAAGCGCCGATGGGTAACGGCTGAATTTGGTCAAAATAGTCACCCTGGTTGGAGCGATCGCGCCAACTCGCCAATGTGCTTGGCAAGGAATGCACTTGTAGGGGCGGCAGGGGCGGAGACGGAGTTGTTGGCTGAGCTAGTAGATGCCCAGATGGAATTATCTGCACTAGAGGCGGCTGGGCTGACTCAAGGGCGGCAATGGGACCAAGCCAGGAGGTACTGAGTACGATAAGCACAATGGTTCCTAAGCCCAGCCAGACGCCTTGGCTAAATTGCTTGAGTTGGCGATCGCCCGAATGCACGGAACCCCTCTGCAAAAAAAGCGATTGGCCTCTACGTAACAGTAGAACCAATCGCCTTTGTAACCCATACATAACGCTCAATGTGCTCTCAAATGATGCTACCGATTAAACCATCCCGCACTCAGACCCACTGTTAAGGCCATAAAGACCACGACTAAGGTCCAGGTAACCCGGTTTAAGGTAGTTTCAGCACTTTTAGTACTGGTAAAGAGTTGAGCTTGTCCACCAATTCCTCCCAACCCATCGCCTTTGGGACTGTGGAGGAGAACCAAAATAATGAGGCCGAGCGCCGACAAGGCCCAGATTGCCTGAATGATGTAAGTTAGTGTCATCGCAGCCAGCTCAATTGCAATAAGTTTAACGAAACAGAAATTCTATAAAGACACTCGCACAGGAGTTCGGTTCGCTCGCACATCAATCGTGGCTGGCTGAATCATCGAACGACCTGTCATTTCGGGTGGCTGTGGCAGCTTCAAAATATCCAAAATGGTTGGGGCAATGTCCGCTAAGCGACCATCTGATCGCAGGGAAACTTCTGTCCCATGACCTGGAATTTTTAGTCCCTCCCCTTCTACCACAATAAAGGGAACTGGATTTGTTGTGTGAGCGGTCCAAGCGCTGCCCTGCTCATCTCGCATATACTCAGCGTTGCCGTGGTCAGCCGTAATCAGCGCGGTGCCTCCCGCTTGGCCGATACTCTCTAGCAAACGGCCCAAACATCGGTCCACTGTTTGCAACGCTTGGACTGTCGCTTCAATCTGGCCTGTATGACCGACCATGTCAGGGTTAGCATAATTGATCACTACTAACGAATAAATCCGCTTTTCAATCGCGGCGATCGCTACATTAGTGACTTCTTCAGCAGACATGGCGGGGGCGCGATCATAAGTTGGCACCATTGGGCTGGGCACCAATTCTCGGTCTTCGCCAGCAAATGGCTCCTCAATGCCCCCATTGAAGAAGTAGGTGACGTGAGCATACTTTTCAGTTTCAGCAGTGCGGAACTGATGCAAGCCGTGACTGGCAATCACTTCGCCCAAGATATTGCTAAGGTTCTGCGGCTCAAACGCTACGAGCACTTGCAGACTTGAGTCGTATTGAGTAAAGGTCGCAAAGGTGAGCGGTTGAATCTGCTCCCGCTCGAATCCTTTGAAGTTGGGATCAACAAAGGCTTGAGTGAGTTGACGTGCCCGATCGGGACGGAAGTTGAAGAAGATAACTCCATCTCCCGGCGCGATCGCTCCTGGCGCAATCCGAGTGGGTAATAAAAACTCGTCCGTTGTGCCTTCTGCGTAAGCAGCTAGTAGCACTTCTAGTGCCGAACGCCCGTCTCCAGGACCATCATTCGTCATCACGTCATAAACGCGCTGGACTCGATCCCAACGATGATCGCGATCCATGCTGTAGTAGCGACCGCTAATCGTAACAATGCGACCCGTACCCGTACGCTGGATGTAGGCTTGGAGACTTTGGATTGCCCCTTTCCCATCCATCGGCTGTGTATCGCGACCGTCAGTAATAGCATGGATACAGACATCAGCGATGCCTTGCTCCTTGGCTAGGTCTAACAAGCCAAACAGATGGTTGAGATGAGAGTGCACTCCCCCTTCGGAGCACAGCCCTACCAAATGCAGCTTGCTGCCCCCTTGCTTCACCGCTTGACAAGCCTTCAATAAAGCTGGGTTGCTGAGTAGAGTGCCATCTTCAACCGCATCTGAGATCCGCACCAACTCCTGAGGGACAATGCGACCCGCACCAATATTGAGATGACCAACCTCGGAGTTGCCCATTTGGCCTTCCGGCAGGCCGACATCTTTCCCAGACGTACGAATCAAAGTTCTGGGGTAAGCAGCCCACAAGCTGTTCATCACGGGTGTTTTGGCAGCGGCAATGGCATTGCCATCAGTTTCTTCCCGGTATCCCCAACCGTCTAAGATGACTAGCACCACCGGAGAAACAGGTGCTTGCGCCATACTAAGTTGCCCTTTCATTCAGTGATTTCTCCGCAATCATACCATCGAGTTTTGAATCTAAAATTGCTGATGCCACAAGAATCTGATGTAGTTCTGGATTAAGCTTGAGCCTGCGTTTTTTTAGCCTTCTCTTTCTCTTTTTGCTTTTCCCGTTTTGCTGCTACTTTGGCCGCTTTTTCAGCTTCAATGGCAGCGAGCTGATCCTTTTCTTTTTCTTCAGCAACCTTATCTAAATAGTAGTGATAATCTCCTAAATAAACTCGAAATTCTCCGTCTCGAATTTCCACAATTTTGTTGGCGACTTGGGAGATGAAATAGCGATCGTGCGAGACAATAATTGCCGTCCCATCATAGTTTTGCAGCGCCTCTTCTAGCATTTCTTTAGCTGGAATATCGAGGTGATTGGTAGGCTCATCTAAAATCAGCAGATTAGCAGGACGCAAAAGCATCTTAGCCAGAGCTAGACGGGCTTTCTCGCCTCCGCTCAATGCTTCTACTCGCTTATAAACGGTGTCTCCACTAAATAGAAATCGCCCTAATAATGTCCGAACTTCCTCATTTTTCCAGTCAGGAACCTCGTCATGAATGGTTTCCATGACAGTCTTATTAAGGTCTAGTGCTTCAGCTTGATTTTGCTCAAAGTAGCTGGGAATAACGTTATGATCCCCTAACTTAACGCTACCCTCAGTCGCCTGCTCCATGCCCATAATGATGCGGAGAACTGTCGATTTGCCAGCTCCATTTGGCCCCAGGAAAGCTACGCGATCGCCCCGTTCGATCAGCAGTTCTGCCCCTAGAAAGAGGATCTTCTCGTCATAGGTATGGACTAAATCTTCAATCATCACTACTTCTCGACCACTGCGGGGAGCAGGGGGGAACCGGAAATGGAGGGTTCGCACATCCCCAGTGGGAGCTTCGATCCGCTCTATTTTTTCTAATTGCTTTTCACGGCTCTTAGCCTGAGTGCTACGAGTTGCACTAGCACGGAAACGATCCACAAAAGTTTGCTGCTTATCAAGCTCTTTTTGCTGACGCTCGTAGGCACTGAGTTGAGCATCGCGCAGCTCAGATTTCTGCTGTAAATAAGCGGAGTAGTTTCCCAAGTAGGTGGTAGAAACTCCGCGCTCCGTTTCTACAATCTGAGTGCAGAGGCGATCTAAAAACTCTCGGTCATGCGAAACAATCACCAGCGGCGTGGTCAGCCCTTTAAGGTAAGTTTCCAACCACTCAATCGTTTCTAGATCTAGGTGGTTCGTCGGCTCGTCTAGTAGCAAGAGATCAGGCGACTGGAGCAAGATTTTGCCCAAACTCATCCGCATCTGCCAACCCCCGCTAAAGGCGCTGACTAAGCGATCGCCATCTTCGGGTTCAAAACCGATCTCTGGTAAAATTTTCTCGATTTGCGCTTCTAAACCGTAGCCATCCAGGGCTTCAAACTGCCGTTGGAACCGATCCATCTTGCGGATCAGTACATCTAGTTCTTCTGGAGTGGCAGTTTCCATTTGCCGATGGATTTCTGACAATGCCGTATGAGCTTGGTTCGCCTCTTCAAAAGCTTGCCACATCTCTTCTCGGACAGTCCGAGATGGATTCACATCAAACTCTTGGGTGAGATGAGCAATCCGCAAGCTAGAAGGTCGGATAATCTCACCCGTTGTCGGCTCCATCTCCCCTGCAATAATCTTTAACTGGGTCGATTTTCCTGCCCCGTTTACCCCAACTAAACCAATGCGATCGCCCGGTTTGACCTCCCAGCTAACATCCTTTAGAACTTCGCCAGTGGGGTAAATTTTGCTAATACGCTCTAACCGTAGCATTCAGAGCCTCCAAGGCAGGTAGGGTGGGAAGATTGGGTATGAGGCAGGAGTGCAGTTTTCCCAGCGATCGCTCAGGCAAAATCTGCAACAAAATTTAATTATAGTTGGCGGTCAACGATCCTTTACATCCGTAAGTTCGATCCCCATAAAACTAAATCATCAGAATTTAACAGTCACGCTCTATTCAATTTCTCTAACAACCGAAAAAGCTAAACGCCTGTACCGTTTCATTACTAACAGTACAGGCGTGACTGAGCCACTCGTGCTTTTCTCAACTCTAACCAACTTAGGCAGATGTAGAAGTTGAAGCTGCCAACTCTTCTAAACGTTCCTGCTGATCCTGACCAATACAGGTCTGAATTAACAACTCTAAATCCCCTTCTAGGAGCGGCGATAAGGTAAAGTTTTGACCAAGACGATGGTCTGTAACTCGGTTGTCTTTGTAGTTGTAAGTGCGAATTTTTTCAGACCGAGAGCCAGTTCCTACTTGAGAGCGTCGCATAGAGGTTACTGCCTCTTGCTGTTCTCGCAACTTCATCTCATACAACTTCGCGCGCAGAATTTGCATGGCTCGCTCGCGGTTTTGTAGCTGCGATCGCTCCTCAGTACAAAAAATGCGAATTCCCGTCGGTTTGTGAAACAAGTCAACCGCTGTCTCTACCTTGTTGACGTTCTGCCCACCTGCTCCACCCGATCGCGCTGTCGTCAGCTCAATCTCTTTGGGATCAATGTGAACTTCCACTTCGTCAACTTCTGGCATAATTGCCACCGTTGCAGTTGAGGTATGTACACGGCCCGAAGCTTCTGTCAAAGGCACCCGCTGAACTCGGTGCACTCCTGCTTCAAACTTTAGCTTGCTGTAAACTTGTTCACCTTGGATCTCCAGAACAGCTTCCTTGAAGCCTCCCATGTCTGCCGTAGACTCACTCACTAGCTTGACTCGCCAGTTCTGGCCTTCAGCATAACGTGAGTACATCCGCACCAAATCACCTGCCCAGATGCTGGCTTCGTCCCCACCAGTTCCGGCTCGGATCTCCAGCATGATGTTCTTGTCATCATTGGGATCGCGAGGTAGCAACAGAATCTTGAGGCGGCGCTCTAGCTGTTCGGTTTTTGCTTCTAGTTCTTCCACCTCCAAAGCCGCCATTTCTTGCAGCTCAGGATCACTCGCTGTTTCCTTCCAAACCTGACGAGCTCCTACCAGCTCTTCCTGAGTTGCCTTCCAATCATCATAGGTGTTGACCACTTCTTCCATGGATGAACGTGCTTTTGCTACCCGCTGAAACTCATTGGGGTCAGTTGCAACATCCGGGTCAGCCAGCCGACGAGTTAACTCATTGAAGGTTTGCTCAACGGATCTTAATTTATCTAACAGGTAGGTTTCGGCCATAGAACAGCTTCCGCTTCACACAAAAGAGAGGTGTTTAGAAAAAAGTTAAACGCCCTAGCAGCTCATCCAGGGCGATACCAACTAAGCACCTATCTATTTCTTCTTCGTTTGAGCTGTGTCTTGGTCTGCTTGGCCATCCATCATGCCGTACTTACGCAGGAAGCGCTCTACCCGACCCTCAGTATCAATAATCTTTTGGGTACCGGTGTAGAACGGGTGGTTACCAGACCAAACATCAACATGCAACTCTGGCTTAGTAGATCCCACGGTCATTACTACTTCCCCATTGCAGTACACTTTAGCCTCTGGGTACCACTCAGGATGAATCTCTGACTTAGGCATGACTCTTTCTCTCTAACTTGGCTATGCTCTATACAAATTTTAGCTTCTAGCTTCTCGCTGGTAGAGGCTGAAGCTAGGGATGAAAAACATTCCCGGACCAGGAATGCTGAGAAAATGGTTAACGCTTGGAGAACTGAGGTGCTTTCCGAGCTTTGCGCAGACCGTATTTCTTCCGCTCTTTAGCCCGGGGATCACGGGTGAGATACCCTTCAATCTTCAGAGGCTTCCGATTCTCTGGATCGAGCTGGCACAAAGCACGCGCTACGCCTAAGCGAATAGAGTCGGCTTGACCTGTCAAACCACCACCTTCAGCGTTGACAAGAATGTCATATTCATTTTCCAAACCCAATGTCTCCAAGGGAGCCTTGGCAACAGACAAGTAGGCTGGATTGAATTGCAGGTACAAGTCTCCAGGCTTACCATTAATCACTAGCTGGCCATTACCTGGAACCAAACGGACTCGCGCCACAGCAGATTTACGACGGCCTGTGCCCCAGTAAACAACGCGATCGCTCTGTTCAATTGCTTGCATTACTTCTCTCCTCCAGGAATGGTTTGAATATTTAATACTTCAGGCTGCTGAGCCGCATGGGGGTGCTCCGGTCCTGCATAGACTTTGAGCTTTGTAAATAGCTGACGACCCAAAGTATTCTTTGGCAACATGCCCCGCACAGCCTGCTCAACAATTCTCTCTGGTACGCGAGCTTGCAACTTAGCAAAAGTTTCGGTCTTCATGCCCCCCGGACGGCCAGAATGGCGGCGATATAGCTTCTGGCTCCGCTTTTTACCAGTCACAGCAACTTTGTCTGCATTCACCACAATCACAAAGTCGCCTGTGTCCATGGATGGGGTGTAGGTTGGTTTGTTCTTACCCCGTAACACCATCGCAATTTCGCTAGCAAGGCGGCCTAGACGCTTATCAGCAGCATCTACAACGTACCATTTGCGGTCTAAAGTATCCTGAGGAGGAAGATAGGTTTTGTTCATAGAGGTCTTTGTATCCTTGACAAAGGGATGAGTCTACAGAAAGCCTTCAGCGGCGCTCAAATTAAGCAGTGTTTTGAAACAGCCGTTGTTGGCAAAACCAATTTTGGTTGAGTATCAAACCAAATATCGGGTGAAAAAGGAGATTGAGGATATCCCACTCTCAGGAGGCAAAGCCCTTGAGGAGGTGCAGCATACTTGACCTGGTCTCGACGCTCAGCCTGCCAAAGCTCTGTAAATTCCTCTGGCGATCGCGTTCCCCTACCAACTTCTACCAATAAGCCCATCAGTAAACGCACCATGCCATATAAGAAACCACTTGCTTGAATCTCCATATGAACCATCGGTCCTTGGCGCTGACAAGTCACATCTTGAACTTCAACCCAAGAGTGAGCCCGCTTAGATCCAGCGCGGTGAAAAGCAGCTAAGTGATGTCGGCCTAGCAGAGGATTGAGGGCTTCCTGCATCAGCAAGTCATCCAGGGGCGCATAGTAATAATGCCAGGCAAATGACTGCACAAACAGGTTAGGCACCGAATCGGTATACAGGGTGTAACGATAGCGTCGCCAGGAAGCTGAAAATCGAGCGTGCCAGTCTGCATCCACTGCCACCGAGGCCCGAATCAAGATGTCTTTTGGCAGACGCGAGTTGAGAATAGAAGCCCAACGGCAGGCTGGGATCGCTGAATCATGGACATCGAAATGAGCCACTTGAGCAGCAGCATGAACTCCAGAATCAGTCCTACCTGCTCCAAAGAGGGCAACTGGACGCTCTAGCACCGACTCCAGAGCCTTTTCAATCTCTTCTTGCACTGTCCGATGTCGAGCTTGACGCTGCCAACCATGAAAATGAGTGCCCAGGTATTGAATTACCAAGGCAACTCGCTGGAATGTTTTTGGCTTTAGCCCAGCGACCGAATCCAAAGTATCGGGTGACAGAGGCAGTGCAGAGGACATGAGATCTCAAAGTGGCTTGATCAAGTCAGCTCGATAATCGCCATATCAGCATTATCTCCTCGGCGCGAAACGGTACGCAAAATCCGGGTATAGCCACCCTGGCGATTGCCATACCGAGTACTCGCTTGCTCAAACAGGGCATGAACCAACTGCTTGTCATAGAGATAACCTAGAGCTCGGCGACGAGCTGCTAGGGAACCATCTTTAGCTAAAGTAATCATATGCTCCACTTCAGACCGAACTGCTTTAGCTCGAGTTTTAGTGGTTGTAATCCGACCATTACGGATAACTTCAGTTGCAAGCGCTCTTAATAGCGCTCGACGTTGATCGGCAGGCTTGCCAAGTTGATGAACACGACAACGGTGACGCATGACATTCTGTAGGAAGTAAACAGCCTAATTAATTTCAGACTTCAGTTTTGTGAATACCAAAGTCTGAATTGCAAGGATAGGTCAAATTGACCGCGAAAGACCAGACTGGCCTCTTAACTAGTCTTTGCAGACTTTTCTTGCGGCAGGGTAATACCCATCCGTTGTTGCAGCGCTTCAATCACTTCTTCGGCAGATTTTTGGCCAAAGTTCTTGATTTCTAGCAAATCTTCCTGGCTGTAATCCAGCAGGTCTGCAACAGTGTTAATCTGAGCCCGCTTCAGACAGTTATAAGCTCGTACTGAAAGCTGCAATTCTTCAATAGCGACCTGACCAATCGGATCCTCATCCGGGAACTCATCTTTGTCCATTGGCTCAAAGGTGATGTCCTTAAGAGGATTGAACAGGTCGACCAAAATATTTGCAGCTTGGCTCAGCGCTTCCTGCGGCGTTAAGCTTCCATCTGTCCAGACCTCCATAATCAGTCGGTCTTTTTCGAGTGAACCACCTACGCGAGCGTCTTCAACGCTATAGTTCACCTTCCGAACAGGCATGAAAACTGCATCAATGTGGAGGAAATCTAGCGCAGCCGCCTCATCACGTCCACGATCAACAGCTCGGTACCCTTTGCCACGCTCAGCTCTAAACTCCATTTCCAGGGTTGCCCCTGTAGAAAGCGTAGCAACATACTGATCGGGGTTTACCAACTCTACTTCAGACGGTAGATCAAACTGAGCAGCTGTAACGGTTGCAGGACCATGCACCAACAATCTACCCAATTGAGGCTGAGAAGAATAGCTCTTAAGAACAATCTGCTTCATGTTGAGCAGAATATCCAACACATCTTCCCGAACACCTGGAATAGTTGCGAATTCGTGATTTACGCCTGCAATCCGAACAGATGTAACTGCCGATCCTTCTAAGTTAGATAGCAAAACTCGTCTAAGAGCATTCCCAACCGTAGTTCCTTGACCACGCTCAAGGGGTTCCAAAACGAACCTACTGTACTGACTCTGATCGTTTTCAGTATTAGACTCTACACACTCAACCTGAAACTGCGCCACGGAGCGACCTCCCTTCTCCATATCCCCGGAAGGCATAGCCTTCCTAATCCAAAACCCTGCACAAATGCTCAGTCATCAGTACGGAGCCAAAACGTTTCAGCTTAACTGAGAGCTGAAGTTCCTTAGCGACTCAAATCAAAGTTAAACACGGCGACGCTTAGGCGGACGGCAACCGTTATGAGGAATTGGAGTTACATCTCGAATTAGAGTAATTTCCAATCCAACAGCTTGAAGGGCTCGGATGGCGGTTTCGCGGCCAGCTCCAGGACCACTAACCATGACCTCAATTTGGCGCATGCCTTGATCAGTAGCTCGTCGAGCTGCACTTTCTGCCGCAGTCTGGGCTGCGAAGGGTGTTCCTTTCTTAGCTCCTTTGAAGCCACTTGAGCCTGAAGATGCCCAAGAAATTACCTCACCGATTGTGTCAGTGATGGTAACAATGGTGTTGTTGAACGTTGATTGGATATGAGCCACACCACTGGGTACATTCCGCTTTTGTTTACGGGGTCCAGATTTTTTGGTCGGTTGTCGCGCCATATGAGTTTCTTAGATTGAAGTGTTGACTTGCTTAATGAATTACGACAATGCCAGAAGTGCGTAGCTACGCACTTCATGGGGTAATTATTTCTTGCTAGGAGCCTTCTTTTTACCGGCAACGGTGCGACGACCACCACGACGAGTACGAGCATTCGTACGAGTTCTTTGGCCACGCACTGGTAAGCCCATGCGGTGGCGACGCCCTCTGTAAGTACCAATGTCCATCAACCGCTTGATGTTCATCGCCTCCAGGCGTCTTAGGTCACCCTCAATCTCGTAGTTGGTTTCTACGGTCTCTCTGAGGGCAGCAACATCAGCGTCGCTTAAATCCTTGACTCGCGTGTCAGGGTTCACACCTGTTGCAGCCAAGACTTCCTTGGATCGCGTTAGTCCAATCCCATAAATGTAAGTCAGACCAATCTCAACGCGTTTGTCGCGAGGAAGGTCTACCCCGGCAATCCGTGCCACGTCTTCTACTCCCTAGTTTTGCTTTCCTGCTGTGGTCTTCAACAACGATGCTGGTTAGCATCTACATAAGATGGGTGAGTTAACCTTGGCGCTGCTTGTGTTTTGGATTGGAGCAGATCACCATCACCCGACCGCGACGGCGAATCACGCGGCACTTCTCACAAATTTTCCGGACAGATGCTCGAACTTTCATGCCTTGTCTCGGCAGCACTACAAAAGTGATATTATATCAAATTCTTATAATTTGCGTCAAACAATTTTCTTGACAATAACTTTTGCTAAAGTTATGCCCCTTATTTTTTATTGCGCAAACGGTAGGTGATGCGACCTTTGGTGAGGTCGTAGGGAGTCAATTCTACTTTGACGCGATCGCCAGGCAAAATCTTGATGTAATTGCGACGAATCTTCCCAGAGATATGGGCGAGAACGTTAAATCCGTTGTCTAAGTCAACGCGAAACATAGCATTAGGCAAAGACTCTGTAACGGTCCCTTCCATTTCGATCAGATCTTGTTTAGACAATTCACTTCTCCTCAAAATTGGGTTGTTTAGGTTCAAAGACACAAAGACAGGTTAATTGTCTATCTCAGAATCAAGACATTCTGAGTATAGATAATTAACCCTTCATTAACAGGCTATCAAATCTAGAACGCGGCTGTCGGTAATTAAAAAGCCCACTCATTCTGATCACAGCGATTGATATCTGTTGCAATCACTATAGTTATTCGGCAGTTATTGAGTGAACCGAAAACGTAAAAATCACACTTTTACGGCTGCTTGCAAGGCATTAGTAACTGCTTCCATAGGTTGATTACCGTTGACGGACACGAGTTGCTGGCGATCGCGGTAGAAGCTAATTAGTGGAGCTGTTTGCGCGTGGTAAACGGCTAAGCGATGCCGAATCACCTCTTCCGTATCATCTTTGCGTAACCGCTTCAGCAAGCGCTCTACTAAAACCTCATCTGGAACTTCTAGGCTAATTACGTGATCGTAGGAAGAATTAATCTTCGTAAGCAGCTCATCTAGAAATCCAGCCTGTGCAACATTACGAGGAAAGCCATCAAGAATCCAGCCAGTCGCTGTATCCCCTTGGCTCAATCTTGCCTGGATCATATCCAGAATTAACTGGTCGGGAACCAGCTCCCCTTGGTCCATATAAGACTGGGCTTTAAGCCCTAAATCGCTCTGGCGAACGACATTATCTCGCAGGATATCACCCGTAGAAATATGGGGAATATTCAAGAGATTTGCCAAGACCTGTGCTTGAGTTCCCTTACCCGCTCCCGGTGGTCCCAGGAAGATCAATCGCGTCACTATTGCTTCACCATTCCTTCGTATCGCTGAGATATCACATAAGTTTGAATCTGTTTCGCTGTGTCAATCGCTACGCCTACTAGGATCAGCAGAGAAGTTGCTCCTAAGCCACGGAATGTAGGCACTCGAGTCGCACTTTCGACAGCAGTTGGAATCGTGGCTACTAAACCCAAGAAAATAGCGCCCAGAAAAGTCAATCTATTGATGACTCGCTCCACATATTCGCTAGTAGCTCTACCAGGACGAATACCGGGAATGCTAGCTCCCATCTTCTTCAGGTTTTGAGCCATGTCTACAGGATTCACAATTAAGGAAGAGTAGAAATAGCTGAAGAATACGATGAGTACGAGATACAACACCACATGCAGCCAAGAAGTAGGACTGAGATAGGTGCTGATAAACTGACTAAACGCTTGATTCTTAATAACCTGTGTCAAGAAAGCTGGCAAAGTTAGCACAGCAGACGCAAAAATGATCGGCATAACGCCGCCTTGATTGAGCCGCAAAGGCAAGTAGCTGCTCTTCTCTAAGTACATGCGTCGTCCCACTTGACGACGAGCTGAAATGATGGGAATGCGGCGTGTGCCTTCTTGGACAAACACAATTCCCACAATCATTGCCAGGAAGACTAAGAGCAGAATAATGACACCGCCCACAATGTTGCGATCGCCACCTTGAGCCAGCTCGATCGTCTGCCCTAGAGATCTAGGCAAGCCAGAAACAATGTTTAGAAAAATCAGGAGAGAAGCACCATTACCAATGCCCCGTTCGGTGATCACTTCGCCCGCCCACATGACAAACATTGAGCCTGCGGTCAAAGCCAGAACTGTCTGAACCACAAAGAAGGGACCCCAGTTTTCGGCAAACGGTTTAATCAGACCGACTGTAATCCCAACACTTTGAATAATGGCCCAACCCAAAGCAACGTAACGGGTAACCTGGGAGATTTTGCGTCGCCCAGCCTCTCCTTCATTTTTTTGTAAATCTTCTAGCGCAGGAATTGCTGCGGTCAGCAATTGCAGAATAATAGAAGCATTAATGAAAGGTAGAATACCTAACGCAAAGATACCAAGCGCCATTAGTCCGCCTCCGGCAAATAAATCCAGGAAGCCTAACGCTTGGTTATTCTGAATATTTTGAGCAAATGCGACTCGGTCAATTCCTGGTACAGGAATAAAAATGCCCAAGCGAACTAAGATTAACAAGCCAATAGTTAAAAGCAGCCGGCTTCTTAGACCAGCAGCTTGAGCCATTTGGGCGAAAGTTTCTTGGGCGCTTGGAGTTTTGTCCCGGCTAACAACCATGAAGGGCTCCCTCTACAAAGCTAAATGCAGTGTTGCAGAAGCAATCCTAATCAAGATCACTCCTGCACTCATGCTAAACCTTATTCAGCCTCTGCTGCTTCGCAGCTACCGCCTGCAGCTTCAATCTTTGCTCTAGCAGATTTAGTAAAGGCTGCTGCCTGAACTTTCAGAGAAACATTCAGTTCACCATCCCCTAGTACTTTTAGGGGACCATCATCAGACGTCAGTAAACCTAGTTCTAATAAGGAGGTTAAAGTAACTTCCGTATTTGCTGGTAAAGAGGCTAGTTTACTGACATTAATCGTGGTGTATTGCTCACGATTGATTACAGTAAAGTGCTTTAACTTGGGCAAGCGGCGATAGAGAGGAATTTGTCCCCCTTCAAAGCCAGGACGTGTGCCACTTCCTGATCTTGATTTTTGACCACGCATACCAAAGCCACAGCTAGCGCCTTGTCCAGCAGCAATTCCTCTCCCAACGCGACGACCGCGCTTCTTAGAGCCCGGTTGGGGATGAGCATCTTCTAGTCTCATGATTCTAAGTCCGTTAACAACTTGTACAAACGCGATCGCGCCGTGTGCTTTACAGCAGCCAAACCGTCAGTTGAAAACGGTTTAAGCGTAGAGATTTTCGATAGGAATGCCGCGTTCTTCAGCTACTTCTGAGAATGTTCGTAAAGTCCCCAAGGCTTCAACCGCAGCTCTAGCATTGCTTAGCGGATTACCGGAGCCGAGTTGTTTGGCTAAGATGTTACGAACGCCTGCCAACTCTAGAACTGTACGGACAGCACCCCCGGCAATTACCCCTGTACCAGGTGCAGCAGGGCGCATCATCACTTTAGCTCCACCACCACCACCCGTTGCAGGGTGAGGGATAGAATTGGCTTTAGTTAGAGGCACATCAACAATATGCTTCTTACCATCAGCGACACCCTTCTTTACTGCACCGATCACGTCACTGGCTTTACCGACACCAACACCAACTTGGCCTCGTTCGTTACCAACAACAACGATCGCACGAAAACTGAGCTTTTTACCGCCTTTGACCACCTTGGTCACGCGGCGAATTTGCACAACTCGCTCTTGCCAGTCGGCCTCTTTTTCACGAGTGCGGTTGCTTTTACGACGATTCGCCATGTTTCTGTCCTGAGTTTTGATAACCTGAAGCGATATCTAATTCTGAGCTTTTTGCTCGTAACTCAGCAAACTCTTGCTGAACTCTAAAGAGCAGTGACAATGACAGGATGCCTAGAAATCTAGCCCACCTTCACGAGCTGCATCTGCCAGAGCTTTAACCCGACCGTGGTAGAGATTGCCACCTCGATCAAAGACAACCTGCTTAATACCTTGCTCCAGCGATCGCTGAGCAATTAACCTACCGACTTCAACCGAGGCATCACAGGTAGAGCCAGACGCTGACTTTGACTTTAAGTCTGATTCCAAGGTTGAAGCAGATGCTAAGGTACGTTGCTTAGTATCATCAATAACCTGAGCATAGATATGTTGATGTGAGCGAAAAACGGATAGCCGAGGACGTTCTGCTGTACCCACTACATCCCGCCGAATCCGACGATGCCGACGACGGGTTGATTCTTTACGACTAAGTTTCATATCTACTTCTTCCCTGCTTTGCCAGCCTTGCGTCTGACGAACTCACCTGCGTAGCGAATACCTTTGCCCTTGTAGGGTTCTGGTGGACGAACAGCTCGAATGCGTGCTGCGATGTTGCCAACGATTTCTTTGTCGATGCCACTAACAAGGACGTTGGTGTTATTTTCGACGGCCATCTGCACACCTTCAGGGGGTTCAATTTGTACTGGGTGACTATAACCGACACTCAGTACTAAATTACGCCCTTGAACTTGGGCTCGGTAACCAACTCCTTGGATTTCTAGGCGACGCTGGAATCCTTGAGAAACACCTTCTACCATGTTGGAAACTAAGGTGCGGCACAAACCATGCCGTTGGCGAGCGGCACGAGATTCATCCCGGCGCTTCACCAGCAGGGTTTCACCTTCCTGCTCTACAATTACTTCATTCGGTAGAATCCTAGAAAGTTCACCTTTAGGTCCTTTAACCGCAACCTGCTGCCCCTCAATTGTGACAGTCACTTTCTGAGGAATACTAATGGGACGCTTACCAATGCGAGACATGACTGAATACTCCTGGTTGATGTAGATGAACAGGACCTAGGATTTCCTGTGCATCTCGACAAGATTCTGCTTGGTAAATTGGCTTACCAAACATAGCAAAGCACTTCACCGCCAACACCACTACGACGTGCCTCACGATCCGTCATAATGCCGCTTGAAGTAGAAATGATCGCAATGCCAATGCCGCCTAATACACGCGGTAGTTCTCTGCGATTGGAGTAAACACGTAAACCTGGCTTACTAACCCGTCTTAAGTTTGTAATAATAGGTCGACGATTTTTTCCTTTATATTTCAGGGCAATGACTAAATGTCGCTTCACCCCGTCACCAACTTCCTCAAAGTCAGAGATAAAACCTTCGTCTTTGAGGACTCTGGCAATACTTTGAGTCATTCTAGTTGCTGGTACTTCTGTAGTCTGATGCCGCGCTAGATTTGCATTACGAATACGCGTCAGCATGTCTGCAATTGTGTCGTTAGCCGCCATAGTTCCCTCTTTATGAAACCGTCTGCCTTAATTACTCCCGAAAGGGCATACCCATCTCTTTCAGTAAGGCGCGGCCCTCCTCGTCATTGTTTGCAGTTGTAATGATTGAGATGTCCATCCCACGGATTTGGTCGATGCTGTCGTAACTAATTTCTGGAAAAATGAGTTGCTCTCGCACACCCAAAGTGTAGTTACCACGGCCATCAAAGCTTTTGGGACTGATACCACGAAAGTCACGAATTCGGGGCAGCGACAAGTTGATTAGTCGCTCTAGGAAGGAATACATGCGATCGCCCCGCAGGGTGACCATGACACCGACAGGCATTCCTTGACGGATCTTGAAGCCAGCGATCGCCTTCTTAGCTCTAGTCACAACGGGCTTTTGACCTGTGATGACTGCGACTTCATTCACAGAAGCCTCAAGAGCTTTTGCGTTCTGAGAAGCTTCTCCCAGACCACGGTTGATGGTCACTTTGACCAGTTTTGGCACTTGATGGATGTTGGTGTAGCCAAACTGATCCATCAGCTTCGGTACGATTTGTTCTTGATAAGTTGTTTTTAGCTTTCCCGCCATAATTTCGTCCTTTTACCCTGGGCTTTGTCAGGGAAATGAAGCCTAGTGATTTACCTGGAATTAAGATTTGACTTTGTCTAGTCAATAATCTCGCCAGTTTTCTTGAGCATCCGCACCTTGCGACCACTGTCGTCAAAGGTGTAGCAAATGCGGCTAGCCACTTTTTGCTTGGTCGAATACAGCATGACGTTGGAGCTGTGAACTGGCGCTTCAGTCGTCACAATGCGGCCTGATTCGCCTTCTTGCTGAGGTTTAACGTGTTTGGTCTTAACGTTAACCCCTTGAACCACTACTTTGCTGAGCTTAGGATAGGTCTTCAAGACCTCACCGATCGTCCCTTTGTCTTTGCCAGCAATGATTTGAACTGTGTCGCCTTTCTTCACATGCATTCTGTGACGAACTGGCGTCGTTGCTTGATTTTTGCCTGCCATTACAGCACCTCCGGAGCCAGAGAAACAATTTTGGTGAAGTTTTTGTCGCGTAATTCACGGGCTACAGGGCCAAATACGCGAGTTCCCCTGGGGTTGCCATCGGCGTTGATGATGACAGCAGCATTATCATCAAAGCGAATGCTCATGCCGCTATCACGTCTCAAGCCTTTCTTAGTACGAACGATCACAGCGCGGACCACATCAGACTTTTTGACTGCCATGTTAGGAATTGCATCCTTAACGACAGCAATAATGACATCGCCAACACCACCGTAACGGCGGTTTCCCCCTAAAACGCGGATACACATCAGTTTGCGCGCACCGCTATTGTCAGCCACATTGAGGTAAGACTCTTGTTGAATCACGTCTGGTCTCCCTGGTTCTAGACTTGTGAAGCACTGTTAAGGATGTCACTGACAATCCAGCGCTTGGTGCGGCTGAGAGGTCGAGTTTCACGAATGCGGACGCGATCGCCCACATGACACTTATTTTCTTCATCATGGGCTTTGTAACGCTTGGTGCGTACCATGATTTTGCCGTACTTGGGGTGAGGCGCTCTGTTCTCTACCGCCACAACTACTGTCTTGTCCATTTTGTCGCTGACAACCAAGCCAACTCTTTCTTTAACTGCCATGATCGCCTACTCCTGTTCTGTAGCTGACTGCGTGGTTGAGGATGCAGCTATCTGGCGCGCTCTTTCCACTGTCATGAGTTGAGCCAGCTGGTGCCGAGCATGCTTAAACTGATGTGACTTTTCTAACTGTCGAGTTGCTTTCTGCATTCGCAATTCAAACAACTGACGCTTTACAGCCAAAATTCTTTCGTTAAGTTCTTCATCACTGAGGTTTTTCACCTCATCAATCTTGGGAAGAGACATGTTCTACGACTCCTCAGCAGGCGCTTCTGCTTCTACTGCCGCTTCTACTTGACGGACAACTACTTTAGTTTTGATGGGTAGTTTGAAGGCAGCTAAACGCATTGCCTCACGAGCGGTCTCTTCAGTTACCCCACCAATTTCAAACATGATGCGACCGGGTTTGACGACTGCCACCCAAAACTCAGGATTTCCTTTACCAGAACCCATCCGGGTTTCAGCAGGACGCATCGTTACAGGCTTGTCTGGGAAAATTCGAATCCAGATTTTGCCGCCCCGACGAATGTAGCGAGTCATAGCTCGACGGCTAGCCTCAATTTGGCGGGAAGTAATCCAGGCTGGCTCTAGTGCCTGCAACCCAAAATCACCGAAATTCAGCGCACTCCCTTTAGTCGCCAAACCGCGCATCCGACCGCGCTGTTGCTTTCTAAACTTAGTTCTTCTTGGACTTAACATAGTTCGATTCCAATCTGTAGGCGATCACTCAAAGCTGATGTTTAGCAATCCTGTGTCTATACTCAGACTTCGCAAATCAACCTTCGTTAGAGCGGTCTTCAAATTGCTGACGGCGGCGTTGCTGGCGACGACGAGGCTGAGTATTGCCTGCGGGTGCTGGTTCTTCCTGACCAGGAATAATCTCACCCTTGAACACCCAAACTTTGATTCCTAAAACACCATAAATGGTCTGAGCAGTGCGATAGGAGTAATCAATATCAGCACGCAAAGTATGAAGGGGGACTCTACCTTCACGAGTCCATTCTGGTCGAGCGATTTCTGCTCCGTTCAAGCGACCACTCACTTGGATTCTGATGCCCTCGATCCCGGCTCGTTGGGCTCTTTGAATCGCTTGACGTACCACTCGACGGAAGGAAACTCGGCGCTCTAGTTGCTGACCAATGTATTCAGCAATCAAGGCTGCGTCTGCATCCACCCGAGCAACTTCTACGACGTTAATGCGGATTTGGCGATCGCTGCTGCCCAATTCAGCTTGCAGTCCAGCGCGTAGAGATTCGATTCCTGTACCACCGCGTCCCACGACTACGCCAGGGCGAGCGGTACGAATTTCTAGATCGATTTGATCAGCTTTGCGTTCAACTCTAATTTCAGAGATACCAGCATTGCTCAGGTTTTTCTGAACAAACTGACGGATTTTGTAGTCTTCCTGCAAAAGCTCTGGATAGCGACTAGGTTCAGCGAACCAGCGGGAGCGGTGTTCTTGGGTTGTACCCAAACGAAAACCAACTGGATGAATTTTCTGTCCCACGAATACGTCCTCGATAAAAGCAGTAAAGGGCTAGCTAAGTTAAGGGGATAGAGATACCAAGAAGCGTCCTATCTATGCATCCCCTTGAGGCGCAACCGCTACAGTAATGTGGCAGGTAGGTTTACGAATTTGATAGGCGCGACCTTGAGCCCGAGGTCTAAAGCGCTTTAAGGTAGCACCTTGGTCAGCAAAGGCTTGGCTAACCACCAAGGTGGCTGGATCAAGTCCAGCGTTATGCTCAGCATTGGCCACAGCAGAGCGTAAAACTTTAAGTACAGGCTCACAAGCCCGATAGGGCATAAATTCCAGAATAATCAGCGCTTCTCGATAAGACCGACCCCGGATTTGGTCTAGAACCCGCCGAACCTTGTGGGGGGACATGCGGATGTAGCGTGCGATCGCTTTTACTTCAGTAGTATCAACAGCCATAAATTTACCCTTCTATCCCTCTGGCTAGCAGCCTGCAAAATGGGTTTACAATCTCCAACTCACAGGCTGAAGCAAACGGCTAAACCCTCACATCTTTATTACCGACGAGCCTTCTTGTCACTCTTAGAGTGACCACGAAATGTGCGAGTCGGAGCAAATTCTCCTAGTTTGTGACCCACCATTTGCTCGGTCAAATATACAGGAACATGTTGACGACCATTATGAACCGCCACCGTATGACCAATCATCTGCGGCAGAATGGTGGAAGCTCTAGACCAAGTCTTAATGACTTGCTTTTCGCCTCTAGCATTCAACGCTTCAATCTTGCTCATTAAGTGGTCAGCGACAAAAGGGCCTTTTTTTAAGGAACGAGACATAGCTCAGTCAACCTATCGGTGATTACAAATCGTTCTAATCAAGAGTCAATGCAGACCCTATTTAAGGGCCTACATCAGAAGCCAAGAGATTTAGGACTCCCGACCGCCACGACCCCGCTTGGAAGACTTACGACGGCGACGGACGATCAAGGCATCGCTCAGTTTCCGCTTCTTACGAGTCTTGTAGCCTAGAGCTGGCTTACCCCAAGGAGTGACAGGCCCGCTTCTACCGATAGGAGCGCGGCCCTCACCACCACCGTGGGGGTGGTCCACTGGGTTCATAACGCTGCCCCGAACCTCGGGTCTACGGCCCAAGTGGCGCTTGCGGCCTGCTTTACCCAAGCTGATATTTCTAGCTTCGGTATTACCGACCTGACCAATCGTGGCATAGCACTCGCGGCGAATCAGGCGAACTTCACCAGAGGGCAGCTTCAGCGTGACATAAGCTCCTTCTTTAGCAACCACCTGAGCGATAGCTCCAGCAGCCCGGACAATTTGCCCACCTTTTCCTGGCACCAATTCAACGTTATGTACGCCGGTACCTAGAGGAATATTGCTCAGGGGTAGAGCATTACCAATCTCAATGGGTGAGTCAGGACCAGCGACCACTAGGGTGCCGACCTTAAGACCTAAAGGATGGAGAATATAACGCTTCTCACCATCACGGTAATGCAACAGGGTGATGCGAGCATTACGGTTGGGATCGTACTCAATCGATACAACCCGCGCTGGAATGCTGCGCTTGTCACGACGAAAGTCGATGATACGGTAGAGGCGTTTGTGACCACCACCCCGATGGCGAGTGGTAATTACACCCCGGTTATTCCGACCTTTGGCGCGGTGAACTGAAATTGTTAAAGACTTTTCTGGCTCGCTACGTGTAATCTCATCGAAGTCTGAGACGGTACGCTGACGAGTTCCAGGGGTATATGGCCGATAAGAACGGATGCCCATAACTCAAACTCTTGGTTGCACTAGTAGACCATTCAACAATGTTGCTAGTACGGGCATATCAAAATACGCCCCTACCGACAGTACAAGGGAAAACCCTAAACTTCAGGGAACAGAGTAATAGAATCTCCTGCTGCCAAAGTTACGACCGCCCGCTTGTACTGGGGGCGATGACCCATAAACTTACCAACTCGACGCTGCTTGAGGGGAGGTCTTTGAGTGTTGACACCCACGACTTTAACTTCAAATAGTTCCTCGATCGCCGCCTTGATTTGTGGCTTAGTTGCTTGAGGAGCAACTTCAAAGGTGTATTTGTTGTCTTCTAGCAATCGAGTTGCTTTCTCAGTCACCAGAGGGCGGCGAATCAAATCTGCTAAAGAGCGAGGATTAGCCTTAGTCACCGTAGACCTCCTGGATTTTCGTAAGAGCAGATGCTGTGGTCAAAATCTGATCCGCAGCAAGGATGTCGAAGACATTCAAATTGGACGCAGAGATGAGTCTCAGGTTAGGGATGTTGCGAGCTGAGAGGTAAACAGTTTCGGCACGCTCAGGCATGATCAACAGGATTTTAGCTGTTGGCTCAATTCCCCAACGAGCGATCGCGGATACCAATTCTTTGGTTTTCGGCCGAGGCAGTTGATCAGCAAAATCCTGCACAACCACCAAATCTTCGAACCGACTTTGCAGAGCAGTTCTCAAAGCTAAACGACGCTCTTTCCGGTTCATCTTGATCGTGTAATCTCTTGGCTTCGGGCCAAAGATGACACCACCACCCCGCCACAGGGGAGAACGATTGGAACCAGCACGGGCACGTCCTGTACCCTTCTGCCGCCAGGGCTTACGACCCCCTCCACTCACTTCTGCACGGGTCTTGGTACTCGCAGTTCCTTGACGAGCATTCGCCAATTGACGAACCAATGCTCGGTGAACAACGTGAGAAGCCGTCCCTTCTTTTGCAACGCGGAGGTCTAGGGGAGCCTCTCCGACTTCCTTTCCTTCCCAGTCTCGAACTACACAGTTAACCATATCTCTCTTTAATCCCTGTCCTGTAGCCTCTTGTCTGCGATGGCCTGCGAGCCAAGATCAGCCAGCATAACGCCTACAGAGCTTTTACTTTGAACGACCTACTTGTTTAGCAGGAACGATGCTCAGCAACGCACCCGGCTTACCAGGAACCGCCCCTTTGATCAGCAATAGATTGCGCTCAGCATCTACGCGAACCACTGTCAATTTACGAATCGTGACTTGCGAGCCACCCAAACGACCAGCCATCCGCTTTCCTGGATAAACGCGTCCTGGCGTAGTACCAGCTCCCGTCGAACCCGGGGCACGGTGGTTTTTAGAACCGTGGGCCATAGGACCACGAGCGAAATTATGACGTTTTTGATAACCAGCGAAGCCGCGACCGATACTAGTACCGATGACATCGATGATTTGACCAGCAGAAAAGATGTCTGCTTTGATTTGCTGACCTAGCTCAAACTCGCTGGTATTATCTAGCCGATATTCCTGTAGATGGCGTAGCGGCGTAGCATTTGATTTGGCCAGGTGGCCTAGTTCAGGTTTATTCAGCGCCTTTTGGCTTGTTTCGCCAAAGCCAACCTGAATGGCAGAGTAGCCATCGGTTGATGCTGTTTTAATCTGCGTAATAGCGCATGGACCCGCTTGAACGACAGTCACAGGAATTGCTTTCCCTGTTTCGTCGAAGATCTGAGTCATGCCAAGTTTGGTGCCGAGAATACCCACAGACACAGCAACTGGTCTCCCTTTTGTACACACTACAAAGGAGCTGAACCAAAAAATGATTCATAACTCCGATGAACCTTGTCAGAGACCAGCCAAGAGTAAGACCTGAATCACCAGAATCTTTCTCTTGGAAGTCCTGCAATACTTGAGGCTAGCTTTTTCGATGAATGCCAAACCAATATGGTTTGACGCTGCCTACTTTCGCCGGGACTTAAGCAAAACCGCTCAGTATCCTTAGGGCACAAGCCAAGCTATTGATCGGAAGCCAATGCTAACACGCTTTGGTTCACTCAATCTCAGCCTGACCTTAACTCTCAATTAACGGACCCAGAAGCATTTCTCTTTGCCTGAGTTATCAACTCTGGGACAAAGGCAACAAAGCTTTTACTTTGCTGAAATTCTGGGGAGAATTTGTTAGCCCGGTTTTTTGGCGACAGTAAAACATCTTAGACAATTTGTTTGAACTTGTCTAGTCAATTTGCAAAATTAGTTCATCTAACGATTCAGTTTATTAAGCTTGGCCTGCAAAGCCGCATCAGGACGAAGACTCTTTAATAGTCAAAATCAAGCTATCGCAGGGCTTTGCGAAGAGTCGTGCTAATGAGATCCACTACGAATGTTAAACCAATAAAGCAACTCAACGTGACTAGTAATCCTGGATAGTCAAAGCTGCTGAGTTGTTCTGTCAGTAATCGACCGAGGCCGCCCGCACCGACTAACCCCACAATCACGGTTTCTCGAATACACACTTCCCAACGGTAAAGGATGTAAGCGATGAAGCGGGGAAATGTGGGAGGCAAGACGCCATATAGAAAGACTTGGGCTCCTGGTGCACCTTGAGCTTTGAGGGCTTTTAAGGGCCGCTCATCTAAATTTTCGTTCACTTCAGCCATCAAGCGACCTAAGATACCTAAGTTATGCAAGCCAAGAGCGATCGCACCTGGAAGAATGCCAGGAAACAAGATGAATAGCCACATCAAAGCCCAAATGGGGGCTGGAATGGCTCGACTGACAAGCAACCAGAAGCGAGTGAGTAATAAACCCGCTGTACTCCAGAATTTGGCAGCTTGATTAGTTTTCGTTGGGTTCAGTAGGCCACCTGGCAAAAAAAAGTTGTGGGCGGCAGGAAAGGAAAGTAGGACACCACCGACTCCAGCGATCGCCATTGCCAAGATTGACATCGCCAGGGTTTGCGTCGCTAATTCCCAAAGTTGACTGCTGGAAATGCCAGTTAAATGAGGCGACCAAGCAGTTTGAAATACTTCGCTCAAGAGCTGTAGAGTCCGAGGTTGCCAAAGCTTGCTGACATCTGCTTGGACATACCAGAACGAAAACGGGAGCAATAGCACCACCCCCAGCCAAGAACCAATCACCACCGGATCGCGCTGATAAAACAGAGAGGGGCACTGAGTCAAATTGAGAGTATTGAGATCCAGCCGATTCGGTAAACCCAGGCGATGACGCAAGAGAGCGCTCCAAAAGTCAACGGAGCCGTTGAGAAGAAATAGCGCCAAGAACAGCGTCCACATCTGCTCGTAGCGTAGAGATTGCAGACTCAGTAAGATTTGATAGCCTAAGCCACCAGCTCCAATGATTCCTAGGACAGCCGCCGAACGAATTGAGCATTCAAATCGGTAGAACGTGTAAGAGAGTAGATTGGGAAAAGCTTGAGGAATTAAGCCATAAGTCAATGCTTGCAGTGGTGACACGCCGCTATTTAGCAGTGCTAGCAAAGGCTGGCGAGGAGTTTCATCCAGAATTTCGGAGAAGACTTTGGCTGTAATTGCGCCGAAGGGAAGGGCGATCGCCAATACGGCTGTGAGTGGGTCTAACCCGAAAATGTTGACGAAAAACAATCCCCAGATAATTTCATGAATCGCACGTGGCACCGACAACACCGCTCTAATACTGAGCCAAGGCCAACGATCGCGATTGGGAAATGACCAGCGTTGGAACTTTTTGCGCCAGAAATAGAACCTAGCCGTCTGACGTTTGCTTGGGAAAACGGATTGCCACCAAACTTCCGAGGCTAGGACACTGCCAATTACACCGATTGAAACACTAAGACTAGTTCCGCATACAGCGTAGGCGAACGTTGTGAGCGTGGAGTGCGAAGTGAGCCAAAGAAAATCCGGGCTGAAATCGGGGTGCAGACTAGCTTCGAGAAAGCGCCCGACTAAGCTCCAACCCCCTGGATTGAAGAGGCTACGGCTAAAAATGCCAGTTTGTTGTACAGACCAAGCGATCGCGACTAAACAAACAACACCCCACAGGGTTCGTTGATTCAGCAGTGAAGGGCGAGGAGGTAGGTTGGTAGAGATTTTAGAAGAGGAGCGATCGCGAGTCGGCCACACAGCAAATCTAATATTCGTGATCAATTCGGTAGAGCGCTGCAATCATTTCAGGTGAGATCGCAGTCGAAGGCACATCAAAGAGGATTTGTCCTTGCCTTAAGCCAATGATGCGATCGCAGTGGCTTTGTGCCAGTTCAATGGAGTGCAAGCTCATCACTAAGGTCTTGCCTGTGCTTTGACTTAGGTTACGCAACAGATCCATGATTTCTCGACTGCGCTCTGGGTCGAGGCTAGCAATCGGTTCATCTGCCAAAATCACCGTCGGATTTTGCACCAATACTCGCGCTAAAGCGACCCGTTGTTGTTGCCCGCCCGAAAGTTGATCGGTGCGATCGTAAAGCTTTTCGGGGATGCCCACTTGAGTTAGGGCTTTGGCTGCAACTTCCACTTCCAGAGGCCAAAGGAGGGAAAGGGCTGACTTGAACCAAGACCAGCGCCCCAAGTGCCCCGCGTTGACGTTATGCACCACTCGTAGATTATCGACCAGGTGGAACCGCTGGTAGATAGTACCAATCTGTTGCTGTACTCGTCGCAACGTCCGAGGGGAAAGCATCGACAAATTGCGACCAATGGCCCAAACCTCTCCTTGGGTAGGAAACAAGGTGCCATTGAGCAAGCTGATTAATGTACTTTTTCCCGCCCCACTAGGGCCAACCAAAGCTACCCGTTCTCCCGCTTGAATTTGCAAGTTAATCTCGGCCAAGGCGGGGAACGAGCCAAACCATTGACCAACCTGTTTCAACTCCAAAATCGGGCCAGCCGCACTCATTTAATCTTGCCAATCTCGCGACCTACGGCTTCAATTTTGGCGTAGTTACCATTCTGAGTGGGGATAAACTTCTGCGCCCCGAACAAATCTAGAATTTCCTTTTGCTCTGGCACCTTGGGGTCTAGCTTTAGTAAAGCTGCTTGTAACTTCTGCGGAAAGTCCTCACTGTAGCGCTGCTTGACTTGGGGATTGACTACCCAGTGATAGTCATAATAAGCAGGCGTTTGCCACAACACCACAACCTTGTCTAGATTGACTTCCCCAGCCTTGACGCGATCGCGCCAAACTTGCTGATTCAGCACGCCAGCGTCGTAAGTTCCCGCTTCTACTAACTTGATCGTGGCATCGTGAGAACTAGAAAACCCAGGTTGGCCCTTGAAGTCGTTCAGACTCATGCCTGCTTGTTGGAGAAAATACTGCGGCATGAGACGGCCCGAAGTTGAAGACTCGCTACCAAAGGTAAATGTGCGCCCCTTCAAGGCTGTCAAGCTCTTCAGGTCTTGAATGGGAGTGAGACCGCTAGACTTGTTAGCAATAAAGACGCTGTGAAACTTCTCATCAATATCCCGTTGGGCGATCGCTTCTGCACCTGGTACTTGCAAACGAGCTTGTACCCCTGTCAAGCCACCAAACCAAACCAAGTCTAAATCGCCAACCTTAAAAGCAGTCACAGCAGCGGTGTAGTCGGTCACAGGTTTGTACTGGACTGGCACCCCTAACTCTCTGGTTAAGTAGTCTGCCAACTTGCCATATAAGCGCTGCAACTTCTCTGGATCTTGGTCTGGAATGGCTCCCGCTACCAATGGTTGCACCTGACCACTCGCATTTGGTGCTGATGTCGTTGAGTTAGGTCGTGGTGAGCAAGCGGCAAGGGGAAGTAACAACAGCAATAAACCGACCAAACTAGTTTTTTTCATACGGGCTTGTATCTCTGCCAGATATCACTAAACCAGAAGAGATGATAATCCAAATTTGAGAACAACCTAGTACTCAAGCCAAAGTGTTGATCGTTACCTAGAGTCCTATTAACCAGACGGTAGGGTTTGCACAAAGTCAAACAAACGGTGAGCCATTTCCAGCTTGCTGCACTGAGGCACAGGAACTTGACGACCGTGAGCATCAAGCAGAACTGCTTGATTGGTATCCGTGCCAAAGCCGCTATCGGGTTGATCGACTGGATTGGCTGCGATCGCATCTAGTTTCTTTCGCCGCAGTTTATCTAAGGCAGGGGTGACAATATCCCCTGTCTGGGCTGCAAAACCGATCAAACGCTGGTGGGGTTGCTTGAGCGTACCAATTTCGGCAGCAATATCAGGCACCGAAGCCAACGGTAGGGTAGTAGGAAGCGATCGCTTTGGCAGTTTTTCGGCGTGGTATTCAGCAGGTTTAACATCGGCTACCGCTGCTGACATGACAATCCAATCAGCATTGGGTAAGCACTCTAACAACGCTTGGCGCATTTCTTCGGCACTGATTACAGGCAGCGATCGCACTCCTTTTAAGAGCGAACAGCCATTCGCCCCTACGCCAATTAGAGGAGCATGTACAAGCGTCACAGCAGCACCTCGATGCAAAGCTGCTTGCGCCAGAGCTAAGCCCATCTTGCCTGTAGAAGGATTGCCAATAAAGCGCACCGGGTCGAGATGCTCACGAGTCCCCCCGGCACTAATTAAAATTTGCCTGCCAGCTAAATCTCGTTGGCCTCGCGTGTGCAACAAGGAAAGCAAGTGCGGCAAGATTTCTTCTGGTTCTGCCATCCGACCTGCCCCAACGCGATCGCAAGCTAAGATGCCTGCCCCTGGCCCAACGGTGTGATAGCGCGAGTCAGCTTGAAGTTGCTGCCAGTTTCGTTGTACTGCCTGCTGCTCCCACATATCTGTGTTCATCGCTGGAGCTAGTAGGACGGGGCAGGTAGAAGCCAGAACCGTGCTCGTCATTAAGTTGTCTGCTAAACCGTAGACCAACTTGGCTAGAGTGTTGGCGGTGAGGGGAGCCAACAACAATACTTCAGCCCATTCCCCTAACTCTATATGGAGGGGACGACCGTGGACTGACTGCCAAAAATCTTGATCGGTATAAGCAGGATGACGAGACAGCGTAGCAAAAGTCAGGGGAGTAACAAATGCCTGCGCCGACTGCGTCAGAATCACTCTGACTTCGGCACCTGCTTTGGCGAGGTTGGAAACTACCTCACAAATTTTGTAGGCAGCAATGCCCCCACTGATGCCGATTAAAACTCGTTTACCTTGAAGCATGAATTGATTGACTGGAATTGACCCCTCCCCCATCCCCTCCCCTAGCAGGAGAGGGGTGCCGGAGGCGGGGTGAGGTTTGATTTTAGCTAAATCACAACTCTAGGCTTCGTCGTAGGCTTCTAAGTCTAGTAGGTGCATATAAGGCTCAATCAGTTCAGGACGTTGAAAGGCGATCGCCCGGAGGAGATGCCAATCATTCAATCCATCAAACGGATTGGTATAGCTATCCTGCTCTAGACGTGTGGCTAAATCCGCAACATCAGACTCAGTCAACGCTTCAATCTGTCGGCTCGAAATACTCAACGTAGTCATCGCCCGCACCTCCCGTCAGCAGCACCAGCATGTAGTGGATAGCTTGATCCAAGTACCCCTCTATACTACTGAGTTCAGTCAGTATACCCGTCAAACTTTATAAGAAGTTTTTGCACGATTCTGTGACAGTACTTGAAGCACAAACGTCCGCATGAGCTGCAACACTTCTGGCCGAACATCGTGCCCCATCTGAAATTCTTGATACTGCACTGACACCCCTAACGCCAACAGTCGATCCCTCGCATCTCGCGCTGCACTGAGAGGCACAACGTTATCTTGCAGACCATGCGCCATAAACACAGGTGGAAAGGCGTCGCTTTTGGGTTGGGATGATTGATGCCAGTAACCGCTCAAAGAAACCAAACCTGCCAACGATAAGTTGAGACCCACATCCAACGTCATCGCGCCGCCTTGGGAGAAACCAGCCAGAACCGTTCTCGATAGTGGCACTCCTGTCTGCCCTTCTAGAGATTGGAGCCAATCGGTGAGCAGTTGGCGGCTTTCTTCTAGACCTGTTCCGTCGGCAACGGGGAAGGTTGGCGTCTGACCAAAGCTGTACCACATGCGCCCAGAAGGTGGGTTGTAAGGATGAGGCAACGGCCCGTCTGGGCAGAGAAATTGACAATTCGACAAACTCAGCAGGGGCAGTAACGATGCTACATCTTGAGCATTTGCACCCCAACCATGTAAGACCACGATTAGTCCTTCGGGAGCTTGACCTGTTGCGGGTGGAATTGAGATAGCCTGTAGACTCAAAGTGACTCCTTTCAGAATTGCGACAAATAGCGATCGCTGCCTGGATAATCATAATTTCGCATCGGTGCAAATTCCATTTATCCTGAGTAAGGCAAGTTTTCTGACTGTTTGTGCACTAGGGGAGATTTCGGCGTCATGGCGCGTCTAGCACTGCTGAGTACATCGGATAAAACAGGTCTCATTGACCTCGCTCGCAGCTTAGTCGAAGAATTTGAGTTTGACCTGATCAGCAGTGGTGGCACCGCCCAAGCACTAAAAGACGCTGGGCTACCTGTAACTAAAGTGTCTGATTATACGGGGTTTCCCGAAATTTTGGGAGGTCGCGTCAAGACCTTGCAGCCTCGGATTCATGGCGGCATTTTGGCCCGGCGAGATGTGCCCCAAGATTTAGCGGATTTGGAAGCGCACCAGATTCGCCCCATCGATCTAGTTGTGGTGAATCTCTACCCCTTCGAGCAAACGATTGTTAAACCAGGCGTAACTTTAGCCGAAGCGATTGAGCAGATCGATATTGGTGGGCCAGCGATGTTGCGAGCCTCGGCAAAAAACCACGCTCACCTGACCGTACTGTGCGATCCCACTCAATACAATACTTATTTGCAAGAGTTACGGCAAAACAACGGCGCAGCGTCTCTAGAATTCCGTCGGGCTTGCGCCTTACAGACTTTCCAACATACGGCTGCCTATGACCAAGCGATCGCCACTTATCTAGGTCAAGTCAGTTCCGTTCAAGGTGAGTCAACCGAGTTGCCCAAGCAATTCTCTCTCTCTGGTCAGCAATTGCAACCGCTACGTTATGGCGAGAACCCGCACCAACCTGCGGCTTGGTACCAAAGTGGAGCCACAGCAACTGGATGGGCCGCAGCGACTAAGCTCCAAGGCAAAGAGCTGAGCTACAACAACTTGGTGGACCTCGAAGCGGCACGGCGGATTATTGCTGAATTTAGTGATCCCCAAAGTCCTGCTGCCGCCACCATCATTAAACACAACAATCCTTGTGGTACTGCCTTAGGCAATAGCCTAGTGGAAGCGTACCAGAAAGCCTTCAATGCCGATTCCACTTCGGCGTTTGGTGGCATCGTGGCTCTCAACCGCCTAATTGATGCGGCAACGGCGACTGAACTCACCAAAACCTTCTTGGAATGTGTGGTTGCTCCAGGTTGCGATGCTGAAGCTCAAGAAATTCTGGGAGCTAAATCGAAAGTTCGGGTTTTGACCTTGCCTGACCTGCGGAGCGGTGCCAAAGATAATGTCAAAGCGATCGCCGGAGGCTTCCTGGTGCAAGCATCCGATGATGCGGTTGAAGATCCTGCCCAATGGCAAGTGGTGACAGAACGCAAACCCACCGATGAGCAGCTAGAAGAATTGCTGTTTGCCTGGAAGGTCTGTAAGCATGTCAAGTCCAATGCAATTGTGGTGACACGCGATCGCACCACATTAGGAGTGGGGGCAGGCCAAATGAACCGCGTTGGTTCCGTCAAAATCGCCTTAGAGCAAGCAGGCGAAAAAGTGCAAGGAGCTACCCTAGCCAGTGACGGTTTCTTCCCCTTCGATGACTCGGTGCGAACCGCTGCGGCGGCTGGCATTGTGGCGATCGCTCAACCGGGTGGCAGCATGCGCGACCAAGACTCAATTCAAGCAGCCAACGAGCTAGGTCTCATCATGGTACTGACAGGCGTGCGCCACTTCCTCCATTAAGCACCCACCTCTAAGGCTGCCTCTATTTCCCCTTCCCTGTCAGGGAAGGAGTTAGGGGTTAGGTTCTTCACTCTGCTCCCGCTTGTTTCAGCAATCGCGCTACCTGATCAAACCCATTAAATTCAGCCAGCATTAACGCCGTATAGCCACCTCGATTCTTCAAGTTGACATCAGCTCCCGCCTTAAGTAGCATCTGAACTGCCTCAACTCGCCCTCGGTGCGCTGCCCACATTAGCGCTGTAGCTCCCGCCTGGTCTTGCAGATTGACATCCGCTCTCTGTTGCAGCAACTCCTGCATAATATCGATGTAATCGCGATCGCAAGCTTTCATTAAAGGCGTTTTGCCGTCATCGCCTTGGGTATTAGCATCGGCCCCGTAAGCTAGCAAGGCTTGTACCACTGGCGTACGACCTCGCATCGTGGCAATACTAAGAGCAGTCTCACCAAAGTTTCTCGTCGCTGCATCTGCGCCATGACGCAGCAGCGCGATCGCAATCTCACAGTAGCCGTGAATCGCTGCCACCATTAGGGGTGTATCGCCTAAACGGTTGCGGGTTTGACAATCTGCGCCGCGACTCAGCAGCAACTCCACCATTGCGGTGTGACCCTCAACCACGGCTAAATTCAATGCCGTTTCGGACTCTTGATCTTTGGCATTAATATCTGCGTCTGCGTTGAGTAAAGCAGTGGCGATCGCTATTTCTCCACTAGCAGCCACAGCCATTAAAGCGGTAGCACCTTCTCGGTTCTTGGCATTCGCATCTGCACCTTGCGCCAGCAAAGTTTGCACTACTGGCAAATGCCCTTGGTCCGCTGCCAAAGTTAGGGCTGTTTCTCCCTCCCCATCTGGAACATTGACATTAGCACCTTTGGCTAACAGCGCTTGCACCGCACCCCCAAAGCCTAGCTCTGCCGCTTGCATCAAAGCAGTTCTACCGTCTGGGGTTTGACCGTCTATCGCTGCTCCGTGCTCAACCAACACTCTGACAACTTCTACCCGATTCTCGCTGGCCGCTAAAGTCAGGGCAGTTTCACCATAACTGGTTTGGTTGGGATTGGCCCCCACTTCTAGCAAAGCGCGGACAACTGCTGTATGCCCTTGAGCCACAGCTAAATTAAGCGCCGTGTCCTCATCTTTGTCCTGCACATCTGGCTTTGCACCCGCTTGTAGCAAAAGTTGCACCGTATGGATATGGCCTTTCAGCGCTGCTGCCATTAGCGCTGTACTACCGTCATCATTGCGAGCATTCACCGCTGCCCCGTGGGCCAACAAAATTTGCACGCTATCAACTCGGTTATTGGCTGCTGCTAGCATGAGGGCCGTGATGCCAAACGTCACTCTGACAGCATCAACCTCGGCTCCCGCCTCCAAGAGCAACCGCACAATTTCGGTGTAGCCGCTCTGAGCTGCAAACATTAAAGCCGTGGTGCCATCTTTATCTTCAGCATCAGGACTCGCACCAGATGCCAGTAAAGCCTGTACTTGACCCACATCACCCCGTCTAACCGCCTGAAGAAATGCAAGATTGTTAGCAGCGGTCATTTTTTGACATCACCCCGTGCGAAATGTAATAGTTCACCCATTTAATTTTGCTGGTTGGGGCTCGCCCGCCCACACTATCCCGTAAATCTAATTTGGTGAAGTAGTGGATTTTCTATCAATAGAGAGTTGACTATTATGCTAACTTTTATGAAGTTCCTTAGCCAATCATTGATCCCCCTGAGCACCTTATGAGCTTCGAGATCCCCGAATCGACAAAATTCTGGCTCAACTTTCTACATCCTGTAATGATGTGGGTTTTGTTAGCGATCGCCTTTTACGCAACCTATCTAGGCTTCCAATGGCAACGGACTCGTACAGCCGAAGGGGACGAGAAAAAAGAACTACTCAAAGGTCGGTTCAACATTCGCCACCATCAATTTGGTTCGCTGTTGTTGGCTGTCATGGTAATCGGAACGCTAAGTGGTATGGCTGTCACCTACATTAATAACGGCAAACTATTCGTCGGACCTCACCTTTTAGCAGGGCTAGGTATGACTGGAATGATTGCAGTTTCTGCGGCGCTCACCCCTTTTATGCAGAAGGGCAAGGACTGGGCTCGCTACACCCACATTGCCATCAACTTCGTACTCTTAGGACTTTTTAGCTGGCAAGCCGTTACGGGAATGCAAATTGTTCAGCGCATCTTAAATCCTACCTAGACTTGGCAACTTAGTTGGGAACTTAGCCAGAATTTTGGCTCATTAAACCAAAAAGAAGGGGCGCAACTTGCGCCCCTTTTGCATGCTTGAATTAGGTCTTGGATTAAGCCGATTTCCGTTTGAAGTGTTTTGGAAACGGAACCCCAATCTCGTTATGAAAATCTTCTTGCACCTTATAAGTGAGGCGACGAGAGATCTGCTTGACCACTTGGTAAAGCAAGCGATCGCCCGTATTTTGAATCATGTTTTTTGGTAGGGTGTGGATAAATTTGGGAAATTGTAGCGACACCACCAAATCCAACTGCCACTCCACTTGCGTCATTACTGGGGGTAGATTGGCGATCGCTGAGCGCTTGATTTTCGCCATTTCAGCGACTTGCTCTGTTGGCACTTCTATCAATTGCAACGCAGCTTGAAAATCTACTTCATAGCCTTGAGGAACATAGTCGGGCACCGGGATCGTTCTGATTCGGTAAACCCCTTGATCTTGAGGAAGCAAATCTAAGCCGACTCTCGGCTCTACCTGATAACCGAAGGAACCGTAGGGACCGAGAATGAGCGCGTAACCATTCTGACCCAACGTTTCAACTTTTAGAGGATGAGCACAGCGACGAAACCAACCGTGATGAGAATCCATGTACTCGGCAACGGTGGCACGCTCAGCAAACATTTCCATGCAGTCAATGAACTGGCTCTGAAATTGAGTTGTCTCTGTCTGGCCCTGAGTGGTTTCTTCTGAATTCAAATAAGTCGGCTCGATAAACCCTGTCATTGGATGCAAAATTGCCTCAGCGGAATCAGCAGGTTGATGTTCAATGAAATTTGACTGCATAGCAAACGTTCCTGCACTAGTTGCTCATCGCTCAACTCTAGGACTCTCAACAGGCTATTGATTTCCCACATTCTATATAGAACTTAATTTAGAGTGATGGAAAACCAACCCTACTTTGTTCCAGGCTCAATCTCGACGGAGGAAGCGATGAGTGAATCTCGGAATGATTGTTTCCTCAGCATAGCTCCTGCTATTCCGGCTCAACATGCTTAATGTTACGGATTGAAATCGGGATTTGTGCGCCAGATTAGGGTGAAATTAAGTATTTTTTCAGTCTAGT
Source organism: Trichocoleus sp. FACHB-46 (assembly GCF_014695385.1). Lineage (NCBI taxonomy): Bacteria > Bacillati > Cyanobacteriota > Cyanophyceae > Leptolyngbyales > Trichocoleusaceae > Trichocoleus > Trichocoleus sp. FACHB-46. Next base: position 470,387 of record NZ_JACJOD010000006.1, on the reverse strand, counting down.
AGCTTTACGCTGAGTTAATGAAGCAGGACATCACAGCTAGGGTGAGATCTCGATCAATCAGCCAGCAACCGCTACTCCAGACTAGTCAACCTAAAACAAACTGACTCTTTTACCAAACAAACTACTCACAAATTACTAACCAAAAGTTCAATTTTACCGTGGGGATCAATTCATTCTATAGAAAGGTAAGCGACTGCAGAAGTTCCACTATAATCGTCTAGGTTCGTTGAGCAGTCTGCCTCAAGCGATCGCGCTATGGAGGTAGTCTGTCGCTGGAAAATCTACGTACTAACAGGAAAGTAGAAACAGCAATGAAAGCGTTTGTAGCTGGAGCCACAGGCAAAACAGGTCGCAGGATTGTAGAAGAACTACTCAAGCGCAACATTCCCGTCCGGGCATTGGTGCGCGATCTTGCAACCGTTCGGGACAGCTTCCCGCCTGAAGTGGAATTAGTGGTCGGAGATGTCTTAAAACCTGATACCTTAACCACCGCTTTAGGAGACAGCACGGTCTTGCTCTGTGCTACTGGTGCCAGACCCAGTTTTGATGTCACAGGTCCTTATAAAGTGGACTACGAGGGCACTCGAAATTTGGTGAATGCAGCCAAAGCTCACGGAATTGAGCATTTTGTTTTTGTTTCTTCCCTCTGTGTGTCACGGCTCTTCCACTTCTTGAACTTGTTCGGCCTGATTTTAGTTTGGAAAAAGCAGGCAGAGCAGTATCTGCAACAAAGCGGTCTCACTTATACGATTGTGCGACCCGGCGGTTTGACCGAGGCAGAAGGTACTAATGCAGTGATGCTGAGCCAGGCTGATACTTTGTTTGACGGCAGTATTCCCCGGGCTCAAGTTGCTCAGGTTTGTGTTGAAGCGCTATTTCAACCGACAGCCCACAACCAGATTGTGGAAGTGATTGCTGAGGCAAAGGCTCCAGCCAGACCCGTCGAGGAACTGTTTACCAGTGTGGCTTAATTGAACGAAAGTAATACTATTCGGCGATCGCCACGTCGTACTCGTCGTCCCGCTCTAGCCTCTACTCGGCAAAGCAGACGCCAAAACCGTAGAACTAAAGCCTTACAAAGGTTTATTGGTAGCTGCCTTGCGCTGGTGGGTCTCTTACTAGCTCTCTCGCATTGGCCCACGCGATCGCCTTTGCCAGAGCAGTCTCAAATTACTAGCGAGCTACCACCTTTAGTCATGCCAGGAGGCGATCCCTACGTTCGGGCCTTGATGCGAACTATTTCGGCCAGCGAGTCGAACGATGCCTCTCCTTATACGGTGCTCTATGGCGGGCAACACATTTCCGACTTCACAGGGCATCCCGATCTCTGTATTAAGATCGTCAACGGACCGAACAAAGGCAACTGCACAACGGCAGCAGGTCGCTATCAATTTCTTACGACCACCTGGGCAGAAAAAGCGCGTTTATATCACCCCAATTCCACGCGCTTCCTGTTTTGGGAAACCTATAGCTTTGAGCCTCAGTATCAAGACGAGGTAGTTTATGCTTGGCTCCGAGATCCCCAAGCTTGGGGCGTCGATATTCCAACCTTATTAAGGGCGGGTGAGATCAACCCAGTTTTAGAATTGTTATCAGGTACTTGGACGAGCTTGGGCTATGGCATCGAGGATAATCAAATGACAGGGGCGCTCCCAGAGATCTACCAAAAGGTACTTCAAGAAGAACTTGAAGCCGAGAGAGCTTCCCGCCATACGGAAGCCCGACCGATTATGCATTGGTCTGATTGGAACCTATTAAGCCAACAGCTAGGGCAAGAAGCGATCCAAGGCAGCTTTTAGCTCTTCAATTTCGACTTCGATATTGCCTTCTAAAGCAGCACGGGCAACACACTGAGTTAAATGCTCATCTAAAATCATCCGCGCCACTCGGTCTACTGCTCCCCGAACTGCGGCCAGTTGTACCAATACATCTGGGCAGGGACGACTCTCTTGCACCATGACTTTGATGCCACGAACATGACCTTCAATGCGAGAAAGGCGGTTGACAATGCGCCGTAGTGATTCTTCACTGTGAACATGAGGATGATCAGCTACGCCATCCACAGCGTGGGAATGATCGCCATGAGCTACATCCTCGAAGGTTAGATGGTTTGTCCTTGGTGAGGACAACATTTCATTTGGATGTGGCTCAGATTTAGTCATTGCGCTCAACCAGGACAGCAGAGGTATGCTTCATTCTAACTTAGGGTGCTCATCTCAAGGGGAAGTTTGAGAACTGACTTCTGCACTTGGGTTATTGACAGATGGGGCTTTGTAACCTGATAAGGCAGCGAGTTCTAAGAGCGATCGCGTACCCGAATAAAGACGATCGCCAATCTCCCAGGTAGGATAACCTTCAATCTGTTTGGCTTGACACAAGTCTGGCTGGGGTTTTTCGCCTTTTGGGTCACATTCTACATAAGGCACTGTAGCCACGGCAGGCCCAAACAAAGCTTTTTGATCAGCACAATGAGGGCACCAGTAAGCGCCATACATTTTGGCTCCTGTCTGCTGGAGGTGCTGAGCTAAGCTTTGCTCAAAGGCAACCGTTTCCGGTGGTGTTGGAAGATTGGCGGCAGTCAGGTCGTCGCACCCCCAGAGGAAAACGGCCAAGCTCAGCGCGATCGCCACACTTAAAAATTTTGCTTGTCTGAGTAATGCGGCCAGTGGATTCCGGCTGCTCTGCTCGTTTTGCTGACTAGACAAAATCACCTTAATTCTCCCCGTCATATCTCACAGGATAAAGCCCGAAGTAAAGCCCAACGCGGAAGCATCTTACTATTTGCGATCGCTCACCTGTACGACTCTCGTAAGAACGAAAGAAACGAAAGATCAGTTAGCTTAGGGAAAGGCACACCCTCCGGAGGTGTGCCTTTCCCAAACCTTTTAGGGGTTCTTGGCTAGAGCGTTGCCAAAAGTTGCTTGATTCGACCTTCCTGGCGTTCTTGCAATTGCTCTGGGAAGCGCAATTCGATCGCGGTACTTGATGCTGCATCTCCATTACCAGAATTGGCTAATGGCTCTATTGTTTGCACTACTGCCAACAAACGCTTGGGTAAAGGATGACCATCCTCTAGCAACACGCCGACGACGGGCTGGCTTTGCCGAAGTTGCTCTAAAGCATCAATTGGTTCGTGAAATTCTAGCCGCAGGCTGCGAACTCCCATCTCAGTCGCCATAGCCGTATAAAAATGGCCTTCCCAATATAACTGGGCGGGAGTTTGAATGCGCTTGCGCACCTTTTGCCCCTGAATGGGCTTGGCTTCTTGGAAAGAGCGAGTCAAGCTGGTCGCAATAAAGCGGAGAGAATCCAGGGGGTCATCTACTTCGGTACGATTTTGGGAATACCACTCGCGCACATCCGAGTAGAGCACGATCGCTAAGGCATCCAGTTCTGACTGGGTAGGGTTAATAAAGTCAGCGACTAAAATGGTTTGGGCATCATTCAGCGGCACTCCTCGCACAATCCGCGCCTTGAGAAACGCTCGGGCTCCATAGTCACCCACGAGTTCTAACTCGATCTCGTCTGGTAAGTTTGGCCAAGAATCGAGCACAATTCTAGCCCCGGACTCACTGACATCTTCAGTTTTGCCTCTCCAGGTTTGGTCGGGGCCATAAATGACTGCGGTTAGTTTGCGGTTGAGGCGGTGGGTTCGTCGTAATTGCGGCTGTTCAAATGAAACCAGGATTGCCGCCACAATCAACACTAGGTTGAAGATGCCCCACAGCATGTTCACCAACACAGCTTCGCTATCTTCTGGCCGCAGAATCAACCAGAAGGGCACGGATAGCACCGACAGAGCAACCAGAACCGCCACTACTACCAAGGGACGGGCGGATTCCCAATCAAAGTCTCGTTTGGTGACGGATAACCCTTTGTCGGTAACGTTGAAAGACCCCATTCTAGGATTGATCAACGCCATCAGAGTCACGGCTCCGGCGTAGAACGACATGGCGAATTCGTAAATCTCATTCCAGAACGAGAACCGCACATTCTTGTAGGTGATGAAGTTGGCGTACATCGACAAGAGAATATGTGGCAGGGCGTAGGCTAAGGTCTCAAGCCCTAAACCCCGGATCGGATTGATGCCAAATAGCAGGAAAAGGGTGGGAGCGATCGCGTACATCAAACGCGGAAAGCCAAAGAAGAAGTGCGAAGTCGCCGAAAAATAGCAAATCCGCTGCGGAATAGTCAGGTTGAGCTTGCGGTTGAGCAGAGGATTTTCTAGGCGCAAAATCTGGGCCATGCCTCTAGCCCAGCGCACTTGCTGACCAATGTAAGAAGAGAACTTCTCTGGGGCTAAACCTGCCACCATGATTTGGTCGTAGTACACCGACTTATAGCCCAAGGAGTGGAGCCGGAAAGCGGTGTGGCAGTCTTCCGTGACTGTTTCTGTGGCAATTCCGCCAATTTGCAGGGCATAGTCTTTGCGAATCACCGCCGCCGAACCGCAGAAAAAGGCTGCATTCCAAAAGTCATTCCCTTTTTGCAGCACTTTATAAAAGAGTTCGTTGCCTACGGGCACTTTGCCGCGAGTCAGCAAGTTGCGCTCAAACGGGTCTGGGTTATAGAACCAGTGCGGCGTCTGGACAAATGCCACCTTGGAATCATAAAAGAAGCCCACCGTTGTTTGGAGAATAGGTCGAGCAGGAATGTGGTCACAGTCCAAAATCAAGACCAAGTCGCCATCAGTACGCTTAAAGGCCGTGTTAATGTTGCCTGCCTTGGCATGGTCGTTGTTGTCACGAGTCAGCAAGGTGCAGCCAAGTTCCTCACACATCTGGCGGAGAGACTCTCGTCTATCCTTATATTTCTCAGCTCGACCATCATCTAAGATATAGACCCGCTTTTTGTCAGCAGGATAATCGATCGCTAAAGCTCCCAAAACCGTTTTGCGGACAATCTCTACATCTTCGTTGTAGGTGGGAATATAAACATCCACCTTAAACAAGCGATCGCTAGGAATAGTAGAGAGGTCAATGGGTTGGCGTTCTCTGATTTTCAGAGTTTGGAAGTAAGCCAAAAACAGGGTGATGATCGCGTATAGCTCTGCCCCGTACAGGAGGATGCAAAAAAAGCCGTTGAGCCAACCGTCAAAATTGAAAGTGTAAGCGGTGCGATAGTACAGGTAGCGAGCCGTCGTCACTGTACTGAGCCACACCAAGAACAAATGCAGATATTCGCTAGTTTGCGGGTTGTTGCGTTGCTGCTCAATGCGTACAATCAACCAACCCATCAGAACCAGTAGCCCTGCAATCACGCCTTGCTGCCAAACTTTCAGCGGTGTAGTCACCAAGGGCAAGGAGAGCACGAGCACGAGTAAAGCTAACAACCAAAGTTGGCGGCGGTTAAGCGATTGCAAGGCGCGATCGAACCAACTGGGAACTAGGTTCACTAACCAATCGGTTAATGTGTCTAGAGGCGATCGCCTTGTCGCTCCAGTCGCTAGGGGCGGTGGATCTGGCCGTAACGGGGGAGAGGGATTGGCCATTTATTTATCCTGCTTTTCTACACGCTTGAGATAGAGCTGAGTGATACCGTAGAGACCCAAAGCAAATACAACGATCCCCGTCGGCAGCACGAACCAATGGTCTTGCAAGAAGCGCGAAACTTTACTGAAAGGATTGCTGTTGTCCAGCCGTCGCTGAGAACTTTGCTGGAGAAACTCCAAATTGTAAGCATCTGGATCGTAGCCCGAAGCACTTGCTTGATTGGCACTAATCAGCACCGTATCGCCATTGAGCTGGAAGAACAATGGGTCTTGGTTCAGCAAATTTTGCACTTGCTGTAAGCCTGTCTCTGTTTGTGCGCTCAAAGCCAGCAGGACGCGATCGTCGTTCCAAGGAGAAATCACTTCTTTGATCACCCCTTCCGAATCTGGCAAGGCTTGAATCTGGCTTTGATTCCATTTGCGAGAAAACACATTTTTTAGAGCAAAGCCATTTTCTTGGAATGCTTCGGGGAAGGGGAACTGCGATCGCACACCAATTCCGACTAAGTTTTGTCGTTGCTTCACTTCTGTCGTGAGAGCGTCTTGGGTGTAAGCCTCTATTTTCACCGTGTCGGCTTGGCTGAGGCGACCTAAGCGCTCACTAAACTCTAACAATGTGCTCAAGTCGGTGACGGATGGTGTTTCTGGAACCACGATTGCTGTCGTGGAGAGGTCTTGAGGCGCAGCAAAGGGATACCCCGTAGCCAGCAACTTCAGGTCAGGAATTTGGACGACATTTTGGCGCTTGAGTTTGAAGTTGGTGTCAGCATGGACTTTCCCCCAGAGTTGCTGGTCATTGATTCGGCCACAGTTAGCAGGTTCACGCGGGCTGAGGTTGAAGGCCACCTGAATTTTGGAATCCGGTTTGACTAACTCAGCTGGGAGATTGACATTTAACGTATCCCTAGCTGCTCCCTGCTCGGAGGTCAGGCGCTTACCGCCAATTGGGGCACCATCGAGTCGTACTTCCACCGTCGAGAGTCGAGGGTTCACCTGCGGGCCGTAGCTATACACCAAGTTCATCGAGCTGCCACGAGTGAACTGGTCATCTGGCAAGGCTCGGAAATTTACTTCTACAGGCGGCGCATAAGCACCCCGCACCGTAACATCTTCAAAAGGTTCGTTCTCAGCGTTATTGAGCTCACGCAGTTTGAAGGAGTTTTTCTCGGGCAAATAACCGGGCCATTGCCTCAGAGGCGGTGTGGGCACTGGGGTAACGCTATTCACAACTAGGTAATAACCTGTACCAATCTGGCGGTCCTTCGACTGCACCAAAAACTGCACCGCTTTGTTAACGCCTTCTGGACCATTCCCTGTGGCAATCAAAACCGGAATGCCATTGTTGCGGGTGGTGGCCAGCATCAAAATGCCTGACTCCGCTGGCAATGGGTTGCGGCTAGCGTCTAGCACTTGGTTGTCAGCGATCGCCAGGGGCAACTTGAGCGACTTCAGCGCCGGTTGCTCCTCAGGGGTACCAATCACCACCAAGCGCTCGTCTGCTTTTGCCTGATTGAGGTTTTTCACCAACCGAGTTTCTAGCGGTCGAAACTCTGCCAAGCGTCCTAGCGCGGCCTGGAAGCGAGCCGCCGAGGTCAACCAAGCACTATTGACTTGGTTGGGTAACAGATAAGTGACTCGATTCGGGTCCAGGCTGAGGTCGTCGAAGAAAGGATAGGGGTATCGGGTAAAGTCGAGTTTGACGGGTTTGGGCTGATAGTTAAAGATCAGCTTGGAATCAGGTAAGACTTCCGTCCATAAGGTGGGGTCGGCAGGATCAGTACAGGTCGCTGAGTTGTTCTGCTGTGCCACCAGCGTCACTTCATTAAAGTCTTGAATTAAGTTGGGCGGCACATTCAGCAAAACCTGACCGATTTCGGACTGCTTCCGGTTCAGCGGTACACTGCCAACGCTCGTTCCATTTACTCGAACGGTTAAGTTAGAACGGTTGGCTAAAAGGGCGGGCGAGTGTTGGAACCGCACCAGTACCTTGGCAGAACGCAAATTCCAAGTGCGGGGGCGGGTAAATCCTAATCGAGCATCGGCAAACACCCCTTGTAACCGCAAGCGATTACCTACGACTGGGCTGCGGTTGAATTCTAGGACGTAAGGAACGGTTGGGCCTCGGGCAGCGACAGCATCGGGGGTAGAGCTAGGATTTGGATTGGCTCCTGGTGAGGTAGGAGAGCTGGCAGGTTCTGGTGCAGTGGCGGCTGGGGGAGCAGCAGGCTCAGGGTCAGGTTCAATCGCCGCTGGTTCTCTGGGAGCTGGAGCTTCCGCAGGTGCGGGTTCTGGTGCAGGTTCCGGCGCAGGTTCGTAAGGTGCAGGCTCCGGTGCAGGCTGGTACACCGGAGCTTGCGGCGGCGGTTCTGGCAGCGTCAGCTCCTCGATCACCTGGTTTTCGTCTTGGGTAATATCGCGATCGTTCTGTTGGGCTACGGCTAAGCTTGCCGTCACCCCAATCGCTGTGCCCGCAAAGGTGAGTAACAGAAGCCAGATCACGGGGCGCTGTTGGCGGCTCCCTGGGCAAGACTGGCGGCGGGAAGATGAAAGTAAGTGCCGGAAGATGCGTTGCATGGATGGGTAAGTTTAGCGGGTGGGGCTTTAACGAGGTTGCAACAGTTGGGGAGAAATGGTGTCGGGCGGTAGCAAGCCTAACCAAGCGAGGTTTTGCACATAATAAGCGGAGTTGTTATCCCAAAAACCATTACGGTACTGGGGCTGCAACTTTCGCTGCCAAAGCTCGGTGGCGATCGCCGGGTCGAGCAGTCGCCAAGCAGGATACAACATGGCATATTGAGCAGTGGCTTCGTAACTCACGGTCGGTGCACCTGAAAGATCAAAAGTGGCGGGGATTTTTTGTTGCGATCGCCATTGTTTTTGCAGAAATCCTAAATGCTTTTGCAGATACGCTTTGGCAGGTGCGGAGTCGAATAACTCCGCGTCCCAAGCGACCCGCCACCAGACGCGGTAAGCGTCAAAACTGTATTGGCTTTTCAGCGGCCCAGAGAGCGGTAACGGTTGAAATTCTCCTGTGGTTGTGTCCACCGCTACCCAATCGCTCGGCAAACCAACAGCTGATAGCGTGGCTGAGTTTTCCAGAGCTTGATAACTACTGTCCACCAAGCTCAACCAATCGTGCTTGGGATCGACTTGAGCAAAGAGCCGAAACGCATAAGGCGCAAAGTAGGACGGATTCAGTTGAATCACGGTCTGCTGCTGAAAAGCTGCGGCTGGCCCTGGCAGCAAATAGCGCTGCCCACCAGCGACCACGGTAGAGAATCGCCACAAGTCTTGCAATTTGGCTTGGGCCAACTTCAAATACTCTGGTTTCTGCCAACGCCGGGATGCCAAAATCAGAGCGGTAATGGCATCGACATCGGCATCACTGGCAAAATTCGGGTCGATCGCTCCCCATCTTGCGGGTTCATTTGGGCCTTGTTCATTACGGCCCCACTTCCAAACCCAGAGCTGGTCGGTACGTTTGCCATTAGCTTGGCGTTGCAAATTGTTTTCTGACCACTGCAAGGTTTTGGCAAAGGTGCTGGGGTCATCACTCAACACCGCTCGCAGCATGGCATAGGCTTGCCCTTCGGACGTAGAGCGATCGCCTGCTTCCCGGTCAATCACCCGCCCATCCGCTTGAATAAAACGTTGCCGATAGGCGGTCCAACTTTGCTGCAACAGTTGTTGAGTTGGCGCTGCTGTTGCTGAGCTGATTACAGTCGGGTCTGGACTGGGAGTTGGCGCTGTAGTGGCTGGCGGGGTAGCGGGTGGAGATTGTCTGACGTCGCTAGAAAATTTAGAACATCCGAGTAGTCCCATCATGCCACTCAGACTAACTGCCACTGCTGCCCTACGCCACCATGACCACGAGCCTGTTTGTCGCTTAGTTTTGGGGTACCGTAACATCTCAACTGGCCCTGCACAAGGTAGTAAAGCTAAACGCACAAAATTGAACCGCATGGTGACAACACCATCCATTTAGCAGTTAGTAACGCTCCCACGGTGGTTGAAACCCTCGCTGTCTCAACAAGTCTTCTTTGATCTGCTGCACCCTCCGAGACAAGCTACTATCCGGGGTTCCAGTCGTCGCTTGCTGTACCTGAAGTTGTTCCAGTTGCTGCAAAGCGGTGAGGGGCATGCCTTGAGCCGCCATCAGTTCAGCCAGCGATCGCTGTGCCCCCACATCTGTCGGATTGAACGCTAGCACTTGCGAATACAACTGCTCTGCCGCCCCAAACCGACGTTGCTGGAATCGCACCCCGCCTAAGGCAGATAGTGCTTCAACATTGTTTGGTTGGATTTGCAAAAGCCGCTGGTAGGCATCACTGGCTTGGTCCAAATCTCCTAATGCCTGGGCTACCTGCCCTTGCAGTTGGTACGCACTCGGATTATTGGGATTGCGGGCTACCAATTGGGCGGCGATCGCTCTGGCTTGGGCAGGACTCCGAGCGGCAATCACCTGAATCGAGCGTAACTGCAAAGCAGAATTATTCGGGTCCAGTTGCAGCAGCGCATTGTAAAGCGGTTCGCGGCGAGGGTCCGGGGGTAGCACTCCCACCAAAGTCACCAATTCCGGCGGCGTGTCGGTGGGGGGGCGGGTTTGCAGCCAAGTATTCAACACCGCTTCCGCCTCAGCTAAAGAAATCCGTTGAGCCTGATAAGCTAAAGCTGCTCGACCCAGTTGAATTTCCAAATTTTGCGGATTCAGGGCAACTAATTGGTTATAAATCGCTAACGATTCATCGGTGCGTCCCTGCGTTTGACGCACACTTGCCAAGCCTTGCAAGGCATTGTTGATGATGTCGCGATCGCTGGGGTTACTAGCCAGAATTGCTTGATAACGCTGAGCGCTGGCTTCCAAGTTGCCTTCCCGCCGCTCGATCTCAGCCAAAAGTAGTTCCGAAGCTCGGTCCTGTGCTCCTGCCGATGTATTAGCATAGGCAGCCAAGGCACTTCTCGCCGCTGGCAGATTGTTCTGCTGAATCAAGAGTTGGGCGATGCGGAAGTTGAGAAAAGGCGCGTTGACGCCCGCTTGCAGCAACGTTTGGTACACCGGGAACAGTTCTGGTTCTGGTTCCACTGCTGAGAGCGCTTGAGCTAACTGTTGTAGCTCTACTGGATTGCTCGGTAAAGGCTGCAAAACCGTTTGTAGTCGTTGCCGTAGCTCAGCTCTAGAAATCACGCCCAACTGGCTCTCCAAGGCCAATTGCTTCAGCGCCAAAATTTGATTGTTGGGCTGCTGCTGCGTCAGTTGGCGATACAGTTGCAGCGCATAAGGTTGCTCGGCAGGAATACCGCTGAGCACATCGGCCACTTCTTGCACCAACGTCGGCGTAGGATTGGTTTGGCGCTGGAGTTCCTGACGGTAGAGGGCTGCTGCCTCTTGGGTCAGGGTCGGAGCATTGGCTTTGCTCCCTAACTCATTGAGTGCCCTCGCCAAAGGCAAGGCTGCTTCAGGACGACCACGGAGTGGATCTAAAACTGCTAGCGCTTCAGCAGGTTGCTGGTTAGCCAAATAAGCTTGAGATAGTTCCGAGCGAGCTTGAATCGCCGTGTCGTCTAACTCGCGGGATGATTGTAGTTGCGCTTGCAAAATGGCGATCGCTTGAGCAGGATTGCCCGTTTCCCTCAAGGCCCGAGCATAGGCCACTGCGGCATTCCCGGTGATCGTTTTGCCGGAAGCTCGGTAGCGGTTGAACAGCTCTAACCCTTGCTGAGCATTTCCCGTGTAAGTATAAATTTGCGCCGCCCCTAGAATCACATCAGGGGTGGGATTGTTTTGTAAAACAATCTGGTAGTCAGCCAAAGACTCTGCAAAGCGACCCCGATAGCCCAGTAAGAGCGCCCGCTGTCCCCGCGCTTCTAGGTCGTTGGGTTCTAAGTTCAGCAAGGTGGTTAAAGCAATAATGCCTTGGTCTTGCCATTCCGCTCGGTAGCCTCCTAGAAACCCCAACGTTTTGAGCGCCAAACGGTTGTTTGGGTCTTGTTCCAACACGCGCCCATAAGCCTGGAAGGCATTGGCGTCTTGTCCTGCCCGCCGATAGGCGATCGCCAATCCCAACTTGGCTTCTATCGATTGTGGGTAACTGCGAATAGCTCGCTGAAAAGCCGCGATCGCATCATTGACCAAGCCGCGATTTAGCAGGGTATAAGCTTGTCGAACCGAAGCAGGCACCGTCTGCGCTTGCACCGCCGGAATTTCCCAGGGCCACAGGTCTACCATCAAACCACCGCTCAACCCTACGGCGAGCAAGCAAGACCAGCCCAATCGCCTAAACTTCACTGTTTTGCGGGTGTTTTTCCAGGTGTCATGCCGTTGGTTCATTGCAGCCTGCCCTTCGGTGTGACATCAAATTCGGTCTTGAGCCGGAATCCTGCGATCGTCTCCGAGAAACCATTTAGTTCCTGTAAGGTAAAGCCTAGCCGCAAGTTAGGCAAAAAGCGAAAATCGTAATAGAGTTCCAGAACATCTGGGTTGCGATCGCCCAGCTGTCTTCGTAAAGCCGCATTAGACAGTTGGCGACCATAGGCTAGGCCCAAGCGATCGTCAGGGGCAAATACATCTAAAACGGTAAGTCCGACGTTGTAGGTGTTGCCTTGTTCGTCAAGACCCCGGTTGTTGTACTGGCCGTAGCGACCAAACAAACCCATGTTGAGGCTGGGAATAAAGACCTCTGCGTTGATGCCAAAGCCTTCCTCGCGATCGCCTCGCTGGGGTCCACTCAACCCATCCCCTCGATTCACTTGAAAGATTTCTCGGAAGCCATCGCCTGCTCCAGTTTCTCGCCCTGTGCTGTAAGTACCGCGAATGATGGCGTTGCCGTAACGGAGTCCCAGTTCGCCTGCAAAGCCATCTAAGCTGAAATCCCCAATGCTCCGCGCCGAGGAAAACGCCGCAAATCTAGCTTCGATGTTGTCAGTTAAAGCCCAGTTCACTAAAGCACCAGGCCGAGAACCAATCCCAGTTGCGGTCAGCGCGGAGTTAGTCTGAAACACTGGGTTAAAGAAGTGGCTCGCGCCATCCTTGGCAAAACTGTTGCGATCGAAATAAGAGGTTAGGTCTAATTGCCCTACAACAAACCGCAAGTTGGGCAAATCTCGCGGAGAAGTAGCGACAAACAACTCATTCAAACTCAGCCCCTCTTGCTGCGAATCGACCAACCCCTGCCCTGTCGTCAAATCCAGCGCCCCACCAAACAGAATATTGGGCGTTAAAGGATAAGCCGCTGACAAGCGAGCTCTAGCGGATGATTCATCCGCCTGATAGAGATATACACCTTGCAGCTGCACAGAAGGTTCGCTCAAAGCCGTACTCCGCAAAAGTGGCTTAGAGGAAGTTTCTGGTCGAGTTTCTAAAGCAGCAGCAGGGGCTACATTACCTGGTGAATTGCTTGGGGGGGCTGTTGTGCTTTGAGGAGCTGTTGGTGTGGGCGTATTTTGGAACTGCGGAAAAGCGGTCGGCTGCCCCGTCGGATACCCAGCACCATAAGGGCTAGGAGCACCGTAGGACGCAGCAGGGGCACCGGGGTATGGACTTCCAGGGTAGTTGGGTGCAGCGTTATAAACGCTACCGGGATACATGGGCGTAGGATTAGCACCATAGCCGGGATAATTCGGCGCAGGACTAGATGGATTGCTCGGATAATTCGGGGCAGTTGGAAATGCAGTTGGATAAGAATTAGGTGGGTAAGAATTAGGCGGATAAGAATTACCGGGATACCCTAAAGCAGGGTTGGGATAATTACTGGGATAGTTCGGTACAGGACTATAAGAATTACTGGGATACCCAGGTGCAGTTGGATAAGAATTAGGCGGATAAGAATTACCGGGATACCCTAAAGCAGGGTTGGAATAATTACTGGGATAACCAGGAACATTGTTGTAAATATTACCGGGATAATTGTTGGGATAACTAGGAGCTTGAGAGCTATAAGTGTTAGTGGGGTAAACCGGGTTTGGACTATAGAAATTACCGGGATAATTCGGCGCACCATTATAGAAATTGTTTGGGGAATTGGGTGCACCATTATAGAAATTTGGATACGTTAATGGCGCAGTTAAATTAGGAACGGAGACAGGCGCTACAGGTGCGGCAGTAGGCTGTGGCGAAGGAGCGTACCGATTGTAGAAATAAATATTATTGGAGCTATCGGGTCCAGTAGGACCACCCGCCCCTGGAACCATCAAGGTTGGCATGGGAGCAGGCATGGGCTGACCCATCGGGTAGAAACCACCATTGGGATTCCAACCATAAGGATGCCACCCAGGAGGCGGCATTGGGGCTAGCTGAGCCGGAGGTAGTTGCCCGACCGGATAGGGATAAGGGTAAGCATTACCATTGATGCCTCCCCAACCGGGAGCCGCTACAGGCCCTCCAGACATCCAAGGTAGCTGCTGAGGCGAAAAACTAGCACTTGGCGTCTCGGGGCGAACCGTAGGCAAGGGGGTTGGTACTAGCAGGGGTTGTCCGTTGGGATCGCTACGCTGCCCTACAGGCTGCGGCCAACCATTACAGTTCCCCGCGCAGATTCCAGGACTATATTGTCCAGGGACACCCAAGCCTGCACCATTCATCTGCCAGTAATTGTCAGCCGTCTTGATGGGGGCTGTCTGGGACGGTTTAACCCCAGAGGTTTTGGTCGTGCTTTTAGTCGTAACAGATGAAGATTGAACCGATCGCGATCGCTGCGGGTTAACCGACTTAGATGGAGTCGTAGCGTCAGATCCTAAAGACGGCGATCGCTGCGGAGCGATGAAGCTGGGCATTGCCGTTTCCACCTGCTTAGCCAGCACTTCTGGCCTAGAACCAGCGATTTGATGGACTAGATCCGCTTCAGTATTAGACAGGTTTTGGGGAGCCTTAAGAGGGGCGAGCGCTGCCGCAGCCAACGTAGAGCGAGCCTGAGGTGTGGCCTTTTTATTTCTGAGCTTTGCTTCGGAACTTGGACTCTGAGTGGCTGGGGCCTGACTCTGAGAACTGGGTTGAGGCGTTGATTCCGACAGACGGGGAGAGTTTGCCCAGCTAGGCTTTACCTGAGTTAGCCCGATGAAAAGAAGCAATGAGATTGAGCCAGATGCTAGGACTCTAAGCGAGAGTAAATAGCTACGGAAGATAGACCAACGAGAATCAAGCATGATATGGCTCACACCTATTGTGCTGTCTGATGCGGTCTAGTGAATATGGAAGCTAAGACTACCGAAAAACATTTAGACTGCTGAAAACTTTAGCAGAAGCGGCGGTCATTGGAACAATAAAGTTTTACTTGTATGCAAATACATCGCTAGTGTTTGAATGCGTTCAATCTAAATATTATTAGAATCGAACTCTTTACTAAGCACCCTAACTTGAATTAGCGTCAGGCAATCTAACTTAAGGAAATACAATATCTCCAAGTTATTGTGTCAAAAAAGCCAGTGAATTCACTAAGTTTTTACACAAGAACTAGAAGATTAAAATATTGTCCTGATCAAGAAAATCTTCATGAATCACTATTTGATTCTGTTCTAATTCAGTTCACACTAACTAATAGGATTTGTTATTCCGTTTACAGCCCCATTTTTACTCGCGATCGCCATGCAACGTCAATTCCTACATTTCATCTTGCCCGCCAAACAAATTTGGCATGGAGCGGCACCCTATTGTTTAAGCGGCTTACTTCTGGTTAGCACTGGTTGCTCGCAAGCTAAACCCCCTGAGGTTAATTTGAACCTCCAAGTAGAACCTGCTGGGCGATCGGGAGTTTATTCCGTCTCAGGCAACACAAACTTACCAGACCAGAGCCGCATCACTGTCTCTGCTATCCGCTACCTCTCTCCCAGTCAAACAGCACCCTTAGCAACTGGGGGTTTATCACCACAACTTCAATCTCAGTTGACTTACACCGTCTTAAGTCGGCAAGATGTAGTGGTTAATCAAGGCAAGTGGCAGACCTCCCTCAATCTTTGGCAAGTTGCACCCAATGGCCAATTTCGCGAGGGATGGCAGATTAACCAGTCCGAACTCAAAATTCCAACGACTCCCGCCCCTGATGTTGTCTTTCTAGCAACGTTTGAGCCAGAGGGACAACCGCCTACGATTCAGCAGAAGGTACAAGAGCAAGGAATTCAACTAGAAGGTAATTTAGCGCGATTCACTACTGATGGTCAGCGTTATCTACAGATTAGTCAAGCTTTACCCGTCCCCTTACCGACCGGGAAAACCACTCCTCCCACCCTGACGACAGCAGACATCAACGGAGGGTGGGGCGATCGCTCGCAGATTGCTACCCCTGAAAAATCAGCCCCAGCGAACTCCAAGCCAACCGCTAGTGCCAATACAAGCCAAACTACTGCTCCTCTCTCACCTGATCAGTTACTCCGCTAACGACGCTTGCTTCAAGTTATATCTAGCGGCATCAAGGGTTGAGGAAACAGTAGTTTGGATTTGGCAATCAAGTAGCCTTGAGCTAACTGAGTGAGTCAGGAAGCCACTTTCTGTTGAACACGGATTGGCTCTACCTTTTGGGAGCGCTGAGCATAGCTCATAGTGGGATGGAATCTGGTGAAGCTGCTAGCACGAGCAGCATCCAGTTGAGGCACATCGTGCAAAGCTCCTTGCAACACTTCCAGTTGAGCCATGATTTGCTTGAGTTGAGTTTGCAACTCATCAACTTGGGCATGGGCAACGGGTGCTTGTACCTCTGTTTCCTCGGTAGTTGCCCCAGCTTGAGCAAAACTAAGGAAAGCTTGAGCTGGATGCAGAGCTGAAACCGCGGCTTGCACCGAGACAGGACGGGACAGATCAGTTTTGACAGCAGCCTGCGAGGTCGTAACTGTTTCAGCAGTTGCAGTGGGGATAGCTGATGGAGCAATCACGACAGGCTGAGCTAAATCTACCGTAGTTCCCGTGACCACTTGGACTGGCTTGTCATGCAGAAATTCAGAGAGGCCTGTAGCAGCTAGGCGAACTTCGGATAACTTTAGTTCTTCTAACTGGCTCTCTTTAACTTGCAAATTCTCTTGGAGGCTGGATAGCTGTTCTTCAACTTGAGCCGATTTGCGCGAAGACCGCCGCCATCCAGTTACAGCTACGCTAGCGATGCCCGCGCCCAAACTCAGCGCCGTTGCAAAACCAAGGTAAGGAGCTGCTACATCTTTCAATTGGCCACTGAAAACAGGTTCTTGCTGAACCCGAATATCAATTGGCTGTGAACCCAACATAACTAATGGTAACGTCAAGCTGGAAAACACCGTGCTAGACAGAAGGACAGCAGGCAATAAAAAGCTTTTAAGCGACGATACAGGCATTTTGGGGACTCCAAGCAAATATGGGTTTCAAAAGTCGTTGGTTTTGTAGCGGAAAGTATATCTACTGTTTCAATATCCCTAGTTCTTAGGTCAGGCAGGATCGAAAACAGCGACTGAGTGGGTAACTAGGAAATTCACTCTAGAAGGCAGCACATAGAGTAATTTCTCTTCTCTATAAACACTAATAGGTATCTAGGTAATCTTTCGTATAGAGCTGATAAAGACACCCAGAGAAGGTGATGAAGAAGATGTGAACTTTTTACTTAAGCGCTTTGGTTGATAGAAGTTGCGTAAGTTATATCCCTTAGCTTAGATTCTTAATTTTGCCCATACAAATAATCCCTAAAAGGTAAGTACCTCTTAGGATAGAGCTATATTTATCAAGGGCTGAGGACTACAAGAAGCTTAGATGAAGCTGGATTGTTGAATGGTAAATCTTTCAATAAATAGACACCTTTGACTTGAATTAACGTCGAAATCTGTAATCTTCCGAGTTGCATGTTATTGCGGAGTCAATCGAGTTAAACCAATGAAACCTATTAGTTAACTCAACAGAAGTTAAGAAGCGATTAAGAGGTTATTTCGGGTATCTCATTGAGTGCTCATAGCTAAACCATTTATTGACTAAACATATGAGCAAATTGTTCCAGCTAGCTTTGAAATCTTTTGGACGCTATTGCCCAAGAGCAATTCCTGCTTGGAAACAGGCACGATCACTCAACCCCAATCGTCCTCATTTAGGCGCTCAAACCCCAATTTGGCGATCGCGGTCTTTACTCCAGTGGTTGTCCTTAGCTTTAGCGGGTTTATGTCTCAGTTTGGGATTACAGTTCAACCCAGGTTTAGAAGCCGCGAGTGCCGCGATCGCGCTCCCTCTCTCCACCAGAGGAGCCCAAATTGTCGATGGGGTCGGTCGTCCAGTTTTATTGCGGGGAGTGAACTGGTTTGGCATCGAAACTGAATTGCATGCCCCTCACGGTCTTTGGACGCGGGACTACCGTGAGATGCTGGCACAAATCAAAGGATTAGGATACAACATCATTCGGCTGCCCTTCTCCCTAGAAGCTTTGCGCTCTGCCGCAGCAAGTGGCATTGACTTCAATATTGGTGCCAATCAAACCTTGCAAGGTAAATCGCCTCTAGAAATTATGGACGCCGTGATTCAAGAGGCAGGACAGCAAGGGCTACTGATTTTACTGGACTGTCATCAACTGAATGATCAACGCATTCCAGAACTTTGGTATGGCGATGGCTTTACCGAAGCTGATTGGATTGACACCTGGAAAATGTTAGCAAATCGTTACAAGAATCAGCCTCATGTCATTGGAGCTGACCTAAAAAATGAGCCACATGGTCGAGCGAGTTGGGGCACCAATGACTCAGCAACAGACTGGCGACTAGCAGCTGAGCGAGCGGGTAATGCCATTTTGAAGACGAATCCTCATTGGCTGATTGTCGTTGAGGGAGTAGAGAATAATGTTCCTGGACAAAAATTATCCAGGCACTGGCAAGGCGGCAACTTAGAAGGCGTGAAACGTTATCCAGTTCGCTTAGCAGTTAAGGATCAACTCGTTTACTCCCCTCATGAGTATGGCCCTGGAGTTTACGACCAACCCTGGTTTTCAGAAAAAACTTTCCCTAAAAACCTTTACAACCGTTGGGAAACTGGATTTCACTACATTGCGACTCAGAAGCTAGCTCCAGTTTTAATTGGAGAATTTGGGGGACGGCAGGTAGACAGCAATTCCAAAGAAGGCATTTGGCAACAACAGTTGGTTGAGTTTATTAAACAGAAACAACTGAGTTTTACTTACTGGAGCTGGAATCCTAATAGCAAGGATACCGGAGGCGTTTTACAAGATGATTGGCGCAGCATCGAGGACGCTAAGCAAAAACTCTTGAGCCAACTCTTACCTACAGCGCGTTCTCCACTCACAACTTTCCGGCCAACGGGTGCGGCTGTCCCAGCAAAGCAGCAACGAGCGGGGGCAAGCCAGGGGTCAATTCCACGGCCAACTCTGCGATCGCCTGCCACCTCACCTACGTCCTTATCACCTAACAAAACTCAAACGACCAAAAATCAACTCACAACTAAGATGACAATCGAGTCGGATTGGGCGAGTGGTTTTTGCGTCAGGTTCCTAGTCCAGAATCCAACTCAGAAAGCTGTGCAGAATTGGCAGTTAGCTTTTCGGATGAATCAAGCCAACATTAACAATAGCTGGAACGGAAATTTCAACCGCCAAGGTTCGCAATACCAAGTCACACCGCCGAGTTGGGCAAGAGTCCTACAACCCAATCAAACCGTTGACCTAGGTTTTTGTGCCAACAAGTCAGGCTCCGACTACCGACCACAGCAAGTGTCTGTGTTCTAGTCGTTAGATTTACCGTGGCAAAGAAAAACCGGAGGCTCAGGAATATCTGAGCCTCCGGTTTCACTTAAGCCTTAACGGTGTTAGATAGCGCGATTAAAGAAGATTACTCTTCATCGTCATCATCTACTACATCGGTAAACTCATCATCAATCAGTTCATCATCGTCCAAGATGGCGGATGTTGGTTTTTCATCCCCGGGAACAGGAGCCGTGAAACTTTCGAAGCTGAAGTTGGGGCGATCGTCGAATGCACCATCCAAGCCGTAGCTACGAGCAGTGCGATCGTCTAAGACCACATCTCGGAGGTCCGCATCTTCATCAAAGACACTGGTGCCATCGAAGGTAAGGTCAATATCGGGACTGCCCACTTCTTCATAGGCATTGAAACCAGTACCCGCTGGAATCAAGCGGCCAATGATCACGTTCTCCTTCAGACCTCTCAACCAGTCGGACTTCCCTTCAATCGCCGCTTCTGTGAGCACCCGTGTGGTTTCCTGGAAACTAGCCGCCGAAATAAAGCTGTCCGTGTTGAGCGATGCCTTGGTGATACCCAACAACACAGGAGTGTACTCAGCAGGTGCCCCCCCGGTAATGGCCATTGCCTCGTTTACTTGCTGAACTTGGTAGAGTTCCACTAATTCACCCGGCAACATGGTGGTGTCTCCACCATCATCGACGCGAGCCTTGGAAGTCATCTGACGCACAATCACTTCAATGTGCTTGTCGGAAATATCAATCCCTTGGGATTGATATACAGACTGCACTTCGTTCACTAAGAAGGTTTGTACCTTCTGCAAACTAATCAGGGATGCGTCATGAACTCCCAACGTTTCGCGGTTGACCTTGAAGACGATCTCCAAAATCTCGTGGGGGTTAGAAGGACCATCCGTGAGAGGTTCTGATGCACCAACTTCCTGCCCATCTGACACAATCACGTTCTGACCAGGACCGAGGGGATAATCTGTCATCACGCCATCAGCTTCGATGACTTTGACTTCTGCCACATCATCATCGCTGTAGACGACTTGCGCGGTACCAGGACGTTCTGACAGGACACAAGCTTCCTTAGGTTTGCGAGCTTCCAATAATTCTTCAATTCTGGGCAAACCTTGGATGATGTCTCCAGTTTTCGTCCGCTCAAACACCAGCAGCACCAAGTTGTCACCTCGCTGGACTAGATCCCCATCATCAATGTGGAGTACGGCCCCAGGAGACACCCGATAAGGACGAGCAATGCGTAAGGTAACTTCACCCTCGCCTATCCCAACGACTTGGCCAGATTCCTCTAGCTTGGTACCAGAGGCGATTTCTGTGCCAGCTACTAGTAAGTCACCTTCTTTCACTTTGGGAGCCTTGCCTTGAGTGCTAATGACCACTCGGTCAGCATCCCTCACCACGAGGATTCGGCGAATCGCTTCGGCTCCTTCGCGAATACCTCGTACTTCACCAGACTCTTTACACTGAATTTCCGTCCGTGCTACGACAGCACCAGGAGCAATCTGCTCGCCATCTTTGACCAAGAGACGAGTGTGAGTACTACCTTGAGTGGTGTCTGCGGCAATGTCGCGACGAATCACTAAAGATTCCAGAATCACGAGTTGGAGCCGCATAATCTCTGGATCAGTCTCGTCCGGAATTAGCTCAATGTCAGCAGCTAATTGAGGTGCGTCTTGATCAATCTCCAACACGAGCTGAGTGCGAAGTAATTCTAGACCTTCTACGGACTTAACCCGCTCTCCATCCTTGTAAGGCAAGCGTTGTACCGCACGTAGCTGAATGGTACGGCCAGACTCTTCACTAGTTGAGGCTTGACTCGGCACAGAAGGTTCGTTTGGCACCACAAATTCGGTAACCGGACGCAGGAGCACGGCTGGACCTTCGGGTGTTTCTACATACTCTAGGAAGCGGAGTTCGCTAAGGGTTAGACCAGGTAGCACTTCTTGCCCAGGATTAGCCAAAGTGGGTTCTTTGCCCATAAATTCTTCGGGATTGTCAATCATGTGCAAGTCCCCTGGCTTGACCACGATTTCCCGCAGAATGTCATTCTTCTGAATGACTTCGACCACACCATTGCTTTGACAGAAGATGTCTTTAACGACTTCTGTTCCTGCTTCGACGTACTGGCCGTCCTCAACGAGGAGCAAAGAAATATCTTTATTCACTTCGTGCGCTTCTTCCGGAATCCAAAGCAGCGTTCCGCCTTGAACCACTTCGTAGCCTTGCTTAGCCTTACCTCGCTTCGCCACTTCAACGCCAGAGTAGCGAATTATCCCGCCGGTTTGAGTCCGGTAGCGATCGTCGATCAGTTCTGCGACGACTTGGTTGTTTGTCACCTTCGTTCCAGGCGTTGCTTTGAGAGAGAACGACTGGTTGTGGTTGGTTTCGACCAAGTAGTGGTCGCGGCCTTGATAGCTCTCAACCCGCACTCGCGCTTCATCCAGCAATACGGAAGCTGTAATAATTTCAACTTCACGACCGCCCTTACCTTCCGCTTCCTGCTGAGGTAGGCGCACGGTTCCACCATGCTCCGTGATCAGCTTGGTTTCAGCGAGGACGCTACTAGAATCCACGCGATCGCCGTTCTTCACGGTCGGTTCGGCACCAGGGGGCAAGTTGTAAACTTCACCCGATAGAATCCAGATCAAGCCACCTCTTTGAGCAATTCGGGTGGTGTTGCCTTGACGGTCTTTCTTTTCTTCGGGAACGATGTCGGCAAACTTGACTTCTCCAGCCAAGTCAGAAGCTACGTCTTTACTAGCCTTTTCAGTGGTGCGCTGAGTTCGGCCCGCCAGCGGGACTTCTGCCAAGAATTGATCCTTCTTAACATGCTCACCATCTTTAACGAGCAAAGTTGAACCTTGAGGAATCGCAAAGGATTCTTTCTTGGAACCCGACTCCAGCATCAGATCAGTATTGCTTTCCGCAATTAAAGCTTCATCTCCGTGACGGGTCCGGTAGGGACGAGTCCGGAAACGCTTAGCGTAGCGGATGGTGCCTTCAAAGGTAGCCCGCACCTGACGCGCCATTTCTCCAGTGAATACCCCTCCAGTGTGGAAAGTCCGCATGGTTAGCTGCGTTCCAGGCTCACCAATAGATTGGGCAGCAATAATTCCAACCGCTTCACCCAAATCCACCATGTGAGCGTGCGCCAAGCTCCACCCGTAGCAATGCTGACAGACAGAACGAGTCGCTTCACAAGTTAGAGGCGATCGCACCATCACTGTTTCTACGCCTGATTGACCAATGATGTGGCAGAGGTCATCCGAGAGGTCTTGGTTCCGAGCAGCAACCACTTCTCCAGTTTGCGGATGCACCACATCCTCTGCGATCACTCGACCAAACAAGCGGTCTTTCAGGGGAATCAAGACGCGATCGCCGTCGGTCATGCTACGCACTGGGATACCCCGTTGAGTGCCACAGTCGAGTTCGCGAATAATCACATCCTGGGCCACGTCCACCAGACGACGGGTGAGGTATCCAGAGTCTGCGGTTCTGAGCGCAGTGTCTACTAGTCCCTTCCGCGCTCCGTAGGAGGAAATGATGTATTCAGTAACGGTCAAACCTTCTCGGAAATTGGTCTTAATCGGCAAGTCAATGATTTCACCTTGCGGATCAGCCATCAGTCCGCGCATACCAACTAGTTGGCGCACCTGGGAGATATTTCCTCTAGCCCCAGAGAAGGCCATCATGTAAACCGAGTTCAACGGATTGGTGGTTTTGAAGTGGCGTACCACCTCATCCTTGAGTTCTTCGCTCGTCCCGTTCCAAGTATCGATCACCTTTTGAAAGCGCTCTACTTCGGTAATCTCGCCACGGGTATAACGGGTTTCCGTTTCTCGAATTTCTTCTTCCGCTGCGTCCAATAGCGCTCGCTTGGTTGGAGGTATTTGTAGGTCATCTACACTAATTGAAACCCCTGCCTTCGTAGCGTAGCGAAAGCCCAGATCCTTCAATAAGTCAGCCACCTGGGCGGTCCGAGCCGTACCGTAGTTGGTAAAAGACCAAGAAATTAGTTTCTTAAGCTGTCCTTTATCAACCACTCGATTCCGAAAAATCACTGGTGCTTCAGGCTTTTGATTTGAATTTTGCTCTGCCATTGTTGCTCTCTGTCCCTCTTTTGATGCAGGAAGAGACGCGTATAGACGCGACTTCCCAGTCGCGTCTATTCATCACGTCTGTAAAGGCTCACGCCACGAAATTGAAGCTTCTACTTTCATGAAGCTTAGTCAGTCAAGGCGTCTTGAATCGTCTTGTTGTAAATAATTCGTCCTGGAGTCGTCCGAATATACTGCGAGATCAAATTCCCCTCCCCGTCTTCACGGGTTCTGCGGAACTTATAAACCTTGGTGACCGTACCATCCGTAGACTCTTGGACTTCTAATGGGTCTGTATCCGGTTCATTGGATTCCATAGCACCATCAAAGCGCACCCAAACGTAAGCATGAAGGTCAACCTGTTGCTGCTCATAGGCCGTGATCGCGTCATCTAAGCCAGAAAAATAACGGCCTGAACCCTTCTGATGAGTAGGATTCTCCGCAGTCAAGTAATAGCAACCCAACACCATGTCTTGACTCGGAGTGACAATTGGGCGACCTGTCGCTGGCGACAAGATATTATTAGAAGCCAGCATCAGCAGCCGAGCCTCTGCTTGCGATTCTAGCGAGAGTGGCACGTGAACGGCCATTTGGTCACCATCAAAGTCAGCGTTAAACGCGGGACAAACCAATGGGTGCAATTGAATCGCGCGGCCTTCTACCAAAATCGGCTCAAACGCCTGAATCCCTAAGCGGTGCAGGGTTGGCGCTCGGTTTAGCAGCACTGGGTGACCATCAATCACTTCTTGCAGCACATCCCAAACACTCGGATCGCCCCGCTGGATTAGCTTCTTCGCAGCCTTGATGTTGTTGACTAAGCCTTGGCGAATCAGCCGATGAATCACGAAAGGTTGGAATAGCTCGATCGCCATTTCCCGTGGCAGTCCGCATTGGTGGATCTTGAGTTTCGGACCTACCACAATCACAGAACGGCCAGAGTAATCTACCCGCTTACCCAATAGGTTCTGGCGGAAGCGACCTTGCTTACCTTCAATAATGTCTGACAGCGACTTCAAAGGACGGTTGTTGGCACCTACTACGGTTCGTCCGCGACGACCATTGTCGATCAAGGCATCCACTGCTTCCTGAAGCATCCGTTTCTCGTTACGGACAATAATTTCAGGAGCCAGAATTTCTTGTAGACGGGCTAGACGGTTGTTGCGGTTGATCACTCGCCGATATAAGTCATTCAAGTCAGAGGTCGCAAAACGGCCTCCATCCAACTGCACCATTGGCCGCAAATCCGGCGGAATCACCGGAATTACCGACAACACCATCCATTCAGCTTGAGCGCCGGTTGCAATGAAGTTGTCAATCACACGCAGTCGCTTAATCAACTTGGCTCGCTTCTGACCCTTGGAGGTCGCAATTTCCTCACGCAGCTGCTCGGCTTCTGTTTCTAAGTTGATGTCTTGCAGCAACCGTTGCAGTGCTTCGGCTCCAATGCCAACTTCAACCCCTTCTAGGGGGGAGTCTTCGCTGTAGATTTGGTCTTCAATCTCAATCCACTGGTCTTCTGTCAGCAGCTGCTTATAAGTTAGATTTTCTGCATTACCTGGATTGAGCACCACATAGGCGTTAAAGTAAACAATCTGCTCCACATCCCGTAAAGGCATATCGAGTAGAATCGCCATGTAGCTCGGAATCCCCTTGAGGTACCAAACGTGAGCTACAGGAGCAGCCAGCTTGATATAGCCCATGCGATGCCGTCGCACCCGAGATTCTGTGACTTCGACGCCACAACGCTCACAGACGATCCCACGATGCCGAACTCGCTTGTACTTACCACAATGGCATTCCCAATCTTTAGCTGGGCCGAAGATCCGCTCACAGAATAAACCATCCATCTCTGGCTTCAAGGTTCGGTAGTTGATGGTTTCCGGTTTTGTGACTTCACCAACCACCTGCCCATTAGGTAGAGTCCGCTCCCCCCATTGGCGAATTCGATCCGGAGATGCCAGACCAATTTTGACGTAGTCAAATCGCTGTTCTAGCTTTGGCATCGCTTGCAGCTTCCTTAGTATCTATTGTTGAGATCTGTATGTTGCGCTTAGTTTCTGGGTGACAGGTTGCTAGCTGCCAGCTCTATGAACTGACTATTAGCTCTAGCAACCCATCTCGTATTGACTTAAGCGTCTTCTTCTTCCAGTTCTTCTCTGGAAATGGATTCGTAGGTGGGGCGAGAGGGAGCTCGACGGCTATTGACGTCCGCCATTAGGTCTACCTCTACATCTCGGCTGGTGCCGTCCTCCTTCGTCTCTACCTTGTGGACTGCAATATCCAAACAGAGAGACTGGAGTTCTCGCATCAACACCTTGAATGATTCTGGGGTTCCCGGACGAGGAATGGCTTTCCCTTTGACGATCGCATTGAGGGCTTCATTCCGACCCTGCATGTCATCCGACTTCACAGTCAACAACTCTTGCAAGGTGTAGGCGGCACCAAATGCCTCCAGTGCCCACACTTCCATTTCCCCAAAGCGCTGACCGCCTTGTTGAGCTTTACCACCCAACGGCTGCTGCGTGACGAGCGAGTAAGGTCCAGTAGAACGAGCGTGAATCTTGTCATCCACCAAGTGCACCAGCTTCAGCATGTAAGCTTTACCGATGGTCACAGGTTGATCGAAAGGTTCGCCAGTCCGACCGTCAAAAACTTGAGTCTTGCCAGCATTGTCAGGGTCAAACAACCAAGGTTGGCCCTTCCGCTTGCTCGCTTCCTGAAGCTTGCCGTGCACGGTTTCACGAGACTTCTCTGCCCCGTGCATTTCGTCAAAAGGCACGACCTTGAAGCGGGCATCCAAGTTCTCTCCCGCCCAAGCCAAGAGGCATTCAAAGACTTGGCCCACGTTCATCCGAGAAGGTACGCCCAAAGGATTGAGCACGATATCGACAGGACGACCATCCGGTAAGTAAGGCATGTCTTCGAGCGGCAAAATCCGGGAAATAATTCCCTTGTTGCCGTGACGACCTGCCATTTTATCCCCAACTTGGATCTTGCGCTTCTGGGCTACATAAACCCGCACGACCATGTTGGCACCCGGCGGCAATTCATCTCCTTGCTCACGGGTAAAGACTCGCACATCCACGACTCGGCCTTTCTCGCCATTAGGGACGCGCAGGGAGTTATCACGCACATCTCTAGCTTTTTCACCAAAGATCGCTCGTAGTAGCTTTTCTTCGGGTGGCTGATCTGATTCTCCTTTGGGAGTCACTTTACCAACCAGAATGTCGCCTGCTTCTACCCAAGCGCCAATCCGAATGATGCCGCTTTCGTCGAGTTGTCGGAGGGAGTCTTCACCGACGTTGGGAATTTCACGGGTGATTTCTTCGGGGCCAAGCTTGGTTTGACGCGCTTCAATCTCGTATTTCTCAACGTGAATTGAAGTGTAGACGTCATCAGAAACCAGGCGCTCGCTGATCAGGATCGCGTCCTCGTAGTTGTAGCCTTCCCAAGGCATGTAAGCCACTAGAACGTTTTGTCCTAGAGCCAATTCTCCACCTTCGGTCGCTGAACCATCAGCTAGGACTTGACCTGCCACGACGCGATCGCCCACAAACACGATGGGGCGTTGATTCAAGCAGGTATCTTGGTTAGACCGCTGATACTTCTGCATGGGATACTCAATTTCGCGACCTTGAGGATCTCTCACTCGTAGCTTATCAGCCGCTACATAAGTGACTTCACCGTCGGTTCGGCTGACCACAACCATCCCGGAGTCACGCGCTGCCTGAGCTTCCAAACCTGTCCCCACCAAAGGCCGCTCTGGCCGCAACAGAGGAACTGCTTGCCGTTGCATGTTAGAACCCATCAGAGCGCGGTTCGCGTCATCATGCTCTAGGAAAGGAATCAACGAAGCTGCCACCGAAATGATTTGCACGGGCGAGACAGCCACGTAGTCCACCTGATCTGGCGTAGTGGTCGTGAAGTCTTGGCGGTAACGCACTGGAACAGTCACACCTTGAATGTAACCTGCCTCATCCATCGGAATATCACCCGGAGCAACCCGCAGATCATCTTCCTCATCTGCGGTCATGTAGATAGGGGGTTGGTCCTTCAGAACGCATCCCGTCTCCACAGGATAAAACGGTGTCTCAATGAACCCGTAGGCGTTGACGCGAGCATGAGTTGCCAAAGAACCGATCAAACCAGCGTTCGGACCTTCTGGAGTCTCAATCGGACAAATCCGCCCGTAGTGACTAGGGTGAATATCCCGTACCGCAAAGCCTGCTCTCTCTCTCGTCAAACCACCAGGGCCTAAGGCACTGAGGCGACGCTTGTGGGTCAACTCGGCTAAAGGATTGGTTTGGTCCATGAACTGAGACAGTTGGCTGGAACCAAAGAACTCTTTAATCGCAGCCACGAGAGGCTTAGGGTTCACCAAAGAGGCAGGCGTTAGAGAATCTGCATCCGAGACGGTCATCCTTTCTCGAATAATCCGCTCTAAACGGTTGAGGCCGACTCTAACTTGGTTTTGCAACAACTCACCCACGGAGCGCACCCGACGGTTGCCCAGGTGATCGATGTCATCAATGTTGCCAATATCAAATTCCAAGTTAATCAGGTAATCAATGGCAGCCAAGATATCCTGAGCAGTCAAGACTCGAACGGTATCCGCCACATTGAGTCTGAGTTTCTTGTTGAGCTTATAGCGACCCACCCGACCCAAGTCGTAACGCTTAGGATCAAAGAAGCGGGAATCTAGCAGTTGTTGTCCCCCGGAAACGGTTGGAGGTTCACCAGGACGCAGTTTGCGGTAAAGCTCCATCAAAGCTTCTTCTTCGCTAAACTGGCCTTCCTTCTCAATCGTTTTCTGGAAGTACTCTGGGTGACGCAAGGCATCAAAAATTTCGTTGTCGGTGAGACCTAATGCCTTCAACAACACCTGAGCAGATAGCTTGCGGGTTTTGTCAATCCGCACCCACACCAAGTCGTTTTTGTCAGTCTCAAACTTGAGCCAAGCGCCTCGGTTGGGAATCAAGCTGGCATTATAGGTACGACGACCATTTTTGTCAGTTTCAGACTTATAGTAGACGCCAGGGCTGCGAACAATCTGATTGACGATAACCCGCTCAGCACCGTTAATAATGAAGGTACCGCGATCGGTCATTAAAGGCAGGTCACCGATGAAAACTTCCTGCTCTTTAATCTCACCTGTCTCTTTATTGATCAAGCGGGTAGGAACGTACATCTGGACAGCATAAGTGCCATCCCGTCGCTTCGCTTCATCAACGTCGTATTTGGGTCGCTTCAGTTTGTAATTCTTACCTAGGAAATGTAACTCCAGTTTGCCCGTGTAATCGGTAATAGGCGAGAAGCTCTCTAGCTCCTCAATGAGTCCCTCTTCTAAGAACCAGCGAAAACTGGATCGCTGAATCTCAACTAAATCTGGAAGGGTGAAGGCCAGTGCAGTTTGAGTCTGATTAGTCATGCGTCTCCTCAGGAGGGTCACGCCCAGCGCGAGTCCCAGATGTTATGCGATCTGCACAAAAATGTCAATAGAAAATTTTGGACCCTGACGAGAAGGACCCAAAAGTGTAGTCTAGCGAATTAAGTGGGCAGTTGAGAGATTTAAGGTAGTCTCCAAGGGGCTTGTTTAGCTAGCAAGCTTGACTTTTTAAACTAAGAGTGGGGAATTGTATGGACTTGCTGAGATTTCAGGGAACTGAAACTTCAGGGGCAGCAGAGGTAGTTTGCAAACAGCAGCCGTCTAATTGGATTGGCTAAAGCTACGAAGCGACCTAAGTAATTCACACTTCTACCATTATGGCGCAAGCAAAGCCTAACTGTGGTCTGTAGTTTTCCAAACCCAGTTGAGATTTTTGCTTGATCAGGAGATGGCGAGTCCTTCAGTTGCTTCTAGTTGTAGCTGAGACAAACCAAAAAGTTTACAGGCATTCTGTGTAGTCTGCGCTGCCAGCACTTCTAGAGAAACCGATCGCAAATGAGCGACTTGCTCGGCTACATAACGTACATAGGCAGGTTCGTTCCGGCGCTCACCCCGCTTGGGGACAGGAGCTAAGAAGGGGCAGTCTGTTTCTACTAAAAGGCGATCGCTAGGCACCATACGGGCGGAAGCTTGAATTTGAGCCGCATTTTTGAAAGTCACCGTACCGCTAAAACTGATGTAGAAACCTAGTTCTAGGAACCACTCAGTTTCGGTTGGTGTCCCTCCCCAGCAATGCATTACGCCGCGAACCGGACCTTGGCTTTGCCAAAAATCCTTGAGTAGCTGCGCCATTTCGGGTGCAGCATCTCGGCAATGAATGATCACTGGCAAATTCAACGCTTGAGCGATCGCAAGTTGAGCTTGAAACACAGCTGTTTGCTGCTGCCGATTCTCCGCCTTGTAAAAGTCCAAACCCGTTTCCCCAATCGCCACGACTCGAGGGTCAGAGGTAGCCAACTCCAAGATCTGGCAATGAGAATCAGGGGTCCATTTGTCCACATCCAGGGGGTGCAGACCTACGGCAAAAGACAGCTCTGGAAACCGATCAGCCAGCGCTTGCATACTGCTAAACTCCGCTGGCTCTACACAAGAATGGATCAGATGAACCAAACCTGCTTCTCGCCAGCGCTGAGATATAGCCTCTAAGTCAGGCTGAAAAGTATCAAAGTTGATATGGACGTGCGTATCAATCAACTGCATAAGCGAGTTGCTTGCGGCTTCTAAGATGAACAAGCTGTTTACTGCCAGCAGACTGGCTTAATCCAGTCACTAAACTTTCGCCAGCGCCTTCTCAGCAAAACAGCCTGGCGTTTTAAACACCAGACTATAACAATGCCAGAGTTGAATTATTCGCAGCTAGCTCTACTTTTGCTGACAATCTATTTACAGACTGCCTAGGAAGCAGCAGAAACAGAAGCATCTTGCCGCTTTAGAGCTTTAGCAAGGTTCGATTTCTTGCGAGCCCCAGTGTTAGGGTGCAATACACCTCGCTTCACAGCTTTATCAATTTTGCTGTAGGCATTGGCCATGTGCTGCTGTACTTCTTGCTCTAGCTCAGGGCTAGGATTGGCTGTATAGGTGTCTACAGCTGCTAAGTACTTCTTCATCAGGGTTTTCACCGCTGACTTGTAGGTTTTGTTGCGCAAACGGTTGCGTTCTGCGATCTTGACGCGTTTAATAGCAGACTTAATATTCGCCACAGCCAGTCCTAAGGAAACTCTCTACAACTACTTTCAATGAAATAAAATACCAGAAAAACCAATATAGCATCTCCTCACCCTATTCCGATCCTTCAAAAATCCAGGTTAAGCTAGAGAGGCGAGTACGGGTTTGTCAAACCCGCTCTCCGACGGGTAATTCCTAAGAGACTGCATTCTGACTCCATGCTGCGAATTATTACTCAGCGAACTGAGGCACGGACCGAGCTACGGCGTATTTGCGATCGCACTCACGACGACCAAGTGTTTCACAAAGAAGCCACGGTTCGGGAAGTGTTACAAGCTGTGAAGCGCCAAGGCGATCGAGCCCTGCTACACTACACAGCCGAATTTGACCAACAAGAACTGAAACCTGAAGAATTACGTGTGAGTGGCTCAGAGTTGGATGCTGCCTACCAGCAGGTATCAAAGGAGTTGCTAGATGCGATTCGTTTGGCTCATAAACAGATTGAAGCGTTTCATCGGCAACGAGTCCCTAAAAGCTGGGTGCAGTTTGGTGAAGATGATGTAGTTCTAGGGAAGCGCTATACACCCGTTGATCGAGCAGGGCTCTATGTACCTGGGGGCCGAGGAGCTTATCCTAGTACGGTTTTGATGAACGCAGTTCCAGCGATGGTCGCTCAGGTACCCAGAATTGCGATCGTGACCCCACCAGGACCAGAAAAAACTGTAAACCCAGCCGTACTAGTGGCCGCGCAAGAAGCAGGCGTTCAAGAGATTTATCGAGTGGGTGGGGCGCAAGCGATCGCAGCTTTGGCATTTGGCACCGAAACCATTCCCAAAGTAGATGTGATTACGGGACCGGGAAACATCTATGTCACTTTGGCCAAGAAACTGGTTTACGGCACCGTTGGCATTGACTCCTTAGCCGGCCCTTCAGAAGTATTAGTAATCGCCGACGAAACTGCCAACCCAGTGTTTATCGCGGCTGATCTGCTAGCTCAGGCAGAGCATGACCCAATGGCAGCAGCGATCTTAATTACCACAGACTCTTCTCTGGCTCTCAAAGTAGTGGCGGAAGTAGAGCAACAACTAATTGACCATCCCAGACGCACGCTCACTGAGAAGGCGATCGCTCACTACGGCCTAATCATTGTTGTGGATTCGCTCGAAACTGCGGCTGAGCTTTCTAATGAATTTGCCCCAGAGCATTTAGAGCTAGAAGTTGAAGACCCGTGGGCCTTAATTGACCACATTCGTCATGCTGGAGCTATCTTCCTGGGGTCCTCGACGCCAGAGGCTGTAGGAGACTACTTAGCAGGTCCCAACCACACCTTGCCTACTTCTGGTTCGGCTCGCTATGCCTCGCCTCTAGGAGTAGAAACTTTTATGAAACACTCTAGCTTGATTCAATACAGTCCCACAGCGCTACAAAAAGTCTCAGAAGCCGTGGATGTTTTAGCCACAGCGGAAGGGCTCAGTTCTCATGCGGACTCCGTGCGACTAAGAACTAAGCCCAAGCAGATAGACTCGGAATCCTAAAAAAAGCAAAGTTAACTTACTAACTCTGGAAAGTGCTTCTTGAATTGAACTTTCTCAGCAGTGATTGACAACGAATACAATGCCAATATCGTAGCTCGCATATTTTGGGGTTAGCGATAGTAGACTCTGCTGTATTCTATGAATGCAATGCTAGGAAGACTGTTAGGGGCGCGCTACAAAGTTATTCAAGCTCTAGGCTCAGGCGGGTTTGGTCAGACTTTCATTGCAGAGGACATGCAGCGACCTGGCAATCCCCCCTGCGTGCTCAAACATCTGAACTTTGCGACGCAGCATCCTCACGTATTGCAACAGGTGAGGCGCTTATTTTATGCAGAAGCAGAGACTTTAGAAAAATTAGGTAGACATCACGACCAAATTCCTCAACTTTTAGCTTATTTCGAGGAAGCAGAAGAGTTTTATTTGGTGCAAGAGTTTATACCTGGTAATCCTTTAAGCGTGGAATTGCCTTGGGGGACTAAGTTATCAGAAGCTCAAGTCATTGGCATCTTAGAAGATGTTTTGGGAGTCTTAGCTTACATTCACTCCCAAGGAGTTATTCATCGAGATATTAAACCAGACAATTTAATTCGGCGGCAGCATGACGGCAAATTAGTTTTAATTGATTTTGGTGCAGTCAAAACCATTACTAACCAGGTTGCCGAAACCATAGGCCAAACCCAATTAAGCGTTCCCATTTACACCTCAGGCTATGGAGCGAGTGAGCAATGTTTAGGCAAGCCTCAATTTAGCAGCGACATTTATGCGTTGGGGGTCATCGCGGTTCAAGCCTTAACTGGAATGCGGCCTTCTCAATTTCCCGTTGATCCAGAGAGCGGAGAGATAGTTTGGCGCGACCAAGCCCGGGTCAGTGTCCAGTTAGCGACTATCATCGACAACATGGTGCGCTATCACTTCAATCAGCGTTACCAATCGGCAACGGCAGTTTTACAAGCACTGCAACATATTACTGATTTGCCTCGGGCTGATCCTGTCGAGCCTATGATTCCTGCGATCGCAACGCCTGAGAATCCCCCAGATCGCCGACTTCGTCACCTGCGGTCAGTTCTATTAGGGCTGGGTGTTGCCACAATTGCTAGCTTTGGGATGGCGGTTTTGCTCAGAAAACCCCTACCTCAACTTTTCAGCGATGTAACTGTCGAAACATCAACTCCAACCCCTAGCCCTGCTACAGCGATCGCGACTGATCACATTAGTTGGGGGGAGAAAATTCTGACACCAGGAACCAGCCAACCTGCCAAACAAAAGGGGGTAGATGCATTGGCAATTAAAGCTTACTCCCAGGCAGTAACAGCCCTAGAAGTAGCTCGCCAAGGGGAGCGCAGTGACCCAGAAACTTTGATTTACCTCAACAACGCCCGGATTGGAGCTATGCCTGCCCATGCGATCGCCGTCGCCGTTCCGCTGGGGGACACGCTGAATTCTTCCCTAGAAATTTTACGAGGGGTAGCACAAGCTCAAACCCAAGTGAATCAAGGCGGCGGCATCAATGGAGTACCACTGAAAGTAGCGATCGCCAATGATAATAACCGAATCGAAACGGCTCAAGCCATTGCTACAGACCTAATTAATCATCCTCATGTCTTAGGCGTAGTAGGACATGGTACGAGCGATACTACCTTAGCGGCTGGGAAGGTTTATCAAACAGGGCAATTGGCAATAGTGGCTCCAATTAGTTCTGCCGTGCAACTTTCAACGCTAGGCAGCTACATTTTTCGGGTCATGCCCAGCGATCGCTTCACCGCCCGTGCGCTTTGCAACTACATGCTGACCCGATTGCAAAAGAAACGAGTCGCTATTTTTTTCAGCTCCAATAGTAGTTACAGTGAATCTCTAAGCAGCGAGTTTAAGAATGCTTTGTTCTATGGTGCTCCGGGCAAGGTTGTAGCTGAGTTCGATCTAGCTGGCCCTGACTTTAATGCCTACGAAAGTGTAGAGAAAGCGATTCAGCAAAAAGCAGAAGTTATTATGCTGGCCGCTCCCAGTCAGGTGAGCGATCGCGCTTTGCAAGTTGTACAGATTAACCGCAGACGGCTTCCCGTTCTCGCCGGAGACAGCATCTATACCAAGAAGACTTTACAAGTGGGAGGGGAGGCAGCAGTCGGCATGGTCGTGGCTGTCCCTTCTAACGTTTTGGGTAATACTCGCCTACCTTTTCAACAGCAAGCCCAAAAGCTATGGGGGCATGAAATTGACTGGCGCACGGCTCTCGCCTATGACTCAACCCAGACTTTAGTCGCAGGAATCCGACGTGATCCTTCCCGTCGTGGAGTCAGACAGACATTGGAAACACCCAACTTCACTGCGACGGGTGCTCTAGGGGCTGTGTCTTTTTCTTCAACAGGCGATCGCGAAGGAGTCGTGCAGTTAGTTCAGGTCACACCTGTGGCTAAAAAGCAGTCCCAAGCTTACCAGTTCAAGCCAATCAACTAAAGCTGGCTTGAACGGCGACTTCTTTAAGCTAGTCTGAGCTTCTATTTAACTGAAGTGCCAGTAGCAGGAGCAATTTCTAGGGTCGTTGCAGGAGCCGAGGGCCGACTAGCAGGGCCCTTTTGCTGTTTCAGGCGTTGTAGTTGGATTGCCCGAAATTGAGCTGCGGCATCATTTAAATTTTGTTGCTGCTCAGTCCCGTAGTCATCCGCGCTCCGCATACCACCAAAAGCAGCGCGATGCATCAAGTCAAACAAACTAGAGGCACCATTGCCAGAACGGTCAGAAAAGAGATCAGTGCCCCCATCCTTATTTTGAAAATCCTCTAGCGGCTGCACAGCCCCAGCAGTTTGAGCCGAGGTAGCTTGAGGCAGTAGACAAGGAGCAAGCGCAACACCAAGCAGCAGACCGAGGGCAAGTCGAGCCTGGAAGCGAGGAAAAGCTAATTTAGTCTGAGGCTGCATCTTCATAAGCCCTTTCGGCTCCAATCCAATATTTACTAAACTTTGACTGAGATTTTAAGACGCTAGGAAACCAGAAAAGCTCCCATGCTTGAGTATGAGGCTACGTTGTTTTCTAGTTTGACAGGTTCACTTAACCTAAGGACAGTCTAACCCTGCCGCTCTGACCTCGCAACGGCCCCAAGACCAGTTAAGCAAAGGTGCGCCGGAGCAGAGGCTGAATACTCAACAAAGCGACGAGGTCAAAAGCAAAGAGCACCAATAAGGCCCCACCTAGGCTGACTGATCCCCAAGGTGCTTGCATCACGATACTGCTCAAAGCCCAGTCATTGTGTAGATAGAGATAGCGAATCGGCTCGATCGCGTAACTCAGGGGATTGAGCGTCGCTACCACTTGCAACCAGTGGGGCATAAACGACAGAGGGGCGAGGGCTGTACTGGCAAACAACAGCGGCAAATTTGTGACAAAAATCACGGCAATCAGTTCGACGTGCCCAGGTAAGGCGAAGGCCAACCCTAAGCTCAAACCAGTTACACCTAGAACCAAGGCAAACACAATTAAAGTCACGACACCCAAGCCTAAAAGATTAGGTAAGCCAGCACCCAAGAAGGCGATCGCGCTGACAATCACTGCTGTCTGAATCAGGCTGAGCGTGGTGATGAAAATCGCTGAGGCCACCACAATCGAGAAGCGAGAAGCGAGAGGTGCTACCAGCAGACGATTTAAGAAGCCAAACTCGCGATCGAACATGACCGGAAGGCCCGCATTCAACGCTCCACCAAAGGCCGTGAAGACAATAATGCCTGCGCCCAAAAACTGCCCGTAACTTTGGCTATCCCCAAACAAGCCCTGCGGCACGTTTTGGAACAATGCCCCAAATAGCACCAGCCACATCAACGGCTGAATGATGCCAGCAATCAGTGTGGAGGGACGACGCTGCAACTGGATAAACAGGCGACGAGTCAGCGCTAATGTTTCTTGGATAAAGTCGCTCAAAGTGCTGGTCTGAGGCAAGGCTGGTTTTGTAGCTAGTCCAACGGCCTGACTAGGTAAGGCTGTATTCTCGGAAGTCAAGCTGGGTTTTGGGGGAGTTACACTACGGCTCATTCAACTGTCCTCAGTTAGCTTAGGAATTAGGGCTCAGGGATTAGCGCATATTTTGTTTACGTTCGGCTTTGGGATCACGACTCTCTGCCGCTGCCAGTTCTGCATCTACCAGGGTACGACCTGTAGCAGCGAGGTAAACATCATCTAAACTGGGGCGGGCTTGGGCAATGCCAAACGTAGGTAGCCCAGCTTCTTTCAAGGCTTGCTGCACAGTGCCCAGTGCCTCGGTTTGGGACGCGACCACTAAGTTGAGTGAGTTACCTTGAGCACTGTTGATAATCACTTCTTGCACAGTTGGCAAAGCTGACAACATGG
Organism: Trichocoleus sp. FACHB-46; assembly: GCF_014695385.1. NCBI lineage: Bacteria > Bacillati > Cyanobacteriota > Cyanophyceae > Leptolyngbyales > Trichocoleusaceae > Trichocoleus > Trichocoleus sp. FACHB-46. The sequence continues at coordinate 434,161 of NZ_JACJOD010000006.1, read as the reverse complement.
CTCTGGCTGCTTCTGCTTCCTCAAGAGGTGTAAACTCTCGAATTCTCAGGGTAATGCGATCGCCACCAACTTGATCTTTCAAGGCAGAAGGAGTACCTGTAGCAATCACCAAACCGCGATCGATAATGGCGACGCGATCGGCCAGAGCATCAATTTCTTCTAGATAGTGGCTAGTGATCAGTACCGCAGTGCCTTCTGCCCGCAACTGTCGCAGGAAGTTCCAGACGGCCACGCGACTCTCAATATCTAAGCCTACGGTTGGCTCATCCAAAACCAAGACATCTGGTTGGTGCAGCAAACCTGCCGCCAAATCTAGCCGCTTGCGGAGTCCACCTGAATAGGTGCCTGTCTTTTTATCGGCCCACTCTGCCAAACCCAGTAATTCGATCGCCTTAGCAATTTGTTCTTTAGCGATCGCACGGGGCAAATGATACAGCGCCGCTTGCAGTTGCAGCAGTTCCCGTCCAGTCAGAACCTTATCCAACGCCACCTCTTGAGCGACATACCCCAGCAACTGTCGAGCCGCTCTGGGGTTTTCAGTGGCTGAGACACCGGACACTTCGACTTGGCCAGCGTCCGGTTGCGCCAGGGTGCAAAGGCAGCGAATCGTAGTAGTTTTACCCGCACCATTCGGTCCTAGGAGACCAAAAATCTCTCCTGGCTCCACCTGAAAAGAAACGTCTTTAACCGCTTCAACCTGACCGTAGTGCTTCTGGAGGTGTTGAATCAGAACAGCGGGAGGCATAGCGATCAATATTCCTTGGCAATTTATAACTAAAGTTTAAGCAGCATCTCCTTTTATTCTAAACAGTTAGACCTTGCAGCATCGGAATGGCGCTGATGAGAGCTTGCAAATGCTCGGTGCAGAAACTCAAGAGTTGATGGGTGACAGGTAGACTATCAACTACCATGCCTGCACAAAGCAGCATCATGTAGAGAATGGAATACTTAAACAGCGATCGCGCTTGGTCTAGATCCTCAGGAGCTTGCATCAGTTGCCATGCCTTCTGAACCAAGACTCCACCCAGCAGCAATGCCACGACTGCGTACACAGCGCCCATTACATGCAGCGGATAAACCAGCAGTAGCGTGACGGGGATCAAGAGCAAGCTGTACCACAAAATCTGCCGAGCCGTTGCTGCTTCTCCTTCAACCACGGGCAACATCGGCACGCCAACACTCGCGTAGTCTTTACGGATCATCAGCGCCAAGGCCCAGAAATGCGGTGGTGTCCAGAAAAAGACAATTGCAAACAGCACCCAAGCGGCCCAGCTCAGATCACCTGTCACAGCCGCCCAACCCACTAAGGGTGGGATCGCACCCGCAGCTCCGCCAATCACAATGTTTTGGGTGCTGTGCCGTTTGAGCCAATGGGTATAGACCAAGACATAGACCAAAATGCCCGACATCGCTAGCAGGGCGCTGAGTAGATTGGCAAAGACTACCAGCAAAGAAAAGGAAATTGAAGCTAGGGCGAGCGCGAAAATCAGCGCATCCCGAGGCTGCACTCGTCCAGACGGTAGGGGTCGATGGCGAGTCCGCTCCATCACATAGTCAATATCGCGATCGTATAAACAGTTGATCGTGTTCGCTGAAGCCGCTGCCAAAGTACCACCCGTCAGCGTCACGAGCAGGAGCAGCGGATTAACTTGGCCCTCGGCTGCAATCCACATGCCACCCGCAGTCGTAATTAGCAGCAGCAGGATAATGCGAGGTTTGGTGAGTTGGTAGTAGCTCTGAATAACCTGAACCAAGTTTTGGTTGCGGCGGGGGGCTTGAGTCCAAAGCGTTTCTTGCATTATTTAGTTCCTATAAAACTTGCAGGCTACAACAGCAGAGCCATACATCTACTGATTTGTAAGCCATCAATGGCCTGACTCTGTTCTTTCAGGTCTTGCCAGAAAAGAAGCTAGGCAGGTTCAGACTGAGCACTCGGCAAGGATTGCCCTGATGAGGTTGTTGACTCAGTAGCTTTAGCACTAGCGCGATCGCGAAGAGCCAGCACCGTAAACGCTACCAGCGTTCCGAGTAAGCCAGCACCGATTGCTTGGTGAGCCACAGTCAGGGGTTCAACTTGTAGGTGTAAGCGAAATGTAGCGATCCCCAAGGCAACTTGCAACACCAACAAACCTGCAATCCAGTTGGCAAATTGGCGCAGCAGGGGGCTGAGCGCAGGGGTTCGCCAAGCGAGCCACACCGTTGCAATGGTGGCTAAACTAGCGGGCACCACTCCAGCGATATGGCTGTTCATGACTTGGCAAAGCTGGGCGGCACCAAAGCATTGGTGTAATGCCCACTGAGAGCCAACTAACGCGCCTAAAATGCTTTGAGCATAGACGAAAACAGCGGCGCTCAAGCTGACCCAGGGAAGTTGGCCAACGGTGCCTGTGCCTTGGTAAGGCACCAATGCCATGCGAATCACGAGCAACGTCGTGAAATATAACAGCGCCGTTCCCAAATGAGCCGTAACGATGTCGAAGCGGAGGAGTTCAGTAACCGTCAGCCCTCCCAACGCTCCTTGAAACACAATTAAGCTCACTACCAGCGTGGCAGACCAAGGCAACCAAGCTGGCAATTGGCGGCGATTCCACCAAGTAACTCCAAATAAAGCGAGCGAAGACAAACCTAGAAGGGCGGCATCTAAGCGGTGAAACCACTCTAGGAACACTTGCAGATTCATCTGCTGGCGGGGCACCAACTCGCCATAGCACAAAGGCCAGTCGGGGCAGGCTAATCCAGCATTCATGACTCGGGTAGCACTGCCAATCGCCATCAACAGCAACGTCGCGATCGCCATCCGCATGACAAAGCGTGAGATCCATTGAATGAGCTGGGATGACTCTGTCGCTGATTCAGGGTGGCGAGGTAAGACAGAATCTGTCATAAGCGGTACCCTAACAAAAATCAAAATTTACAAAGATTTGAGCCATCTCTTATCCTCACCCTAACACTGGATTTTCAGGATGAAGGGCTCTAGTTATTACTTTAAGGACGCTATCCTGAGATAGAGGTAGGTTTAGGAATTTCTTCGGATTGTGAAGCAAGCCGTGAGTGGTTACATCTGACTTTGAAAAGTTAAACCCGTGTAAAATTCAGACCTAGGATAAACACTTCTAGCGCTTGATTCATCTCTCTTCGGTGCGATCCCGAAGAAATTCCTAAAGATATACAATGACGACCGATCTTCCTAACTCCCTGCTTTACCTTGGTAGGTAGATCGCACTGATAAAGCTTGATGATCCTATTTGCATTTAGCAAATTAATTCAGTTTTGTGGGAAGTCTCTGAGTTGAATTTCCTCATTTAATGAGATCCGAACTCATGAATAAAGAATTAGTTGCTACTTAATCTCAAACTTAGTTTTGATAGGACTCTCTAACTAGCCGTGAAAATCCCAAGCGCTATTTCAGCCATGATTGCTGGCATCCTACTGACACTCGTGAGTGTTTGGTACGGCCAAAATCATGATTTGTTGCCAATTGCAGCTTCTGAAGAAGCTTCTCTCGTAGACGGGCTCTTCAATGTGATGATGACTATCGGAACTGGCATTTTCTTGTTAGTTCAGGGAGTCCTCATTGTTTCCATCATTCGATTCCGACGGCGTGAGGGGGACGATACAGACGGGCCTCCCATCCACGGCAACATTCCCCTGGAAATCCTTTGGACCGCGATCCCCGCCATCATTGTTTTGGGTATTTCGGTCTATAGCTTCGAGGTTTATCTGCGGGAAGGGGGGGTTGATCCCATGAATCACGCGGCTGCCCATGCTCCTAAACCAGAGCGGATCGCTCAAATGCCTGGAGCGGCGATCGCGGCCACCCTCACGGATGCACCCGCCACAGAAAATCGCAATCAACTAGAGCAAGAGAAGGCTCTGCAAGATCCGGCGACAGCTGCGGTTAGAAATGAAACGATTCCTCAGCGCAAGGATGCTCCGAGTGAAGGAGTTACCGCAGGCAAGGTAGGGGCAACACCTGATAAGCAAGGCAAAGCCCCCGAAATGGTGGTGAACGTCACAGGCTTGCAATTCGCCTGGATCTTTACTTACCCAGACAGCGGTATTGTTGCGGCTGAGTTGCATGTCCCGGCAGGGCGCGAAGTTAAGCTCAACATCTCTGCCAACGATGTGATTCATGCCTTCTGGGTACCAGAATTTCGCTTGAAGCAAGATGCAGTGCCTGGCTTGCAGAGTGAACTACGCTTTACGCCTAATAGAGTTGGCGAATATCCCCTGATTTGTGCCGAGCTTTGCGGTGCCTACCACGGTGCGATGAAAACTAAAGTCTTGGTTCAGGCCCCTGGAGACTTTGATAATTGGGTTCAAAGTCAGAAGGCAACTGCATCAGCAGACTTAACCCAGGCGATCGCGGCTAACCCAGCCGAGCTATCTACCGATGAATTTTTAGCGCCTTACACCCAAGATTTAGGCATCAGCGCAGCAGCCCTCCAGGAACTTCCCCATAGCATGCATCAAATGCATCATGCGGATACTGTTGGTAGTACTGCTAGCTAAATCACGCTCAAATTTAAGGTCTGTTGAGTTTTGCTTTCAGAGAAATTTAGAGACTGTCACTTGGCATCTCTCTGTTGTGAGAATTGGCTATGACACAAGCACAGCTTCAAGAAACTGCCAACATCCCCGCCCACGGCTCCGAGCCTAAAGTGACCCATTGGCGCGAATATTTTGGCTTTAGTACTGACCACAAGGTGATTGGGATTCAGTACCTAGTCACTACGTTTATCTTCTATTTAATTGGTGGTGTCCTGGCAACTGCCGTCCGCACCGAACTGGCAACGCCAGAAGTTGATTTTGTCAGCCGCGAGGTTTACAACAGCTTATTTACGGTCCACGCCACGATCATGATCTTTTTGTGGATCGTGCCAGCAGGGACGGGTGGCTTTGGCAACTTCTTGGTGCCCCTACTGATTGGGGCCAGAGACATGGCCTTCCCCCGCCTGAATGCGATCGCCTTCTGGATTATTCCACCCGCAGGCTTATTGCTCCTTAGTAGCTTTCTGGTGGGGGCACCAGGTTCAGGTTGGACCTCTTATCCGCCTCTCAGCACTATGGCTGCTGGCAAGGCTGGAGAAGCAATCTGGATCATGAGTGTGCTGTTGCTTGGAACCTCTTCGATCCTGGCAGCGGTCAACTTCATCGTCACGATTGTGAAGATGCGGGCCCCTGGCATGGGCTACAACCAGATGCCGTTGTTCTGCTGGGCTATGCTCTCCACTTCAGCCCTAGCGCTGATTGCGACTCCAGTTCTAGCAGGCGCACTGATTCTCTTAGCCTTTGATTTGCTGGCGGGAACGGCATTTTTCAACCCCACGGGTGGCGGTGACCCGATTGTTTACCAGCATTTGTTCTGGTTCTATTCGCACCCCGCCGTTTACATTATGATCTTGCCGTTCTTTGGCATGATCTCAGAAATTCTGCCAGTCCATGCTCGCAAGCCCATCTTTGGCTATAAGGCGATCGCTTACTCCAGCTTGGCGATTAGCTTCTTGGGCCTGATCGTGTGGGCACACCACATGTTCACCAGCGGCACCCCCGCTTGGCTGCGCATGTTTTTCATGATCACGACAATGGTGATCGCCGTCCCCACGGGGATCAAGGTGTTCAGTTGGCTGGCTACCATCTGGGGCGGCAAGCTACGGCTTAACAGCGCCATGCTGTTTGCGATGGGCTTTGTCTCCATGTTTGTGATCGGTGGCATCAGCGGCGTGATGGTGGCGGCTGTCCCCTTTGATATTCACGTCCACGACACTTACTTTGTCGTCGCCCACTTACACTACGTCCTGTTTGGTGGTAGCGTCTTTGGCATCTACGCTGGCTTCTATCACTGGTTCCCCAAAATGACGGGGCGGATGCTGAATGAAACCTGGGGCAAAATTCACTTTGCCATGATGCTAGTCGGCTTCAATATCACCTTCATGCCCATGCACAAGCTAGGCATGGAAGGGATGAACCGACGCATTGCTGAGTACGATCCCAAGTTCGCCACCCTGAACCTAATTTGTTCGATCGGTGCCTATTTGCTGGCGCTCTCTACGATTCCTTTCATTGTGAATGCCTGCTGGAGTTGGATAGCGGGTCCCAAAGCCCCCGACAACCCTTGGCAAGGTCTCACCTTAGAGTGGATGACGACTTCCCCACCCCCTGTGGAAAACTTTGAGAGTGATCCCGTTTTGGCTACAGGCCCCTACGACTATGGGATGGGCAATCGCGCCACTCAAGTAGATGTACCGTTCTCAGATGCCCGCGATCCAGCTTTATCAGCGGGTCCTAGCTCTGCTCTCAGGGCTGAGCCTGATCCAGCGGTTGCAGCTCATCCTGATGATCGCCAAGGCGAAAGTCACAACCGCTGATCAACCCAGATAAATGCACTTGTCGTTGCGCTAAAGGCATTGGAGATTCATGCAAGGTTCCACGATTGATCCGTCAAAAGCTGAGCTAAATTACCATCACCAAGCCGAAGTGTCAGAAGTTTCGGCACACGGTGTTGAGCATCACGACTATCGCTTACTAGGCGTGATTGTCTTCCTGATTGCTGAGGGCATGATCTTCCTGGGCTTATTTACGGCTTATTTAACCTTCCGGGCTGTGGCTCCGAGTTGGCCCCCCGCAGGGACACCCAAGCTGGAATTACTTTTGCCCAGCATCAACACAGTCATTCTGATTGCTAGCAGCTTTGTGATTCACCAAGCCGATACAGCAGTCAAAAAGGACGATGTGAAAGGGTTGCGGACTTGGTTTGCCGTCACCGCTCTGATGGGAGCCGTCTTCTTGTGCGGTCAGATCTATGAGTACAAGCATCTAGAATTTGGCCTCACCTCAAACTTGTTTGGTAGCACTTTCTATGTCTTGACTGGCTTCCACGGTTTACACGTTTGCTTCGGTTTAGTGCTGATGCTGGGTGTGCTGTGGCGATCGCTCAAGCCCAACCATTACTCGAAGGAAAACCACTTTGGCGTAGAAGCGGCTGAACTCTATTGGCACTTTGTAGACGTAATCTGGGTGCTACTCTTTCTGCTGCTCTATCTACTCTAGAAACTGCTGCAACTTAAACTTAATCAGTCTTACCCCCTCTCCAGGGGGTTTTTAATTGCTAGTGAATTTAGCAAATATAGATAATGCTTTGTGTATGCGTCGAGGATGGGCAGTGAAACAGGATCAATCTTTTTCCTCAGCAGTTCTACGAGCGATCGCCCCATCGTTTAGGGCTTACCGTCGAGCCTTGAGCGCCCTGATTTTGATCATCCCCCTTTTACTCACTGCTTGCGGTGTACCGAGGATTTCCGCCGAGTCCAGACTGTTTTTAGACCGCTCCCTAGAGTTTTTGGACGAGTATCAACTATCCCAGTCCACTTACGACAACACCCCAGTCGGAGCTTTGTCAGCTCTTACTTATGATCGACAGCACGATCGCTTTTATGCCGTTTCTAGTGATTCGAGTCAGCAAGCGCCAGCCAGGTTTTACACCTTCAAGCTCAGCCTGGATACCAGCGACGCGCAGGCTCCCAAAATTCAGCAGCTAGAAGTGGAGCAGGTGACACTACTGACGCAAGAGAACGGTCAACCCTATGCTCCTAATGCGATCGCTCCCGCTGGCATTGCCCTGTCTCCACAACAGTCTGTCTTTATTTCGAGTGACAGCTTAGATGCCGCAGGGAGCACTCCTTTAGTCGGCGAGTTTGATCTAGCGACAGGCAAGTTACGGCATCGCTTGCCCATCCCCAATCGGTATTTGCCTAGCACTGGCACGCCAGAAGCACCCGTAGGGGTTCAAGAACACGGAGCATTTTCGGCCCTCACCATCAGCGCTCCTAGTGTCAGCCCTGCTAACTTAGAACCATTTCGCATCTTCACTGCCACTCAATCAGCCTTGGTGCAAGATCGGGAAACAGAGAACCAAACCGCCAATAATCGCTTACTTCACTATCTGATCGGAGAAGGCCCTCCGGTGCTGATTGCCGAGCATGTGTATCCCATCAAGGCTCCTCCCGTTGGTGCGATCGCGCCTCAACTCACAGAACTGATGGTGCTCGACCAAGGCGGGCATTTCTTGAGCTTGGAAGAAACCCTAGATGACTCCACCCCTTCTGCCGAAATTTTCCAATTGGCAATGGGCAGCGCTACAGACACTTCTAGTTTGGCTAGCCTGCAAGGCGCAGAAGGCATCCAGCCAATCCGCAAGCGATCGCTATTAGACTTGAACAAGCTTGGGATTCCGCTGGGTGACTTAGCCGGGATGACTTTGGGGCCACAGTTGCCAGATGGCTCCCAAAGCCTACTGCTGGTCAGCAATAACCACTTACAAGCCGAACAACCAACTCAAGTGCTCTTGTTTCGGCTCAAAAATTCTACCTAAGCTGGCTCAAACCTTTGCTTCGGCTGCGTTACTGATTAATTTGACTTTAATGACATCTTGAAGCCTCGTTAATCCCTCACTGGTAGGTTATTTCTAGCTGGGCAGTCACTTTCAGCTCTATGGGTCGTGATGATTCGGGCCAATGCTGAACAAGTCCTGCTTTTAACTAGGGTGAGGAGAGAAATGGATTCCTTGCAATTTGACCGTTTGCTATCCGCTCGTATGAAGCGGCGTAGTCTAATCATTGGGGCAGGAGCGTTAGCAGGGTTGGCGATCGCGAGCCAGAAACCCAGCCGAGTCATTGCAACTCCTCGCTTTACGGACTATCCCTTCAGTCTGGGTGTCGCCTCCGGTGATCCGTTGCCTACCAGCGTGGTGCTGTGGACCAGACTCGCACCTGATCCCCTCAACGGTGGCGGGATGATTCCCAACCCAGTGCCAATCCAATGGCAAGTGGCGACAGATGCCCCCATGCGGCAAGTAGTCCAGCGGGGCACAGCAATGGCTACCCCGGAGCTCGCCCACTCAGTACGTGTGGTTGTGGAAGGTTTGCAACCCGATCGCTGGTATTGGTATCAATTTCAGGTCGGTAAAGAAATTAGTCCCATTGGTCGCACTCGGACTGCCCCTGCTTTAGGCGATCGCCTCGCTCGTTTGCGCTTTGCCTTTGCCTCTTGCCAAGATTGGCAAAACGGCTATTACACTGCTTATAAACATTTGGCTGAAGAAGACCTAGATCTGGTTCTCCATTTAGGCGACTACATCTACGAATACGGCCCCGAAGCAGGCAAACCCAGACAACATAATGGCCCTGAAATTGTCAGTCTAGAAGATTACCGCAACCGCCACGCTCTCTACAAAACTGACCCTAACCTTCAGGCGGCTCACGCCAACTTTCCTTGGATCGTCACCTGGGATGACCATGAAGTTGACAACAACTACGCCGATGCCATTCCTGAAGATGACCAAAGCCAACAAGCGTTTCTCAGCCGTCGGGCCAATGCCTACCGCGCGTACTACGAGCACATGCCCTTACGCCCTACCGCATTTCCGAAAGGGCCAGATTTGCAGTTTTATCGTCGCTTCGCCTTTGGGGACTTGCTGGAATTTAATGTGCTAGACACTCGGCAATATCGCACCGATCAGCCTTGTGGAGATGAACTCAAACCTCGCTGCCCAGAAGCGTTTGCAACTCAAGCAACCCTCACAGGCCTCAAGCAGGAGCAGTGGCTCTACCGGAATTTAACCCGTTCGCGATCGCGCTGGAATGTCTTGGCTCAGCAGGTGATGCTGGCTCAGTTCGACTTTGATCCCCGACCCACCTCAGAACTGTTCAATATGGATCAGTGGGATGGGTATGTGGCGGCTCGGCAACGCCTGTTCCAGTTTCTTCAAAATCGCCAACCTAGCAATCCGGTTGTGCTGACAGGTGACATTCACTCTAGCTGGGTCCACGATTTAAAGGCTGACTTCAACAACCCCAATTCGGCCACCCTCGGCACTGAATTTGTGGGCACCTCCATTACGTCTGATTTCCCCCAAGCCTTTATTGCTCCTGTCACTGCAGCGCTGCCTGCTAACCTTCACACCAAGTTTTTTGATGGTGCTTTCCGGGGCTACGTCCGCTGCGAGGTCACACCCCAGCAATGGCAGACTGATTTCCGAGTTGTGTCTACCATTCTGGCTCCCGAGGCGACCGTCAGTACTTTGGCGAGTTTTGTCGTACAAGATGGGCAACCTGGAGCCCAACGAATTTAACCAGAATCCTCGACAGTAGCAAAATCAATCAAGCGATCGCCCTCACTCTGCCTTAAACATTGGCACTCAAAAGCTGGCCCTTAAAAACTAGCTAGATCCTAGACACTAGATCCTAGACAATAGTGGGGATCACTTTTAGATATGCGATTTTAATTTTTCCATGACTCACTCGACCGATGTTGGCACCTTAGCCCGCTGGATGGCGGCAGACTTTAGCAACCAAGAACAAGCCTTTGAGAACCCGCCTTTCTTTGCCCACATCCGGGTTTGTATGCGTCCCATTCCCCAAAAAATTCTGTCTGGCATCAGCCTGCTCGTTGAGCAAGCCTATGATTATCAGCTGAATGATCCCTATCGGGTGCGAGTGCTCAATTTGGTGGTGCAGGGCGATCGCATTGAAATTGAGAACTACACCGTCCGGGAAGAAGCGCGGTTTTATGGAGCCTCACGAGACCTAGAGCGCCTTAAAAGCCTCAAGGTTGAAGATCTAGAAAAATTGCCCGGATGCAACATGATTGCCGAGTGGACGGGCGACAGCTTTAAGGGCTACGTAGAACCTGGGAAAGGATGCATCGTGGTTCGCAAAGGTCAAACCACCTATCTCGACAGCACGTTTGAGATAGACGGCGAAAAATTTATTAGCCACGATCGCGGTCGAGATCCTGAAACAGACGAGCATGTCTGGGGTGCAGTTGCGGGCCCCTTCTATTTCGTCCGTTGGGCCAACTTTGGCGACGAAGTGAGAGTTTAAAATTTCTGTTCCGGGGGGAGGTCTCAATGAGCCCCATTCCTGGTACGGTGTGTAAAAGGTTCTCAAAGTTCATTCCAGTCTTGGGCTGATAGTGAACTCAGAACTTAGTCTAGTCTGTCCCCAGGCGGAAAAACTCTAGACCTGACGGATTCAGCGAACACTACTCGTGCAAGATTCAGCAAGATGAAAGTCCTGGTTATTGGCGGCGATGGTTACTGCGGTTGGGCAACTGCGCTCTACCTCTCCAATCGAGGTTATGAAGTCGGCATTCTGGACAGTATGGTGCGCCGACACTGGGATACGGAACTTTGCATCGAAACCCTGACCCCCATTGCACCGATCCAACAACGGCTCCAGCGTTGGAAAGATTTAACCGGAAAGTCCATAGACCTCTTTATTGGTGACATTACCAATTACGAGTTCTTGAACAAAGCGCTTCATACCTTCGAGCCAGAAGCAATTGTGCACTTTGGGGAACAGCGTTCTGCCCCCTTCTCCATGATTGACCGCGAGCACGCCGTCCTCACCCAGGTCAACAACGTGGTTGGAACGCTGAACCTGCTCTACGTGATGCGTGAAAGCTTCCCTGACTGCCATCTCGTCAAGCTGGGCACGATGGGTGAATATGGCACACCTAATATTGATATTGAAGAAGGCTACATCACGATCGAGCACAACGGTCGTAAGGATACCCTGCCCTATCCCAAGCAACCTGGCTCGTTCTACCACCTCAGCAAAGTCCACGACAGCCACAATATTCACTTTGCTTGTCGGGTTTGGGGCCTGCGTGCTACCGACTTGAACCAAGGCGTGGTTTATGGCGTCCTCACCGAAGAAACCGGAATGGACGAGCTGTTGATCAACCGCTTAGACTACGACGGCGTTTTTGGTACTGCGTTGAACCGCTTCTGTATTCAAGCTGCTACTGGACACCCGATCACGGTGTATGGGAAGGGCGGTCAGACTCGTGGCTTCCTAGATATCCGCGATACCGTGCGTTGTGTGGAGCTGGCGATCGCGAACCCCGCTGACGCTGGTCAGTTCCGAGTCTTCAACCAATTCACCGAGCTCTTCAGCATTGGCGACTTAGCCACGATGGTGAAGCAAGCGGGTGCTTCCTTGGGCCTAGATGTGAAAGTTGATCACATCGACAACCCCCGGGTCGAGCTAGAAGAGCATTACTTCAATGCCAAAAATACCAATCTGCTCAGCCTCGGATTGCAACCTCACTTCCTCTCCGATTCCTTGCTCGATTCCTTGCTGAACTTTGCTGTAAAGTACCAGGATCGCGTTGACCAGAATCAAATCCTTCCCAAAGTTTCTTGGCGTAGATAACCATCTCAGGCAGAGCTTCTTCTAGGGGCTCTGCTTTTTTTCAACCCTAAAAAAGTTGTCAGCAATTAAGTATTTCTAGACTTTATGCGAATTGCTCTATTCACTGAAACCTTTTTGCCCAAGGTTGATGGAATTGTCACGCGCCTACGCCATACCGTTGAGCACTTACAGCGTACTGGCGATCAAGTGCTTGTTTTTTCCCCAGACGGAGGATTAACTGAGTACAAAGGTGCCAAAATTTATGGGGTACCGGGAATTCCTCTGCCCTTGTACCCAGAGCTAAAGCTGGCTTTTCCTCGCCCTTCAATTGGGGAAGCCTTGGAGCGATTTCGCCCAGACCTAGTTCATATCGTCAATCCTGCCGTGTTGGGATTGGCAGGTTTGTACTACAGCAAAACCCTAAAAATTCCTTTAGTTGCTTCCTACCACACTCACCTCCCTAAGTACTTGGAGCACTATGGCTTGGGCATGTTAGAAGGTCTGCTCTGGGAACTGCTGAAAGCGGGCCACAACCAAGCGCAGCTCAACTTATGCACCTCTACCGCGATGGTAGAAGAACTCACCGCTCACGGCATTGAGCGCGTAGACCTTTGGCAACGAGGCGTAGATACAGAAACATTTCAACCGAGCTTAGCCAGTCAGGAGATGCGATCGCGCCTCAGTCAAGGCCACCCAGAAGCACCGTTATTGCTTTATGTGGGTCGCCTCTCCGCCGAAAAAGAAATCGATCGGATCAAGCCTGTTTTGGAAGCAATTCCCAACGCTCGCTTGGCTTTAGTGGGAGATGGCCCGTTTCGGCAGGAACTCGAAAAGCATTTTGCGGGCACCCCCACCCACTTCGTTGGGTATCTCGGAGGCAAAGAGCTATCGAGTGCCTTTGCTTCTGCTGATGCCTTTGTCTTTCCTTCCCGGACCGAAACTTTAGGGCTGGTACTCCTAGAAGCGATGGCGGCAGGTTGCCCAGTGGTTGCAGCTCGCTCTGGGGGAATTCCTGACATTGTTACGGATGGCGTCAATGGCTACCTGTTTGACCCCACCGATGAGCAAGGGGCGATCGCGGCCACTCAAGCTTTGCTCAATCAAATTGAGAAGCGCGAAACTCTGCGCCAAAATGCCCGCCTAGAAGCAGAACGTTGGGGTTGGGCCGCTGCCACTCGTCAGCTTCAGAGTTATTACCGTGCTGTGGTTAACTCTCAAGTCTTACCTTCAGCAGCTTAAAAGTACCGATTCAGACAATTCAAACCTCATCCCGCCTACGGCACCCCTCTCCCATATGAGAGGGGATGGAGGAGAGGGTATGCTCAGCAGAACTACAGTTCTGTATAAGTTGTTGCTTGTTGGACTGTAGACAACCAGTTACATTCGTAGTGGTTCTGTTATTGCTCAGTCTTGTGAGGGGATACTAACCTTGACTGAACCAATAACCTGTTTTAGTTGCAGCGATCTCTTGATTAATCGAGAATACCTCACGACACTATAGATAAGAACCGATCTGAACTTGAACGAGTTGGGTATCCCCAGACCTGAATCAAGTTTTCTGACTGGCTCTGGGTGGTATCAGCTTGACTAGACAAGCTACGCTAATCAACAGGAAATGAGCTTTAGTGTAGTGTCTATAAAAACATCTAATTCTCCTGCGATCGCCTCGCTCAGAATCCATCTACCAAGCATGGGCTGCCTCGCCCCATTTATCGGTCATGACTATGACACTCCATAATTCTGGCGCTGTGCCTCAAGCGGGTGGCATGCTGGCTACCCTGACTCAAGCCAATAACCGTAAAGGCAACCTAACTCATCGCGTCAAGGATTTACCTATTCCGCAATTCATTGATTTGCTGGAGCAGATTACCCGTGAGTTTGAGCACTTTTTACGGGCGATCGATTTAATTAATAATGAAACCTTAGAGACGCTGCTAGAGCAGATTCTAGAGGCATTTACCTTAAAAATTGGCCAAATTCTTCAGGCCGATCGCACCACTATTTTTTTGGTAGATGAAGAAAAAGCGCAGCTTTGGGCCAAAATTGCTCAGAGCGATGACGGCAAGTCACCAGAAATTCGCATCCCCATTGATAAAGGCATTGCAGGTCACGTCGCTACGACCGGAGAATGCCTAAATATTCCTGACGCCTACAGTCATCCTCTCTTTAATAAAGAAGTTGATAAGCAAACGGGCTACCATACCAAAAATATCTTGTGCATGCCTATTTTTAATAAGCATGAGCGGGTGGTTGCAGTCGTCCAGTTGCTGAACAAGATGGGAGGGATGCCATTTGACGCCACAGATGAGCAACACTTCCGTGAATTTGCTTCTTCGATTGGCATCATCCTAGAAAGTTGTAATACGTTCTACATTGCCGCCCGCAACCAGCGGGGGGTGGCAGCGCTACTAGAAGCGACCAAAATGTTGGGGCGCAGCTTAGATCTAGAAACCACCCTGCGGGCAGTGATGAATCAAGCGCGTGACTTGATGCAGGCCGATCGCAGCACTTTGTTCTTATTGAGCCGGGAAACCAATGAGCTGTGGACCAAAGTTGCGGCAGCCGACGAAAAAACAATTTTGGAAATCCGCATTCCTGCCAATAAAGGCATTGCTGGGTACGTCGCTTCGACGGGTGAAACCCTAAACATCCCGAATGCTTACGAAGACCCACGCTTTGATCCCAGCACTGATAAGAGAACGGGTTATTACACTCGCAATATTCTCTGTATGCCCGTATTTAACTCCAGCAGCGAGCTGATTGGAGTCACCCAGTTAATTAATAAGCACCAAGGCAGCTTTACTAACTCTGACGAAGAGTTCATGCGGGCCTTTAATATTCAGGCGGGGATTGCCTTAGAAAATGCCCAACTGTTTGAGAACGTGCTGCTGGAGAAACAGTATCAGAAAGACATGCTGCAAAGTCTGTCGGATGCGGTGATCTCCACCGACATGCAAGGCAGAATCGTCACTATTAATGATGCGGCCATTGAGTTGCTAGGCTGCCCGGTCCGCAAAGCCAGTGGCAAGGTGAATAAATTGCACTGGCAAGACAAGCTGGTGGGCCGCTACGTCTGGGACATTATTCCCATTGAGAACTTGCAAATGCGTTTGCAAGATAGCTTAAAAACTGCGGCTAAACACTATGTACCAGAACAAAGCTTAACAGTGGGGCTGCATATTGCCACGAGTGCTGTAAGCGAAGGAACTGTAGAAGATGACGGCAACACCGTATACACCTTAACGATTAGCGATCGCACCGACCCCAGCCGCTACGTTGCTTGGAACGAACTGCCGACGGAACCAGCAAATGAAGCCAGCAATGGCAACTATGTAGTCGAGCCGACTTACTTCACCAAAGCGCAAATCCGGGAAATTGAGCGTAGTATTAACCTCACGGTGAATCCCCTCACCAACCCAGAAGGTAGCGTGCGCGGTGGCTTGGTAGTGCTAGAAGACATCAGCCAAGAGAAGCGGATGAAGACAACCATGTATCGCTACATGACCCCAGGCGTGGCAGAGCGAGTCATGGCTTTGGGCGAAGATGGCCTCATGGTAGGTGAGCGTAAAGAAGTTACGATTCTGTTCTCGGATATTCGTGGCTACACCACTTTGACGGAAAACTTGGAAGCGACCAAAGTCGTCGAGCTGCTGAATCAGTACTTTGAGACGATGGTGGAAGCGATTTTTAACTATGAAGGCACCCTGGACAAGTTCATCGGGGATGCGATCATGGCTGTGTTTGGTGCGCCTCTCCCTCTCAACGAAAACCATGCCTGGATGGCAGTGCAATCGGCGCTGGATATGCGGCGACGGCTCAAGGAGTTTAACGAGGCGCGAATGGTGGAAGCCCAGCCCCAAATTCACATCGGGATTGGGATTAGTTCTGGAGAAGTGGTTTCTGGCAACATCGGCTCCCAGAAGCGCATGGACTACACCGTGATCGGCGATGGCGTCAATCTCAGCTCTCGCCTAGAAAGTGTAACGAAGGAATATGGCTGCGATATTGTGCTGAGCGAGTTCACTTACGAACTGTGCCGCGATCGCATTTGGGTGCGAGAACTCGACAAAATTCGAGTCAAAGGCAAGAACAGACCTGTCAGCATTTTTGAGCTAATTGGCGATCGCCGGGAGGCTCTGCCAGCCGAAAGCGAAGATTTTTTAGGTCTGTATATTGCTGGACGCACAGCCTACACTCAAATGGAATTTCAAGCCGCGCTCAAGCACTTCAGCGCTGCTCAAAAATTGCGAGAAACTGATCAAGCGGTGGAAGCCCATCTCCGGCGAATTCAAGACTACCTCACGAATCCGCCCCCCGAAGACTGGGACGGCGTGCACACGATGACAAGTAAGTAGCCAAGTCAACAGCGTCCACAGAAGTAGACTATTCACTTCTATGGACGCTGCTTAGATCGCTCAATTGCCAACAAACTTGGCTCAAAACCTTGGTTAAAAGCCCTCGTCTTGCTGATGAAAAGGCTTTTGCCCAATTCCTAGCTGCTTCTTGGTCCGCTTTAGCTGTTTCCACAGCGCCTTCACTTGTTTGTAGGACTCCTCAGGCGTGAGCTTGCCACCTGTCTCTAGGCAACAGATGTAACTCACTCGTTGAGCGAACTCTTGCAAGTTGGCGTTGAAAACTAAATTTTCTGGCTTCACCTCGCCATGATAACGACTGCGCGGATAGAGAAAGTTAGAGCGTTCTGTCACAGTTTCCTCCCTGAGTTTTTAAATTGTTATCTTGTCTGAGTTGTTAACCCTGTAGCCCCTGATACAAGTTCCTGCGGCGATCGCTGGCTCGAAGATCTGAACAGATTTCAGAAGCCAGGGTTTGATCAAAAAAAGCTAATGGATCTTTAATTACTTATTAACCAGATCTTAACCAAAAAGTGCTCCCACTCCAGTAATAGTCAATACATATATATCTCTCTTAGCTTTAAAGCAGCCTTAAGGCGGTGATTCGCAGCAGGACTCATTAGAATAACAAGTTTTACTTCAGTTAAGAATAGATTAAGGAAATCCAGTTAAGTAGAGTTGCTTATTCGCTCGTCACAGCATTTTTGTAGGTTTTAATACTGACTCTCTGAAGCGAAGATTCAGCCATCTACCCACGCCGAGATTTATTTTTCCAGCCCTGAGATATCACGCAAATTCATTACTATAGGCTTAGCCACGTCTTACTAAACCATGTCAAACGCCACTATTGACCCAACGGATTACGTTCACGCTGCGGCCAGCTTGATCGATTTGCCCCTTGACCCAGAAGGTGTCCCTAGTGTCGTCACCAACTTTGCTCGCATTCAGGCGATCGCGGAGCTGGTGCTGGAGTTTCCGCTCCCCGACCAGATTGAAGCTGCTCCGATTTTTGTCCCATGAGGCCAGCAGATGCTACAAGCATAGCGGCGGCAATCCGCGATCGCGAAGTCACAGCTAAAGCGGTTACAGCGGCGGCTTTGGCAAAAATTGCGGAACTAAATCAGCACCTCAACTGCTTTACCGCAGTGATAGCAGATACGGCTTTAGCGACCGCTGAGCAGATTGACCATGCGATCGCCCAAGGGCAAGATCCTGGGCCTTTAGCTGGCGTGCCCTTTGCGGTCAAAAATCTGTTTGATGTTCAAGGTTTGACCACCTTAGCAGGCTCCAAGATCAACGCGGAACAAGCACCTGCCACCACCGATGCAACAGCAGTAGCCAAGTTGCGCCAAGCGGGAGCAGTTTTGCTGGGTACGCTCAACATGGACGAGTATGCCTATGGCTTTGTCACCGAGAACAGCCATTATGGACCGACTCACAACCCTCACGATCTAAATCGGGTGGCAGGTGGCTCCTCTGGAGGTTCAGCAGCGGCAGTGGCAGCGGGTTGCGTTCCCTTGACCTTAGGGTCTGATACGAATGGCTCTATCCGGGTGCCCGCGGCGTTATGTGGCGTGCTTGGCCTCAAACCTACTTATGGGCGTTTATCCCGCGCTGGCACCGTTTTGTTTTCCAGTAGCTTTGACCATATTGGACCTTTTGCTCATTCAGTACGAGATTTAGCCGCTGTTTTTGATGTGTTGCAAGGCCCCGACCCCCGCGATCCCGTCTGTACCGCGCGCGCGCCTGAACAATGTCTGCCCCAACTCCAGCAAGGCTTTGACGGAGTGAGAATCGCGATCGCAACTGACTACTTTGCCCAAGGCGCGATCCCAGAAGCGCTAGAGGTGGTGGAGCAAGTCGCAGCCGCTCTAGGCGCAACTCAGCGCATTACCATACCAGAGGCGCACCGAGCTAGAGCCGCAGCTTTTGTCATTACCGCAGCGGAAGGCGCTAATTTTCATGCGGCCAACTTACGATCGCGCCCCCAAGACTTCGACCCTGCGACTCGCGATCGCTTTCTAGCTGGGTCTTTAATTCCAGCTCATTGGTATCTCCAAGCCCAACGCTTTCGCCGCTGGTTTCAGCATCAGGTGCAAGAAATCTTTCAAACTGTGGACTTGATCTTGGCTCCCACAACTCCTTATCCTGCTCCCTTGATCAGCCAAGAAACCATCGTGCTTGATGGAGTCGAGATGCTCATTCGACCCAACCTAGGGTTATTTACTCAGCCTCTATCCTTTATTGGGCTGCCAGTCTTATCAGTGCCGATTCAGCGACCAGGCCAGTTGCCTCTAGGCGTACAACTCATAGCCGCACCTTATAATGAAGCCTTGATTCTTCGTGTAGCCGCATTCCTAGAAACGGCTGGCATCGTATCTGCGCCTATTGTTCAACCGCGAATCGAGGTATGAGTACATACGACTGGATTGTGCTCGGAGGTGGAGTCACAGGAGCAGCCCTGAGTTATGAACTCGCTCAGAAACAGTTTTCTGTGCTCCTCATCGAGCAACATGCCACCTTACAAGGGGCAACTCGGTTAAGCTATGGCGGCATTGCCTATTGGTCTGGCACAACCGATTTAACCCGACAACTTTGCCAAGCAGGTTGGCAGCGCTATCCCAACTTAGCAGCGGAGCTAGGAGCAGAAATTCACTTTCGGGAATTAGATTTGTTGCTCACAGTGGCTGCCGATCGTGACCCCACTGCTATCGCTTCTAGTTACACTGATTATGCGATTCCCCCGCGTTTGCTCAGCGTGGCTGAAGCCTGCGAGTTAGAGCCCTTGTTAAATCCTGAGGCGATCGCCGGAGCCTTTACGGTGCGCCACGGTCAGGTTGACCCAGAAGCCATGACCCAAGCCTATCAGCAAGCCTTTGTGCGATCGGGCGGCAAAATTGTCATCGACTCAGTGATGGGATTGCAGCGACAAAACCAGCGCATTACCGGGGCGATCGCGACACAGCAGATTTATACAGCCGCCAATGTCGTGATTTGTGCGGGTGGCTGGAGCCGAGCTTTGTTGGCCGAAGCAGGATTGACAGTGCCCCTCTACTTTACCCATGCTGAACTAATCGAGACACCCCCAGTTGATGTCCAGCTACGAACGCTAGTAATGACAGCAGAGATGCAGCGTTTTCAGTTAGAGGCGCAAGCCAGCACAACTGATAAAGAGCAGCAGTGGCAGCAACCGGATACAGAGTTATCGCCTTTCGTTCTGGATGCAGGTGCCGTGCAACTGGCAAATGGCAGTCTCCGCTTGGGGCAAATTAGCCGGGTCCTTAGTAATCCACAAGCTCAAGTGGATGCTGTGGCCAGCGAAGCCGCCATCCGGACAGCAGTTGGCCAGGTGTTACCAAGTTTGCAAAATCTCCCTGGTCAATGGCAGCAATGCTTGGTTGCCTTTAGCCGCGATCGCCTCCCCTTAATTGGGGCGGTTCCCGAAACCACTGGGTTATACGTTTTCTCTGGCTTTAGCAACCCCTTCGCGATCGTGCCTCCTTTAGCAGAACGGTTTGCTGAAGCTGCCTCAGGCCAAACAGACTCAATTTTGACGCAACTCTCGCCAGCTCGCTTCGCTACGCCTGTAACTTAATCAATTAAACCGATAAACTAGGTCCATCAAACGCTCAATGACGGCTTCTTAAGACAGGGTAGAGTTCTAAAACGCTCAAGTGCCTGAGTTTAAGCCAAGAATAGCTCACACAGTAGACCCAGCTTAAATGGAGTTCATTTAGAATGGGTGATTATACTAGGTACGTACTTATCCAGGCTAGATTGTGTCATTTCTGCTCAGTCAGTCTTGACGGCACAATTCATTTTGTAGCGCAAGCGTCAACTTCCATCTGCGTCTATCCTGCAAAGCACCTTCATCGCTGGGTCTTGCACCTTAGGTTAAAGACTTCCTATGGCTAAGCTAGGTCAATCTTCTTTCCGTCGTGTTTTGTTATCCTGCATTCTGCTACTCAGCGTTCCAGTGCTGTTGTTAGGGGAAGTTGTGACCTACAAGAAGGCGCGCTCCAGTTTATTAGAAACAGCTCGCCGCAATCTAACCGAAAGTGCAGTGCGAAAAGGCAATGATATCAAAGATTCCATCACAGCCTTACAAGCCAATTTAATTACCGCTAGTGAAACCTCAGCTCTACAGTCAGGCTCGCTAGCTCAAGCTCGGCAATCTTTAAGTCAGTTGCAGCAAACGATCCCCACGCAAGTTCAGTGCATTCAGCTGACCGAGATTCAAACGAGAAAGTTGGCCCTAAGTACCTGTGGCACTCAGCTACAACTGCTTTCTGCCACAGCCCCCTCTACTCCACAGCCCGATACTTTTGCGACTACTCCCAATGCTGGCAGTGTCAATCAGTTGTGGCCACCAGATCAGAAGCAGTTAAGGCCAGGTCGCTCCATTGCCTATGTCACCCCAGCAAGCCAAATTAACCAGGCTAACCATCCGCAAGGTCAGCTCGGTTTAGTTCTCAGCGTGCCAGTTTACAGCGACAAGGGGCAGCTCAAGTATGCTCTTAGCGTTCAGACCGCGCTGCATCAGAAAGAGGGCGATAAACCGGGTTCGCTCTCTGGCTACACAGTGGTCATCGATCAAGATGGCACAATCTTGGCGCATCCCGACCCAGTCCGAATTGGCAAAAATATTCGGCAGGAGGCGGATTCTAACCGTTTAGAGGGGATTTTGCACAACGCGGTTGTTGACGGCAACTCAGATGTGCGGCATCTATTTGGGTTTGAAGACAACGGTGCCGAATGGCTGGCTGGCTACAGTCCAATTCGGGTGCCCATTAACCAATCCGAGAACCATACTTGGGTCGTGCTGGCTGTGACTCGGATTGACAATGCCCTTTATGGTCTCGATGAAATCAAGCAGATTTTAGTGGTGCTAACCTTAGGGCTGATAGCGGCGAACTTACTGGCCACCCTATACGTAGCACGGGAACTATCGCGACCGTTAGAGCAATTAGGCAACTATGCTCTACATATCCAGCAGCGTCATACTGCAACCTCATCCCAAACTAGTTCCACGGCGAGCGCGGCTGATAGTACTGCTTCACCCGATTCCAATCTAACCAACTCGGCTCAGACAAATCAGCACGCAACGCTTCACTCGGCGCTTCCGGAAGGAAGTTCTTCATTGAGCATCACCGAGCCTCTAGGCATTAGCGATCGCGCTCCCACCAACTTTAGAATTCGGGAGCTCAATCAACTGGCTAAAGCGCTCAATAGTATGGTGGAACGACTGGAAGAACGCGCTGAAGAACTAGAAGCAACTTGGCGGGAGGCAGAAGCGGCTAACCGACTCAAAAGCGAATTTTTGGCTAACACGTCTCACGAATTACGCACCCCCTTAAACGCCATTATTGGTTGCATTCGTCTGGTGCGAGATGGCTGCTGCGACGATCGCGAAGAAGAAAACGAATTTTTGCAGCGCGCGGATGACGCAGCGATTCACTTACTCGATGTGATCAACGATTTGCTGGACATTGCCAAAATCGAGGCGGGGACCCTCTCAGTCGATCTGCAAGCGATCGATTTGCGCACCATTCTCCAAGATGTAATTGCTTTACAAAGCGTGCCGATTCAGCAGAAAGGCCTAGAGTTAGATTTTCCTCACTTGAAAGAACCGATTGCCGTTTACGCAGACCCAGCTAAACTGAAGCAGGTTTTGCTCAATGTGGTTTGTAATGCAATTAAGTTTACCGAGCAAGGAAAAATTGAGATTTTACTCCGGATTGAGCCGACCACAGGCACTCAAAATGGGCATCGAGGTGCACGAGTAGTCATTGCCGTCCGAGACACGGGGGTTGGCATTGAGCCGACTCAGGTTCCGAAGCTCTTTCGTCCTTTCGTGATGGCCGATGGCACTACCACCCGGCGGTTTGAGGGCACAGGCTTAGGCTTGGCGATCTCACGCAATTTTATGGAACTAATGGGTGGCAACATCACCTTAGATAGTGCTGGGCTAGACCAAGGGACAACGGTTGAAATCACCCTACCTGTGATAGATGGGGCACAGTTATCCAAGTCAGAACTGAAGGAGCCTAGCCACAGGCGCAGTATTCCTAAAGCAGCACTAGTTGTCCCGATTGATTAAGTGACTCAGTTAGGCCATTTAGCACCCGCACCAACTCAGCCCCCACCAGCCCAGAAGAGATTGGCGAAGCAATATTATGACGCACGCAATCTAAAAAATGAGTGCAGACTTGATGTAATGGCTCCCCAGGTTCAAGGCTCAGAATTTCGCGACGCTGCTCTATAGGGGTGTAGTAAGTTGGGGCAAGCTCTGCTGGGCTGAGTTGATTACTGGCAAGGGGTTGTAGTTGACCATGTTGAATGGTAAGTGGAGCTTCAATCGCTAGTTCATCAAATACCAGAGTACCTTGACTGCCCACTACCCCTAAGCGACGCTGCTTATCTGGGTTCAGCCAACACAAGTGCAGCGAAGCTTGAAAACCGCTTGGGTAAACCAGTGTTACCCAAACTAAATCTGCTAAACCCTGGGGGAAGTAATCTTGGTTGGGCGATCGCGTCTGTAACCAGACCTGACCTTGAGCTTGCACTTGAGTTGGGGTTTCTCCCAACCAGGTATTGAAAATGGCAATGTCGTGGATGGCTAAATCCCAAAGCGCATCTACGTCGGGGCGCACGGGACCTAGATGAGTACGGGCCGCATACCCATACTTCAGCTCTCCTAACACCCCTGAATGCACCACCTCTCGCCCCCGCTCTACCGCCGGATGAAATAGATAGGTATGGTCCACCACTAATTGTCGTTGTTGCATTGCCGCTAAACGACAGAGTTGTTGCGATTCGGATAACGCTAGAGTGAGGGGTTTCTCCGCTAAAACGTGGTAGCCCTGCTTCAAGGCAGTGGTGATCAGAGCATAGTGAGTGGTGGCAGGTGTGGCGATCGCGACTGCTGCTAGTTCAGGCGGCGGCGGCAACGCTGACCAATCAGTTGCTAAAATCACTTGCTCGTCGAAATTAAAGCGTTGGCGTAGGGCGGCTAAACGCTCCGGATCAGGATCAATCACTGCGACTAAACGAGCTTGAGGGTGCTCTAAGAAATTCCGCACCAAATGCACTCCCCAACGCCCCGCACCGATAACCGCGATTCCAATTCGATTCGTCATTTGATTGGTCCTTCTACCCAAGGGCTTGTGTGCGTCTCAATTATCTTCTGAGTGAGATGCAGGCTGTGTCAGTTGGAGGAAGGCTGCTTGCGCGGCTGCCTGTTCCGCAGCTTTAATCGAGCGTCCAGTGCCTCGCCCCAAAAACTGTTCTTGTAACCAAACCTCAGCCGCAAAGCGATTTGGATCACCATGCATTAAACCAATTTCTTGGGTGCGATAAGTGGGCAAGCTTTTATGTTGAGCTTGAGTCCATTCTTGTAGAGCCGCTTTGTAGTTTTGCCGCGCCGGATCAGTACGAATCTCGATCGCGAATGCCTTAAAGTGAAAGTCTAGCCAAGAGCGAATCAACGTCAAGGTGTGGGTACTCAAGTACAGTGCGCCGACTAAGGCTTCTAGCGCCTCAGCTAAGCGGGACTCCTCCCCAGCTTTGTCACCCAAAGCGCTGCCAGAAACCAACAGATACCGTTCTAAGCCGTAGTGTTGGGCAATGCGAGCCAGGGAGCGATCGCTGACCAACATCGACCGAATCGCGGCAAACTCCCCTACAGGACAATCCGGATAGGTTTCAAACAGCAATTCAGAAGCAGCCAACCGAACGACTGCATCTCCCACAAATTCTAGTTGTTCGTAATTCGACTCGGCTGAAATCGTGGGATGCGTTAGCGCTAAATCCAAAAGTGACCACTGGACAGGGGCTGTTTCGGGTAGAGCCAATTTTCGCAGTAGACTCTGGAGTTGCTGCTGACGATGCGGATAGCCCAAGGTTGTCATTTCAAACTCAATCAGTGACTTGAGCCCACTTGCTACTGCCAACCGTAGGGTTCTGCCTCAGGGAGAATGAGCCCCTCAGACCAGTTTAGGCAGAGCAAGGTAGCTGATGAATACTCTGATTGAAATTGTAGACGCTCAAATAGGAGCTTGTAGCGTCAAAAAAACAATAATCGGTTGTAGATCCGGCAGGTTCACGCTGCGATCGCGGAACCAGCACAGGCTGAGATAACTGCTGCCAGCTCGAAGCTTGCTTTTTTTGATGGGTATACCAGAAGCCGTATTGTTGCGATCGAACAGCATTGACAGTCTGCGGTAGCACTCCGACTAAAAGTGCCAACACCTCATCAGGCAGTTCAAGGACAACTTGACGGCTAAAAAACGCTTCAAACCCAGCCAATAACTTTTCGACTCTCAGAGCTGGATCAGAATAGTTAGTAATTCTTTCTAGCCACCGCATCCACTGAATTCGTCGCCCATAAGCTTTCTGCCGTTCTTCAAAGGTTTCGACTGGAACTAATTCAGGCGAACCAATGGCAATTACAACGTTATAGCCTTGCTCAACCGGGCTCCCTACCGCTGCCCCAGGCCCAGCAAAATCAGCATGATAGGCTTTGCAGAGGATCAGTCCACATTTTTTCTGTTCACTCACAGCGAGGATAGGGTTGCAGTGTGGCACAGGCTTTGATCCACCTCATTAAAAATTAGGGTTCGCCATCCACAAGCCTGGTTCAGTTGAACCAGCTATGTATCTAAGCAAACCTTTCTAAGTCAGAATGCCTTCATCTTAGAGCAGGGATAATACCTTGCCTAGCGATGAACCCCAGACTTCTAATAATCTACACAATGGCTTCTTGAATCTAAAAAATCCGTAAACTCCCAAGCCAACAGCTCTAAGCCCAGAACTGGCTGGCTGGCGTTGAGGCGAGCAACTTCAATACAAGTACGTAAACTTTATGAGAAATAGATAAAACTTCAGCCAGGACCCAAGTTGAAAGCTTGATTTTAAGGAGTTGGAAGAGTTGGACGTAAGCCGGGTTCTGTTTTCCTCGGTGCTAGGCACCTTAGAAGGCGGTTATCTATCTGGGACGTTTGTTACCAAACGCCTCTAGCGGTATTTGCATTAGGAACAGGAAAAAGACCAACCCTTGTTCCCGCGACCTTGCTCCCGACCGGGGTTTACCGAGCCAGCACCTCTCGATGCTGCTGGTGCGCTCTTACCGCACCCTTGCACCCTTACCCGTGATTTCTTTTATTTTTAATGAACAAGTTCATTAAAAATAAAAAGATCTCCGTTGGCGGTATGTTTCTGTGGCACTATCCTCACGGTCACCCGCACTGGGCGTTACCCAGCAAGTCTGGTCTTTGGGGAGCCCGGACTTTCCTCAGACTGGCTTAAAGCGCGATGCCTTAGCGCGCTGGAATGAGTTTCTCACTCCTACCAAGTCCGCAACCACCTACACCAACTCTTCCTAACCATCCAGTTTAACAAGCCGTGGAACAGCCAAAGTGTTATAGCCAAAACTGTCGGGTTAGGTTTTCAGGTGTTTCCAAGGGAGGGCATCCGTCCAAGGCAAGCGTCTCGCTGTAAATTTACAAGACAGCACATGGAAGCGATCGCCCCCGCCGCCCCCGACCGGATCAAAAACTCGTAAAACCAGCCTTAAGGAAAATTCTTTTTTGTCCATAGCAGTCTTTAGACTCGCTAAGTTCACTAAAGGAGCACCCACCTTGACCGCACCCGCATCAGATTCGCGCTTCAGAGTATCTTCTGCGGTTACAGCCTCCTTGAGAGTTTTGCCTGGAGCAATCACACTAAAGACCTGCGGTTGAAATAAATCTGTGGTTAATCCTGGCATCAGCCGGATCACCCGTCGCGATCGCCCATCAAAATCGGCAAAGGAGCTGTGGTCCCAATCCACATAGATAGAGTAGCGACTAGAACGGTTGCTAATGATGATAGGCAGCTTTTGCAGCTCATCTGGCTTGGTGTAGCGTGCAGCCAGGCCAAAACCAACCCCAAGGGTGTCTTGTAAATTTTGTTCTTGCAATTGCTGCTTCAAATCATCCGGCTCAAACCGCACGGTGAATCGGGCATCCAGCGATTTGATCGCCTCGTTGATCACATAGGTGACGCAAATAATGTAAATGGCCAAAATCAGCAGATCAAACTGATTCATTGCTCAATCATCTTTGGCCGTAGATTTGACCGTAGAAATATTTTCAAACCAGCCCCTCCGCCAGAAAAAAGCACAGAGGCTCACTGTAATCAGAACCATCAGGGTTAAGCAGGCTGGATACCCTAAGTACCAGTTCAACTCAGGCATATTCCAAGGAGAGATTTCTGTGTTGAAATTCATGCCATAAATACCAGCCACAAAAGTCAGGGGAATAAAAATGGCTGAAATCACTGTGAGAGTTTTCATAATCTCGTTCATGCGGTTGCTGACCGAGGATAGGTAGACATCCATCAAGCTAGAGGCTAACTCTCGATAGGTTTCTACCATGTCAAGCACCTGAACTGTATGGTCATAGCAGTCCCGCAAGTAAATCTGCACGTCATGGCTAATCAGGTCACTGCCGTCACGAATTAGCATGTTAATGGCATCGCGTTGAGGCCAAATAGAGCGGCGTAGGGTCAACAGTTCTCGCTTGATTCCATGAATTTTTTCGAGGGTTTGTCTGGTAGGGTTTGAGACAACCTCGTCTTCTAACTCCTCAATCCGTTCTCCATAGGCTTCTAAAACCGGAAAAAACCCGTCAATAATCGAGTCTAAGAGGGCATAGGTGAGGTAATCAGACTTTTGTTTCCGAATCGTTCCTTTATTACAGCGAATTCGCTCTCGGACTGGCCCGAAAGAGTCATGGTCTGGTTCTTCTTGTACAGTCAGCAGATAATGCTGCCCCAAGATAAAGCTCACTTGCTCACTAATGAAGCTTTGCCCGTTGGCTTGCAGCGTTACCATCCGCGCCACAATTAACAGTTGGTCTTCGTACTCTTCAACCTTGGGTCGCTGCGGCACATTGACGATATCTTCTAGGACGAGCGGATGCAAATTGAATACATGGCCTAACCGCTTCAAGATGTCCTCACTGCCTAGCCCTTTCACATCCACCCAAGACACTGATTCAGTATCCAGGTAAGGCTCACACTCCTCTGGTGCTTCAATCTCTACTTTTGTCGCTTTGGTATCACTGTAGTCGATCAGAACTATGACTGGGGGTGGCGCATCGACCTCAATCTTGAGCGTTCCGGGCATGCTCCCGGGCTGGTCATAGAAATAGTCAATATAGGACGGTTCGTCTCCTAAAAGACTTGCTTCAGACAAGTCGAAAGCGTTCTTAGGAGTTTGGGAATTGAAACCACGCAATGGTTGACTCGGTCGGTTAGACATAGAGAGTTTTGGACAAGACGCGCACCGCCATCTTAAGCAATTCAATCAGGATTGAGTACTATTCCAGCACGTTGATTTTGCTAGTTGGGCAAAGCTCACTCCACCCAAGCCCAGAAATCTCATGGGATGAAGTTGTACTCCTAAAGCTAAAAAAGCAGCAGCTTGTAATAGCTACTGCTCCAATGAGTTTAGATGTTCAAATTAGCGTTGTGGCAGCAGGCCTACATCATCCCCATGCCACCCATGCCGCCCATACCACCCATGCCGCCCATACCACCCATGCCACCCATGCCGCCCATATCGGGAGCACCAGCAGGAGGGTTCTTCTCAGGTCGCTCGACAATCACAGCTTCTGTGGTCAAGACCATACTAGCGACAGAAGCCGCATCTAGCAGCGCCGATCGCACGACTTTAGCGGGGTCAATCACCCCAGCGGCGATCATGTCCTCGAACTTCTCAGAAATGACGTTGTAGCCCATGTTGAAGTCCATGTCACGCACTTTTTCTACGATGACAGAACCTTCAACCCCTGCGTTGTCAGCAATTTGACGCAAAGGTGCTTCCAAGGCTTTAATCACGATATCAGCCCCAATCTTCTCTTCATCGTTCAACTGGGCTTTGATTTCTTCCACCTTTTTAGTCAAGTGGATTAAGGTAGCACCACCACCGGGTACTGTGCCTTCTTCTACGGCTGCTTTGGTAGCGTTCAAAGCATCTTCGATTCGCAGTTTCCGGTCTTTCAGTTCGGTTTCAGTAGCTGCCCCAACTTTGATTACAGCCACGCCACCTGCTAACTTAGCGAGGCGTTCTTGCAGCTTTTCTTTGTCGTAGTCTGAGTCGGTTCTTTCTAGCTCTTGGCGAATTTGGCTGACTCGCTTTTCAATGTCAGATTTGGTGCGATCGCTAACCTCAGCCACAATCGTGGTGTTGTCCTTGGTGATCGTTACTTTCCGAGCTGTGCCCAACATCTCTAGAGAGACGGCATCTAAGGTCAGACCGACATCTTCGGAAACCATCTGACCACCCGTTACCACGGCAATATCTTGCAACATGGCTTTGCGGCGTTCACCAAAGCTGGGAGCTTTTACAGCAGCAGCATTCAAGACACCCCGCATTTTGTTGACCACCAAGGTAGCGAGGGCTTCTCCCTCAATGTCCTCAGCAATAATCAATAGCGGCTGACCAGAGCGTGCAACTTTCTCCAGAACAGGCACTAGCTCTTGGATGGAACCAATTTTCTTGTCTGTGATCAAAATGCGGGCGTTTTCATAGTCCACCAGCATCCGTTCGCCATCGGTGACGAAGTAAGGGGAAATATAGCCCCGGTCGAACTGCATCCCTTCTACGACTTCGAGTTCGGTAGACAAGGACTTCGATTCTTCTACGGTGATTACGCCATCTTTGCCCACCCGGTTCATGGCTTCGGCAATCATGGCTCCTACTTCTTCATCACCACCCGAAGAAACAGTGGCGACTTGAGCGATTGCGTCTCCTTCAACGGGTCTCGCGACCGCTCTGATTTCTTCTGCTAAGAGAGCTACTACCTTTTCGATACCCCGGCGGAGGCTCACCGGATTAGTACCCGCAGCCACATTCTTTAAGCCTTCTCGAATCAGAGCTTGGGCTAGCACTGTGGCAGTCGTGGTGCCATCTCCAGCAATATCCTTGGTTTTGGAAGCCACTTCCCGAATTAGTTGGGCTCCCGTTTGCTCTAGGGGATCTTCGAGTTCAATTTCTTTCGCGATCGTGACACCGTCATTGACGATCTGAGGTGCCCCGTACTTTTTCTCTAGCACCACGTTGCGGCCTTTGGGCCCTAGAGTAATCCGAACGGCATCTGCTAACGCATTCACACCTCGTTCTAACGCTCGCCGAGATTCTTCGCTGAATGCAACAATTTTTGCCATATTTCGTTCCCTACGCTTCCAACTAGAATTTAGCACTCTATCGGAATGAGTGCTAAACCGATCGTGCTCTTTGTAGTAATAAGCAGGGTTAAACCAGCGATCGCCTTACACTTGCAATTCAGGATGGATGAATTGGTATCCCGCAGTTTTGAGCTTTTGGTTAGATACCTTCGCATTGTAGGAGCGAGCACTGGGTTGCGATTCGTCCCAATTTACAGGAGCTAGGTTGTAGCGCTGACACACCTGCTCAATCAGTTCTCGACTGGTTAGCGTCACTTCTTGCACCAGATTATAAACTCCCTGGAGTTGGTGCTCTTGGGCAAAGGCGATCGCGCCCACGATGTCATCTAGGTGAATCCAATTACTCGGCTCTGCCCCTGTTCCCGGTCGAGTCGTGCCCGCCGCTCGCCCAAAAATTCGCTGGAGTTCTCGTCCTGGCCCATAAATACCGCCTAGCCGCAGTACACAAACCTTGAGTTGAGAATTCGCAGCGTTGAGCAATACCTGTTCAGTTTCCGCCAGGATTTCACCGTTGCGGTTGGCAGGTTTAACGGGTGAGGTTTCATCTACCCAATTGCCCTGCTGGTCACCATAAACGGCATAGCTCCCTGTGTAAATGAGCTGCTGTACGCTCGGCGTTTGGGCCAAAACTTTAGTCAGGGTTTTAGCGGTGTGCAGATAAGTTTCTTCATAGCTGTTAGGGCTACGCGCCCCCACACTCAGCAGCACGACTTGTTGATCCGTTAAAGCCTCAGCTAGTGAGGTTTCATCATTGCCTTGGGCTAAAACGGCATGGTCTGCGATCGCCTCCAGTTCTGACAAACGCGGCACGCTGGTTGTGGTAGCCGTGACAGTCCAGCCCACTTGCTGCCAATGTCGAGCGGTTGCCATCCCGACATACCCACAGCCAATAATTGCAACTTTCACAGATCCTCCTTTCTTCTTCAGCAAACACAAAAAAACGGTAGAGGATTTAACGCTCTACCGCTTAAGTATTAGTTATTTCTCGGAACTAAAGGCTATTCAGCCGCTTGAGGCAGTAGCTCGCGCTTCTCACCTTTCAGCACCTTCACCTGACCCTCATCTACATCCATAACGGCGGTGTCGCCATCCTGTATTCGGCCAGAGAGGATTTCTTCAGCGAGGCTATCTTCCAACAACCGCATGATGGCTCGACGTAACGGTCTAGCACCATAGCTGGGGTTGTAACCTTCTTCCACTAACCGATCCTTGAACCGCTCAGTGACTTCCAGCGTGATGCCTTGCTCGCCGAGACGGCGGAAGACCTCGTTCAACATGATGTCCGCGATTTCCTTGACTTCGTCCTTCGTCAGTTGACGGAAGACAATAATCTCGTCAAGACGGTTGAGGAATTCTGGACGGAAGTACTGTTTCAGTTCTTCGTTGACCAGCGAGCGGATGCGGTTGTACTGAGAATCAGCCTGGCTCTCTGCCGAGAACTCAAAGCCAAGACCACCGCCACCCTTCTCAATCACCTTGGAACCGATGTTGGAGGTCATGATCAGCAGCGTGTTCTTGAAGTCTACTGTGCGGCCCTTGGCATCGGTCAGGCGACCATCTTCCAAGATTTGCAACAGCATGTTAAACACGTCGGGGTGGGCTTTCTCGATTTCATCGAACAGCACCACTGTGTAAGGCCGACGACGGACTGCTTCGGTCAGCTGACCGCCTTCGTTATAGCCAACGTAGCCCGGAGGCGAACCGATTAGCTTGGAAACGGTATGACGCTCCATGTATTCCGACATGTCAAGACGGATCATGGCATCTTCGGAACCAAAGAAGTAAGCTGCCAACGACTTGGTCAACTCAGTCTTACCAACCCCGGTAGGACCAGAGAAGATAAAGCTAGCGATCGGGCGGTTGGGGTTCTTCAAGCCAACTCGTGCTCGACGAATGGCACGAGACACAGCCTTAACCGCTTCGTCCTGTCCAATTAAGCGCCCATGCAAGGTGTCTTCCATGTGGAGCAGCTTTTCAGACTCAGACTCGGTGAGCTTGTTCACAGGGACACCTGTCCAAGAAGCCACGATATGAGCAATGTCTTCTTCATCCACCATTGGAGAAGCATCTTCATTGCCAGGTTCAGCCTTCTTGGTTTGAGCGATCGACCGGATTTCAGTTTTGATTTCCATTTCGCGATCGCGCAACTCACCCGCTCGATCAAAGTCCTGTGCCCGCACTGCATCATCTTTCTCTTTCAGAACTTGACGAAGTTCCTTATCGAGTTCTTTAGCAGCAGGAGGTAATTGCGAGTTAAGTAAACGGACTCTAGAGCCCGCCTCATCAATCAAGTCAATTGCCTTGTCAGGCAGGAAGCGATCGGAAATGTAGCGATCCGACAGCTTAGCCGCAGCGTCTAAGGCAGCATCAGAAATTTTTAGCTTATGGTGCTGTTCGTAGCGCTCACGCAAACCGCGTAGGATTTCGATGGTTTCATCCACGCTGGGTTCACCCACCATCACAGGCTGGAAGCGACGCTCTAGCGCAGCATCCCGCTCAATGTGCTTGCGGTATTCATCCAAGGTGGTAGCACCAATACATTGCAGCTCACCTCTAGCTAAGGCAGGTTTGAGGATGTTGGCTGCGTCGATCGCGCCTTCAGCCGCCCCTGCACCAATCAAGGTGTGAACTTCATCGATTACCAGGATGACATTTCCGGCAGAACGGATTTCATCCATGATTTTCTTCAAGCGTTCTTCAAACTCACCTCGATACTTGGTGCCTGCTACCAGCAAACCAATATCGAGTGTAACCACACGCTTGTCTTCCAGAATGTCTGGAATATCGTTGTTAGCGATGCGCTGGGCCAAACCTTCGGCGATCGCCGTCTTACCGACCCCTGGCTCCCCAATCAAGACTGGGTTGTTTTTGGTCCGACGGCCCAAGATTTGGATGACGCGCTCAATCTCTTTCTGACGACCTACAACGGGATCGAGCTTTCCTTCCGCTGCCATTTGGGTCAGGTTAGAGCCAAATTCATCCAGGGTAGGAGTCTTCGTCCGACCGCCCCCTGGCGTGGTTGAAACTTCTGCGGTTTCACCCAACATACGGATGACTTGTGTCCGTACCTTGGAGAGGTCAACTCCAAGATTTTCCAGCACTCTAGCTGCAACGCCTTCGCCCTCCCGAATCAGACCTAAGAGCAGGTGTTCGGTGCCAATGTAGTTGTGTCCCAACTGCCGAGCTTCTTCCAAGGACAGTTCTAAGACACGTTTGGCGCGAGGAGTGAACGGAATTTCTACAGCAACGAAGCCAGAACCTCGACCAATGATTTTTTCTACTTCAATCCGAGCGTCTTTGAGATTGACACCCATAGACTTCAGTACTTTGGCGGCGACGCCGGTCCCTTCTCCAATTAGACCCAGGAGGATCTGTTCTGTACCTACAAAGTTGTGCCCAAGGCGGCGAGCCTCTTCTTGGGCCAACATAATTACCTTAATGGCTTTCTCTGTAAAGCGTTCAAACATGGCGTGTATCCATCACCTGCTGCGTTGCCGGTACGCTGATTTTAGCATAGGGAAATTTTGCTGCTATCATCCGCAAGATAGCAGCAATACAGACCGAGCGATCCCAATTCAAGGTGGCGATCGCTGAAGTTTTTGAATATTTACTTCCGAAGGGAGATTTTGGACAAAGATTTGTTACAAAGTCAAGGGGTAAGCCCCAAGTTCTTCAAGCTCAAGGATTGCCCAGTCCCCGCAAGTGCCAACCTGCTTGGTGTAGCCGAGCCTGAACCTGAGCTTGCCAATCTATAAGTGCTTGACCAAACTCAGGTGATTGTAGCCCACCACGCCACAAAATCAAGGCATCTTCCCCGGTTTCTTCGTAATAACGCCGTCGCCGCCCTGCTTCTTGGAAGCCAAACTTCTCATAAAGTAACAATGCAGGTTGATTAGAGGCGCGAACTTCTAGAGTGGCTCGATCTAAACCTCGTTGTCGCGCTTTTTTAAGGAGCGCATACAAGAGAGTTTGGCCCAGTCCTTGAGCTTGATAGTTAGGATGCACCGCTACGATGGTGATGTGAGCTTCATCGACGATCGCCCAAAAGCACCCCAAACCAACTAGTGGAGCAGCAGGATCATCTTTAGACCCCAGTTCTATAGGCTCTATAGGCTGTTTCTCTAAAGTTTGGTGAGCTTGGCTGGTTTGCAGGACTAATAATTCACTGTTTGGGCTCTCTAGTTCTCTTCGATAACCCTCCAAAGTCCATAGGCCCCCGAAACACAACTGATCGAGGACTAGAGTGGCGGGCAACAATTCTGGAGTTAATGATTGGAGATCCAGGAAATTCACGAGAAGTCTGGGTCGAAAGCTCTGGATGCACAGCCCTCAATTGTACACTGAGAAACAAGACGCACTCACGCCTGTCAACTAACCAAGGACAACTATTACGCAATGGTATCGACTTACTCTGTGGAGGTTCAGAACTCTGGCCGTCAGTATTTACCTGCCCCTGGAGATGCTGCGGCAACCCGATCCCCAAACCAATTCCTTTTGCCCCTGACCGCTCAAGTCAATGGGCAGGATCACTTGGAAGTTGGGGGTTGTGACGTTACGGAACTGGTGCAGCAGTTTGGTTCGCCACTGTACGTTGTGGATGAAGAAACGCTACGCACAACCTGCCGCCAATACCGTGATGCTTTTAAGCAATATTACCCCGGCGAATCTCAGGTTCTTTATGCCTCCAAAGCTTGGAGTTGTCTAGCCATCTGCGCGATCGCGGCCAGTGAAGGATTAGGCATTGATGTCGTTTCTGGCGGCGAGCTGTACACGGCACTGCAAGCAAGAGTCAGCCCCGACAAGCTCTATTTTCACGGCAATAACAAATCAGTTGCAGAACTTGAGTTTGCGGTGGAATCGGGTTGCAACATTGTGGTCGATAACTGGCTAGAACTGCAAACCCTTGCAGGCATGCCAGCCAAAGAAACACCCATCCGCATTTTGTTGCGCTTGACGCCTGGGATCGAGTGCCATACCCACGAATACATTCGCACCGGGCACCTAGACAGCAAGTTCGGCTTTGATCCCAACCAACTGGATGAAGTCTTTACCTTCGTTAGTCAGCAGCCCACATTAAATTGTGCTGGATTGCATGCTCATATCGGTTCCCAAATTTTTGAGCTGCAACCTCACCAAGACTTGGCAGGAGTGATGGTACAGTGGCTGACTAAAGCTGCAGGTTATGGTCTCTCCATTCAAGAGCTCAACATTGGCGGTGGTTTAGGGATTCGCTACACCGAATCCGATGACCCACCCAGCATTGACGCTTGGGTGAAGGTGATCAGTGAGGCGATCGCGGCAGCTTGCCAAGCCCAAAATATCGCCCTACCCAAACTCCTTTCCGAACCAGGGCGATCGCTCGTCGGTCCCACTTGCATTACGGCCTACACGATAGGTAGCCAGAAGACAGTGCCTGACATTCGCACCTACGTCACTGTGGACGGTGGCATGTCTGACAACCCAAGACCGATCACCTACCAATCAGTTTATCGGGCCGTAGTCGCGAACAAAATGTCAGCAGCCATGTCTGAGACAGTGGCGATCGCGGGCAAGCATTGTGAATCCGGCGATATCTTGATCAAAGAAGCCAGTCTGCCCCAAACGGAACCCGGTGATACTCTCGTCGTAATGGGCACAGGAGCCTACAATTACAGCATGGCTTCTAACTACAATCGGTTGCCTCGTCCGGCAGCAGTTTTAGTTAGAGCTGGAGAAGCCAACCTGATCCTGCAGCGGGAAACTTACCAAGATTTAATTCGACAGGATCGCCTACCAGAGCGCCTGAGCGGATTAACGGCCTAACCCGCTAACCTGATTTAGAGCTAGCTTGCTAGTTTCTTCACGATCAGGTGGCCATGCAGTGACTTGCACAAGGCTTAACCGAAATATTCTTGACTGGCAACTGGGAGGCTAGAAGGCTGCACAGCCTCTCAGTTGTCCCCGTTGAGGCGCAAGCGTAATTCAGGTTCTGATGGGACAATTGTGGAAGCGATGGCTGGCTGATCCAGGTTGGACTCAGTCTTTGCTGCTTCAAATTATTGATATTGGACTGGTGCTACTCCTGACGTATATGGTGCTCATCATTATTGGTGAGCGCCGGACACTGTGGATGGTACGGGGATTCATTATCCTAATGCTAGCCGCAGCCGTCAGCACTAACTTGAAACTCAAACTTTTGAGTTTTGTCTTGAACAGCTTGGTGATTGGCTCAGCTGTCTCAATGGCCTTTATCTTGCAAGCAGAATTTCGCCGCTTTCTAGAGCAGTTGGGGCGGGGTGAAATTCTGCAATTGTTTCAACCTTCACGCCGCGCTATTCCCAAACCTGACAATGTCATTGATGAGATTGTCGATGCAGTCAAAGAACTTTCCCAAAACCGCATCGGAGCGCTATTGATTTTAGAAACCAGTGCTCCGATTGATGAGCGCGATTTTTCGGTGCCAGGCGTGAGGTTGAACGCTGAAGTTTCTAAAGAACTCATCCAGACCTTGTTCCAACCCACTACCCTGCTTCATGATGGTGCGGTTTTAATCCGAGCTTCCCGCATCATGGCTGCTGGCGTCATTTTACCCATCTCAGAGCGTACTGCTTCCCGGCAATTAGGCACACGCCACCGAGCCGCGATGGGAATCACTGAGCGAATCGAAAATTGTATGTGTATTGTTGTATCTGAAGAAACAGGGTCGATTTCCCTAGCAGAAAGGGGAACACTCAATCGGCCCCTGACCAGCAGTAAACTGAAAGAACTCTTAGAAGCAAGCTTCTCCCCATCCGTTGACCGCGAAGCAGTTGCCTCAGATTTACGCAACTTTGGTCGTCAAATTGGGTCTCAAGGATTGGCACTCATTTCACGTTTACTTCGTTTGCCCTCTTCGGCCTCTCGGGAAAAAAAATGACTGCAAAGCCAACCATCTTACAAGATCTGCCTGCTGATCTAGATCGAGAGCGGCTGCCTAAGCATGTAGCTGTAATCATGGATGGCAATGGTCGCTGGGCTAAGCGCCAAGGTCTACCTCGGATCATGGGCCACCGCCGAGGAGTAGACGCGCTTAAGGATCTGTTGCGCTGCTGTCGCGATTGGGGAGTTCAAGCTCTAACGGCCTATGCCTTTTCGACAGAAAATTGGGGGCGACCGTTTGAAGAAGTTGACTTTTTGATGACACTGTTCGAGCGGGTGTTGCGGCAAGAACTCCGGGAAATGATGCGAGAAAATGTCCGCATTACTTTTGTGGGTAATTTGGACGCGCTACCCCAATCTCTGCGAGCCGAGATTGAGCGCTCTATGGCTGAAACTCGGAATAATTCTGGCATTCACTTTACGGTTGCCACCAACTATGGAGGGCGGCAAGAAATTTTGCAAGCTTGTCGAGCGATCGCCACTCAAGTTCAGCAGGGACACTTGCAACCAGAAGATATTGATGAGGCAGTGTTTGAGCGGCATCTCTATACCGCAGGCGTGGGCGATCCTGACTTGCTAATTCGGACCAGTGGCGAAATGCGACTGAGCAATTTTTTGCTTTGGCAGATGGCTTATTCCGAGCTTTATGTGACAGATACGCTCTGGCCTGACTTCGATCGCGCCGAGTTCCACCAAGCTTTATGCGCTTATCAACAACGGCATCGTCGCTTTGGCAAGCTCTAAGCCGTGAGGTGAATCAATTAAAGCTGTAGCTAACTAAGGCCCCGAGAAAATGGCATCTTCCACATCCTGGCGGCTGAGCAAATACTTAAAGGAGCGCTGAATCGCCTCCCCTCCCACTTCCAGATAACGTACTGTCAGTTGGTCTACATCTAGATACAACTCGGCTTTCCATGCGGGTTTTGCTATACGCCAGCAGTGAAGTTCTGCTGGGTCTTGTTCGCAACCTTGTTCAGTTAACCAAGTTTCAAGGTCTGGTAGGGAGTGATTATAGAGGGGAGTGTCACTAGAAGGTAGCGTCATAAATCTCAAAGATTGCGTAGACCAAAATTGTGCACAGAATGAGCCTCAAGAAGCAACTCAGGAATACTACCAATTCTCTAAATTGGATTTGTAGACCCTCGTAGGGGCGAATAACCATTCACTCCTACAACTGAGAATTTTTTTGATTGGCATCAGAATCTAAAACCTTAGCAGATGGAGCTGCCAGTTCTGATCTCGCTGTCTCAATTTGCTCACTAGGAGCACTCTGACTCTGCAATTGCAAAGGATGAAAGGCAATATCGCCTCTCGTTAGACCAATCGCGATCGCTAGCATTAAGCAAGCTACAAACGTGACACCCAAGATAAATAAAGCAAAGATTTCTCCGGGTGACAGGGGCCGATCGGTAGGGTCTAGATAGGCAGAGGAAGAATAGCGCCGAGATTGTGAGGCAGAACGGTTAAGGTCCGCTGGGGCTTGCATCACATGCAAACGGGAATAGCCAATTTTGAGGTCGTAAGCAACACGACGCTCCGGATTACTGACGGTAGCATAGGCTTCATTGAGTTGCTGAAACTTTGCTGTGGCGATCGCCGGAGGCAATATGGTGGTATCGGGATGCAATTGTTTGCTCAAATCGCGATAAGCTCGCCGGATTTGTTGCGGTGATGCGGAAGGATGCAATCCTAGCAGGGCGTAGTAATTAGGAGCCGCAGTTTTTGGCAATGGCGACCCTTGATTCACCTGATTTGGCGTTGCTCCATCTTGAGTCACGCGAGTTCCCACCCTACCTAGCTTTTGATTATTCTAACCAGGTTCCTCGCTAAAATTCCTAGCTCCAGCTTGCTGTCGCTCTACTAAGCCACAAATGGCGGCTAACAGCAACCAGCCTAAAACATTGATGCGGATATCAAACAGAGTGACATCAAATAAGTTGAATAAGCTGCAAGCTAAGAACGCTACTAAATAGGTAAATAAAATCAGGCGATCGCTTTGCTGCAAAGGATCTGAGGCAGGATTCCAAGACAGGAACAACCGCACGCCACGATACACCATCCAGCCCACTAATCCCACCAGTAGCAAGGTCGCGAACACCCCTGTCTCTGCCATCAACATCAACGGCAAACTGTGAGGATGGCCCATAAAGACTTGCCACTTGGCTTGATACAGCGGGGTAAAGTTGCGTAAGCCCCAACCTGTGAAAGGCCGCTGCTCGGCTAGAGACCAAGCAAACTGCCATTGGGTTGCCCGGAGGGTGGCGACAGGGCGATTGGGATACAACTCATCCGACAGTCTTGCCCAGAGAAACGCTGGAACAATCAGCCTGAGTGGAGCCTTGATGACCGCAGGGCCAAAAGCTGCTCCGCCAATACCAGTAACAGCTATACCAACCGCAATTACTAGCCAGCGCCAACCGAGATACAAAGCATAAGTTAGGCAAGCCAAGCCTGCTAAGACCCAAGCATTGCGGGAGTTCGTGAGGAGAAGCGCGATCGCATTCCCCAGCACGACGGCAGCTAAAAAGCACCAACGCCCCCAAGCGATACTTGATGAAGTGGAAGCGTTTAGGGCAGGATAGGGCTCCTCAGATAGTGCCGCGATCGCAGGTTCCGCAATTGATTGCGACTGGCTCCTACGGCCTGGAAACGCATCGATCCACAGTCCAATTGCCAAAATAAACGCAATCACCAAGTAATTAGCTAAGACATTGGCATAGGCAAAAATCGAAGACATGCGACCCAAAGGATTGCCGCCTCGTTCCACACCCAGATCGACAATAATTCCCAGCAAACGTAAATGTCCTGCCCAGCCCCAAAACTGCTGACCCAAGCCAATAATGACCACGGGCACTGAGGTTAAAACCAAGACCCAAGCGAGCTGTCGTAGTTGAGCAGGCGTTTGAATCAGCGTACTGAGGGCTGTAAATAAAAAGAATAGCGGTAAGAAGTTAGCCAAGCCCAAGAGTGCCGCAGTGCGATCGTAAGCAAAAATTGCTGCCACCACAAACCACAAGCTCAGAACCGCCAAACCCCGATTAAAAGGACGGCGTTTGATCCAAGTAGCTTGCTTAATCCAGGTAGCGATCGCGGCTCCCAACAAGCTCAAGCCACCCAACAAAGGGCTAAAAGGAAACAGGAGCAAACCAATTTGAACCCAGTGCCAAGGCATTTGCAGATGCCGTTGCGGATGAGTCTGTAAGTGGAATAACTTGTTCAAGGTTGCTTCCTACACTGGTTCCCAAGCCGCTTCAAGGCAATCGGCGCGAGTCAAGCGAATTTGCGCCAAAGCAAACACAGTGGGAATCACCCGCCCATAGTTAGTTGCGATCGCCCGCCAGCCTAAATCCGCAAAAAACAAAGCCCACATCGCTGGTCCCACAAAAGCCAAAACGCTGCGAGTCACGCCATAGCGAGCCGCACTGAGAGCCATCCCTTGTTTTGCGGTTTGTAGCGCTACATAACTTTCAAATTGAGCGGCTGCCACAGCGCCACCTTTCGCGATCGCTTGCTGGGCTACTTGGTAAGTTGCAAAGTGGTAGGCAAACTGTTTTGCGATCAATTGCATCAACATGGGACGCACAATTGAGCTAATCGCCAAAGCACTACCCCCCTTGACCAGCAATCCCATTGGATCTTGCTGCACTGCCAGAGGTAGCTGATCCCGAATTTCAGAGCAAGCTAGTGATTGTTGTACCCGCAGCGTCAAAGCTCCTTTTTCTTTGGTCGATAGTTGTTTCCAGGCACGACTCAGCAGATTGAGAAACACTTCCGCTTCTAAGTCAGTAGTTGATAATTCTTCGGAGTAAGGAATTCTGAGGTAGCGGCAAACTTGAATTAAACATTGGCGATAAGTGATGCGATCGGCATGACCTTGCAGCACTGTCATGCCATCTGCCGCTAAAAACCGAAAGCGTTGCTCTAAGGCATCTAGCCAAGCTTGTCGCCCTTGGCTTTGCACATCCATCGGGTCCGGGGTATACAGGTAGTCAATTGGGTTAAACTTACGGCGAAACAAAATCTCAGTTAGCTCACCTAATTCTTCTTCAGTCGCTAACTCCAAGGCTGCTCTTAGCTCGTCCGCCATAAATTCCTCCACAACTGCACTGTTAACCCCGCTGTCCCATATTCTACTCTTAGCGATTGGCTGTTCGCTGTTGGCTTGTTCGCTATTGGCCCGATGCAAATTCTCTAGGAGACTCAACATTCGTGTTTGATGTTGCTGTGGTTGGAGCTGGCATTGCAGGCATTAGTTGCGCTCAGCAGTTGCGGCAATGGGGCTATCGCGTTGTCCTAGTAGAAAAGTCTCGGGGGTTGGGTGGCCGCATTGCCACTCGTCGGGTGCAGGATACTTGCACGGATCATGGAGCCCGCCATCTCAGTGCCCAAGGAGAGCATCTGGCCCAACTCATTCCAGTTTTGTGCGAAAACCAAATTCTAAGAACTTGGACAGATACTGTTTATGAACTAGGGAGCGATCGCCACCTGCATGCACCGCAATCTCAAGACATTTATCCTCGCTATACAGCTCCCGCTGGCATGAGCGCGATCGCCAAATTTTTAGCAACTGGATTAGACATTCAGCGGAGCCAGCGAGTAGAAGCGATCGCCTTGACCCCAGAAAATACTTGGCAACTGACTTTGGCAAACACCAGTGATCCTGCTGCAACTCCTACAACGTTGGCTGCTCAGGCAGTGGTTGTAGCGATTCCTGCCCCGCAAGCCCTGACGTTGCTCAAGCCTTTGGAAGAAACAATACCTGCTGATAAGTTCTTCAAAACTCTACGCGCGGTCCAATATCATCCTTGCATCACTGCGATCGCAGGTTATTCTCGCGATCGCCAAGCTGATTTAGCCACTCACAACCCAGCTTGGCAAGCTGTCACCTGTCCTGATGATTCAATGATTGATTGGATTAGCCTGGAGAACAGTAAACGCCCCAGTCAAGGCTCAGAACCACAGCCGCCCACTTTCGTCATCCAAAGCAGTGCTGCCTTTGCTCAAACAAACTTAGAAACTTCTGATTTACCAGCAGTGGGGCGTCAACTCTTAGACTATGCCGCCCAAGCTTTCTTTGCTTGGCTCGACGCCCCCGACTGGTTACAAGTTCACCGTTGGCGCTATGCCTTTCCTGCTCAGGGTTGGCTAGCACCTTGTTTAGTTGCCCCGACCGCTTTACCACTCGTTTGTAGTGGCGACTGGTGCGGGGGGATGCAGATCGAAAACGCTTTAGAATCTGGACTGGCAGCAGCAGCCGAAATTAATCATCAGCTTCGGAATCTACCCCTGCCAGAAACCAGCTTTTGGCATACCATTTCCAGTCACTTTGTCGATTCCACGGGCTGAAGCAATTTCAAGCAATGACCCGGAATTTCTTGCTATTGCCTTTCATACTTAGGCTCTTAGCAAGCTTGACTGCATCTCAATGGGAAACCCTGGGAGACTAGTCTGTCGCTTCAGCGCCGTCTCTTGCGCCCTCTTGATCAGTTTCAGTTTCTTCAGCTCGGTTGTCATTACCAAAGCGTCTCTTGCCAAAGCGGCCTTTGTTGGTGCGCTTACGGAATTTGCGAGCGTAAGCTTCATTACGGAGAGCTTTTTCTTTCTTTAAGTTGCGGCGTTTAGCCATGTTTACCTCTTTGAATCTATCTGCCACGCGAAAAGCGATCGCTTTCCCAAACTTTTGCGAGAAGCGATCTCAAGCCAGCGATCTAAAAACCAGAACGCCTAAAAAAATCGGTCAGATGTTTACTCTAACCTAATCTGTGACTCTCACCCAAACAGCTCAGCCTTTAATTTTAGCTGAATTGCGGTTGACAGAGCCGTTGGCAAAGCTGTTGACCGAAAAAGGCCAAGCTTTCAAAGCCAATTAGAGTCACAGTTTGGTCATTTTGGCCGCCAATTCTAGGGCATTGGCTGGAGTAGTGATTAGTCCCTCAGCTCGTGCCAACTGAATCTCAGCTAAAAGTTGCCCAATTTGCGGGCCAGCAGCCAGCTTCAAATGCGTCATTAGGTCTTGACCACTGACAAGAGGCATAGGATGCGCGACTGGATCGTCAGGAGTTAGAAAACGCTCAATCAGCCCCAATAGCACTGATATCGGTACACCTACAGCTAAAGCCCGCACCATCAGCGCTGGGAATACAGGGCCGACCGATTGAAACAGAAAATACTGCTCTCGACAAGACAAACCAGCCGTGACGCTAACTGCTTGTAACTGAGGCAAAAACTTAATAATAGTTAGGGCCGCTTGAATCTCGGCTCGGCTGTATTTCAAGGTCAATAACTCTACCTCAGCCTGCGCTAGGTCTGGAGACAGCAAACTAGCTAGCTTGGCCACCGTGATCCAAGTGCGATGATCGCCTGCAAGCTTGGCTTTAGCAGCTCCCGCCTCAACACCAGAGTTGCTATTAGCAGATTTGTTGCCCGTGGCGCTAGATGAATTTTTAGTGCCTTTACGACTAGCTTTGGTTGTGTGGCGTAGGGAGGCATAAAGTTCAGCTTTGAAGCTAGGACAAGCGGCCACCAAACTAATTGCTGAGCGATCGATCGCCGCAATTTGAGCCAGACTTTGAGCAGTGGCTTGAGGAAACCAAGCTTGGAGCAAGCCATCTTGCCAGGCGGCGGTCAACCACGGAGTTCCCTGAACGCTGCCAAATAAATAGTTGAGTTCCGACTGGATGCGCTCGGCGGCAACCTGGCTTAAGTAAGGAGAAAACTGACGAATCACAGCCCGCGTTTCCGCGTCTAGGCTAAAGCCCAACTGAGCTGCTTGGCGATAAGCCCGCAACAGACGTAGGGGGTCTTCGCGCAAGTTTTCCGAAGCTACCATGCGGATCGAGCTTTGCTTCAAATCCACAAAGCCTTCCAGTGGATCAATCAACTCTTCAGTATGCGGGTTGTAGGCGATCGCATTCACCGTAAAGTCCCGCCGCTGGAGATCAATTTCGAGGCTAGACCCCATTTGTTGCGCGAAATCTGCGGTAGCTTGCTCAAACACCACCCGGGCAATTTGCCGCTCTGCGTCTAATAAAACAAAGCCAGCCTTGTGATGATGCGCGATCGCTTGAGCCGTTTCCACTGCCTTTTCTGGCATGACAAAGTCGAGGTCTAGGTAATCGGCATGACGACCGAGCAACGCATCACGCACCACACCTCCCACCAAATAGGCAGGCTGAGGCAACCATTGCAAACCAAAAGGCCAAGTTTGAGGCGATAAAACAGATAAAGAAATTGAAGAAGTAGCGTACATGGAAACAAAAATCAATCGAGCGGCTAGCCAAGAATTGACTCGCCTAAGCTAGAGTAACAGAAAGACATGCGGGGTCTGGTAAACCCATCTTGTCAACCTACGGAGAGGTTCTGATCATGTGCATTTGTGTGAACTGCCACTACGTAGATCGCTGCACCACGTATCATGCAGTCGAAGGGCAGCATCAACAGCCTCACCTCACAAATACACCAGATTTTGAAGCGGTTGAACCTACTATTAATGTCAATATCCGTTCCTCAGAGGATGAAATCCAGATGGAATGGGATGTAGTTGGCTGTCAGAGCTTCAAGCAAGAAACAGGTAAGTGGGCTAACTTGCGCCCAGGTGAGTTAGTTCCAACTTAACCTGGTTGCGATGTTTCCAGCCAATTTTCTTGGAGTTTCTCAGGATTGCAGCTGCGATCGCCAGATAAAGCACATTTAGCTACCTGGAAATTTGGAGGAACGGCGTAGGATAAACTCAGTGAACTTGGGTTCCTAGGGTATGCGCTACTGCCTCAATCCGGTTTGTCGAAATCCGCACCATGCAGAGCCAGCCAAGTTCTGTGAAACTTGTGGCTTTAAGCTTGTTTTGGGCGATCGCTACTGCGCCATCGAACCCATTGGGCAGGGAGGTTTTGGCAGAACTTTTTTGGCTTTAGATGACTACAAGCCTTCCAAGCCGCGCTGTGTGATCAAGCAGTGTTTTCCCTTGCCCCAAAGCATTCGTAACCCGATTAAAGCAGCCGAGCTATTTCGGCTAGAAGCCGTTCGGCTAGAAGAATTAGGCCACCACCCTCAGATTCCAGAGCTACTGGCGTACTTTCAGCAGGACCAGTTTCAGTATCTGATTCAAGAATTTATTGACGGAGCCACGCTAGAACAAGAAGTGGCTCAAAACGGTGTCTTTAACGAAACCCAAATTCGGCAGTTACTGGGCGATCTGCTGCCAGTGCTGCAATTTGTCCACGAACACCATGTGATTCATCGCGACATTA
The DNA here is from genome assembly GCF_014695385.1 of Trichocoleus sp. FACHB-46. Lineage (NCBI taxonomy): Bacteria > Bacillati > Cyanobacteriota > Cyanophyceae > Leptolyngbyales > Trichocoleusaceae > Trichocoleus > Trichocoleus sp. FACHB-46. Next base: position 389,242 of record NZ_JACJOD010000006.1, on the reverse strand, counting down.
AACCCACAAATATTATTCGCCGCCGCACTGACCAACAATTGGTCTTAGTGGATTTTGGGGCGGCAAAGTCGGCTAGCAGCGCCGATCTTTCTCGTACGGGCACTAGCATTGGCAGCCCCGCATTTGTATCTCCCGAGCAAGCGATGGGTAAGGCTATCTTTGCCAGCGATCTCTACAGTCTAGGGGTCACTTGTATTTACTTGTTGACTCACACCCATCCCTCAGATTTATTTGATACCGAAGAAGGCACTTGGCTGTGGCAACCTCACCTCAAACAACCTATTAGTGGTGATTTGGGTCAGATTCTCGATCGCCTGTTGCAAAGCGCAACGAAGAAACGCTATCAATCCGCGATCGCAGCATTACAAGATTTACAGGCTCCAGCATTATCACTCACACCAGCTTCAAACAGAGCAACCGCAGCTGATCAGGCAGGCTCAGCATTACCGTCGATCTCAGAAACTACGCCCAGTGATTTAACATCCCCAACTTGGCGTTGCGTGCGAACTTTGACTGGGCATTCTCGCTGGGTGCGATCGCTTGCCATTAGCCCAGACAGTCGAGTACTGGTAAGTGGTAGCGGAGACCGGACTGTAAAAATTTGGGATCTCACAACCGGACAGTTGTCACAAACTCTATTAGGTCATGAGCACTGGGTGCGATCGGTGGCGATTAGCCCAGATGGAGAGTTAGTCGCCAGCGCCAGCAATGACAAAACAGTAAAAATCTGGCAACTCAGTACCGGAAAGTTATTAAAGACGCTGAGTGGTCATACGGATTGGGTGCGCTCAGTCACTTTTAGCCCCGATAGCCAGTATTTAGCCAGCGGTAGTCAAGATAAAAGCATCAAGCTCTGGCAAGTTGCAACAGGTCAACTGCTCCAAACGCTGGTAGGGCATGAGCATTGGGTGTTAGCGATCGTCCTAGCCACAGGAACAGTAAATGCGTCAACTACTAAGCAACCCCTACTGGTGAGTGGTAGCCGCGACACCAGCATCAAAATTTGGCAACTGAATACTCAACGACTGCTCCACACGCTGACAGGGCATGATGAACCCGTCACTACCCTGGTGCTTAGTTCCAATGGACAACTACTGGTGAGCGGTAGCCAAGACAAAACCATCAAAGTTTGGCAACTCGAAAACCAAACCCTGCTCCGGACTCTAACGGGTCATGCAGACGCAGTGAATGCTGTCACTCTCAGCCCCGATGGACAGCTACTGGTGAGCGGTAGCCAAGACAAAACCATTAAAGTTTGGCAATTCGATACCGGAACCCTGCTGGAAACATTAGTAGGGCATGTTGCTTGGATTTGGTCAGTCGCGATTAGTGCCGATGGCCAAACCATCGCTAGTGCTGGTGATGATGGCACCATCAAGATCTGGCAACGTGATTAAATGACTATTGATATTTGTGATTTCTGAATTAACTTTGACTCCTGATCCTTCCTCTTGTGCCGCCCAATACGGCTTAGCGCTACATACCAGCACTCCCGAACTTGGCTTAGCTTTGGGTAACTTTGCAGGCAATCGCCGCCATCAAGTTTGGAGCTTGGATCGGGGGTTGTCTACCCATCTGCACCACTATTTGGGTGAGTTCATGGCACCTCAAACTTGGTCAGACCTCGCCTTTATCGCAGTAGCGCGAGGACCCGGCGGCTTTACGGGCACACGTATCGGCATGGTCACGGCTCGCACCTTAGCGCAACAGCTAGAAATTCCTCTCTTCGCCATTTCTTCGCTAGCTGCCTACGCTTGGATTTCTGTCTCCCAGCAATCTCAACCTGTCCTTGAGCCACAGGTGATTGCGGTGCAGATGCCAGCTCAACGAGGGGAAGTGTATGGCGCTATTTACCAAGTAGGCTCGGAGACTGGTTTAACGCCTCTCTTGGCAGATACCATCCAGCCCCTAGCCAATTGGGAAGCAACTTTAGCTAGTTGGCCCACTGCCTATGAGTTGGTGAAAGCGGAAGGCGGATTGGGTAGCTCAGTTTTGGGAGTTTTAGCTTTGGCTGAACAGCATTGGCATCGAGGGGAGCGATCGCATTGGTCAGAAGCGTTGCCCTTTTATGGTCAACATCCAGTCACCCAGTAGGAATCCTAAGTGTTTGTGAGCAGTGTATCTAAGTACACCTCTCACAAATCATAAAGAAGGCACAAAAAAAGACAGGAAGTGCCTGCTTCCTGTCTTGGTTGTTCACCCAGTATTTGCCCTATCAGTCAGCTCACGAGCGTTGCAGCAATTCGTAAGGGTAGAGAGCACCAATGCTTACACAGCAGTTGTTTTTCCCACGTTACTTTTCTGCTGAAGCGCTGATCTAGAGTCCTGAGGTTTTGCAACCAAATCAGTGTTATCTCCAGGAGCGTTTTGCATGACCGATACAGTCACATAGAGAATATACTGAGCTAATTCTAGGGGAACCGGGAAAGGAAATGATAGAAATGTGACAAAAATCAAGAATATGACGAGTCTCATTAGAGCTTCTTTTAGTCTTGATGGCTGGAAGCACTGCAAATTCCGGTATGCAGCGATCGCCCACTCATTGCCAATGCCACATTTACTCTTTACGTAGTTCTTCTAAACTTTGCTCAGGGAAATTACTTATCCCCGTTTCTCACTAACTATCGTTGTAGGCTGCGGGGGTCAAGTGCATCTCGCAAGCCATCACCCAGCACATTAAAAGACAGCACTGTGAGAATAATTAACAAAGCTGGAGGCCATACGAGCCAAGGTTGTAGCACCAGAATGGAGGCGTTGGTCGCCAGAGATAGCATATTTCCCCATGAGGGATCGGGCTGCTGAATGCCCAAGCCAATCAAGCTCAACACCGACTCCGCCACAATAAAACTCGGAATGGATAGGGTCGCCGAAATAATCACATAGGTCGCGGTTTGGGGCAGGATGTGACGCACAATGATGTAGAAAGGCTGACCACCCATCGCTGTCGCAGCCTGAACAAATTCCCGCTGTTTGATCGACAAGACTTGCCCTCGAATCACTCGCGCTAAACCTGCCCAGCTAATAAACGATGTAATCAATACAATTAGAAGAAATCGTTGGGCACTCGTTAGCCCCGGTGGTAACACTGCTGCTAGAGCTACCAACAAATAAATGCTGGGGATCGTCATCAAAACTTCTACCAAACGCATTAAGAAGCTATCGGTGAAGCCACCAAAAAATCCCGAAATACCACCGACCAGCATACCCAGAGGAAAGGAAATGGCCACCCCCACCAAGCCAATGCTAAGGCTGATGCGTCCACCATATAGCAATCGACTAAACTGATCTCGCGCTTGCTCATCGGTACCTAGCAAGTTAAATCTAGCTGGCCCAGCCGCACCGAAGAGATGCCGTTTAAACTCCAACCCCAAGATTTTGTAAGGATGCCCTGCTACAAAGAGGCGCAGTGGTGACGGTTGGCTGCGATCAATGATTAGCTTGCGATCGCCTGTATTGATGTCAACCGGACCTTGAATCGTGGGATAGACATGAGGCCCAATAAATTGACCCGCCTGATTGCGCCAGTAGATTTGCGTTGGGGGTAGCAGCCCGCCATCTGGCTGTGAAGCGTAGGGGTCATAGGGGGCCACAAAATCAGCGGCGAGCACTGCCAGGTAGAAAATTATCAGCACCAACGCCCCAAATCGGGCCAAAGGATTCTTTTTAAGTTTCTGCCACCAATCCATAACACTGCTACCTAATGCGAACTGACGAAAACTCTCGTACTTAGCGATCGTGCTGTGGGCCTGTACTTAGCGATCGCGCTGTGGGCCTGTGGAACTCACCATAACAGGAGGCACTGGCTCAGATCCATCTTTCAAGCCATCTCTAGAATCTGAGTTGACCAATTCTAGGGTTGTTGTATCCAGCGCTTCTGGGTTAAGAGGATTGTAGAAGAAGGAACCCGTTTGCGGAGGCAAAGTTGGGTCTAGAACCACTTCGGCAATACTTTTCACGACACCAGTTAGAGGAATCGCCAAAATCACGCCGAGTAGGCCCGCCACTTTAGCACCGAGCAGCAACGACGTAAAAATAATCACTGGGCTAAGTCCCGTCAGGTTACCCATGAGTCGGGGAGCCAACAAGTTGTCTTTGATCTGTTGGGTCGCGATCGCTACTCCTAAAACTTGCAACGCCAACCACCAGTCGATAAATGCCACCACGACACTCACGGTGGCAATTCCCAAGGTCGCCCCAATGAATGGAATCACTTCCATCACACCGATAAACACGGCAAACAGTAAGAAAAATGGCACTCGCAACCATAAAAACGCCAAAGACAGCACCACGGCCATAAATAGCCCTAGCAATAATTGGCCCGCAAAGAACTGTCGGAGATTGCGCCGTAAAGAATCCGTTAAACAAGTCCGAATTTGGGGCGAAAAAATATTGACCAGTCCCCGCCAGACACGCTCCCCATCCAGGAGCATATAAAACGAAATCACCAAAATCAAAACCAGATCCAGTGTCCAGTTGACCGTTCCCAGGACCAAGCCAAATCCTTGAGCCGCGATCGCCTGTGCCCGTTCCCGCACCTCCGCCGATAACTGCTGCTCCAAAAGCTGCACATCAAAGGGTAGGTTGTGCACCTCGCTCCAAAGCTGAAAATCTGCTAACTGATTCCGCCCAGACTCCATCAAACTAGGGAAATTCGTAGCTAACTGACGAGCTTGCTCTGAAACTGGAGGTGCGATCGTCAAACCAATCACTACCCCTCCCAGCCCTGCGGCCAAGTACACCAGAGCTGCAGCGACCCCACGAGGTAAAAAAGTCTGTAGCTTAGCCACTGCATAATTTAGCAGAAAGGCAATCAAGCCTGCCGTCACCAAGATGCTAATGAGATCGCCAAAGTAGTTGAGGGCGTTTAGAGTCAACCAGCCCGCAACCAGCACCAGTAACCAGGTGATTAAAAGTTGTTGAACAGGAGAAAAAACACGGTTCATGAGTGTTAGCGCTATGCCGTTTTGCTAAGCAACGGGAATTGGATCTTCGTGTTCTACCACAAAAACATTAGAGTACAAGTTGGCAATAATCTGCTTACCCTGCTGAGTTAAGGACAAATAATGCAAGGCATCTTTGACGTAGGGATGAACGCCATGCCAATAAAACTTGGGATAGTTCTTCCGCAGGTCGGCAGGGTTACGGTAACCTAACGCTTTGTTCACGCCTGTTTCTTCAAATTCATAGTACAGAGCACAGATTTTCTTTAAGTAGCGGGGGTCGCTCAGTTGACCGATTAAGTCAGAGGCTCGGATCAGTCCCGGATAGTCAACCGTATCCTGATGGTCTTCTACCGAAGGCACTGGAAAACGAGTTAGTTCAATGTTGTACTTAATTACATCGGCATCGATCAGCTTATGCCCACCAAAGCGCTCATCAATAAAGAGCTTGGCGCGATCGACGTGGTATGGAGTCAGGCTCGCATCAGAAGACCCAGCCGCTAAAGGCACCATTGCTCCATCTTTACCTGTGGCATAGTAACCGTCTTTGTCTTGGCGGCAAACCCCTTTCACGTAGCCAATATCGTGGCAGACCAGGGAGATAATGAAGTGCAGCCAATCTTCACAGGAAACACCGCCTTCCCGAATATGCCTGCCCCGCAAGATTTCTTGGCCTACCAAGGTGACGAGGATGGTGTGTTCAACATTGTGGTAGAGCGCATCACTGTTTGCAATGTTCTCTAGCGCCATGCTGCCTGCCCAACCAATAATGTCTTCGTAGTCTGGCTTCCACCCGCCATAGGTACGCCGATAACCTTCTTTGAGTCTCTGAACAAAGTTATCAATCAGAATTTCCGTGGCATTAAACATGCTAAATACTCGCTTTTATGGGCTTGCAGGATAGGAATGGTGAAGGCGGGCGATCGCAGCATTACGAATGCTTATTTGTTCTAGAGAAACACAGGCAAACCAGTCATGTAACTGGGCCAAATTTTTTGTCTGATTATCGCCTGAGCAGAGAAATCTAGAGAGGGTTGGCGTCAAATCACAAAATCTTGAGCGAGCGTCTAGCTGCATAAATCTCTACATCTGCTAGGCATCAACCTTTAGTTTTCCCGGTTATGGTGGTGGCAGGTGAGTCTTGCTACAGACTTTCTCAATTAATTTCCCTTCAGGAGTAGGTAATCCCCATGAGGCACGCCCCAGTTCGTTACGCTAGGCAACTGCTCACCCTGGGGATGATGGGTCTAATCGGGGCTACAGTTGTAGAACCAACTTTGGCTGCCCAAAAAAGCTCTACACCCAATCCAAACCAACAGAAGGTCCAACTGGATTCTAACAATGCTGCATCGTACTATCAGCAGGGTAATGAACTTTATCACCAAGGGAAGTTAACTGGAGCGATCGCGGCTTACCGCAAAGCCATTGAGCTTGATGGAAAGTATGTGGAAGCTTACGTCGGTTTGGGCAATGCCCTGGATGACAACGGGAACACGGATAAAGCGATCGCCGCCTATCAACAAGCGATTCGTCTCCGCCCTAATGATGCGATCGCCTACTACAACTTGGGGGTGACTCATTATCGCCTCAATAAGTACGACGAGGCTGTAGCCGCCTTCGAGCAAACTACTAAGCTTGATCCCAAGTTTGTCTCAGGCTTTATCAGCTTAGGCAATGCCTTAGATGATATGGGAAAATTTCAGCCCGCCCTTCAAGCTTATCAACAAGCCATTCAATTAGAGCCTGACAATGCCAGTGCCTACCTGAATATGGGCATTGCTTATGCTCGCCAAAAACAAACCAAAGCTGCGATTGCCGCGCTGCAAAAAGCCAAAACTCTCCTGCAAACTGAAGGCAACTCGGACGCAATTCAGCAAATCGAGCAAATGTTGCAGCAACTCACGACTTCCTAGCCTCTAGCGTCTCCTCTCGCGATCGGTCTATAATAAGCGTTCAGCTATTGACTAGCTGAGCCTGCTGCGGGTGTAGTTCAGTGGTAGAACGTTAGCTTCCCAAGCTAAATGTCGTGGGTTCGAGTCCCATCACCCGCTTTTTGTCCTAAACTCTATTTCTGCTGAGCGATCGCCCCTTAACCACTTAGGGAGTGCGTCAGGCGCGATCGCAACTTTACGGTTATGCGAAATGGGGCGATGAGTTGTGTAGTTCTTATCAGCGACTGAAGGCTCTAGCTAATTTCCCTGCAAGCCAGTGGGGGTAAGCCATGAGCTGATGTTTTGTCGCTCAATCTTACACTTCAGCATTGCCATCAAGGACTCACTCTCACTATGCAAAAAAAGCTTGCAACCATTACGCTCTCTCTGACCTGCGCTCTACTAGGCTTAGGCACTAACTTTGCCTTGGCCATCCCTACAACCAACCAGCAAGGAGACTACCCAGCCCCACCTCCAGGGCAGCGAGGTGGTAGGCAGGTCAACTGGCAAGTTGTTGATTCAGACCCCAAGGGGCTCAACTGCCGAATGGCTAGACAATTCCAGGGTATCTCGGTAGACAGCATTGATGCACCACCCGATTTGTCTGCGCGAAACAAACACAATATCTCTCAGTGGCCTGTGGTGTTTGCCTTCAAGCGAGGGCAACGTTTACGCGCAGAGACTGGCAATTGGGATAATCAAATTATGTTGACTGATCGGCAAGGAAAACCCTGGTTGCCTGTCTCTACTAGCAAGGGTAATTGCTTTGTCCGTGCCAACAGCAATTTCATTCGACCTGTTCGAGAAGATGCCGTGACTCTAAAGCCATTGGAGTAATCCTACGCGTTGGGTTCCAATCGCTTCACAAGCTAACAACTATAAAACTTCAAGCCCTACAGATTTTTGAAATCCATAGGGCTAATTAGCAATTCTGGGCTTTTTAGATTTATGCAATTTCGTCTGGGTTTACTCCTCGCTTTCGCAATGAGGCTAGCATTTGCTGCCTGACCTGGGCAGCCCAGGATTCAAAGCCGATCTTCTCTACATTTCTATCTACCACTGCCTCATCGGGAGGAGTTTGTGGTTTCTTAGTTTTGGTTTCCATAACCGTCGGTACCTGGATAACTGGGGAAGAGCGTGCAGCGAACTACTCACCCTGCTCACATCTTAAAAGGGTTAGCTAGGAAGCTCCACTCGGAAATGCGCTAAGTACATTGAATGCTTGCAGTTTCCGAATCACAATCCTGAAGCTGTTACATAGACAACAATTGAGCCACTTGAACCGTAACGGATCGCCCCTGTCCCTTCTGAGGCGATCGCGCTTACAGTGCCAGAAAAAATCAATATTTGCCAACTTGCCTGCTTTGTCTACCAGCTCCGTTATAGAAGACATAGTTGTAGACATATGTGGACATAATTTAAACAGGCGCTTCAGGGTGTAGCCGCTCTAACCAAAGGGAACTTTATAGTGATTAAGTTACAGAGCTTCCCACACTTCTTCGTAGAGAACGAAAAAGTTATTACACAAACTTGCTTGAAGCACCATGAATCATGGCATGACTGGCAGCTATAGCCTCAGCCTAGTTGCGCTTTCGTTTGCGATCGCCGTCTTTGCTTCCTACACAGCCCTGGATTTATCTGGACGGGTGCGACCAACCAAAAGATCAACGCGCTACCTTTGGCTGTTGGGTGGAGCTGTGGCAATGGGGACTGGCATTTGGTCGATGCACTTCGTGGCCATGTTGGCTTTTCACCTCTCCGTGCCCGTTGAATACGACCTGTTGACCACTCTGCTTTCGCTGCTCTATGCCATTATTGCCTCTGGCATCGCCCTGTGGATCTGGAGGCGTCCTAATTCAAAATTTTTGCCACTGCTTTCTGGCGGCATCTGCATGGGTGTTGCCATCGCCTGGATGCACTACACAGGGATGGCTGCCATGCGCCTTCCTGCGAGGATTGAGTATCACTTTGGCTTAGTGGCCCTGTCGGTGGCGATCGCCATTGCCGCCTCACTCACAGCTCTTTGGCTAGCCTTTCGACTGCAAGATAAGTCACTCAGAGCACCCTTTTGGCAGAAGTTAGGCAGTGCTTTTGTGATGGGAATTGGCATTAGTGGCATGCACTACATGGGCATGGCAGCCAGCCGATTTGTGTCCGAACCCGTACTTGCCACCTCCTCGCCGACAGTTCACGCTCCCTTCATGGCAATCGCGGTCGCTGCTGGCGCTCTACTGCTTCTCAGCTTGATCTTGATTGCGTCTTTGATTGATCAGCAATTTACGATGCAACTGAGCCGACAACAAACGTTGCTAGAAAGCGAAAAGCGGTTTCGGACCTTGATTCGTGAGATGCAGGTTGGGGTGCTGTTTCTAAATGCTGACGCAGAAATCGTCATTAGTAATCAAGCCGCGATCGCACTATTGCAGTTGGATCAAACCGAAGGTATCCGGTCTATATTTGGGACCAACCAACGTTGGCTCCGCGAAGACGGAACTTATTTTGCCACAACAGAGCTGCCTGTGCAGCGGGCGATCGCCCAACGCCAACCGATCCGAAACGTGGTGATGGGCATTGAGCAAACCAACAGCTCTGAGCGCACCTGGATGCTGGTCAATGCTGATCCGCAGTTTATAGAAAATGGAGTTTTAGAGCGGATTGTTTGTACCTTTAGCGATATCACTCAGCAGAAGCAAACAGAAGAAGACTTTCAACAAAGCCAAGACCAATTTGCCAAAGCTTTTCATTCCAATCCAGTCGCGAGTTGCATCACTACTGTTGCCGAAGGCCGCTTTGTCGATGCCAATAGCAGTTTCCTCAAGTTGTTTGGCTACCCACGCGAACATCTGATTGGCTGTACTTCGAGAGAGCTACAAATCTGGGCCGATCTCAAAGACCGCGATCGCGTGATTCGAATGCTGCAACGCGATCGTTCAGCTCAAATGGTAGATGCCCCTTTTCGCACCAGCTCCGGTGAAATTCGAGAAGGACTCTGTTCTTTTGAAATGATTGAGGTCAGGGGGGAACCTTGTCTCCTCAGCATTGTGAATGACATTACCGAGCGCAAGCGGGCAGAACAAGCTTTACAACAAGCCAAAGAAACAGCAGATGCCGCAAATCGGGCCAAGAGTGAATTTCTGGCCAACATGAGCCATGAGCTGCGTACGCCTCTAAATGCCATTCTTGGCTTCACGCAACTCATGAGTGGCGACAATTCTCTCTCAGCTCAAAATAAGGAGTATCTCAGCATTATTAATCGCAGCGGTGAGCATCTGTTGCGGCTGATCAACGACATTCTGGAGATGTCCAAAATTGAGGCGGGGCGATCGACACTCAATGCCAATGATTTCGATCTCCATCGTCTGCTGCAAAACCTCGAAGAGATGTTGCAACTTGCCGCGACTGCTAAAAACTTAAAACTGATCTACGACTGTGATCCTCAAGTCCCACAATGCATCAGAGCAGACGAAAGCAAACTACGTCAGGTCTTGATTAATCTCTTGGGCAATGCCATCAAGTTTACTCAGCAAGGCTGTGTGACATTGCGGGTCAAGCGAGCAGAGATCGGGCAGGAGTTAGCAGGGAGGAGACAGGAATCAGCAGCTAGCGGTCAGAAGGTTGAGGTTGCTTCCGACCTAAAATTGCTCTACGGAAATGTAGTCAGCGATCAACCCCTAGCGCTTTCTTTTGAGATTGCCGATACAGGCCCTGGGATGGAAGCCAATGAACTGAATAATTTGTTTACAGCTTTTGCCCAAACAACTAGTGGCTTAAAATCGCAGCAAGGAACGGGCTTAGGCTTAGCCATTAGCCAGAAGTTTGTGCAACTCATGGGTGGAGAAATTGCTGTTAGTAGCACGATGGGGCAGGGTTCTCAGTTCCGCTTTACCTTACCCGTTTACCCAGTGCAAACCGCTCAGGTAGCCATCTCTCTACCAATCCGCCATAAAGTCGTTGGCATAGTACCCAATCAGCCCACTTATCGCATTTTGGTTGCCGAAGACCAACGCACCAATCGCCTTCTGCTCACCAGGCTCCTCAGTTCTGTAGGGTTTGAGGTTAGAGAAGCCACCAATGGCCAAGAAGCGATCGCTCTCTGGGAAAGCTGGGCTCCACATCTAATCTGGATGGATATGCGGATGCCCGTGATGAATGGTTATGAAGCAACTCAATGTATCCGGGCTTCGCTAAAAGGAGAAGCCACGGTGATTATTGCTTTAACTGCCAGTGCCTTTGAAGAACAACGTCAGTCCATCTTATTGGCTGGATGCGATGACTTTATGGGCAAACCTTTCAACCGAGAGGAATTATTAGGGAAAATCAGCCAGTATTTGGGCGTGCAGTACATCTACAGCGAACTAGAGGATAGCCACTCTGCAAAAATCTTTCCTCGCACTACGCAGGCAGATGGATCGCTCATTCACCGAAGTTCTCCCGAACCACTTAGCCCCAATAGCCTTAAGGTGATGCCGCCCGACTGGATAGAACAGTTGCATTTAGCGGCTTTACAAGGAAGTGATCTCCTAATCCTCAAGCTCATTCAACAAATTCCTGGAGAGCATGCTGCGCTTAGCTGTGCTTTAGTTGAACTGGTGGCAAATTTTCGCTTCGACCAGATTGTTATTTTGGCGCGATCGCTACAAAGCGAAATTAGCTAGAGGTAACAGGGATAACAATTACTCTCCTGACTGATGTATCCCCCTACCCTCAGCAGTAAGTTGATCAGTAATCAGTTCAGCAGGCTTCTCCATGTCGGTGCCATTACTTGTCGTTGATGTACAGCAGGGCTTTATCAACGAGTTTACCCATCATATTCCTCGGCGCGTGGTTCGCTTAATTCAGCAAGGAGATTATGGGCCAATTTTGTTCACTCGGTTTGTGAATCAAGACGATGGGCCTTATTGTCGGCTGCTAAATTGGCACAATTGCGATCGCGAACCCGAAACCAGCCTGGTTCCAGAACTGGAACCTTATGCCAAGCCAGAATGTGTCTATACAAAACCAGGGCTTTGTGGCTTACCCAATACTTTGATTCAATCCTTAGGTGAGCACCAAATCAAACGGATCAATGTGGTGGGCATCGACACCGATATGTGTGTGTTGAAGATTGCGATGGATTTGTTCGATCGCGGTATTGAACCGATCGTCCTTACCGACTGTTGCGCTAGTACCGCTGGACTACAAGCTCATCTAGCAGGCTTGGCGGTGCTGAGTCGTAATATCGGAGCACAGCGGCTTTGTGATGCGGGTCTGAGCGAGGGCATGTTAGCTGCCCCCTCAGCTTAGAGTGTGGGGTGCTTAGCCACAAACGTCTTACAGAGTTGACGAAAATGATCGCCGCGTTGCTCAAAATTGGCGTATTGATCAAAGCTGGCACAGGCAGGCGAGAGCAGCACTACTTTTGCTTGGTGCTTTTGGGCTAGTTCTGCCCCACTTATCACGGCTCGCTCCATTGTTTCCACAATCTCAAACTGGGTGTAGCCGACTTGCTTGAGGCGCTGAGCAAATGTAGGCGCAGCATTGCCAATTAGCAACACTGCCGTCGCTTTCGCGTGGATTACTTGCAACCAACCTTTGTCGTCACCTTCTTTAGCTTCGCCACCTGCAATCAAAATCGCCGGGCTCTCCACCGAAGCCAATCCGACCTCTGCCGCATCATAGTTGGTGGCTTTACTGTCATTGATGAACTCAATGCCTTGCCAATCGCAGATATGTTCTAAACGGTGAGGAACTCCAGGGAAATTTGCGATCGCCTGAGTAATGGCCTCTTTGCTAATCTTTGCTAGCCGAGCCGCTGCCACCGCTAGCAAGAGATTTTGTTGATTGTGACTTCCAGGCATCCGTAGGGTATTCGCCGGGAGGATCGCTTCTCCTTGAGCAATCACCCAACCATCCTCAATATAGGTGCCTAGAGCTGGATCGCCAATCAAGCCAGCCTTTCCGGTCACACTTGTCCAACCCGCATTGGGCCACTGGCTAGGCCCAATCTGTCTCAGAAAAGGATCGTCTCCGTTAAACACTTGATGCTGAGACTGACGTAGCAAGTGAGCTTTGATGTTGTAGTAGTTTTCCAGAGTCTTGTGACGCGCTAAGTGATCCGGGGTGAAGGTCGTCCAAACGCCAATCCGAGGAGCCACCCCAGGAGAAGACTCGATTTGATAACTGCTCAATTCCGCGATCGCCCAATCAGGCTGCGGATCAGCAAGTGCCACCTCACAGGCCGCATAGCCAATATTGCCAAACGCAGGCGCATCAAACCCAGCCGCTTGAAAAATAGCCGCAATCAGAGCCGTCGTCGTCGTTTTACCATTGGTGCCCGTGACACAAACCCAATGCTGCTTTTGCAAATATCGCCAGGCCAGCTCAATCTCGCCAATGGTGTCAATTCCTAGCTCTCGCGCCCGCACTAATCCAGGCACATCCCAAGGCACCCCAGGACTAACCACCACTAATTCAGGAGCGGCCACCTCCGGATTAAAGCTATCTCCCAACTCGACCGCAATTCCTGCACTCAGAAGCAATTGGCGTTGTTGTTGCAACTCCTCAGAATTGCCGCGATCGCTTACCGTTACTTGCCAACCTTCACGCTGTAGAAGTTTTGCTGAAGCAATCCCTGATTTTCCCAAACCAATCACATAAGCGTTAGGCATATTGGCAGTCGGTAGGCATTCCTAAAAGAGCAACCCTTATGTTACTGCGGAACGGAGTCGCACAGGCAGATTTAGCAGACCGGGAGACATAGGATATGCCGCTCAATCCTCTGGTTCTCTTCCAGGGAAAACTTCCGGAGATGAAGAGTAATATCGGCGCACCTGATACAGGCATAAGCCGAACAGCGCTCCTACCAAAACCGCTTTAGAATCCGTCAACGCGATCGCCGTAGGCACCAACACCCCGCTACTCACGATCAACACCCACAACCGCCACCGCGATCGCCTTCTACCATCCAAGCCAGAACCATCCATAACCCACCCTATGACTCACTTCCAATTACCAAACTCTTTTGGAGGCAAACCCCTTTTGGAGGAGGTCTGGAGGACGCAACCGTCCTTCAGCGGGGGTTTGGGGGCGAGTGCCCCCAAGGCTCGGTTTCCACAGAACTCAGCTAGAGAAAACAAACCAACCTACCCCTTCACAATCGCCCCAAAATCCGCCAACACCCGCGCATGATTTCGCAGCAAACCCAACAGATTCAGCCGATTCCGCTTAATCTCCGGGTCAGAATCCATTACCAAAACGCTCTCCGGACCATCAAAGAAGCTGCTAACCGTTGGCGCAATCTGACTCAACCCAGCCACTAACTTTTGGTAATCTCGCTCCGCCTGAGCCACTTGAGTTTGAGGCACCAACTGCACCAACGCATCATAAAACGCCTGTTCAGAGGGCTGCTTAAACAAATCAGAATTAACCAAAGCTGCTGGGTCTAACGACTTCGTATCCAGATCTCCCTGAGCCGCCAACCGCGAAGCTCGATTCACCGTCTCATAGATTTTCGCTAGCGTGCCATCGTTGCGAAGAGATTGCAGAAAGAGAGCGCGATCGCGAACATCCAGCAAGTCTTTCAACGCTCGCTCTGTATATTCAGGGTCGTTTTCCCCCAACACCGCATTCACCAAGTCGTAATCGATATGGCGGTCTTCTTGCAGCAGCGTCCGAACCCGTTGCAAGAAAAAGTCCTTCAACTGTTGCAACAGTTCCGACACGCTCATTTTCAAAACTGCTGGATGACTGGCCGCAAAGTCAGCCGTCACTTGTTCCAGTAGTTGCAACAAGTTCAGAGGTAAGCTAGCCACCCAAGTAACGTTCACTACCGCATTCGCAGCCCGACGTAGAGCAAAGGGATCAGAGGAACCGCTGGGCATCATGCCCAAACTAAAAATGCCAACCAGGGTATCTAAGCGATCCGCCAAGCCCACCACCTGGCCCGCCAAAGTTTGCGGCAAGCGATCGCCTGCGCCCTTCGGTAAGTAATGCTCCACAATTGCCGTCGCTACGGCTTCGGGTTCACCACTAGCCAGAGCGTACTTTTGGCCCATCACTCCTTGCAGTTCCGGAAACTCACCCACCATCTGCGTCACCAAATCCGCCTTACACAGCAGCGCTGCCCGTTGGATTTGGCTGCGATCGCGCTCTGACACGTGCAATTGCTCAGCAATGCGATCGGCAATTTGACCAATTCGCGTCACTTTATCTCGCACTGACCCTAAGGCTTCTTGAAAAGTCACAGTTTCCAGACGCGGCAGATAACTCTCTAGAGGATTAGCGCGATCGGCATCAAAGAAGAACTTGCCATCGGAAAGCCGCGCTCGAATCACCCGCTGGTTTCCCGCAGCAATGATGTCAGCCTTGGCAGGATCGCCATTAGAAGCAGTAATGAAATAGGGCAGGAGTTCCGTAGAGCCTTCACTTTGAAAAACTGGGAAGTAGCGTTGATGGCTTTCCATTTCGGTGATGCTAACTTCCGAGGGTAGCTCCAGAAACTCCGCATCAAACTGACCGACGACAGCGGAAGGCCATTCCACTAAATTCGTTACTTCTGTCAACAAGCTAGGCGAGATTAAAGCGTAACCTCCAACCTTTTGCGCCGCCGCCTGTACCTGTGATTGAATCGTAGTTCGCCGCTGCTCTGGGTCAGGCTCTACCGAGGCTGCCCGCATGGTTGCTAAATAATCTCCAGGCTGCTGAATGGTGACAGGTTGGGGATGTAACACCCGATGACCGCGCGAAACGCGATCGCTCGTCACCACTTCCGAACCGCTCACGATTTTGAGGGGTAAAACAGTCTCGTCTAGCAAAGTCACGAGCCAACGAATTGGGCGAGGAAACTTCAGGTCGCCATCTCCCCAGCGCATAAATCGCTTCCCTTCCAAGCTGTTGATCCACTGCGGCACCAGCTCTGTGAGCAGCTTAGCCGTGGGGCGGCCAGCAATCACCTTTTGAACAAAAACAAACTCTCCTTTCTCCGTCGCCCGGATTTCTAGCGCCTCCAGAGTCACACCCTGCTTCTGAGCAAATCCTTCTGCGGCTCTGGTAGGCTTCCCATCCTTAAAAGCTGCCTGAACCGGAGGGCCTTTCACCTCTTCTGTTTGGTCCGGTTGTTGAGTGGGCAAACCTTTAATCAGTACAGCTAAGCGCCGGGGGGTGCCATAGACCTCAACCGCTTCAGTCGCTTGATTTTCAGGCAATAAGTAGCGCTCAGTCAGGCTTTGAGGAATCTGCGATCGCCACTGCTCCAAAGCTGAATCCACAAAACTTGCAGGCAGTTCTTCCGTGCCTACTTCTAACAAAAACGTCGCCATAGCGCCCCATCTCAAACGTCAAGCGGCCAAGTACCAGCCAATTTCAACAGTTTACCTTGGGAAGAATCCTGTCGGACGTGTCCCGAACGGATTTGAGGAAATCCCAAATTTGCCGCTATAGCGATCGCTGCCCCTGTCCACATCCTCAACTACATAAAGAAATCTCTTTAAAGTGCATTTAAACATCAACTTTTCATCTATAACAGTGCGGATTAGCTCTTACCATTGCGGAATCTAAAGATAGAGATTTTGTTTCGATTCCTTTGGAGCGATTCATGAAATAGAGCCCCCACGACATGACTACAGCCAGCCCATTTGGTGCAGTTCAACAGCATTACCCACCACCGATATTTCAGTACTGTCGCGTTCTTTACCTCGTGAAAATACGGAGCCTGAAAAAATAGCCTCTAAGATTCCGCAATCCTCACTAGGAAATTTAGTAGTGACTTCTGGCATGTTAATAACAACACCAAACAGCGCGGCAGAATAAAACGTCGGTATCTTCTGACACCTGCTTCATCACCTCCGCCCTACACCTCAAGAGCACAACCCTATGAACATGAGTTTCCCCTTCTGGCAATTCCTCAATCAACCTGTTTTCTCCTCCAGCCATAAAGTGATTTTAAATCCCCAGCGCTTCTGGCATGTGCACAAAGTTGAAGTGTTAGAGCGTTGCTGGTCGAGAGCCTATGAACCCGAAGGACGCCGCTAAAAGGATTTGCTCTGAGGAATTATTCCTTATTTCTGAGCAGCCATAAATTTTTACCTATGATTAAAATCACCGCATCTGCCAGATTTTGATTGTCATCATCCATACACTCCCTAGACGATGGATGCGGTTATAGATAACAACGATGCGAGTTCTGAGTCTTTAATGATCTCAGGGCTCGCATTTTGCTAGGTCGCGATCGCCAAATCTTATAGCCAAATCTCACGATAGATAATAATCTCAAGGCTTGTCCGGAATTAGTACCAGCTGAGCGAAGAAATGATTGGATAGAGGGTCGATGTACTGACACCTGTGACTGATTGAATAAACCTTTTTCAATATCACTTGTTGCCCTACAAATACCTTTTGAAAAAAGTTTAATCAACAGGACCAAGACACGGGGGCTGAGTCCCTTGCTGCATCCTGATCGCTTAGTCAGTTCAGCCCTATCTCTAGTTAAGCAAGGAGATTCGAGACATCGTGGTACTAAAACCTGTGTATTGCTCAGACGCTACTGGAAACATCGCAATTGAGATTTCCCAAGAAGAATTGCGAACCATCCTAGGCCAAATAGAGTCCGAACTCTATCACAGTGAAGTCTATCGCCGAGTGTTGGCTGGCCTACAAACCATGCTGGGCGAAACTGCTGGAGGGGCTCAGACCCTCGTCAAAGCAGTGAGCAGAGAAGCCATTCGCCTCGCATTTCGGCAATTTTTTAAGCAATACCGAGCTATTTCTGCTTCGCTCAAGCAAGAGGCTGGTCAGGATGAAACTGTAGAGGCAGCAGAAGAGCTACCAGCCGCAGTTAGCTCCGCTACTCTTGAAAGCCCCATCGAAACTTCAACCCCAACAACTTCTACCTTCACCGACGAAAACACCACTAACGAGAATATGGTTGTGGTCGTAGAGGATGCTCTCTTGGAATCAACGGCGGTTGAAGGTGTCAAATCAACTCCTGTAGAAGAGCAGCCCTTCCTTTTAGGCATGATGGGCAAGCCAACTAAGAAACTCACAAAGGCAGAGCTAGCCGCGCAGAAGTTTGCTCAAGAAAGAGAGGAAAGCCTGCGTCAAGTTGGTCAGGATATTCGGGCAGCTCGACAGGCGCGATCGCTCTCGTTGCACCAACTCCACAGCCTAACGCTGGTGCCGATTCATCAGCTCCAAGCCCTCGAAGCAGGCCGCATTGAGCAATTGCCAGAAGATGTCTATGTCCGGGGCTTTATCCGGCGCATTGGCAACGCTTTGGGCTTAGATGGTAATAATCTCGTGGCGGGAATCCCAGCGCCCGATCCAGTCAAATCAGTTTTACCATCCTGGTATCATCCAGAAGCCGAGTCCGGTGGATTATGCCTGCGGCCCGTACATTTATATGTTGGTTATGCGGCTCTCATGGCGGGTGCCGTAGGTGGTTTAACCTGGCTATCACATCAACATGCACCCGAAGCTGCTACTGACACCACTCAGGTCTTTCCAGAGCAAGCCTCCATTACTCCTTCGTCACGTCAGCAAACGCCTAAGACGACCCCAGGGCTGAAAGCAAGCAAGATTGGAGCTGTAGCTGGGCCAGATATTGCCCCACCAGAGGCATTTTCTAACTAACAATTCAATCAACATTCACGCAAGGCTATGCAAGGGCGAATTACCGTTCGCCCTGATCCAAACCTCGACTGGTGTCCCAACGGCTAAAGGGGAAGATCCGGTTCTTCAACCATCACCCTTAGCGAAGGGGAGTTGGGGCTGGGTTGCCCACTCAGCACTAGGTTATCTCGATGCACCACAGTCTCGGGCGCGGCATAACCCAAGATACTAGGAATTGCTTCAGAACGGCAGCCTCGGATTCGTTGTAGTTCTATGCTGGTGTAGTTGACTAGGCCTCTGGCGATTTCGCGACCATTGCGATCGCAGAGTTGTACCGCGTCTTGGCTCTGAAACTCCCCTTCCACTTCCACAATTCCAGCTGCGAGTAAAGATTTGCCTGACTGACAAATCACTTTAACAGCACCGTCATCTAGATATAGTTTGCCAGCGGGTAGCAAACCGTGAGCAATCCAACGCTTACGAGCACTGGCCGCTTGGGGCTGAGGCTCAAAGTGAGTCCCAATTGGTTCGCCTTGCACAATTTTGAGTAGATTCTGAGGCGATCGCCCTTCCGTAATCACCGTCCGTACCCCTGCGCCTGTGGCAATGCGGGCCGCTGTAATTTTGGTGACCATGCCGCCCGTGCCCCAACGGGAACCGCGATCGCCAACTTGTACTTGTAGCGATTCCAACTGTTCGATCGATTGCACTAAACTAATCGGTTGGGCGTCTGGATTACTGCGGGGATCAGCCGAGTACAGGCGATCGACATCGGTCAACAAAAACAGCCAATCTGCTTCTACCAAGCTGGCAACCAAAGCAGATAAGGTGTCGTTATCGCCAAACTTTAGCTCGTCTACAGCGACGGTGTCATTTTCATTGACAATCGGGATCACGCCTAACCGCAGCAATTCCTGGAAGGTACCGTAAGCATTCAGGTAGCGACTGCGCTGCACTAAGTCAGTCCGGGTCAGCAGCACTTGAGCGATCGGCTGTTGTAGGGACGTAAAAAAGTCATCATAAACCCGCATCAATCGGCCCTGACCTACAGCCGCTACAGCTTGCTTCAGGGCGATCGTGCGGGGTCGCTCGGTCATGCCTAAGCGGGCACAGCCAACCCCAACGGCTCCCGAAGACACCAAGATTACGGAATGGCCCAGTTGCCTTAATTGGCTTAATGTTTCTACCAAAGCCGCGATCGTGGATAGAGCCAAATACCCAGTACTGGGATTCGTCAAGCTCGAAGTTCCAATCTTGATAACTAGGGTTTGAGGCATGAAAACAGGCTGAATTTCGCGAGTGTCACTAGAGAAAGTGTAAAGCGCCAGACCCTCTATTGATGAGGCTGGCGCTTTACATAAGTATTCACAGCGATTTATGCGTTAGGGTCTTTATCTTCGCTGACCCCAATTGAACTTTATATAGAATGCCAGAAATTTTTAGCAGAGCTCGGATCTCATAATGTTTTCTTTATATTTTTGATTTGTTAGATTTATCAAGCTCTGCGAATACTTATTAAGCCTATTGCTTGGAGGTTAAAGAAGCACCCAAAGCTTGTGAGAACCAAACTTCAAACGTACGGACAGGATGGCGACGAGCGACTTGAGTAGGGTCTACCATTGGTTCTACCAAAATGGTAAACATACCAAACCGATTCCCTGCCAAAACATCCGTGAAGAGGCGATCGCCCACCATTGCTACTTTTTCCACGGGCAGATCCATCGCAGTCACAGCTTGTCTTAATTTGCGGCGAGAGGGTTTGCCTGCTCCAAATAGGTAAGGTAAATTCAAAGATTGAGCAATGCCACGAATGCGACTCTCACTCAAGTTATTACTCACCAACCAGATCGTCGCAACTTGTTTAATGTCTTCTACCCAATACAGCAATTCCGTTGAGGCTTGCGTCGTTCTAAAAGGTACTAGGGTTTCATCCACATCTAAAATCAACCCCTTCAAGTCATACTGCTGCACAATCTCTGGTGTCAGCGTTAGGATCGAGCCTTCCAAATTCAAATCAGGCTGTAATAGGGAACCCCAAGACATAAATCAAAACAGGATAGCGCTAACAAAGAGAGAAATTAACAAGGGAAAGTCGGCTGATAAAACCAGACCAGCAACTCACTCGGTCAAACCTTTATCAACCACAGGTCAGAGGTTACTCACGTTTCTGAGGAGTTTTTGAGGCATTCTCTGTTTCAGCATTACGTACAGCCGCCCGCCCGTCCTGAATTTGAGCTTGGGCAGCTTCATGCTCTGCTAAGGTACGGCTGAACACATGCGTGCCATCATAGCGAGCGACAAAATAGAGGTACTCCGTTTTTTCAGGCTTCAGAGCTGCCTCTAGACTCGCTAAGCCAGGACTGCCGATGGGTGTAGGGGGTAGACCTGCATTGAGATAGGTATTGTAAGGCGAGGCTGTATTGACTTGAGCCAGAGTCAAAGGTTGGTCAGGCGTTTGTTGAATTCCCAAGCCATATTCCACGGTTGGATCAGCGCCTAGGGGAATGCCTTGTTGCAGCCGCTGAGTAAACACCCCAGAAATTCGGGGTCGTTCGGCAGAAATTACTGCTTCCCGCTCCACAATACTGGCTAAGGTCACCCACTCCAGCAAACTCAGTTTGGTTTGTTGCTGATTCTGTTGATAGAGCGGTAAGGCAACTTGCTCGAAGCGGTTGAGCATTTGCTCTAACACTGCTTGAGGCGTAATTTGGCCGTCTGACAACTGATAAGTATCGGGGTACAAAAAGCCTTCCAAGTGGGGTAGCCCTGGCGGCAACCAAGCATATTGATTTTGGGGAATTTGGCTGGCAGCGGTGAGAAATTCTTGAGCTTTGAAAAAGCCCTGCGACTCAAAATAAGCCGCCATTTGTTGCAGGGACCAGCCCTCCGGAATGGTAAAGCTAGCCTGTACTACCTCTCCAGCCCAAATTTTGTCGGCGATCGCAGGCAAAGGTTGTGCGGGTGACAACTCATAAGTTCCAGCTTGAAAGCCACCCTGACGATTCTGCAAAGATAGCCAGCGGGTCCAGAGATCCCAAGCCGTGGCCGAACGAATTAATCCCGCCCCCTCCAAATCGCGACCAATTTGCTGGGCAGGCGTACCAGGAGGAATTTGAATCCGTACTGCTTTACTAGTAGCCGCCGCTGGTGCTGAGTTTGAGGTTGACGAAGTTACTGTCAAGGGAGGGGCACTTGCCCAACTCCACCAAGCCCAACCTTGCCAGGCCGATAGGCCTAGAACTGCGGGTAGGAGTAATAAGTAGAACGACCACTTGGAAATACGTTGAACAGCTTTCATGGTTTAGTTGAGTGAATCACGTTTCCCGGCAGGTGCGTGCAAGGCTCAACTCAGCCTTATTCCATTTCATCAAAGAGTTGATCTTCAATCATCGGCAGCATCGGTTCAATCTTGCTCAGTTCTTCGGGTGAGAGCAATTTAGGCTGACCATCGGCATCTAGCCTAGCCAAAATGAAAAATGGATCTAGGGGCGCATAAATGGCATATTCTTGCTCTTCGTCGTAGAAGCTGGCGAGCAATTGCAACTCCTCATGCTCTTCCGAATCACCATCGTTAGCGACTTCTAAGTCTTCCTCGCTAACTTCTGGCAGATCACCCTCCACTGTAAGAGTGACCGCAGTCCGTTTAAGTTCCAAATTTTGCTCTTGCAGAACGGCACGGGCGATCGGAAAAATCCGTTCAATTTCTGCTTCGTCCTCGACGGGAATGGCTTCTTCCTCATCTCCTTCTTCTTGCCAAGCAAAGATTTCGACGGGAGAGTCAACCGGGAGCAGGAATACGTAGTCTTGGCCCTCGATATCAATGGAATGTTCGATATAGCAGCTCACCGATCGCCCTGTATCATCGGTTAGTACTACCGTTGGGGCATCAAAATCTTCTTCGTGCATGCCTGCGCCTTCTCGATCCATATTTGACTCAGTCATCGGATTTCTCCTGCATTATTCAAGCGCTTTCCTCTGAAAAGTATCTCCTACATAGACACTTTGCAGCCTGGTTGACTGCATCTGACTCAGGCAATCTTTTGAGTTCAACCTGACCAGTGAATGGGTCAATCGGTTGAATTGGCAAAATATCGCAACGTAGAAGCGGCGAAGCCAGCATACTACATCAGTGCAGAGTTTGGGGTTGTCATGGCAGAATCCTGCATTTTTTGAGAGCGGCGCTGATCTAACCATTGTTGCAGAATTAGGGCCGCAGCCTTGCGATCGATTAACGCCTTATTCCGTGATGGGGAAATATTTTCAGCTTGAAGTAACTGCTCAGCTTGGAACGAAGTAAGTCGTTCATCCATATATTCCACGGGCAGTTGCAGGGCTGCTGTTAGCCGTTTGGCGAATTTTTGTACCTGCTTAGCTTGAAAACCCAAGCTCCCATCCATGGAATAAGGCAAACCGACTACCAAAACTTGCACCTGACGCTGCTGAATCAAGTCTCTAAGTTGGTCTACTACCTGGACAAAGGATTTGTACTCAATCGTCGTTAGCCCAGTCGCAATCAGCCCAGTGCCATCACAACCTGCCACGCCAATGCGCTTTCTGCCGACATCTAAACCTAGAGCTGAAATCCTCGCCATGCTGGGTTAATTCCTATGGCAGCCGTAGCAGTGAGGCTGAGTGAACTGCATCAACTCAGCCAGCTTAACACCAGGAATCATTTTGATGTCCCTGGGGAAAATGAATTTCTGGCACAGGGTTGAGCTTTAGCTCTTTCTTGCTGGTGAAGATGCGGCGCTTACCCCAAAAGTTACGACCGATCGAAAAGCCTAACTTGCGGGCAGGTGCTTCCGAAACAGTTGGAGATGGAGGTGCGACGGCAGATGACTCTGGTGTGGAAAGCGATCCCGCTGCTGTTTCAGCGTCGGAAGCCTCGCTATAAGCTAAAGGAGCTTCGGTTGAATCAGGAGTTTTGTCGCCTTGCCATAGGTTGGGGAGAGACATCCGACCAGGCACAGGCTTACGCGCAGGTTGGAAGCCTTGCAAAACATCGGATAGCTGCAAGCCTTCTAGTGAGACGGGCTTGGCTTCTCTCAATTTGTGCCAGACCGATCGCGACATCATTAGCGTATGCTCGGTGCGGGTTGCACCAATGCGCTCTAAATATTCTTCTCGCTCTGGTTGATAGTCTGCCGAAGACAAAAGCAGCGCCTGCGCCGGAAAATCTTGGGCAATCCGGGCCATCTGAGATAGTAGTTCTGGGTATAGCCAAGTGTAGGCAGGATGAACAGTCAACTGAGCGACATGGTTTTGGGAACTATCGCGACAGAGTTGAATCTGGAAGTAACCAATCGCAGCTTTGCGTTGAGGTTCAAACACATAGCCACTAACCACTTCAGTCTGATTAACCCACTGCTTCACACCTTCTAGTAGTGCCCCAAACAAGCTGGTTTTGAAGTCGTGTAGGTGGCGATCGAACACCTGTCGTACCAAAGGTGGCATCGCTGCCGTATCGAGCTGATACAACAACTGCGCATCGGCATTACTCACAGGCAGCAAGTTAGGCAAATCCGGTTCGCGCTCGGCTAGTTCTTGCAGCAACTCTGGCGCGATCGCCCAGTGAGTTAGTTGGGCTAAAGGTTGAAATCCATTTTGACGATAGAGCGCTAAAGCGGTTTTGTTATTGACGTTGACTTCCAACAGCCAAGTTCGCGCTTCCCAAATCGCCTCAAAACAAGACCGCAGCAGTTGAGAGCCTGTCCCTTGAGTCTGAGATTCTGTCTCCACCACCCCCACTCGCTCTACCCGCCAAGTGCTGCGAGTGCGATTAAACGGGGACACTTGAATTGCGCCCCGCACTTGATGATCTTGCTCTGCGACATAGGCGCAAAAGCGGTACTGGAACGGATTAGGAAACAAGCTGAGAAACTTGAACAGCCCATACCAGCGCCGTACCTGCTGTAAGCGTCGCTGCACGGCATCTAAGTTGCTGTGATTGTCTGCGATCGCAGCCTCCACAAACAACGGCTCAACAATGTCCAGGTCTTGGTGCTGGACTGGACGAATCACAGAGTTGGAGTTTTGGGAGACTGAAGTCATGACAGGTAAGGCTACAGTTAAGCCTAGGGTAACAGTTAAGGCCCGAAGTCTTCATCTACCCCTGTAGAGCTTTTTTATCAACCCAAACTCACGGCTCCAAGTCGTCGAGGCAACCAGACTGAACGCATAAAAGCAGTCAAAAAACCATCAATTTACTCAGCTAACTGCTGGCTTGACGCTCCCATTGGCATCAGTGGGTCGAATCAAAACGATTGGCGTTTGTTCGTCAGAATTTCCGGCAGGATTACTGATTAATGCCTGCTCTAAAAAGGTTTGAGTTAGGCCAGGGGATGCTGCCAATATCTTAACTGCTTTTAAATCGTTCACGTCTACGATCGCGGCTAGTAAACCCGTTTCTCGATAGATCTGATCCACCACTTGCTGCGGGTTTTCTGGCCCCATGACAATAAATTGGTCGTAAGGCGGCAGAGTACCCGTTACATCGTCGATCAGGCGAGCTTGTTCCCCAGCCAACTGGTAAAACATCCCCGGTTTACCAAAGATCTTGGCGATCGCGCCCACCACGAATGCAAAGACCACTCGCCCAGGCCCCACAATATCCACCAAGGCTTGCAACCCACAAGCAGTCGCCAAGCTGGAAGTCGGCAAGAAGAAGTAACACAATCGCTTCGCAACCCAGCCAGGCTTAACTTGGGTGGGGTGTCGAAACCGCCCTTGCATAATCGCTACCGGGCTTTCTCCCAGGGTGACCACATCTCCGGGTTGCGAGTAAGGCGCAACATAACGCTTGATCACCTCAACCGGATCATCTAAGTGAGTCAAAAGATGTGTGCGGATGGGCAACACATCGGCATTAGTGGCAGGCCGCCAGCGCGAAGGAGCGGTTTCAGGGGTCGGGAATTGCAAAGGCACAATCACATGCCGCACCTTGGGAATGCGTCCCTCCGGACCATAGGTGACATAGCGAATTTGAATCCAGGCGACCTGAAGCGGTGTTAGGTCTTCACCTTGCATCTCTACCACAACTTGCAAGCGTGTGGACTTACCAATTTTAACGATGTAGCCAAACCAGTAGTCATCAGGTCTAGCTGGGGTATCTGCATGATTAGGAATCACTCTGGTGG
The DNA here is from genome assembly GCF_014695385.1 of Trichocoleus sp. FACHB-46. Lineage (NCBI taxonomy): Bacteria > Bacillati > Cyanobacteriota > Cyanophyceae > Leptolyngbyales > Trichocoleusaceae > Trichocoleus > Trichocoleus sp. FACHB-46. Next base: position 363,652 of record NZ_JACJOD010000006.1, on the reverse strand, counting down.
TGTGGGTTACACCCTCCAAGCTCGCCTTGGACAGCAGTTTTACCTGAGCCTGAACTTCTGGCACCATAATTTCTAGGCTGCGAGTCCGGTTGCACAGCTCTAGCTCACCGACCAAGACATACCGTTGCGGTTCGTACACCTCCAGTTGCCAGTTACCTGAGGTCAACTCCAGGTCGTTTCCCGGACGGCGACGATATTGACTCTCTAGCGCTAAGCCCCCTAGCCCGACGAGTAGCGCCGCTGCTCCCAAACCAATTCCGATACTCCCCACAGTCGCCCAACCCTCGATCAATTAACTAAAGCAATTACCTAGTGCAAATTGGTTGCAATCAAACCACTTTAAGGCAGTGTGATATCTAACCAAGTCCAGGTACTCGAAACAATGCGTCTTTAAGTCTATAGAAGAAACGGGTGCTTGGCAGCGAGGAAAATCATAGTTTTTGTCAAGTTTCCCTCTGGACTCAAGCGTCCAGCTAATAGCCTTATTATTCAAGCCAGTGCCAGATGTTCCGAAACGAACAGCTTTTTTCTCGCTTCAGGTTTACAAAACTTATTATGATAAGTAAATCAAGTTTGAGCGGCTGGAGATTGCTATAGCTGTCAGGGCTTGGAGTTGATCCAAATCTGTCAATATAGCTGCTCAGCTCGATCGAACCTGGCTGAACTGAGTCGGTAGATTTTTCTTAAACGTTTGTAAACTTTTAGGATGCACTCACAGAGTGCTTTGGTTTCTGAGGAGTCTGTATGAAGCAACTTTTGACTGCTGAGCGCTTCAGTTTAATTGGCCATGTGGTAGCAATGGCCTTTGGACTAGCTGGATTGCTGTTAGTTTTACCCCACCCAGAGTTTGTTCTGATGTTACCTCCAGCGGGGCAAACGCTGTTTCAGTGGAGTATGGCTGGGGGCGGCGTGGTTTACATTCTGCTAGGAGCGATCGCCGTTGCCATCTACACCTATCGGACTTTAGGCTGGCAGCGTTGGCTGGCGTTTATGGTGCCCTCTGTCTGCATTTCTCTTTCCAGCGAACTTTCGGGCACTAGCACTGGTTTCCCCTTTGGTAACTACGATTATCTGAGCGGTTTGGGTTACAAGATTGCGGGCTTGGTGCCGTTCACGATTCCTTTGTCTTGGTTTTACCTCGGTTGCGCCTCTTATCTATTGGCCCGTGTGGGTTTGGAGTCCAGCCAGCAGACCAATTTGCCAAGATGGGTACGGAGTGGTTTGGCGATCGCCCTGGGTGCTCTGCTACTTACCTCCTGGGACTTTGTGCTCGACCCTGCGATGAGCCAAACGGCAGTTCCTTTTTGGGAGTGGAAACAACCAGGCGCTTTCTTCGGCATGCCTTACCAAAACTTTGCAGGTTGGTGGGGCACTGGTGCGGTGTTTATGAGCGTGGCCGCTTTGCTATGGGGTAAAGCGCCCATCCAACTCACTCGGCAGCAGTTACAACTACCTTTGGCTATTTACCTCAGCAATTTCGCCTTCGCGATGATCATGAGCTTGGCCGCAGGCATCTGGATTCCAGTGCTCTTAGGCCTGGCGCTTGGCGTGGCTCCAGCATTGATTCTGTGGCGCATGGCCCCCGCTACTAGCATTGCCTACCAAGTTAGCGATACGACAGAGGCTGTGTTGCCTTTTGTGGGCGAAGTCAGTGAACCAGCGATTAGTCTGGCGAGTGAATTGTCTGTTGCGCCTATGGAACTCGGCTCGAAGTGAATCTCAGTTTCGTCTTGTTGCATGAGTTCGCTTTGACTCCAGTAGCGTTCAGTGGACAAGGAGATAGTTCTGTAACAGGAGCGATCGCCCTTGTCCTGCTGCTGCTACAAATTCCCGCCGTCGCGATTCTGCTGTCCCGTTTGCTGCGCGGTCCTACTCGTCACCCGCCCTTACAGCCTCAGAAACCTAGCCCAGAGCTGCTGGGAAAGGTCAGTATCGTTGTACCTACGCTCAACGAAGCAGAACGAATTGGGCCTTGTCTCGCCAGTTTGAGTCAGCAAAGCTACGAAGTGCGAGAAGTTTTGGTGGTGGACAGCCGCTCCCAAGATGGCACGCCAGATCTGGTGAAACGAGCGGGTCAAGCTGATCCACGCTTCCGGTTGCTGACGGATGATCCTTTACCTCCAGGTTGGGTGGGACGGCCTTGGGCTTTACATACAGGTTTCATCGAAAGCTCGGAACAAAGCGATTGGGTGCTGGGCGTGGATGCCGACACGTACCTCAACCCTGGCTTGGTTAGCAGTTTGGTGAAGACCGCGATCGCGGAAGGCTACGACATTCTCTCCCTAGCCCCTCAATTCATCCTCAAGTATCCGGGAGAGCTGTGGTTACAGCCCGCTCTGCTGATGACGTTGGTGTATCGCTTCGGTCCCGCTGGCGAAACTAACAATTCCGTTGAGCGGGTGATGGCGAATGGCCAATGCTTCCTCAGTCGCCGCTCGGTTTTGGCAGCGCTAGGTGGTTACAGCAGTGCTCGCAACTCTTTCTGTGATGATGTCACCCTGGCTCGTCATGCGGCTGCTCAAGGAGCCAAGGTGGGGTTCTTTGATGGCTCGAAGTTGCTGAAGGTGCGAATGTACGAAGGAGCAGCAGAAACTTGGCGCGAGTGGGGGCGATCGCTCGACCTCAAGGATGCGGCAGCCCGTGGTCAGATTTGGGGTGATCTATGGCTACTCGCCGCTGTGCAGGGATTACCAATACCCTTAACCCTGATTTTGCTGAGCTGGATTAGCCTGGGGATGGGTTCTTTACCTGTGGTGGCGGCTTTAAGCTTAAACCTGGGCTTGTTAGTCATGCGGATAGGATTGCTGTGGGCGATCGCGCCGTCTTACGACCTCACACAAGCTAAAGCAGCTTGGCTTTTTTGGCTCTCTCCTTTAGCCGATCCCTTGGCTGTACTCCGCATCTTTCTCTCGTCTACTCAAACCTCTATTCAGTGGCGAGGGCGGAGCTACACCCAGGCTTAGCCCATCTCGTTAATCTCTTCTGGCTTTACCCCATGCTCCACAGCTTTGCTCAACTACCAGTGTTTTATCTGGGATTGCTCGGCAGTCTGCTCGCAGGACTGGCCACAGGGGTCGGAGCCTTACCTATCCTATTCTTGAGCAAAGTTACCCAGAAGTTTCAAGGGGCTTTGATGGGGTTTGGCGCAGGGGTGATGCTAGCTGCGACTTCATTTTCCTTGGTAATTCCAGGGATTGAAGCCGCAACGGAGCAGACAGGTAGCGAAGTGGTAGCAGCCTCGATCGTTACCGTGGGGATAATTCTAGGTGGATTGTTTCTCTGTCTCAGCCATCGCTATTCTCCTCACGAGCATTTTATTAAGGGCCCAGAAGGTGCCAATCCGGCGAGCTTAAAGCGGATTTGGCTCTTTATTATTGCGATTACCATTCATAATTTCCCTGAAGGATTAGCGGTAGGAGTGGGTTTTGGTGGCGAAACTCTAGCCAACGGCATCACCCTCGCTACCGGAATTGGGCTGCAAAATATGCCCGAAGGCTTCGTCGTTGCCTTAGCCTTAGTTGGTGAGAAATATTCTAAATGGACGGCCCTGCTAGTGGCTCTGATGACTGGCTTAGTAGAGCCTGTGGGTGGCGCGATCGGCGCAGGTGTGGTTTCCGTTGCCAAACCGATTTTGCCTTGGGCAATGGCGTTTGCGGCAGGAACCATGCTGTTTGTGATCAGCGATGAAATTATTCCAGAGTCCCATCGCCTCGGTTACGAAAAAGGCGCAACCTTTGGGGTCATCCTCGGCTTCGTTTCCATGATGTTTCTAGATGTCACCTTGGGCTAACTGCTTAGGTAGAAGTAGTCAGGGGTACCTTAGCTTGGTGTTGCAGTAGCAGGCCGTACTCCAAACCTTCCACCACAGCTTGGTAAGACGCTTGCAGAATGTTGGTTGAAACGCCCACCGTAGTCCAGCGTTGATAGCCGTTGCTAGATTCAATCAGCACGCGAGTTTTAGCAGAGGTGCCCGACCCACCATCCAAAATCCGCACCTTGTAGTCGGTGAGATAGAAACTCTCAATTTCTGGATAGAAGTTAACTAGGGCTTTACGCAAAGCTGTATCCAGTGCAGAGACGGGGCCGTTACCTTCCGCTGCTTCGAGAATGTCTTGGCCATCTACTGCCAATTTCACCGTTGCCAAAGACAAACTCTGCGATGGGTCGGTGTCGGGCATCATGTGGTAGTGAACTTGCCAGCTTTTGAGTTCAAATGGTGGTTGCCGTTGACCCAATGCTTCGCGCATCAGCAACTCAAAGCTGGCTTCTGCCGCCTCAAATTGATACCCTTCGTGCTCCAGATTTTTCAGGTGTTGCAGAATTTGGCGATAGGTGGGGTCTTGCGGGTCGAGTTCGATACCGAGGCTCCGCGCCTTTGCCAGAATATTGCTCAGACCTGCTTGGTCAGAAATCACAATTCGGCGGTTGTTGCCGACTAACTCTGGCTGGATGTGCTCGTACGTGATGGGATTGCGTTCCACAGCGCTGACATGCAAGCCCCCTTTATGAGCAAAGGCCGAAAGTCCCACATAAGGAGCATGGTCGTCGGGAGCCAGGTTTACTACTTCACTGACATAACGGCTGAGTTGCGTTAACGTCGTCAGTTTTTCGGGAGGTAGGCAGGAGTAACCCAGCTTCAATTGCAAGTTGGGAATCAAAGAGCAAAGATTGGCATTGCCACAGCGTTCGCCATAGCCGTTGATCGTGCCCTGCACCATCTGCGCCCCTTCCATTACTGCCGCGATCGCATTGGCCACCGCCATTTCTGTGTCGTTGTGGGTGTGAATACCCAAGGGGGGTAAGGGAGCGTGGAAATCCGCGTTTTGAGCGACTCGACGCTCCCTTAAGCGCTGCTTGACCTCTCGCACAATCTGACTAATTTCGTGCGGCAAGGTTCCGCCGTTGGTGTCACACAAAACTAACCACTCCGCTCCTGCCGCGATCGCGGTTTCTAGCGTCTCGATCGCGTAGTCAGGGTTGTGCTTGTAGCCATCAAACCAATGCTCTGCATCGTATATCACCCGTCGCTCCTGGCTGCGAAGGTAGGCGATCGTGTCCTGAATCATCGCTAGATTTTCGGCCAGCGTGGTTTTCAGTCCTTCAGTCACATGCAAATCCCAAGATTTTCCGACGATCGTGACCCAATGGGTACCTGCGGCTAGTAAGGGTTGCAACATGGGATCAGTTGCAGCGGTTCTTCCGGGACGGCGAGTAAAGCAAAACGCCACAACTTCTGCCTGAGCCAGTGGTGCTTCTTTGATTTGCCAAAAGAACTGCACATCCTTAGGATTCGCTCCGGGCCAGCCTCCCTCAATAAACGGCACTCCCAGTTGGTCGAGTTGCCGAGCAATGCGGAGTTTATCTTCTAGGGATAGAGATAACCCTTCGCGTTGGGCACCGTCCCGCAGGGTAGTGTCATAAATCCAGAGTTGGGGAGAAGGTTGTGAGGTCATGGAAGCAGCCAAAGCAGAGGAAGGATGGAATAAACGCGTTTCAAAAAGCGTAAAGAAATTTAAACTTTAAAGCTGTAAGACAATCGTTGGTTCGCACAGCTTAAAATCATGCCGCAGGTTACAGCTCAAGGAAAAATTTTTATCTGCGATCGCGGAGCCAATCTCCGTCAGGTTTTGCTTCAAAATAGCGTTGCTTTGCATAATGGCAACGCCAGCTTCATCAACTGTCATGGTTTAGGAAGCTGTGGCACTTGTGCCGTTGAGGTCGAGGGGGAAGTCTCAAAACCCAATTGGCGCGATCGCACTCGGCGGTCTTTGCCACCCCATGACACTAACCAAAACCGCCGACTAGCTTGTCAAACCAAAGTACTAGGGGATGTGCGAGTCACTAAGTTTGATGGATTTTGGGGCCAAGGCACTCAACCGCTCTGGACTCCAGAGGGATAGACTGAAGAGAGGTTTGGGGAAGAAAAACACCAATGAATGACTTACTAAAAGCTGTGATTGGACTGATAGTTTTCGCTATCTTGCTGGGAGCATTCATTGCCTTGCGCGCTCGTGACTCGACTCAACAGATTGGCGGGTCAGCAAGTCCTAGCCCCAGTGCTTCTCCTGCTACTCAGGTGCGGAGTGTGGGCCAAACCACTCAACGCTCGACCAATCAGCCTGTCACTTCTGCTCCTGCTAGCCAAACTGGTACCGCTGGCACCACAACCACCACAACCACCCAACCCAGTGGCACTTCCGCTACAGGCACCGCCGGATCAAGTGCTGGTGGCGGCAGCACGACAACTGCTCCTAGCGCTGCGGGCGCAGGTAGTAAGCCAGTTCCAGCGCTTTGGTAATCACGACTTAGTAATTGTGACTCAATTTCAGCTTGCATGAATACAACCAGTGACGTTCTCATCATTGGCGGCGGTATCGTCGGCCTTGCGATCGCGATTGAGCTGAAATTGCGAGGAGCTACGGTAACCATTCTCAGCCGTGATTTTAAGCAAGCCGCCGCTCACGCCGCCGCCGGGATGTTAGCGCCTCAAGCCGAAGGCATCCCCCTAGGCCCGATGCTGGAACTGTGCTTGCGATCGCGCCAACTGTATCCCAACTGGATTCGCAAGCTGGAGGAACTAACCGGAGCTTCAACAGGTTATTGGCCTTGTGGTATCTTGGCTCCTGTCTATGCAGCCGAGGCAGAACGGACAGATTTAAGAGAGGCAGCCGCGATCGCCCGAGCCTCCGGAACCGAAGCTCAATGGCTAGATCAAGCTGTGATTCACCAATATCAGGCGGGGCTAGGCTCAGATGTGATGGGTGGTTGGTGGTTTCCAGAGGATGCTCAAGTGGATAACCGCGCCCTCACCCAAACGCTATGGATTGCTGCCCAAACCCTCGGCGTGAGTATTCAGGATGGCGTCAGCGTCCAAGCAATTCAGCAGCAGCAACGCCAAGTCGTCAGCGTCCAAACTTCGGTGGGAGATTGGCAAGCCAAGCATTATGTCTTAGCCACAGGGGCTTGGTCGAATGAACTGTTGCCAATTCCAGTGCAGCCTCGCAAAGGCCAAATGTTAGCTGTTCAGTCACCCGACTCAGCCGCAGGGTTACCTTTACGACGAGTTTTGTTTGGCTCCGATTTGTATATCGTGCCGCGCCAAGATGGTCGGATTATTATTGGAGCCACCAGTGAGGAGGTTGGTTTTACCCCCAACAACACCCCCGCAGGCGTTCAAGAGTTACTGGCACGAGCGATCCGGCTGTATCCAGCCCTACAAGATTTTGCTTTACAAGAGTTATGGTGGGGCTTTCGGCCTGCAACTCCAGATGAATTGCCGATTCTAGGGGCGAGTGCTTGCACTAACCTGCTACTCGCTACCGGGCACTACCGCAACGGCATTTTGCTGGCACCAATTACAGCTCAACTGATTGCCGATGCGATCGCACAACAACCCGATCCATTACTAGAGCATTTTAGTTGGCAGCGCTTTCATCAAACGAAACCCTCAACTCCCCCTGCTTCGTTGGCAGCTTCCTCAACTCCTGCTGCCCTTAGTTCTTCCACCCACGTTCTCCCAAGGTCTAATTCTGTGTTGACTCACGCTGTTCCTGCCTTAGCTCAAGCCGATATCACGACGCTAGATAGCCCCTTAGTGATTGCTGGGCGATCCTTTCACTCCCGCTTGATGACGGGGACTGGCAAGTATCGCAGCATTGCGGACATGCAGCAGAGTGTCGTGGCGAGTGGCTGTGAAATTGTCACCGTGGCGGTGCGACGAGTACAAACTAAAGCCCCAGGCCATGAAGGCTTAGCCGAAGCACTGGACTGGAGCAAAATTTGGATGTTGCCCAACACCGCAGGCTGCAAAACCGCAGAGGAAGCGATCCGAGTTGCCCGTTTAGGCCGAGAAATGGCAAAACTCTTGGGCCAGGAAGACAACAACTTTGTCAAATTGGAAGTGATTCCAGATACCAAGTACCTGCTACCCGACCCCATCGGCACTCTAGAAGCAGCCGAACAATTGGTTAAAGAAGGGTTTGCCGTGTTACCCTACATCAATGCTGACCCACTCCTAGCCAAGCGATTAGAAGAAGTGGGATGTGCGACGGTGATGCCTTTGGGTTCGCCGATTGGCTCTGGGCAGGGCATCAAAAATGCTGCCAATATCCAAATCATTATTGAGAATGCCCAAGTGCCTGTCGTCGTAGATGCAGGTTTAGGGGCACCCAGTGAAGCCGCCCAAGCAATGGAAATGGGGGCTTCAGCTTTACTGATTAACACCGCGATCGCTGAAGCGCAAAATCCTGTAGCAATGGCTAGAGCGATGGGTTTGGCTGCCGAAGCAGGTCGATTGGCTTACCTAGCAGGTCGTATTCCGGTGAAAAGCCACGCCAGCGCTAGCTCACCCCTCACAGGAACCATCACTCAGTAAATCCGAACTAAATTTGAGCATTTTCCAGTTTCTAACTTAGGAGCGAGAGTATTTTCCTAATTTTTGTTACTGTTAGTTAATACAAAAACTGAGGGTTTTGTTCATGCGTTATACGACCGAGGAAGGTGGACGCTTAAATAACTTCGCTGTTGAGCCGAAGATGTATCAAGCAGAACCACCCACTAAATCCCAACAAAGAAACTCCCTCATTTTGGGAGCTTTAGGAATGGTTTTAGTCGGTGGGCTCGTCTTTGTCGCCTTCTCCGTATCCAACCTAGGCTAGAAAAAATCAGCTTTAAAGCTTTCATAAATATAAACCTGAGTCAGGTGCTGCTTATTTTATGAGCAACCTGGCTTTTTGCTATGGTTGGCTGCGATAGGAAGACGTTTAGCGCGATCGCTGTACATTAAAAGTTCGTCAAAATCAAGCTTTAGTCCTGAATCGAGCTTGAGGAATTTGAAGAGTGTTATACCTCCAGATTTCCTCGCCACGATTAAGGGTATTGTTGGTGCAACTAGCTGATCGCCACTCCCCATTGCTCCGCATGACTGGGCCGAATCAAACCAGTTCACATTTGAATCGGCAGAGTTACCAGCGTTTAAAACGAGCGCTGAGTTTACACTTACGCCGTCAAATTTTTGTGGCGGTCTGCGATGATCTAGCCCTACGAAATCGCTTGGCGGCTCGGCTCCATGCGGAACTCGCCTATCCCGCTGCTTCGACAACCACGCGTCACCCTGAAGAGGCTGGGCTTGCTTCAGATTATCCCCGACTGGTTACGCTCAACCTCAATCTCAACGATCCTAATCCGATCGCTCAGGTGACTCAGTGGCTAGCTCGTCATCCTTTACCCAAGGGATCAGGAACAGAGCCACCGACCCCTAGCTTCCAAATCTTGGGGACTGAGCGACTGACGCGACAATCGGCTGCGGTACAGCGGTTGTTTCTCAGCTATCTACAAGGGTGCGATCGCAGCTTGCCCACTTTAGAGGCTAGTTTGTTGTTATGGGTGCCGCATCCCTGGTTTCGAGCCATTCAACAGTCTGCCCCGGAGTTTTGGGGTTGGCGGACTGGCGTGTTTGAGTTTGTCGGAGAACCTACACCACTTTCAGTCGTTTCTGAACAACCCAAGCGCCGTCATTCAGACCAAGTAGCTCTCACTCATCAGCCAACGCCGAAGCGTCCCCAGCCAGCGATCGTGTCTACTTCTGACGTTGCCCATCCTCCAGTTACGCCTGCCAATCAGAAACCTGTAGATGTGCCCATTAGTTTACGGGATTTATTGGCTGATGAGTTGGCCTTTGGAGATCTGGTGGATGACCTAGAAACCACAGTAGCTCCAGCAAACACAACAGAAAGTACAGGCGATCGTCTGACTGCCGACCTAGGTTCTCCTCCACCCAACTCCTGGAGCGTTCACGTTCCGACTGCTGCCGCGCCAACCAACCAGGTTACAGCCAACAGCCTGCCTGCCCGCTCTGGATTTCACTCAGAATCACCCGCCTCAGAACCGCAGCCGCTGCGTACGGTTGCTACAGAGCCTCAATCCCCATCGATTACCGCTCCAGCAGCGAACTCATCAGAGTTAGACAATGCACCTACAGAAGCTCCTCTTCCATCGATTGCGCCGGAACTTGTCAATTTAGTTCTGACAGCGGCAATTCAAGAGATTGGGGGGGCAACAGCGCTACGAGCCAATGCTCCGGTTCCGTCTCTCTCTCGTCTTAGTGCTACCTTGCCTGCCCCTTTAGTGGCTGCTCTAGAAGACTTTCCGCCTTTGCGGATGTTGCGGCATCTAGAGCAGTTACATCAACAACAAGCAGAAACTACAGGGTTAGCTGTCACCTATCGCACTCTTGGTAATTTTTATCGCGATCGCATTGAGCAAGGACACAACTCTCCTCAACAGTTAGCGATCGCCATTCAAGCTTATGAGCAAGCTTTAATTCACCTAGAAGAGTCTTCGGCTTTAGTTCCGGATATTCTCAACGACTTAGGCAATCTCTACTGGATGTTGTCCCGATTTCCGCCCAACCCGGAACAACGGTTGCCTTATTTAGAGCAAGGCATCGCGGCCTATCACCTGGCGCTGACTCAGGTAAGTTCTGAGCAGCAACCGCAATCCTACGCCATGATTCAGAATAATTTGGGAGCCGCCTATGGAGATTTAGCTCGCTACCGGGAGCCGATCGAGAACCTACAATGCTCGATCACAGCTTACGAGGAAGCGTTGCGACATCGCAAACCAGACGTAGAACCTTTGAAGTATGCTTCCACCCAAAATAACCTGGGTACGGCTTACTGGCACTTGGCACAACACCATCAACCTGCCCTACATCTGAAGCAGGCCATCGTTGCTTACACCGAGTCACTCAGCTTCTACAACCCAGAGCAGGAGCCGTTGCATTACGCCATGATCCAAAACAATTTGGGCACGGCTTATTGGAATTTAGCCCAGCATGAGCAACCGGAAGAGTTTCTCAATTTGGCGATTAGTTGCTACCGCATCGCCTTAATTTACCGCACCGTAGAAGTTAATCCTGCTGCCTATGCAGCGACTCAAAACAATTTGGGCACCGCTTATTGGCACCTGGCTAGCCGTTCCAAAGAACAACCAGAAGCTCAACAACAAGCTTTACGGTCCGCGATCGTAGCCTACGAAGCAGCTTTAGCCATCGTTGAACAAATAAACCAAACGCCTAATGGTGCTGGCGCTAAACTGACCTTTGACGTGTTCGCAACTCACAACAACCTAGGTTTAGCCCATTACCAAGTGGCAACCGATCAGGCGGGCGCTATTCCGGTGCCTGCTAAGTCTGCTCATTTAGAAGCGTCTCTGCGTCACCATCTGCAAGCATTACAAGGATGGCAGCACCAACCTGATTTTTACCAAACAGCGCTAGGCTATGTCCTGCAAACGGTACGGGCTTTTTACAGCGAGTGTGGTCTGCAAGGCCAGAACTTAGCGCTATCTCTATTACCAGGTCATTTATTACCTGAAATTTTGCCACGGCTCTAAGCACAACCGCTCTAGGCCCAAGCGGGACTTAGGCATCAAAGTAGCGATCGGGATGGAGAGAAGAGGGTACGCCCAAGACGGGACAAGGGCTATTGGCGCTCAAGGTTCGGACAATGGAGTTCTTGGGAGAGTCACAACCCAACCACAACAGCACTGCCGATTCTGCTTTAGCAACACTCCGCAATTCCTGAGCGACTTGCCCAAATCGTAGGTGCGTTTTCAGGGAACCACGCCACTCGTTAGCTAGACAGCGGGCTTGCCACAAAATTCGGTCTGCCTGCTCAAATTGGTCTACTTGGCACAGGGGGTAATTGCCAAATGGTAGCCCAGCATCTTCTAGGGTTGGTTCAGCTAGAGTTGCGATCGCGCCTTCCCGCTCCGAAGTGGCACTAGAGGCCGCACTATAAGTATCAGGTGCCACCAGTGCCTTAGATAGCTGCGCTTGGCGCTGAGAAGATTTCTTGCCCGTTCTGACCGGGCGAAAATCGGTTGTAGTGGGAATGCTATCTAGACAGTCAGTGGGATTGATGACATAGACCACCTGTACGGTCACTTGGCGACGAGTCGCTAAACGAGTCTGGTGAGCAATCCACAGGGTCAAATCCAAAGCGGTCTGGCTTTTGGGGGAGCTGTTGTAGCCCACCACCAAATTAATTTCAGCATCAGCTCCAGACGCTGCTTCTGGACGGTTAGCCTGGAGGTGCCGTTTAGTAGCCCGCCGAGCCTGACCTGGTAAATGCAGTTTACCGGACGAGCGATCGCCCTTGGGCCGCTGAGGCAACAGCAGAATTTGCTCGATTAAGTCAGTTGAACCCAGTGCGCCCTGTAGCCGCACCAACATTGGCATAATATTCACGATAAAAACCTCTCCAGACTACTTGTTTCGAGAGGTGGGCCAGGAAACAGACATCATCAACTCTGAGAGAAATCTCTTAGGGGAATCTGATATCTGCTAGGAGACCGCAATGACCGTTGCTATCAAAAGCCTGCGTCCTAGGTACTCCTCCCACTGCCGACGGAGTTAGCTGACGGGCTAAGACTGGAAGGTGTCTCTCTCAAATTAATCTTTGAGATTAGCCCCAAAAATCGGTTCCTCCGTTCCAGACGAAACAGCATTCAAGTTTTCACCTTGATGCTTATTAATCCGGATTAGGCTACCCACTGAATGTTTTAATGAACGCCTTTTTGATGTAAGAAATGCCATCAAAAGACGGTTCTATTTCAGAGCAAAGATTGTGCTCAGATGTGATTTAAATAACGTTAAGAAATCCTTCACCAACACGGTTGTATGAGGAATTCCTTATCCGAGGTTGATTGAACCCTTCATCCTTGAGACAATATAGCTCACGTTAAACCGCATGGTCATCTACCTAAAAGCAGTAGCCAAGTTTACGATCAATCAGATATTTGCCGCTGTATCCTCGGTTGCTATTCGCCAGAAATGTATGTATGAAGTGGCGATCGCGGTCTGATTTGCCCTAGATTAAGCTGAAGAATAGTCAAGCTTTAATCACAATCAATTATTAAGATTCTTGAAGGCGACAACTGAGTTGGCTCGACCTCCTCGTAAGGCGACGAGGTTGATCTTAGCAAACAGCTTTAGTAGCTGCGGTTTACAATTAAAAAGATGAATTGTAGGCCAATTTCTCGCGAAATTTTGCCTCTTGAGTATAGATCGCAACCTGATTGGAACTTAGTGCGTGAACGTTTCCTCTACTCTGCCAGAACTAAATTTACGAGAGCTGTTTCCCTTTGAATTAGATGCGTTTCAGTATCAAGCGATCGCGGCTCTGAATGCGGGGCGATCGGTCGTAGTCTGTGCGCCAACGGGGTCAGGCAAAACGTTAATTGGCGAGTATGCCATCTATCGCGCTCTGGCTCAGGGGCGACGAGTGTTCTACACGACTCCGCTCAAAGCATTATCCAATCAAAAGTTACGAGATTTTCGCGATCGCTTTGGCCCTGAGCAAGTCGGGCTGCTGACAGGAGATGTATCGATCAACCGGGAAGCACCCATTTTGGTCATGACGACCGAAATCTTCCGCAACATGCTTTACGGCACTCCGATCGGTGAAGTTGGCACCTCAATGGTCGGCGTAGAAGCAGTGGTTTTGGACGAATGCCACTACATGAACGATCGCCAGCGGGGCACCGTTTGGGAAGAATCAATTATCTACTGCCCACCAGATGTACAGCTAGTCGCGCTGTCAGCCACCGTTGCCAACAGCGATCAACTCACGGATTGGATTGGTCGGGTACATGGCCCCACAGAACTGATCTATTCAGATTTCCGACCCGTTCCTTTGCGCTTTCATTTCTGTAACCCCAAAGGCTTATTTCCTCTCCTCAGCCAAGATCAAAAAAAGATCAACGCCCGCCTCAAACCTAAAGGAGGCCGAGGCCAACGCAAGCGGGAAGACGAGCCTGGGCTGGCTTATGTGGTCAGCCAGTTGCAGCAGCGGGACATGCTTCCAGCAATCTATTTCATCTTTAGCCGTCGTAATTGCGATCGCGCCATTACCCAAGTCGAGCATTTATCCTTGGTCAACGAGGCGGAAGCGGCAAAGCTGAAACACCTGATTGATGAGTTTTTGATGCGACACCCTGACGCTGGGCGGGCTGGGCAGATTGAGCCGCTCTACCGGGGTATTGCCGCCCACCACGCTGGAATTTTGCCTGCCTGGAAAGGCTTAGTTGAAGAACTCTTTCAGCAAGGGCTGATCAAGGTGGTCTTTGCCACCGAAACCTTGGCCGCTGGCATCAACATGCCTGCCCGCACCACAGTGGTTTCTAGCCTCTCCAAGCGCACCGATTTAGGACATCGCCTCCTCAATCCCTCAGAGTTTCTCCAGATGTCGGGTCGAGCGGGTCGGCGGGGGATGGACGAGTTAGGGCATGTCGTCACGGTGCAAACTCCCTTTGAGGGGGCCAAAGAAGCCGCATACTTAGCCACAGTCGGGGCTGATCCGTTGATCAGCCAATTCACTCCCAGCTATGGCATGGTCCTAAACTTGCTGCAAACTCACACCTTAGAGGAAGCGCAAGAGCTGGTTGAGCGCAGTTTTGGGCAATATCTCGCCACGCTGTCTTTGCGGCCCCAACAGCAGGCGATCGCTGATCTAACTAAAGAGCTTGAGCAACTTCAAGCTCAGCTCGAACTGGTTGATCCACAACTATTTTCGAGTTACGAAAAGCTACAAGAGCGCCTGAAAGAAGAACGCCGCCTACTGAAAATTTTGCAGCACCAAGCCCAGGAGATGCAGTCGGGTGACATTGCTGTAGCACTCTCATTTGCGATCGCGGGCACCGTACTGGGGCTGAAGGGAGAGAACGTCCCTACCGCCGACCCAATCCCAGCGGCTCTGGTGATGAAAACTCCAGGTTCTGGCCAATTTCCTTATCTCGTTTGCTTGGGTCAAGATAATCGCTGGTATGTCGTAGCGGTGGGAGACGTTGTCAGCTTGCGAGCCGAGATCCCTCGCATTAAGGCAGTAGACAGCCTCATCCCTCCCACTGAGATGCCGCTGAAACCAGGACAATGCCGTAAAGGCAACGAAGAAACTGGAGCGATCGCCCGGCAAATTCCTCCTGTGCCTTCGCTCCTCGAAACTGCCCCAGAAGTCCAAGCCCAACTCGAACGGCTGCAAGCGGTGCAAACCCAACTAGAGGCGCATCCCCTACATCAATGGGGCAATTCTGCCACGCTGTTAAAGCGGCAGCGCCGAGTCCAGAATTTGCAAGAAGATATTGCTCAACGCCAAGCCAAGTTAGAGCAGCTATCCCACCAGCATTGGGAAGAGTTTGTTCACTTGATTGAGATTTTGCAGACGTTTGGCGGCTTGGATGGCTTAACTCCGACTGTTCTGGGCCAAGCAGCAGCAGCCATTCGTGGAGATAACGAGTTATGGCTGGGCATCTCCCTCATGTCGGGAGAACTCGATGATTTGGACCCGCACCATTTGGCTGCCGCTTGTGCTGCTTTGGTCACAGAGGTCTCGCGTCCTGACAGTTGGACTCGCTACCAAGCTTCCTCGGCAGTTGAAGAAGCGCTGGGTGGCTTACGGGGCTTACGACGGCAGTTATTCCAGGTGCAACGACGGCATCAAGTGGCTTTACCCGTTTGGCTAGAAGACGAGCTGATTGCTTTGGTCGAGCAGTGGGCTCTGGGAGTGGAATGGGCGGAACTGGGAGAAAACACCAGTTTGGATGAAGGAGACGTAGTACGAATTTTGCGACGGACCTTAGATTTCCTTTCGCAAATTCCCCATGTCCCACATCTGCCAAATTCGCTGCGCCAGAATGCCTACCGAGCTATTCAGTTGATCGATCGCTTCCCGGTCAATGAGGCGGTTGAGTAGGAGATACTGCAACCCTGAGTGTTGGATGGCAAGGTCTACTTGAACGATGTCACAGTTTGCACTCAGGAACTAGCAGGGGTAGGATAAACAGCGGGGTAAAGCTCTACACAGAATTTAATCGAGCAGGGGTGCAGAGATCGTTGAGCTTTTGGGCCTATTTAGGGAACCCTTCAAGTTGAAATAAGTCTTAAAATCTTGCTCCTAGAAGGCTCCAGTTTCTCCCTGGCAATAGCTATGGGAAATTGCTTGTGGCTGCTATATCCGCTTTAGGAGCTGATTTTTTCGCATACATGGTTTTCATAGCAATCTGCAACAGAAGCTGTGGCGTTGGTTCCAGCGATCGCTTTGCTCTCAGTCAGTTATTTTGGATGTTGCCGATCTAGTGATGCATCAAAGGCGCTCAACTCGTTCAACTCGTTTACTTTTGAATCTGATGAGCAAGAGTCGGCTAGCGACTAGTGTTTGTTTGGGCTTGTTGCTGCAATGTCTCGTGTTGCTCTCCCCAGCGGTTGCCGAACGGATATCTCTAGGAGTGGCACGCAGCTCAGATAATGCGGCTGACTGGGAAAGTATTACCACTCGGCTGCAAGCCGCTAAAGTCGGTTATCGCGTGATTGATTTCCAACAGGTACAGCGAGCCGCTGACCTCAACGGCATCAGCGTGCTATTTCTGCCAAATGTGGAAACAGTTACAGAAGCGCAAGCGATCGCCTTAGAAGAGTGGATGAGCCGAGGTGGGCGGGTGGTCGTTAGTGGCCCTGTCGGTCGGTTGTCGCCTTTAGGGGTACGGCAAGCCCTGCGATCGCTCTTGGGTGCTTACTGGGCCTACCCTCTTTCAGAACCCACGGGTTTGCAAACCATCACGAGGCAACCCCAGTCTTGGGCGCGCAAAGGTCAAGCGGCCAGTGGCCTCTGGGGAGGTGTGATTATGCCTTCTAGCCTCAGCAGCCAAACGATTGCGACTTGGAAAAGTGCTACAGGAGTTAATCCTGCTGTCACTGCCACTGGAGCGCCTAGTGACAACCCACCGGCGATCGTGACCACGGAGCGATCCACTTTCTTTGGTTGGAATTGGGGTCGGCGCTCTTCAGGCTCTGCTGAGTTTGATGGCACTTGGCTCCGAGCCGCTTTGAGCCGCTATGGGGAAGTGCCAGTCGTCACAGTTCCTATCGCAGCAGCGCCACTGCCCGCGACTCCAACTAACAGCACAGCCCCAAAACCCAGCGTAGGCACCAGCACCCTCAGCCTTCCTCTCAGCTCTACACCGCCAACAGGCTCCACAGCGTTGCGTCAGGCACCTACCCAGTCTGGCAACGACCCCGCCGAGCAGGTAGCGCCTCCAGGCATAGAAGTTGAGCCAGGGGCACTCCCTATCGCCACGCTCGAAGCGATCGCAATGCGCCAAGAGCTAGAGAATTTGATCGGCAGAGTGGCAAGCGCTCTCCTCACTGCCAATGCCGCTAACAGCTCTGCTCAGACAGCTACTTCAATCTCTACATCCGATAACACAACCGCATCCAGCTTAGTTGCCAGCAGCAAGGAGTTTGTTGCCGCTACGCCTACTAAAACTTCAGCCACGGCTGCTTCCTCTGACCCGGTTCAAGTTGTAGCCACGGCTCGTCAAGGGCTGCAAAAATTTTCTCAATTAGTAGCGCAAGGAGATTACCGCAAAGCTCGTAGCCAGTGGATCCAAACTCGACGATTCCTTTGGGATAACTATCCGACTGAACGGTTACGGGCTCAACCGGAAATTCGTGCTATATGGCTGGACCGAGGCACCATTGTCCGAGCGGGTTCTGAGCAAGGACTCGCAGCTTTATTCGATCGCTTGGCAGCATCGGGCATTAACACAGTTTTCTTTGAAACCGTTAATGCAGGCTATACCATTTACCCCAGCCAAGTTGCACCACAACAGAACCCGCTCACCCGTGGCTGGGATCCGCTAGCGGCTGCCGTTAAGCTGGCTCATGCTAGAGGCATGGAACTACACGCTTGGGTTTGGGCCTTTGCCGCTGGCAACGAGCGCCACAACTTGCTGCTAAATCTTCCCAAAGATTACCCAGGGCCAGTCATTTCAGCTCATCCAGACTGGGCCAACTACGACAACCGGGGTCGCATCATCCCAGCAGGCCAAGAGAAACCATTTCTTGATCCAGCTAATCCTGAAGTACGGCGTTATTTGCAGCAACTCCTCAACGAAATTGCCAGCCGCTATCAAGTTGATGGCATTCAGTTAGACTACATTCGCTATCCTTTCCAAGACCCAGCGGCTGGGCGCACTTACGGTTATGGCAAAGCCGCTCGTCAGCAATTTCAGCAATTTGCCGGCGTTGACCCCCTCAAAATCTCTCCCAGCGATCGCAACCTATGGCAGCGCTGGACTAACTTCCGCACCCAACAAATCGACAGTTTTGTAGCCGAAACCTCACAGCAATTACGTCGAGCAAAACCTAATTTGGTCATGTCAGTCGCGGTGTTTCCCCTACCGCAGCACGAACGCATCCAGAAGCTGCAACAGCATTGGGAAACTTGGGCAGAGCGGGGAGATATTGATTTGGTCGTGCCGATGGCGTACGCAATGGATACCAATCGCTTCCAACGCTTAGTCCAGCCTTACCTAACTTCCAGCAAGCTCAATTCAACCTTGATCATGCCAGGAATCCGGCTGTTGAACCTCCCCGAAGCGGTGGCAATCGATCAAATTCAGGCGCTACGAGACTTGCCCTCTGGGGGTTATGCTCTATTTGCAGCTGAGAATTTCAACGATCGCTTGCAGACCATCTTTCAGAAAACTCAAGGACCAATTCAACGAACTCCCAAAGAGCCTGTCCCTTATCGTCAACCTTTTGCGGCGGCAGCGGTACGTTACACAGCTCTGCAACGTGAGTGGAATTTCCTTCAAGGGCAAAAGCAACTTTGGATGCGGGAACCTGCTTTAAGCCGTTGGCAAAATCAATCAAAAGCTTTGGACCAAGCGCTCCAAGCTCTAGCCGAACGCCCCGGACGCGATCGCTTAAAAACTGCCAAACGAGAATTGACTAACTTCCGGGCTCAATTTAGCAGTTGGATGAACTTATACGCCCTAGAGCATCGTTACCAGGTAGACGCTTGGGAGCACCGCCTAGACACCATCGACACCCTGTTGAACTACGGCGATCGCGTGACGCTTAGCTCAACACCCAACCGCTCTGCTAATAGGTAAACCCATTACTCCTAGAATTGGCTGAGGAGAAAAAGCTTGGTTTCAACTGAGGGGCAAGGCGATCGCAAACTTCGTTCCTTGACCAGGTTCAGAAGTGAAACTCAAATGGCCTGCGTGTTTTTCTTCCACAATTTGCCGAGCGATCGACAATCCTAAACCTGTACCCTTACCCACGGCTTTGGTCGTGAAGAATGTCTGAAAAGCTCTTGGCTGCAACTCTGGCGGCATCCCCGCTCCGTTGTCAGAGATATAAACAACAATCTGCTGCTCAACCAGAACGGTTTGAATCAAGATCTGGGGTGTAGCGGGTAGCGCTTCCTCCAAAGCATCAATTGCATTGGCCAGAATGTTCATAAACACTTGGTTGAGTAGCCCTAGATAACATTCCACCGGAGGTAATTCACCGTAGTGCTTAACCACCTCAATGGCAGGACGGTGATGCTCCTTACCCGCTACTCGCACACTCCCAGCCTTCAAGCGGTGGCGCAAAATCGTTAAGGTGCTCTCTAAGCCATCATGTAAATCAGCTCGCATTTTCACGGTGGCATCCGAGCGAGAAAAAGTTCTCAAAGAAATTGAGATGTCTTTAATTCTCTCTGTACTCAACTTCATAGAATGGAGCAGCTTTGGCAAATCCTCTAATGCAAACTCAACGTCAATATCGCCTAAGGTTTGCTTCAACTGCAAAGCCGCTTCAGGACAAGCCTGCTGATAAAACTCAATAACCTTCGTGATCTCAGTGACATACTCAAACGCTGGTGCCAAGTTGCTGACAATACAGCCGATGGGATTGTTCAGTTCGTGAGCAATACCCGCGACTAGTTGCCCCAAGGCAGACATTTTTTCACTCTGCACCAGTTGCACTTGGGAGCGTTGCAAATCTTGTAAAGCATTAGAGAGTTCAGCAGTTCGCTCTGTTACCCGCTCCTCTAGCACTTCTGTTGAGTGCTGAAGTTGAGCATTTTTCTCTTCTAAAGCTTTCGTCAGTTGCCGCAGTTGTAAATGAATATTGACCCTAGCCATCACCTCCTGCTCTTCAAAGGGTTTGGTGATGTAGTCTACTGCCCCTAGTGACAGGCCCTTCACCTTACTTTCACTATCCGCCAGAGCCGTCATAAAAATCACGGGAATCGCTTGGGTAGACGGATCAGCTTTCAAGCGAGTACAAGTTTCAAAGCCATCTATTCCTGGCATTTGAATATCTAACAAAATGAGTTCGGGTAATTGTTGCTGAGCAATATTAATGGCGCTGACTCCATCCATTGCTACCCGCACTTTTAGACCTACTTGTTTGAGTGCTTGAGACAACACCGACAAGTTGGTGGAGTTGTCATCCACAATCAAAATGAATCCGGTCGATTGGTCATACATAGCTGATAAGCAGTGTTTGTTAAAAGTGAAGCTGTTAAAGCGGCAATATGAATTTAAGTCAGCAGTCTGGGGCATCACTCTGGCATGGACTGCTTGAGCAAAGTCGTGAGTGCGTTTAGTTCGCAGCCTTCAGCTAGCTCCGCTACTTTGCGGGCAAAGGGAACCAGTTGAGGATCGGCCTGTTCTAGTCGCTGAGCTGTCTCTACAATGCCGTCCAGATCTCCCATCGCTAACAGTTGGTGTAGGTGTTGCAATCCTTCTGCGGCTGGGGGTTTCCAGGTTGAATCTATACTCTCAGCTGGATCGACGGTTGCACCTAGCTGATCCAGCTTATGGTCATAAATCCATTCCAGTTCTAGATAGTGTTGTATCCATTGCAATAAGGTTTCAGTCTGAATCGGCTTGGGTAAAAATTCATTCGCACCCGCTGTCACGCTCCTATATTCATCCGTCTCAAAAGCACTCGCGGAAGAAGCAATCACAGCTATATTTCTGAACTGAGAGAGCTGCCGTAAATGTCTAAGCATTTCAAAGCCATCCATGACTGGCATAACTAAGTCGGTGACGATCAGGTCAGGACGTATAGCAACTGCTGTATCTAATCCTTCTTGGCCATTGTTTGCTTCAATCACCTCGAAACCGATTGGTTCTAGTAGGCTCGCTAAAACAGAACGATTTTCCCAGCGATCGTCAATGACTAGGATTTTGCGTCTGGCTCCCTGATAACCTACAATCGTGCCTTGCTGAGCTGTCCTAGCAGCAGCGGCCCAATTTTTGGCTTCGGGCAGATCTGCATCAAACCAAAATTTGCTGCCTCGGCCAAAGTTGCTTTGTACTTCCAGGCTACTACCCATCAATCCCACAATTTTTTGGCTGATTGCCAAGCCCAGCCCAGTGCCTTCAGATTGCTTTCTGACATCTCCCACTTGCTCGAAGGGTAGGAAGATTTTCTTCACTTGCTCTGGCGTCATCCCTACGCCTGTGTCTTCTACGAGGAAGCGAATTCGCCAAGGAGAGGCATCGGTCTTGAGTTTTGCCGCGTGGCTGTTAGCTCCTGGTATGGCTTGCACTTCCACCCGAAAAGTCACCTTGCCGCTATCAGTAAACTTGATGGCATTTCCCAGCAGGTTGATCAGTACTTGGCGTAGTCGCTTTTCATCAGCTCGAATCCCAGTTGGCAACTCTGCATCTGGCTGATAAACAAAGGCGATTTGTTTCTGCTCTGCCCGAATTCGACAAATTTCGGCAATGCCTTGGAGGAAGGACGGAAAATGGAATTTGCTATGACTCAAATCCATTTTTCGAGCTTCAATTTTGGCTAAATCGAGGATGTCGTTGATTAGCATCAACAAGTGAGAGCCACACTGATGAATAATGCTGATGCCTTTGCGCCCCTTATCGGTCATGGATTCGGTGCGCTGGAGGATTTGGGTGTAGCCGAGAATACCATTGAGGGGAGTGCGTAGCTCGTGGCTCATGTTGGTGAGGAACTCGCTCTTGGCTTTGTTGGCGCTGTCGGCGACTTCTTTGGCATTCTTGAGTTCTGCGGTGCGCTCTTCCACTCGCTGTTCTAAGGCTTGGTTGGTATTTTCTAGCGCTTTAAAGGAGTCTCGTAGTTGTTGGGCCATGCGATTGAAAGATTGAGCCAGAACAGTAAGTTCTTTGACTCCAGAAACCTCGATTTTTTGGTCAAGTTCACCCTGGGCGATCGCCTCTGAAGCTTGACTGAGTCGCAAAATCGGTCGGGTGATCCACCGAGAGGTGTAGATCCCCAGGAGCGTAGCCAACCCCAACGCACCAAGGCAAAGCCAAATCGTGTTGATAGTATTGGCATTGATTTGGCCCATGAAATCTGATTCGGGCATGGCAACTACGACGAGCCAATCTAAGCCCCACTCATCCTGCCAACGGTTCACCTGGACAAACTGACGCTGGCCGTTTAGTCGGAAGTCTAGCTGATGCTGATTTTGAATTGTTTTCAGGTCACCAAAGCGATCGCCTAAATATTTAGAGGTGGCTTGGATGAGAGTGTCTGGGCTTTCTACACCTCGCAGTCTTTGCGGCTTCTCATTTACCACGGAGAAGACAGGGCGATCGCTGGAGCTTGCGACCAAGAAACCATTAGTTTCCAAAATGAAAATTTTGCTGGACTGGCTGACTTGGATTTGTCGTAGGAAATCTCCAATTTGAGATAACCGCTGCTCTACGCCAACACTACCAATCAGCTGGCCCGTTTTGTCATAAATCGGACGACTGGTCGCGATCGACAGGGGATACGAGTTAGTTTCCCATTGGTAAATTTCACTCCATCCTGGCTTACCCGTTTCAACGCCTTTGGCATACCAGCCTTCTTTTTGATATTGGTAATCTTTGGTGCCTGGAAAGGATTGGACTGGTTGACCTTGGTCATTCGTCGCATAGTTATACAGGTCTGTGCTGCCGTAGCGCTTTGGCAATACTAGACTGATATCGGGGTTGCCATGCTTCGGAATTGAAGACTCGCGATAGTACCCAGAGGCGATGAATTCTCCTGTTTTAGAACCGTACAGAATGTAGCCAACGTTATAAATTTTTACCTGTTTAGAGAAAAATTGCGCCAAGCGGTCAGCGTCTGCTGGATTCAGTAGACCTAAATCAATTTGTTCGCCATCGATTTGAGTCAGATACCGAGTGGTGGCCGCATAATTATCGAGGTGCTGATTGACGCGATTACTCACCTCTGTTTCTAATCGGGTTGCCAACTCATTCACCGCTTTTTGTCCGTTTCGCAGTGATAAGTACCCTGTCAGCCCCACCGCTACAAAAATCTGCAGGATGAATGGAACTACCAGAACTGTCCTGAGCGGAACTTTTCCAGAGGCCTTAACTACGGCGTTCGGTATAGAATCAGACAACATAGCTCAGCGACCACTGAAGTCAGGATGTGTTTCTATGGTTCCCACCCTGTCAAAAAACATCCTCACAATTAAGAAAATCTGTATTTATTGTTACTTTCTAGTTTTGAGAAAACCTGTGGCCTGACCGTTTTACCCAAAGCTTAGACTTCCTTTCATAACCATGGCCGATCAAGCTGATATCCGAATTTGTTTTGTCGGAGACTCCTTCGTCAATGGCACTGGCGACCCAGAATGCCTAGGTTGGACGGGTAGAATCTGCGCTGCGGCTAGTCATAATAACTACAACGTCACTTACTACAACCTAGGCATTCGGCGTGAGACTAGTGCGGATATTCGCGATCGCTGGCAGCAAGAAGTAGAGCGTCGTCTTCCAGCAAGTTGCGATCGCCGAGTGGTCTTTTCGTTTGGGGTGAACGATACCACGATCGAAAATGGTAAGCCGCGCGTTGATCCCAGTGACTCGATCAAAAATGCGCGTCAGATTTTGACTGAAGCACGGCGATCGTTGCCTGTGTTGATGGTAGGGCCACCCCCGATAGCTGATGCTGAGCAAAATCAAAGAATTATTGATCTGTCAGGGCAGTTAGGTGCGCTTTGTCAGGGGCTTGAGGTGCCGTTTTTGGAAATTGCGGGTCCACTGCGAAATTCTGAGGTTTGGATTTCAGAGGCGATCGTCAATGATGGGGCACATCCGAGAGCGGCGGGTTATGCGGAGTTGGCGGAGTTGGTGCAGAGTTGGTCGGCTTGGCGGGGTTGGTTTCCTGATCGGGGCTAAACATTGGTTTATGACACGATTCTCTGTGACACGCTCAGGATCTCTGAAACCGACCCTTGGGAGATTCTCCCCCAAACCCCCAATTGAGGGACAGCTGCGTCCCCCAAACCCCCTCCAGAGTGCAAGGCTGTCTCAAGCTAGACTTAGTTCTCTGAGCTTGAGCCGAAGCGGTAGCCTCGACCGTAGACGGTGTGGATGAGGGGGGGTTCGTTTTCGGCTTCGATTTTGCGGCGGAGGAGGCGAATCTGAGCGGCTAGGACGTTGCTGCCTGGTTTTTGGTCGGTGTCACCCCAGAGATATTCGTGGATTTGTTGGTGGGTGAGCAATTGGCCTGGATGCCGCATCAGGTATTCCAACAATTGGCTTTCCTTTTCGGAGAGATCGATCGAGCGACCTTGGCGGTACGCTAACTGGTTTTCGCGATCGAGTTCTAAATCTTCGACTCGCAGGCGGGAGGGTGCGGTGGTGGGTTCTAGGGTGGCGGGGCGACGGAGTAGAGCCCGTACGCGAGCTAGCAGTTCTCGCAGTTCAAAGGGTTTGATGAGATAGTCATCGGCTCCTGCATCTAAGCCTTGGACGCGATCGTCTAGGGTGTCTTTGGCGGTGAGAAACAAAACTGGGGTGGTGTCGCCTTGCGATCGCAACTTCTGGCAAATCTCTAAGCCCGTTTGCTGTGGCAACATCCAGTCCAGAATCAGCAAATCGTAGTGCCCCTGCGTTGCCAAATTTCCCCCTGCGGCTCCGTCATAGGCTACATCAACACCGTATCCTTCTCGTCGCAAAACATGGCTCAGCGGATCGGTAAGTTCTACTTCATCATCTACTAATAGAATTCGCATGAGCAACCAACAGCAATTCGCGATCAGCTTTCAGCTATTATTATCCTGCTGACCGCTGCACGCTGAACGTTTCTATGATTACCGTCGCATTACCCAAAGGTGCCCTGCTCAAGGATGCTATCCGTCTGCTGCAATCGGTTGGACTCGACTTTAGTGCTTTTCTGGACTCGGCCAATCGCCAATTGCAAATTTCAGACCCAACAAACACCGCCAAAGCATTATTGGTCCGGGCGCAGGATGTTCCGGTGTATGTGGAGTATGGGCAGGCACACTTAGGCATTGTGGGTTATGACGTGCTACGTGAGAAAAAGCCGCAGGTGGCTCAACTAATTGACTTGAAGTTTGGCTATTGCCGCCTCTCGGTAGCGGTGAAAGCATCGAGTCCTTACCGTTCGGCTTTGGAATTGTCACCTAACAGCCGGGTTGCGTCTAAGTTTGTCCACTGCGCCCACGATTATTTCCAAAGTTTAGATTTGCCCGTAGAAATCATTCCGCTCTACGGTTCGGTAGAGCTAGGACCGATTACAGGCATGTCTGAGGCGATCGTAGATTTGGTTTCTAGTGGCAAGACGCTGCGCGAAAACGGCTTAATTGAAACTGATATTTTGTTTGAGAGTACCGCCCGGCTGATCGCCCATCCTCTCAGCTACCGCACCAATACAGGCAACCTCCACGATTGGATTGAGAAGTTGCGGGCTGCCAGCTTAGTTAGCGCTTAGCCTTTGAGTTCATTGCCTCAGCTAAATTTGTGGCAGGCTCGACCGCGCTACATTGGAGGGACTTGCCCTTTTCTGGAACTTAACGTTTAGGTCTTAGCATGGCTGGTTCATTGCCTCGAACGGAACAGCGGCGATCGCGCGAAAATGACTGGCGGCTGTTTCTCAGATTAGTGCCTTATGCTCGGCGCAGTGGTCGCTTGCTTGCCACCTCTACGGTGCTTTTGGTGCCGCTGGCGATCGCGGGAGCCATTCAACCCATCATTATTGGGCAGGCGATTTCCTTTATTAAGCAAGAACCAGCAACTTTTGATTTTCTGCAAAACCAGCCACTTCTGGATGGCATCAATATCCTGGCGGGTTTGCTGCTCCTGACGATTGTGGTGCGCCTGGTTTTGGACTCGATCCAAGGCTATTTAGTGCAGAACTTGGGCCAGCAGATTACGGCTGATATCCGGAATGACCTGTTCGATCATGTCACATCGTTAGCGGTGCGCTTCTTTGATCGCACTCCCGTAGGTCGCTTAATCACCCGTCTTACTAGCGACGTGGAAGCCTTGGGTGACGTGTTTGCCACTGGAGCCGTCGGCATTGTCAGCGATCTGTTCAATATGGTCGCGATCGCGATCGCCATGTTCAGTTTGCAATGGCAACTAGCAGCAATTTTGGTGGTGATGCTGTTGCCTGTCACCGGGCTAATTATTTACTTCCAGAAAGAGTATCGCCAAGCCAACTACAAAGCACGAGAAGAACTCTCAGCCCTCAACTCCACGCTGCAAGAAAATATTGTCGGCATCGGCGTGGTGCAACTGTTTCGCCGGGAAAAATTCAACTCGGAATTGTTCCGAAATATTAACCAGCGATATGTCAAAGAAGTAGATCGCACCATTTTTTACGACTCGGCAGTTTCGGCCACCTTGGAATGGGTCTCACTCGTGGCGATCGCGGCAGTGCTTTGGTTGGGTGGCACCTTGATTCTCCAAGGCAATTTAGCCCTAGGTACACTTTCGGCTTTCGTGATCTTTGCCCAGCGCCTCTTTGATCCACTGCGACAATTTGCCGAAAAATTCACAGCGATTCAATCGGGTTTTACCGCAGTTGAACGGATTAGCGACATCTTGAACGAACCCATCGAGATTCGTGATCCTGTCGGAGTCACACCCAAACTCCCCGATGCTGCCACTAGAGGGGAAATTCGTTTCGAGCACGTCTGGTTTGCTTACAAAAACGATGAGTACGTGCTCAAAGACCTGGACTTCACGATTCGTCCTGGAGAGAAAATTGCTCTAGTCGGCCCAACTGGAGCCGGAAAAAGCTCGATTATTCGGCTGCTGTGCCGCTTGTACGAACCCACTCAAGGCCGCATTTTGGTCGATGGCATTGACGTTCGGAATTTGCCTCAACACGAGTTGCGTCAGCACATTGGCGTGATTCTGCAAGACGGCTTCCTCTTCGCCGGAGATGTCAAAGGCAACATTTCTCTGGGCGAAGATTATCCTTTTGCAGATATCCAAGATGCCGCCGAGCGAACCAATGTCGCCAAACTAATTGAGCAATTGCCTCAAGGCTACGACACCATTTTGAGAGAACGGGGCACCAACTTATCGGGAGGCCAGAAACAGCTCCTAGCCTTTGCCCGCGTGGCTATTCGGAGCCCTCAAATCTTGGTGCTAGACGAAGCGACTGCTAGTTTAGATGTCAGTACCGAAGCTTTGATTCAAGAAGCACTAGACCGTTTGCTCGTAGGCCGTACCGCCATTATCATCGCTCACCGACTCTCCACCATTCGCAACGTCGATCGCATCTTTGTACTCAAACGCGGTCAGCTAGTAGAATCCGGTAGTCATGACGAATTACTCGAACTCAGCGGTTTATACGCTAGTCTCTACCGACTCCAAATGCTGGAGTCCTAACACTATTGATACTCTTGAAGATTTTGTCTGAGTAATGTGTTCCCTAAAAGTTGAGACGGTGTAGGGAAGTCGGCCGATGCGGCGGCGATCGATCGCGCTGGGGGAGCGAGAAACTCCAACTCACAGGCCGCAAAAAGCATCAGCCTGGAGTTATAAGTGCTAGAACAGGCTACCAGTTCCGCTTCCCAGGTCTTTTCTGGCAGAGATAGGTCTTCTAGGCCAGTTGAGCTTTGGCTAACTGCGGTCGGCTCTAAGGACTGAAGCCAATCCACATCAACCAAATCGTCAATTTGCAAAGGTTCTAGCGCTACCGTAGCGGTCTCAAGCTGAGTGACTGCCCCTACGTCTACTACAGGCAACCCCAACGAAAGCGAAATACGCTGAGGGGCAATATCAGATTGGAGAGCGATCGCGAGCATGGCAGTGATTGAAACGGTGCAGCCGAGACAAGCTCCGACTGTTAACCACTGCTCCAATTTCATGTTCATTCTGACTTCCCAATCGCAGGTTGATATCTATTGTAGATACAACACCCGATCCGAGAATTCTGTATTCAAACGCCTTAATTTTGTAAAGTTTTTGCCAGTCTAGCGATCGCGCCTGCGTTACAATGTTTTTTCACTCGCCGAGGGATAACCCAAACCCTGACGGAGCAAAGGTCAGCAGTCATCTAACCTCGGTGTTTCCGGCTCTGCTTTTCTGCTTCACCGATGAGCCAGTAACCATAGGAAGTGGTAGCAAAGAAGGTAATCAACAAGAGCCAGTTGGTCGAATTAAATGCGAAGTCCATAAGATTTTCCTAGAGTTTAAGTTTCGGAGAGAATGATCGCTCATTGCAGTAATGTCTGTAAGCCTGCTACTCATCGTTAAGCAAAGTTAACTGCCTCAGTCTTTTCTCGACCTGCCTCTAACAGGTATTCGCCTGCAACACCCAAAAAGTCTAGGCTGACGGGTGCAACTAGCATGACTGCTTCTAGGATTAACTCCACAAATAGCCGTTTCCAATGCTTACGTTGCAATTCCATGGCCTACCTACCTTCTGGGGGTTAGAGTGGGTGGGAGGAGAGCAGGCTTGAGAAGATTGTTATCTGCATCAAGTTGGGTTCATAGTAAAAATTCCAGCTCTGGGTTAAATGCGAGCCTTTACTGAAATCTTGGTCTCCCCCAAATTAGCTCCAGTAAAATCACGAGCCGTATTCTCCGCAGCCTTCACTCAAGAAAAATACCAAAGGCGATCGCTATTACTGAAATACCTTGGATAGCGAAGCCCTTAATTAAGACAACAAACGGGCTGCCAGAATTCCGCCCACAAAACCAAACAAATGCCCCAGCCAAGACACACCACGGCGTGAGGGCAAAATGCCCCAAATCAAGCCACCATAAAACAGGCCCACAAAGAGCGAAATCATGCCAGTCCAAAGACTGCGCTCAAAGTAGCCGTATAAAAGTAAAAACCCCAAGTAACCAAAGATTAAGCCACTCGCTCCTAGATGCACCGAGCGGGGGGCACCAAACAGCCAAACTCCCAACCCACTGACGAGAACGGTTACGGCACTCACCACAAAGAAGTAGTGAATATCTTGGAGCATCACCAGCCAACCTAGAGTCACAAGGGGCATGCTGTTAGCCGCTAAGTGCTTAAAACTGCCATGCAGGAACGGAGCTAGAATAATGCCACTTAGTCCTCTGAGGCTGCGAGGTCGAATGCCAAACCGATTCAAGGCTCCTTGAAAAATCAAAAAGTCAATGATTTCCAAGGCCCAAATTGACAGCAGTAGCCCTCCTAGAATGGTGGCTTGAGTTTCAAAGTTCTGTTCTAAGTCAGGCAGTTGTTCTGAGATTCGATTAATCTCCTGCGTCCAGGCTGGGAGACTGCTACTAGTAGTGCTTAAATTCAGTTTTAATTCCATGCCATCCGCTGCCACTCTACCTTTCCATAGCTTCTACTTAATATCCCGCCACGCTAATTTCGTTGCTAGGGCTGCTGTGCGCAATGTAGCCCTGCAAACTTAATCTGGTTCAGGGCTAGGGAACTCCGCCTATCGACCAATTTCCTTAGGTGGAAGAAAACAGAAACCAGCCAAGCTACAGTGTATTCAACAAGGGAACGGGAAGCGAGCCCAGTCCTCCTCTTACTAGATACTCAGTTAGCCAGATTTCTCCAATACAAAACTTATTAGCCTCTAGACGCCAATCTAGAGGTTATTTTTTGCCCATTTCTTTTGCAACGGCCCGACTGCATCAAAAGAAAAACCCCGGTCCCTGCCGAGGTTTTAGAGAGGAGAAAAATCCGAAATGTTAAATACTTTATTCATTGATACAAGCTCAGGTTGGCCAATTCCTGGAAGATTTCTCTAGTTTTAGGGTAATGGCTCTAGCATCAGAAATAGGCAGATTGGAAGCTCGGCTTAGTAAAGCTTGATTGTCTTTTTGTGCTAACTTCATCCGGATTAGCCCACCTACAAATCGAATCTTCATAAGGAAGATGAAGAATTTATTGACCCCCGGTTCAGCCTACAGGTCTGGGGGCTTTTTTACCATTGAAACTGTTGATGCTTAACCGGCTAAGGTGAAGGACGCTATAGCTATGGATACTCTTAACCTAAAACTTCTTTAGTTAAGGAAAAATTAAGGGAAAGGCGATCGCTTGGAAGCTCATCGTCTAAAATCAACTCTGTAAAATAGGGTTTGCCTCATCTGTTGAAATTAGGCTAGTCTCTATGCTTGCTATGCCCCTCTATACCTAGCTTGACGATACATTTTGTGAAACATCGGCAGAAATTCTTTAATCCACAGGCGGGGATGGCGTCTGTAATATCGTAAAACCAATGGCATAGACAGAGCTGCTTTGAGTTTTTCTTGAACAGATAGTTCACGTCCCAGAGCAGACTGCCACTTGCGAACGTAAATGTTCCACTCTAGAGATACTAAGTCATCTTGTAAGAAGCACCATTTTTGAGCATGAGCTTTGGCAAAGGATTGAAAATGGTGGTCTTCTAACAAAAAGCGCATAAATTGCTGAGTGGCTACAGTTAAATCCTGCACATTGGTAGTGTCTCCATTACTCGTTCCATGCACTCGCCAGCGAAACGTACATGCCTTGCTCACAATCACATCACGCCCTAAACACAATTTCATCAACAAACCACTGTCGCTATGAAATCCCCGAGGGAAGTCAGGATAACCACCGAGGGTGCGAATTTCACTGGTTCGGGCCAAATTAGTGACGAAGCACTTAAAGCCATGCTGGCCTAAGTTCCAGCGACGGATAAAATCTTGCCCTGTCATTAATCCCAGCAGTTTATTGGTGGATGTTGAAATCACTTGGCTAGCGCGATCGATCACCTCTTGGTGGGAAATGGCTACCGATGCACTAGGATGAGCTTCTAAAGCACTGACCAACTCTGAGACATAATTCGGGCTAATTTCATCATCATCACAGAGCAAAACAAAATACTCTCCAGAAGCGGCTTGTATTAATTGGTTAAAGTGTTCTACAACAGGCACGCTGGTAGGATTCTGCCGAAATTTATAAGGCTTGAAGTAGTGCTGACAGACCAGGTCACGAACCTTTGAACCATTCATGCCATTGTCAGAAACAATTAATTCGATATAAGGATAGTCTTGTAAATTGACTGACTTTAAGGCTTCAGACAAATATGCAAGAGACTTATAAACAGGGATTGCAACCGTAACTAATTTGGCTACTGATTGAGACATTGAACAAACTTTAAAGCTTGAGGTAGGTAAGTAAAAGACTTAATTAGGGATTGTAACTACGACTAATTTGGCCTCCGATTAGAACGTTGAAATATCCCCATAGAGTTTTTGCAAAACTCTAGAGTTTCCAATCGAAAAGCTGCTAAGTATAGGCTTCACTTAACAGTGGTCTAAGGACTCAATAGACCACGTTTAATCTAGAGCCTTGTGTTCCTTATACAGTACTTCTCAAACACCAGGCTATGAAAGCTCAGATATTTTACAAAATCCTTACTGACTTAGATACATCGTTTTATAAAGCCCAAACCCGATATTTAATCGAGCCTTCAATTCTACCAATGCACCTAGCTAGATCACCCAACCAGCGCACTCGTGAACCTTTTTGAGAAAGCTGACGAGAGCGTTTCAACAAACGGACCCATTCTAAAAGACCAGATTGCCAAGGTAACGCAGGCATACCCAAAGGTCGGTATTTCTTGTAGAGCAAGACGTTGTAGACTCCCCAGAGCCGAGCTTGCTGAAACCGTTTGGCTAAAGAATCACGGAGACGGTACTGAATCACCACCGTATCCACAAACTTCAGCTCAGTTCCTGCTAGTTGGACTCGCCAGCAGTAATCAGTGTCTTGCAGGCGTAGCATTGTTTCGTCATACCCACCAACAGCTTCGTGAATGGCACGTTTAATGCCCAAATTGCTGCTAGCAGCATGAGGTAAGAACGGAGGATACTTATAGTCCTGCAAGCCTTTTTGCTGCAAAAGAGTACGAGATTTGAGAAGCCAAGGTTCATTAAGCTTGTCAAATTCATGGCGACCGGCAACAAAGTCGTGCTCAGCCAAGGCCTGCCCCATTGCCGCCACCCAACTTTCGGCAACTTCGTCATCCGCATCACAGAAGGCAAGAAACTCTCCTTGAGCCACTTTGGCTCCTGTGTTGCGAGCATGAGCAGCACCAGGTTGATCAGATGCATCAACAATTCGCAGATTTGGAACACGATCTTTGAATTGTTTGGCGATCGCTAGTGAGTTATCGGTTGAACCGTTATCTACAACAATTACTTCCCACTGTTCGGACCACTCCTGCTTTGCCAGTGCCTCTAATTGCACTCCGATCGTGTCAGCCGCATTGAAGCAAGGAACAATTACACTCAGCTTCATAGAAAAATCTTTTAAGGAAATAATCAGAAGATGAGCTGCTAAAGCAATGTAGCAACTTTCACAACTCATACTCAGCGGCTTCCACAGACCTTTAATGCTAAATTACAACACCAAATTTTTCTGGGGATTTGAGTTATTTTACTATCGCTTTAGCTCAAGGTGAACTGGGCTTATGTAGTTGCTGTTGCAAATCACATCCTACAAGCATCAGTAGGATTAGTGTCTAGGCAAAGACTATCGGTGGTGTAGTTGTTGGAGAAGTTAGTGAATCGCGATCGCCCGCAAGTACACCTATTTTTGAGCGCATGCCTCTAGATTTCAGGTCTTGAGGCATGCAGGGTTTTGCCGATTTGGTTTACGAAACTGTTGCAGGTACCTTTGCAGCAACCCCAAAGTAAGCATTCTGTTCGGCTCGGAGCTTGTCAGAGAGGCGACCTTCGGGCAGTTCTACGTCATCGTAGGTGAGCACTTGGTCTTTGAGCACATCCCGCTTCAAACGGCAGCCTTCGGCCAAGCCCATTGGCAGCAGGTTTTGAGCCTGAGTGACATCAGAATTTTCGCACTGGCCGTAGGTCATGTAGAAGCCGATGCCATCCAGGGTTTCTCCTGCTTTCAGGTCAATTTTGGCAGTGGTGACTACATCCACGACAGGACTACCCAAAGGAGCCATGACGGGATCTTGGAACAGCACGGCGCGAGCTACTGAGAGAGGAACTTCAAAGTGGCAGAGGTGGTAGGGCGTGTAAAAACTGTAGAGAGGGCCTTCACCCAACTTGTACAGGTTGAGGTAGTGCTGCTGTTTGGGGTCATCGTGGGTGCCGAAGACAAACACCCCTGGACCTGGTTTAGTACCAACCACATAGTCCACAATGCCACCCAATTCTTTGAGTTGATCTACATCGTACATGTTGGTCATTTCGTCTACATGACCTGTGTAGTCGTAGCCCAACATGCCGCGCTTAGCAACTTTCATACCCGTTGCGTTTGCCACGATCGCCTGCTCAAAGGAGATCTTGCTACCATCGGCAAAACTGGTGACCATGTGGGCTTTTTGGCCCCAGCGTTTGGCAAAGCCTTCTTGAGTGGTGGGGTTGCGGTAGGGGTCTTGCAAACCTTTGATGTTGCCGCACAGCAGGGGAGTTAAGCCAATGCTCTTGACGAAGCGGTACAGGTTCATCTGCACACCTGGTTGGTCGCCATCACAGGCGGAGAGAATCACACCTTCTCGGTCAGCATAGACTTTGAGGATGGGGCCGATGGTGCCGTCAAGCTCGGCATTCATCAAGATCACATGCTTGTGGTGGGCGATCGCTTCCAGCACCACTTGAGCGCCAAATTCGATCGTGCCTGTAACTTCGATGAGTGCGTCAATGCCTTCGGCTTGGCACAACAGCATCGCGTCATCGGTAACCGCATACTGACCTTGGGCGATCGCAGATTCTAGATCAGTGACCGTATTCACCACGCGAACATCGGTGATACCTGCTTCGGTATAAGCGCGTTTGGCTCCGTCCAGGTTGCGGTTGAAGATGGCGACTAACTCCATCCCTGGCACCGAGTTAGCAATTTGGTTGGCAATGCCTCGGCCCATGAATCCAGCACCGATCATGCCGACTCGGACGGGGTTGCCTGCTTCAGCGCGGGCTTGTAACGCGCGATCGACAATAATCATGCCTGTGCTCCTACCATTACCGTTTCAAACAAGGGCCAAGATTGGTCTTTTTCCGAAATTTCTGTGACGGGCAAAGGCCATTCAATTTTGAAAAATGGGTCGTTATACCGCAAACCCCGCTCGTAGCCAGGGGTGTAGAATTCCCCTACTTGGTAAATCACTTCTGCTCCATCGGTCAGCGCTTGATAGCCGTGAGCAAACATTTCAGGCACATACAGCGCCCGACGGTTTTCTGCGGTCAGCTCAATGCCAAAGTGTACTAAATAGGTGGGAGAGTCTGGACGCATATCAATGATCACGTCATAGATTCCCCCCTGGGTGCAGCGAATCAGTTTGGTTTCAGCAGCGGGAGGAGTTTGATAATGCATCCCGCGCAACGTCCCCTGCTTATGGTTGTAGGAGAGATTGCACTGTGCCACAGTGGGCTTGAGACCGTGGTCTTCAAACTCTTTGGCACAGAAGGTACGAGCAAAGAAACCGCGATGGTCGTTGCGGTGTTCTAGGTCAATGACAAAGGCACCCTTGAGTGGCGTTTCGGTGAATAGCATTACTGTCTCCAGAAGAAATCTTGGTCAATTTGCTGCGTCCGCAGGAGATATTCCAACTGTTTTAGGCGGGTGAAGCCTCTAGATAGGAAGGTGGCTTCATCCATGTCGATTTGGTTAAACAAATCAAACAATTGTTGAGCACCGCGTCGGGCATCCCACTCACACTTAAAGCCAGGCAGGATGGTGTTGATCTTCTCGAAAGAAACGCGATAGCTGCGATTATCCGCAACATTGGCACCAAAGCTGAGCTGACATCCGGTGAAGATATCCGCGACGATTTCCGCAATCTCTTTGACGCGATAGTTATGCGCCGTATCCCCAACGTTGAAGATTTGGTTGTGGATAATATCGCGGGGAGCTTCCAGGACGCAGAGAAGAGCTTTAGCAATGTCCAAGGCGTGAACCAAAGGCCGCCAAGGAGTCCCATCGCTGATCATCTTGATTTCTTTGGTTGTCCAAGCCAGACCCGCTAGGTTGTTCAGCACGATGTCGAAGCGCATCCGAGGCGAAGCCCCAAAAGCGGTAGCGTTCCGCATGAAGGTGGGGGAAAAATTGTCGTCCGCCATTGGCTGCAAGTCGCGCTCTACCAAGGTTTTACAGATGGCATAAGCGGTCTGAGGATTGACTTCTGACTCCTCCGTGACATCTTGTCCCGTCGCTACGCCGTAGACGCTGCAAGAAGACATATAGACAAAGCGGCGCACGCCAGCAGCTTTCGCCAATTCTGCTAAGCGGACGGAGCCTTTGTGGTTGATGTCGTAGGTGATGTTGGGGGAGAGCTGTCCGGTGGGGTCGTTAGACAGTTCCGCCATGTGAACGATCGCATCGACGCCTTGCAAATCTTCAGCGGTGATGTGACGAATATCTTTGTTGAGGGTTTTAGCGGTAAGGTCGGTGGCATTGTAGAGCCAGCCAACTTTGTAATATCCAGTGTCTACCCCAATCACCTCGTGACCGTGCTTCATTAACAGCGGCGCAAACAGAGAGCCGAGATATCCTTCTGTGCCAGTAACCAATACTTTCATGGGTGTCAAAATCCTATACGCTTAAAGCTGCCTGAAGATGTTGCGGTTGGGGAATTTGAGCGGCGATCGCCTTACCAATCTCTAAAGAAGAGGTGGCCGCTGGAGAGGGAGCATTGCAAACATGGATGGAATTGGGGCCAGGGACAATCAGAAAATCATCCACTAGTTTTCCGTCATTCATTAAAGCTTGTGCCCGCACGCCTGCATGGGTAGGAATCAAATCCTCAGAGCGCACTTCCGGAATTAGCTTTTGCAAACTGCGAACAAAGGCAGCTTTACTAAAGGAGCGAATAATCTCCTGGATGCCTTCGTCCGCATGTTTAGCGGCGAGCTTCCAGAAAGCAGGATAAGTCATGACTTCGGCAAAGTCTCGCAAGTCAAAATCGGTTTTCTTGTATCCTTCGCGCTTGAGGCTGAGAACCGCGTTAGGACCCGCATGCACCGTACCGTCGATCATCTTGGTGAAGTGAACGCCCAAGAAGGGAAAGGCAGGGTTGGGCACAGGATAGATCAGCGTTTTAACCAAGTAGCGCTTTTCGGGCACCAGTTCGTAGTATTCACCCCGGAAGGGCACAATCTTAGCTTTGGGGTCGGCTTGGCCCATTTTAGCCACGCGATCGCTGTGCAACCCCGCACAATTCACTACAAACCGCGTTTCAAATTCGCCTTGATTGGTTTCGAGCACCTGGCGATCGCCTTTCTGGACAATCTTGGTGACTTTCGTATTCAGCCGCAAGTCACCGCCCTGAAGCCGAATTAGATCGACATACTTGAGGCAAACCTGTTTGTAGTTGACAATCCCCGTCGTGGAAACGCGAATCCCAGCGATGCAGCTCACGTGAGGCTCAACTTCCCGGACTTCTTCAGCGCTGATTTTGGTAACGTTCAAGCCGTTCTCTAAACCGCGCTGATAAAGATTTTCCAGGCGGGATAGTTCGCTCTCGTCTGTTGCAACAATGACCTTGCCACAGACTTCGTGAGCGATGCCGTGCTCTTGGCAAAATTCCACCATTGAGCGACTGCCATCGCGACAGAACTTCGCCTTGAAGCTGCCTGGTTTGTAATAAATCCCGGAGTGGATCACACCACTGTTATTGCCCGTTTGGTGAAAGGCCCAATTACTTTCCTTCTCTAGGACCAAAATCTTGGCATCTGGATATTTGCGGCCTAACGCCATCCCAGTGGAAAGGCCAGCAATACCGCCGCCAATTATCGCGAAATCATACATAAAGCTATTTGCCCCTGAGCTGAGCCTTTAACGTTTGCATCTGTAAGGTAAGGAGTGGCTACCACACTTTCCAAGGAGCCTTACCACTCTTCCACAGCTCTTCTAGATATTGCTTGTCTCGCAACGTATCCATCGGCTGCCAAAAGCCATTGTGTCTATAGGCCGAAAGCTCGCCATCGGAAGCTAACTTCTGAAGCGGCTCTTTTTCCCAAATTGTCGAGTCGCCTGCGATGTAGTCAATCACTTCCGGCTCCAAAACAAAGTAGCCACCGTTGATCCAAGCGCCATCCCCTTCCGGCTTTTCTTGAAAATTTTCGATTTTGTTTTGCTCTGAGCCCAAGCAAATAGCACCAAAACGTCCAGGTGGTTGGGTTGCGGTTAGAGTCGCCAGAGTTTTCTGAGATTTATGAAACTCTACTAACTCCTGAACATTAACATTACTAACGCCGTCGCCATAGGTAAAGCAAAAGGTTTCGTTGCCAATATGCTCTCTCACCCGTTTCAGCCGACCGCCCGTAAGGGTGTCTTCTCCGGTATCTACTAGGGTCACCCGCCAAGGCTCGGCATAACCACAATGCACGTTCATTTGGTTAAAGCGCATGTCAAACGTGACATCAGACATGTGCAAAAAGTAGTTAGCAAAATATTCTTTAATGACGTAGCCTTTGTAACCGCAGCAAATAATGAAGTCGGTGATGCCATGAGCCGAGTAAGTCTTCATAATGTGCCAAAGGATCGGCCGACCGCCAATTTCCACCATTGGTTTAGGCTTAATGGTCGTTTCCTCGCTGAGACGAGTTCCGAGTCCGCCAGCCAAGATCACGGCTTTCATAGGGTAACCCCGTAGTTTTCAAGAAGACCAGTTGGTGCGTTTTTGTGCTTTCACGTAGACCGATAAGCGTTGAGACGGGAACACAAACCGAAGCACTATACCTCTGCGTAGTAATACTAGCCAAAGGTGAAGCGATCTACTGTAAAAATCTGGTGAATTCATTAGGGTTTTGTGTGAAAACTCAAAGAAACCATTTACACAGGTTCGCCCTGTTAGAGAACCTATAGGTTGGCCAACCTTGCAACTCTGTTCCCAGGCGAGGATTGCAGGTGGTTGATCACACCTCTCCTCAAAGAATCCAATAGAGAAGGGCAATTTGTATTTTTCAGATTAGCCAGTTAGCCTTGCCAGTTTTGCGTAACCTTACGCTAAAAGTATGAAGGCTCAGTAAAAAGTATTAGGCGATCGCAAAGAAAGAATAAATTTATACGATTTGCACTAGTTATAATCGCGTAGATAAAACTAGCATATAGCAGGTAAACCGCACAGCGAGCAAACCCAAGGACGAAGACATATATTTCAGAAGCGGCATAAGTCTAGAGATTGGATGAGCGGAATGCTTCAAAAATCTACTGAAGCATCCATATGAATTTTATGAACTTGGCTATAAGTCTGGGTGCTAGTCCGTACACATATAAACACAGCTTCACATTTATAGAGCTAGCGCTACTAAAACCTAGAAGCGCAACGTTGCACTGCTCTTACACGTGATTGAGACATCTTTAATGCAGTCAGTTAAACACGTTTAAACGTGTCCATCTGTGGTGGGTTAACAGGGGGAATTCCGAACTTATGGCATCTGATTCTTGGAACATTACGAACGAGGAAACGACTCAAGCAAGTCAGGGTGAACCGCCCCTTTCTAACCTCTTATTCGATTCGTTTTTTTACCTTAAGCAAAATGCAGATGTTAGAGCAGCCATTGCCAGCGGTGCTATAAAAAGCGCTTGGGACCATTTTGTGAATTTTGGTCAGTATGAAAACCGCAATGCCAGCGCCTTATTTGACCCCACCTTCTATCTAGAACAAAACCTTGATGTTAAGGCAGCCATTGCCAGCGGTGCTATAAAAAGCGCTTGGGACCATTTTGTGAATTTTGGTCAGTATGAAAACCGCAATGCCAGCGCCTTATTTGACCCCACCTTCTATCTAGAACAAAACCTTGATGTTAAGGCAGCAGTTGAAAACAACATATTCACAAGCGCCTGGCACCACTTCGTCTCGTTCGGCCAGTACGAGGAGCGGGCTCCCAGCACCTTGTTTGACCCCACCTTCTATCTAGAACAAAACCTTGATGTTAAGGCAGCAGTTGAAAACAACATATTCACAAGCGCCTGGCACCACTTCGTCTCGTTCGGCCAGTACGAGGAGCGGGCTCCCAGCACCTTGTTTGACCCCACCTTCTATCTAGAACAAAACCTTGATGTTAAGGCAGCAGTTGAAAACAACATATTCACAAGCGCCTGGCACCACTTCGTCTCGTTCGGCCAGTACGAGGAGCGGGCTCCCAGCACCTTGTTTGACCCCACCTTCTATTTAGAACAAAACCCTGATGTTAAGGCAGCAGTTGAAAACGGCGAGATTGGTAGTGCCTTAGATCACTTTGTCATATTCGGTTTTGAAGAGAATCGACTGGGTACTCAACCAAGGAACCCTATTGAGGTCACTGCTCCGACGGCCAATCTATCATCTGACGATATCACCATTAATCTTACTAATACTTTTACAGTCACCTATACCGATAATGTCGCAATCGATGTAGCCAGCATTGATGGAAGTGACATTCGAGTTGTTGGCCCCAACGGTTTCGAACAATTGGCAACGCTGGTAAGTGTTGATGCTGCGGATAATGATAGTTCTGCGAGGGCTACTTATCAATTTATGACCCCCGGAGGCATCTGGGATGCTGCTGATAGTGGTATCTACAGCTTTAGCGTTCAACCCGGTCAAGTTGCTGATATCAACGGTAATTTTGTTCAACCTGCTGGGCTAGCAGCGATCGCGATTGATAATGGCCCGATCAATGGCACCCCAGCCAACAACACGCTCAACGGAAATATTTTCAACAACATCATCAATGGTTTGGCAGGGGACGACATCCTTAATGGGAATAAGGGCGATGATTTGCTCGATGGCGGCGCTGGTAGTGACACATTCGACGGTGGCGACGGCATTGATACCGTCAGCTATGCCCTATCAACCAGCGGCATTAGTGCCAACCTGCGGCAGGGAACTGCCACTACGATTCTGCGGATTATGCCGTTGGGTGATTCCATCACTCACGGGATGCCGACTTCTAACCCTTTGGCTTACCCAGGGGCTTACCGAATTCCGCTCTGGAGAAAGTTTCAAGCAGACTCCATCTTGATAGATTTTGTGGGCTCTCAAAAGAATGGGGGCAAGAGTGAGAACTCAGATAGTCCCACAGGCTTTGACCAAGACCACGAAGGCTACCCTGGAAAGAAAATTAATGAGATTGCCACGTCCACCCAGGTCAATCTGAATCCACGCTTACAAGAGCTGAAGCCAAATGTAATCTTGCTGACGATCGGAACGAATGACGCCATGTCTAATCGCAGCGTCAATCAAATGAAAAGTGACTTGAGTAATTTGATTGATCAGATTACCACCCAGCAGCCCAATGCTCAGTTGTTTGTCGCAACGATTCCGCCTATCAATCCGGAGCGCAGCCCAACTGCGGCAGAAAAAGCGATCGCCTTTAACAGAGATCTTCCGAGTTTAATCAGTGCTAAAGCTGCTGCTGGCAAAAATGTCCTTTTTGTAGACACCGTTAAGGGTGTCGATGGTCGCAGTGGCACCTCAGATGACTTGAAACTCTCTGACATTGTCGCGGATGGCCTCCATCCTAATGAGGGAGGCTACAACAAAACCGCCAATACTTGGTATGAAGCACTTTCCGACAACATCACGATCGATCGCGACACCTTCAAAAGTGTCGAGAATCTCCTCGGTAGTGACTTTGATGATGTCTTGGTCGGCAGTTCTGGTACCAATGTGCTCAACGGAGGAGCGGGCAACGACAAGATTCTGGGCGGGGGTGGTGATGACACCTTTATCGGCGGTGCAGGGAGCGATGTATATGGTGTTGGGATAGATGGCAAACCGACCATTCTCGATTTCCAGAATGATCAAGACTTGCTGGGCTTAACAAATGGCCTCCAGTTCAGTCAACTCACGATCGCGCAGGGCCTAGGGGATAACGCTAATCACACCCTGATTAGCCTGACTTCAAACGGCCAATTGTTAGCTTCCTTAATGGGTGTGCAGGCTACCAATATTACGACTACTGACTTCACAACCGCATAAAGACGAATCAAGGCTAAGAGAGCCAACTCATCCCTCTTTTAGTCTCTGCTTGCAGTCTCAGATATCAAAGGCGATCGCTGACCTGAGAGCCACTAAAAATACTGAGACTTAGGCTAACTGACAACCATTATTTCGGAGATTTCCACATGCCACCCATTCGAATTGAAGCTGAAAACTACACGGGTTATTACGACACCACAACTGGCAACTCCGGTAGTGTCTATCGCACTGACAATGTTGATATTCAAGCTACCACTGATGTGGGAGGTGGTTACAACGTTGGTTGGACTAAATCTGGCGAATGGCTGACCTATAACTTTGAGCTAACAGAAGCTGGGTTCTATGATCTGACGACTCGGGTTGCCTCTGGTACAAGCGGCACCAAAACATTACGAATTCTCATTGACGGTGTAGACGTAACTGGCAGCCTCAGTTTTACAGATGCCTCTGGCTGGCAATCTTGGCGTGACCTCACCAAGCAGGGGCTGAACTTGAGTGCTGGTCAGCACGAAATGCGAGTTGAAATGGTGACTGGTAATCTTAATTTCAACTACATCGAACTTACCCCTGCTGTTAGTGTTACCGATGCGATCGCTCCAACTGCCAGTTTGACTGCAACCAACGTCACTACGGCGGGAGCTGCTGATTACACCTTTACGGTTACTTATCAAGATAACCAAGCGATCGACCTGGCTAGCTTGAGTGATGGCGATGTCATTGTTACGGGACCCAACGGATTTCAGCAAGCATCGACTCTCGTCAGCGTCAATACCACAGGGAATGGGAGTCCCCGCACTGCCACCTATCGAATTACTGCTCCAGGCGGTTCCTGGGATGACGCTGACAATGGCACCTACGCGATCGCGATTCAAAGTAATCAGGTCCGCGATACCAGCGGCAACGCTGTAATTGCCAGCAACTTAGGCAGCTTTCAAGCGACTGTAGCCGCTCAGACCGGTGGGATTGCGCTACCAGGTCGAGTCCAAGCCGAAGACTATATCAGCTCTTCTGATACCACAACTGGTAACTCAGGGGCAGTTTACCGCAACGACAACGTAGACATTGAAGCAACGGTAGATATCGGTGGTGGTTATAACATTGGCTGGGTCAAGGCTGGAGAGTGGCTGACCTACGACATTAATGTGGCTCAAACTGGATTTTATGACCTCACTGCTCGTGTCGCTTCTGCGGCTGTAGGGACCAAATCTCTTCGCATCAAAATTGATGGGCAGGATATGGGGACACTGAGTCTTACAGATGCGTCTGGGTGGCAGTCTTGGCAGAACATTACTAAAGCAAATGTCAATTTGACGGCTGGTCGTCACCAATTGCGGGTTGAGATGCTAACCGATAGCCTTAACCTCAATTACATCGACTTTACCCCAGTTCCCGTGGGACGCATCAATGGTACTAACTCGGCAGAAACCCTCAATGGGGATGCTCTTGACAATATCATCAGTGCTTTTGGGGGCAATGACATTCTCAATGGCGGTGAGGGCAACGATCTGCTGAATGGTGGTTTCGGTAGTGATGCGCTAGATGGCGGTTTGGGAAACGACACAGCCAGTTATGCTCAATCCAGTAGCGGTGTTAGCGCCAATTTGGCGACCGGGCTGGCTAGTGCCATTCTGCGGATTATGCCTCTAGGCGACTCCATTACTCACGGGATGCCTCCTTCTAACCCACTCGCTTATCCAGGGGCTTACCGAATTCCTTTATGGGAGCGATTCAAGACAGACTCGATTCCTCTGGATTTCGTTGGGTCTCAGCGCAATGGCAGTCTGAGCGAAAACCCTGATAGTCCTGATGGCTTTGACCAAG
Source organism: Trichocoleus sp. FACHB-46 (assembly GCF_014695385.1). Taxonomy (NCBI): domain Bacteria; kingdom Bacillati; phylum Cyanobacteriota; class Cyanophyceae; order Leptolyngbyales; family Trichocoleusaceae; genus Trichocoleus; species Trichocoleus sp. FACHB-46. Next base: position 320,858 of record NZ_JACJOD010000006.1, on the reverse strand, counting down.
ACCATGAAGGATACCCTGGAAAGAAAATTAGTGAGATTGCCACGTCCACCCAGGTCAATCTGAATCCACGCTTACAAGAGCTGAAGCCAAATGTAATTTTGCTGACGATCGGAACGAATGACGCCATGTCTACACGTTCGGTTGATCAGATGAAGAGCGATCTGGGCAAGCTCATTGACCAAATTACAAGCCAGCGTCCTGATGTGCAGTTGTTGGTTTCTACTATTCCCCCGATTAACCCAAGTCGCAGTTCTACCGCAGCTCAAAAAGCGATCGCCTTTAACAACAGTTTGCCGACAATCATCAGCACCAAAGCGGCTGCGGGCAAGAAGGTAGCGCTGGTGGACACAATTAAGGGCAATGATGGGCAGAGTGGAACGGCTGACGACTTAGTGGTGAGCGATTTGGTCTCAGACGGCTTACATCCCAATGAGAGCGGCTATAACAAGATTGCCAACACCTGGTATGACGCCATCTTCAAGAATGTCACGATCGATCGCGATTCCTTCAACAGCATCGAAAATCTGACTGGCAGTGACTTTGACGATATCCTTGTCGGCAACAATGAGGCCAATGTTCTGGAAGGTAGCAGTGGCAAAGATCAGCTCACAGGTATGAGTGGTGCGGATACCTTTGCCTACCGAAACCTTTTGGAGGCTGGGGACATAATTACTGACTTTGCAGCGAATGATCTACTACAAGTTTCTGCGGCGGGCTTTGGCGGCGGGTTAGTGGCAGGTGTAGCTTTGAGTGCGGCGGAGGCTGCAACTGGTGTCTTTGTCAGTGGAAGTAATCCAACTGCGATCGGTAGCAGTGCTAACTTCCTCTACAACGCAACGAATGGGGTTCTGAGCTTTGACCAAGACGGCGTAGGAAGCGGTACGGCTGTCGCGATCGCCACGTTCAACACACTCCCCTCTCTATCGGCGAATCAGTTTATGATTACGGCCTAGCTCGAATCATTCTCTTTTCACCATCAGGCAGTATACCTCGTACGTGTGGCCAACTGCCTGATGTAAATTTAGTTTATGAATTGTCTTGTTGACCCTAGATTTACTTTCCTCAATCTCGGGTGCTTGAACTTCTAAGAGATTAGATCTTTGGCGAGTTCAACAGTGCCCCGCTGAGCCACAATCCGGGCAGGAACACCCACCGCGACAGAATAGGGTGGGATATCTTTGGTGACTACTGCTCCAGCACCAATGACGCTGCCTTCGCCAATAGTGACGCCATCTAGCACCTTCACGCCACTACCAAGCCAGCAGTCATCTCCGATCGTAATTCCTTTGCGGCTGACACCCTGCTCACGAATTTTACGATCGCGCTCAGCAAATTCATGATTATTAGCAAAAATGCCAACATGCGCTGCAATTAGGCAATCCTGACCAATTTTAATGTTTCCGGGACCAGCAATACAGGTGTAGGGGCCAATCGAGGTGCGTGGGCCAATCTCAATCAGGCAATCACCTCGACTAACGCGAATATCAACGCCAATATCAATTTGCACGCGATCGCCTAGAGTGATTTTGCTATGAGACCCACTGGCGTTCAGGCGAGCACCTCGATTGATCGTCACCTGATTTCCGAGTTCAATCTGATGAGCGCCTAAAAATTCTACCCCTGGCTGAAGCTGAACTGATGAGCCCAGTTGCTGAAATACAAAGCGATACAGAATTCTGCGGAGGGCAAAACCGGGCGAGAGAGGAACCCAACCTGCCAAAACTAACAGTAGCGCTTCTAGACGCTGAGAGGAGCGGCTGGACGGCGTGACAGTTTCAGAACTCATTGTGATCTCTGCTTCAATTATTTTTTTCCTTCAGGATTTGATTGACTAGGCTCCAAACACTGCCACTGCGATCGCCCGACTGAAACTCTTGCAACAGCTTTTTGGCGCGATAAATCTTACGTTTGGCCCGTTGAGTCAAAGTACGTTGGTTAGTGATGAAGTAATAGTATCTATCTTGAGTGAAGGCATCGGCTTGCTCATCTTGCAAGATAAATCGAGGATGAATGAGAGGAAATGACAACTCGTTCACAGGTAGCCCTGCCCGCCAATCGTAGCTATCACGGGTATGGGTTGATTCGGAGCCAAAACCAAGGTTTGAAACCATATTGACTTTAGGCACAATGCACAGACCACTTTGCACCCAGCAAGAAAAAATCCACTGGTAGTCCCAAGTATCTTTGCGATCGCTGTACACCTCTTCAAACCGGGCTGCCCACCAATCAACCATTTTGGGGTCACCTAGCCAATCTAGCAGCCAGCCATTGTCACGAATTTCAGGCCACACCTTCATATTCACATCGTAGTGCTGCCAAGCCCGTCGCCAAGTCGCCCAACCCCAAAAATGAGTGTAGCGAGAAAAGTAATAACTCGCGTCATTGCGTTGGTGATCAGTTTGGAAGTTATCTCCCGTCACAGCCATGATTCGGTCATCTTGCCGATAGCGCTCGAGCATTTCTTCACAGAAGCGAAAAAAGCTGGGATGAGGCACACAGTCGTCCTCAAAAATTATTGCCTCTTCAACATTTTGGAACACCCAATCCAAGCCGCTGTAAATCCGCTCCTTGCAACCCAAATAAGTATCTGCGTAGTTCGTTAAAACCTCACAATCCCAGTCAACTCGCTCAATGATGGAGCGGGCAGCCTTGCATTTCGCAACTTCTTCTGGGTGGGTGGGGCGACCCATATTCGAAACTACTAAGAGCTTGGGAGGTTTAGCCTGACGAATCGCTTCAAAGACTTTCTCGGTTGTATCGGGTCGCCTAAAAATCAATAGAGCGACTGGGGTTTTGAGTTGCCAATCCGTCATGTCCTCATTCCTGCATTAATCTCAAGCGGGCGCTTAAAGGGGATGTTTCGTGACTACACTAGGTTCAGCCAAAATCTCGCTATACAGCGCTTCAAGCTTGGCGATACTGTGTTTTTGATCAAACTGTTGCTCAATCCTCTGACGGCCCGCGATCGCCATTTGATTTCGCATTTCAGGATTGTTGAAAATAACCAGCAAATGCTCTGCGATCGCCTCCCAATCTCGTTCTGCCGTCAAGAAACCTGTCTCTCCATGAACCACCGCTTCGGGAATTCCCGCATGAATTGACCCTATCACAGGTAGTTGCATAGCCAGTGCTTCTGTGACCACATTTGGTAAGCCTTCAGAATCGCCCGTGGCCGCAGTGATGCTAGGGGCACAAAGCACATTGGCCCGATTCATCCACTCTTTCACGGTGGGATGAGGCTGGGGCCCCAAAAAACGATATTGCTTCAAGACACTCCGAGCTAAGCTCTCTAACTCAGCTCTTTGCGGTCCATCCCCAATCAACACCAGTTCTACGTCAGGTCGGGCTGCTTGTACCGCAGCCATTGCCCGGATCAAGTATTCACAGCCTTTTTTCTCAACCAACCGCCCGACAAACAAGACTACTGGCTCACGGGTTAAAGTTGGGTCAAAGCTGAACTTGTCGAGATTCACGCCGTTATAGATGACCACCGCCTTCTCAGGTGGGCAACCCTTTTCTACCACCTTGTGGCGAATAAAATCGGACACACCAATGCAATAACGAGCCGTTTGAAAGAGTTCGGGCCGTCGCTGTACGTAATAGTCTCGGAAGAACTGTCCACGGCGATGCCAAAAATCAAGGACTGACGGTGCCCTTTGTCCCGGCTTCAGATCCATGCCTGTGATGTCATTGCCGCGAAATGTCACAACTAGGGGCAACTGTAGCCGCCGCGCCAACCGCATTCCCCAGATTCCATCTAGTCCAAAATGAGCATGGATCAAGTTGGGCGATAACGCTTGTAGGCTCTGTAACCATTGAGGGTGAACTACACCGCCTAGCTTAAAGGCCATTTTCCAGACACCCGCTGATTGAACAAAGTCGCTCAAGGTGAGACTTCTATCAGCGGGAATTAAAGATGTGGCATTAGCGGTACGCGAGGTGCCTACGTATAACCCTGTATAAGCAGTCAAACTTTCCACTTGAGCAGGAATAAAGGTTTCCGAGTAGGGAAGTAACAGATCCCGATAGATGATTACTCTTCTCTGCATTACGTGGGCTCCAAGTCGCAGACTCCTCCTCTGCAATTAAATCGGCAACCTTGAGCAAGTAGCTATGACTCGACCCGTCAACCTGACAATTTTTAACAAAACAGCTCTTCTCTGTCAGGTTTGTGTGAAGCGAGTTAGCGATCGCCACTTCAAATCTGCCTAAAGCGATCGCCAAGTTGTTAGCTTAGGCTAAGCAGCACCACTTTACCGCTTCACAGAACTCCGTTGAAGCAGATTAACCCCCTTCACTTTGAAGTGTGGCTTCAGTTAGACCGAGGTAGAAAGAGAGTTAGGGTATCTACTTGCTGCTTTCACCTCTAAGTACTTTTCCCGCCAAAGGAAGAAAGGACTAATCAGAATTCCTAGCAGTAGCTCCATTTCGCAAGCGGCAACCACATCAGTTTTAATCACTGAGTAGTACTTGATGAAGTGCAGCAGCACCTTGCGAACATCATTGGCTAGGTAGATTGGAAAGGCGAAGGGTCTTTGCCACGGCTTGAAGCCAATCATCCGAATGTGGTGACGACCTAGCCCCGCGCCTCGACACAAGTTGAGCAAATAAGCTTTTTCTAGACGGGACTTGGGAATTTCGTGATAAATACACATGGCTGGGTTATGCCAAATTTCCCAGCCTCCACGCTTGAGGTAAGCCAAAGCTTCAATATCTTCGCTTTTGGCAGATAGGGACGTTCCGACAGGACCCCGTAACAGAAGGCGAGAAGGCACATTCTCCAACCAAGCTTGCTTACGGACCACCAGGCCTGCACCAGGAGGCAGTACCTTGGTGTCATACCGGAATACCTGCTGACCGCGATCAATAATTGCTAGGAATGCAGCAATTCGCTCAAAGTTCTGAGGGGGTGCAACTTCAAAGTTTCCCCGAATCTGACTACCATAAGCCCCTGCTTCGGGATGCTGTTGGCCAAAGGCACAGGCTTTCGCAACCCAATCTGGGGTGGGCAAATTATCGTCATCTAAAAACCCAATGAAGGTACCTTGGGCCTCGCGAATCGCCCGCTGTCTGGCAAACGCTGCCCCTTGCTCCCCTTCAAAGGTGTATCGGATGGGATAAGCTTGGGGCCAGTTGGTTTGGTAAGCTTCAACGACCTTTTTGGTGTTATCAGTGCTTTTGTTATCGACAATCAGCACTTCCCAAGAGAACCCCTCCGTTCCCACCTGCGATCGCAACCGATCCAAAACAGCAGGTAGACGCTTTTCCCCGTTATAAGTACGTATGGCGACAGTAAAGTCAATCATATGTTTGCGATCGCTCTCAGTATTCCTGTCTTGGACGTTGCTCCCCAAAACCGCGAGCCGAAGTAAGAGTGAATTAAGCTTGTGTAATTAAATACCAATTTGCGGGAAACACGAAGCTAAGGTTTACAGTTGGATGGTCCATTCGGCTAAACAGATTCTAGATCTGTTTAAATTACTCAAGGTTCCTCTAAAAGTAAAGTCGAGCTTATGTAAATTTGCGGAGCATAACTGCACTATATTCCGGATGTCTTAAGCGCTGCTATTCCTAGGCTGGCATCTTCATGCCAACTTTAAACTAGGTGCAGGGTTCCAGCACCCATATAAAGCTTAAGTAAAATTCCTTAGCTTGACGCGCATTATTGGTTCTTATAATAACCAGTTTCCAGCAAATTTCCGTTCGTGAATATGGTTGATGAATGCTCCTCTGAGGCAGGTTGCTAGCCGTACAGAGCCTACCCCGAGTGGGTGAGAGTTCTTTAGACGTGATCTAAAAAACTCTCATCAGGACTACTGAGATTAACTGGAGTTTAGCGGGGGTTTGAATAGCACTCGGCATTCCAGACTGCGACTAAGGTAGCCAGGTTAAGCAACGACCCAGTTGACCAAGGTGCGGACCCCGTAGCCCGTGGCTCCAGCACTGTTATAGCCATTTTCCTTGTCTGCCCAAACTGGGCCAGCGACATCGAGATGAGCCCACGGCGTTTCTTTCACAAACTGTTTTAAGAAGAGAGCCGCAGTAATGGAGCCACCAGGACGAGGACCAGTATTTTTCATGTCTGCGATCATCGATTTCAGACCGTCAAAGTATTTTTCTTCCATTGGCATTTGCCAGAGCTTTTCACCTGCGGATTCAGCCGCATTTAGTAACTCCGCAGCCAAGGTATCGTCACTACTCCAGAGACCCGCAATATCATCACCTAAGGCAACGACACAGGCTCCAGTGAGGGTGGCTAAATCTACGATTGCATCGACACCGAGTTTTTCGGTAAACACCAGGGCGTCGGCCAAGGTAAGACGGCCTTCTGCGTCGGTGTTATTCACTTCGATGGTTTTGCCGTTGGAAGCAGTCAGTACATCGCCAGGACGCAAGGCTCGACCGCTGATCATGTTCTCAGTTGCGGCGCTGATGAAATGCACTTCTACATCGGGTTTAATTTGCGCGATCGCCTTAGCAGCACCCAAGGTTGCAGCGGCACCCCCCATGTCGGTTTTCATCATCTCGATGCCGCTGCCTGCCCCTTTGATGTTGAGGCCACCAGAGTCAAAGGTGAGTCCTTTCCCCACGATCGCAACTTTGCGTCGAGGAGTGCCGTTGGGCTTGTAAGTGATGTGAATAAACTTAGGCGGAATATCAGAAGCTCTAGCCACGCCCAAGAAAGCTCCCATGCCCAGCTTTTCGCAGTCTTCTTGCTCCAGAATCTCAATTTCTAAGCCGTGTTCTTGGGCGATCGCTTCAGCCGTTTCTGCCATCGTCAGTGAAGTGACCACGTTGGGAGGAGCAGCAACCAGTTCTCGCGCCAAAATTACTCCCGAACAAATCTGCCGCGCCCGCTGAATGGCAGCGCTTTGGTCACCGACACCTAAAATCTCAATTTGTTCTATCTGGGAGTTTTTGTCTTCCGATTCTGACTTGAAGCGGGTGTCCTGATAGGCGGCTAACTCTGCCCCTTCGGCGATCGCTTGCACAGTAGCTTCAGTCTGACTATTCCATACCGGGAACTGAATAGCCAAGGTCTTGCCTTTTTCTTTTTTCGCTTGTCGCATACTCAAAGCTGCGGCCCGTCTTAAACTTTCTAGTTTTAGCGAGTCGGGTTTGCCTAAACCAACTAAAAGCACTTTGCGAATGGCACTGCCACCGCCTACACGGGCAAGAGCACTGCTGCCTTCTTTCCCCTTAAAATCAGCCTCAGCCATTAACTCTTTTAAGGTGCCTGCGAGTTTCTCATCCAAGGTCGCTAGATCACCCGTCAGTTCCACCCCATCTTCAAACAACCCTAGAGCTAAAATGTCTCCCGCCCAGTTTAGGCATGAGGTATCTGTCGCGCGAACATCCATCCCTTCTTGTCCTTCTAAATCAAAGACTTCTCTATTTCTTCAGGCTACTAGTTGCAAGAGAAAATTTTTCGGATTAACTCCAAAAAAGTGACGATTTTTCCCTGATTCTCTCCTACGAACTAGCGCACCAAATGGAAGTACCAGCCTGATCACTTTTCAACTATTGTCGGATCTAGGTAGAATTCCCTGTTTAAAGGAGCAAGACCTAGGGCGGAAACGGAATTAAAAATGCTAGAGTCTCATGGGATTCGGTCCAAATCTTCGAGCGAGGACGCATGCTGAAGCGACGAGGCACGCAAGTTTCTTTGGCCATTGGAGCAGGGCTGTGCGCCTTACTCTTAGGGGCAACGTTGTCGGTTACAACCAGCGGTTTCACTCGCAAATGGCAAAGCTGGATTCAACCACAGCCGTCATCTCTGCCCAGCCAAAGCCAAGCTGCTGACTCTGCCGTTGCGGCTTTAGCCGACCTATCTCCCGAGCAACGAGCCGCCAAACTAGCAGCGATCGCCCAAGGCAAACAAGGAGCAGACCGCAACCGCGCTCGCTATTTGCTAGCAAGTGATGCAATTCGGCAACGCCAAGGAGAAAAAGCGCTCCAGTGGCTCAAGGGTTTAGAGTCAGATTACCCGGAGCTTGCTGCCTACGTTGCTTTTAAGCAGGCCCAAGCTTATACGGTTAGTGGCAAAACAGCCGAGGCAGCCGCCGCTTGGAAAAGTCTGCTGCGACAATATCCGGATCACCCCGTCGCTGCCGAAGCTTTATTCGTGCTAGGCCGCCAAGATCGGCAGTATTGGGACCAAGCGATTGCCAAGTTTCCAACTTATCCTCGCACTCAAGACATCATTCGGCAACGCCTGCGCCAGAACCCAAATCAGCCAAAATTGCTCTTAATTTTGGCTAAGTATGGCATTAATGCTCCAGGCATTGTCCCGGTGCTGAATCGGCTAACCGAAAACGCCAGCTTTACCGCTACACTCCAGCCCGAAGATTGGGAAGCGATCGCCTTTAACTACTGGGAGCACCAGGAATATGGCAAAGCCGCAGAAGCTTATGCCCGTGCCCCTCGTAATTCCCTCAACACATATCGGATTGGGCGCGGGTTGCAACTCAGCGGCTTAAACTCTCAAGCCTACCGAGCTTACCAACTGTTAGCCACCGCTTTCCCCCAAGCTGAGGAAACGGCCACAGCTCTAATTCGCATGGCTCAGCTTACGCCTAAACCGATTAATGGCATTCCCTATCTAGATCGAGTCATTAGCCAATTCCCCGACCAGGCAGCAGAAGCCCTGATGGTCAAGGCTGACATTCTAGAAGGCTTAGGTAGTGGCAAATCAGCCGCGCAATCTCGCCAATCGGTTTTGAGCCAGTATCCAAAATCAGATGCTGCCGCCGAAATTCGCTGGAAACAAGCCCAGCGCCAAGCCAACACCGGAAACTTTTTGGCTGCTTGGCAGTGGGCTGAACCGATTACCAAGCAAAACTCTGAGAGTGAATTCGCCCCAGAAGCCGCTTATTGGGTGGGTAAGTGGGCGAACCAAATTGGGCGTGAGCAAGATGCCACAAGTGCCTTTGAGTATGTCTTGGCGAAATATCCAGAGTCTTATTATGCTTGGCGATCGGCTGTACAGCTAGGCTGGAACGTAGGCGATTTTGATAGCGTCCGTCAACTCCAGCCTCAAGTTGTGCGCTCTGGTCACTCCAGCCCATTACCCACGGGTTCTGCCACCTTGCAAGAGCTGTATCAGTTGGGGCAAAGCCAAGATGCTTGGGCGCTCTGGCAAGTAGAATTCAAAAATCCCACTAAGCCAACGGTAGCGGAGCAGTTTACCGATGGGGTGTTGCGAGTAGGAGTGGGCGATCATCTCGATGGCATTTTTATGTTGTCGAGCTTGGCTTGGCGCGAAAAAACTGAGGAGCGATCGCAATACCAAACCCTTAAGCAACAGCCTGCTTTCTGGCAAGCACTGTATCCTTTTCCCTTTCTGCAACCCATCGAGGCTTGGTCGCAAGAACGGCAACTCAATCCCCTGCTTGTCACAGCCTTAATCCGCCAGGAATCCCGGTTTCAGCCGCAAATTCGCTCTGTTGTGGGAGCAACTGGACTGATGCAAGTCATGCCCGAGACAGCTTCTTGGATCGCCTCGCAAATTAAGCTGAAGCAGTACAAACTGGACAAACCGGAAGACAACATCAAACTAGGTACCTGGTATTTAGCCTACACCCACCGCGAGTACGACAATAACTCTCTCTTCGCGGTTGCCAGTTACAATGCGGGTCCCGGGGCTGTAGCGGGTTGGGTAGATAAAAACACTTTCAGCGATCTTGATCAATTTGTGGAAGCAATCCCCTACGGCGAAACCAAAGGCTACGTGAAGTCGGTGTTTGAAAACTACTGGAACTATCTACGCCTCTACAATCCAGAAGTTTCCCAACAGGTCGAACAGGTCGCCCAAGCTTCCGACAGTTACCAATCCGCCTTCAAGTTTTAATTAAGTTCTAATTGGGATACCTAACATAAAAAAGACACCTCTGTTGAAATACTCAACAAAGGTGTCTTACAGCCATGATGGACGAGGGCTGTTTTAGAAGTTCATTTCAGCAGCTTGCACTTTCTCAACCTGCTTCTTCTTCAGGACAAGCATAATTTGAGAGAGAGTGATTGCAGCGAAGAAGGCAACCAAGCCTTGGATGCGAGCAGGGCTTTGCAGCACGATTTCTGTATCAACCTGACCGAAGCCACCCACGTTAGGATCAGTCGTGAGCGCTTCACCCGCTTTCACTTCTTGGCCTTCCGCGACTACTAGCTCAGGACCCGCTGGAATGTTGTCTACAGCGGTGCCACCGTCAGCAGATTGAATGGTGACAGCATAACCACCACTTTCGGCTTTAGTAATTTGGGTAATTTTCCCAGCAGCAGAAGCGTTGTAAATCGTGTTGTTGCTCTTGTCACCAGTAGGATAAACCTGGCCACGACCACGATTACCACCCACGTTGATTGGGTATTTACCAAATTTCACAGACTTATCGGCGTTAGGGTCGGGGGAGAGGACTGGGAAGGTCAGCTCTTGATACTGCTCTCCAGGTAACGGACCCACTACCACGATATTGTCCTTGTCGGCACTGTAGGGTTGGAAATACAGACCGCCAATTTTTTCCTTCATTTCTTCAGGAATTCTGTCCTCAGGAGCGATCTTAAAGCCCTTAGGCAGGATCAGGACCGCACCAACGTTCAGAGGACCTTTTTCACCATTGCCCAACACCTGCTGTACGTTGGTGTCGTAAGGAATCTTGACGACTGCTTCAAACACCGTATCTGGAAGAACGGCTTGAGGTACTTCTACTTCAGTCCGCTTAGCGCCTAAGTGACAGTTGGCGCAAACAATCCGACCTGTGGCCTCACGAGGATTCTCGTAAGCTTGCTGAGCATAGACCGGATAAGCAGCAGCAGAGTGAGGCAGCATTAGATCGCTACCGAGCAAAATGGCGATCGCGCTGATAGCGGCAAGCGTAACGCGCCAGAGGTATCGCGGAGCGAATATCGCTGACAAAAAAGTTTTCTTCATCTGTAATGAGTCTTCAATAGCAAAGGATCAGGCAGTCAATACACAAGACAGGATGCAACGTCTCACGATTGGTAAAAATGATCAATTCCTAGGACCACCAAGGGTCATCACCTGTGCGGAAGTCAGTTTCAGTCCAAGGTGTAAAGGAGACTTTGTCCTCTTGGACAGTTGCGTGAACTAGGGCGAGGGACAGCGGTGCTGGACCCCGGACTACCTTGCCAGTGTTGTCATACTGCGAACCATGACAGGGACAGATGAACTTATTCTCGCCACTATTCCAGGGCACGACACAGCCCAAGTGGGTGCAGACCGCATTAATGCCGTAGCTGGCAAGGGCTTGCTCGCCTTCTACCACGATGTAGGTGGGGTCGCCTTTGAGCCCCTGAGCCAAAGAGCGCTCGCCAGTTTTGTGACTGGCAAGGAAGTCACTCACGAGGATGTCATTACCGAGCGCATCCTTCGCAGTAACCCCACCGCTACCGCTTCCACTAGACGGCGGGATAAAGTATTTGACCACAGGATATAGTGCGCCCAAGGCTGTGCCTGTGACCGCACCAAACGTGAGGAAATTCATAAATTGGCGACGACCCATGCTAGGTACGTCTGCAGATCCAGAGACTTGAGCCATGACCTATGCTTACGTATGTGTTAAGTTATGTGTCTTAGCCAACAGTTTGGGCTAATCTTAGAACCCTGTTAACCCCGCATATTTAAGTCTGTACGCCTAGACAGCAACCATAGCTAAAGTGAGTCTAATGCAACAGGCAGGGCGTTACAGTCCCTTGAAAGAAGCGGTTTTTAGCGCCTCATGGGTATTATTACATTTCTTGACGCTAGCATCATATCTGAGTCGGGGAGCCTGATAGCTATACGAAATGTAAACAAAATGCTTGATTCTAAATCGGTTGATCCAGAGTGAGTCATGACAGGACGAGACTTACATCAACTCATTCTCCGCAAATGGGGCCGTTCCTACGATGTTCAAGTGCGACGGACCCAGGGCAAAATCTTTGTTCAGGTCATGTGGAAGTATTTGGAGCAGGCTTCTTTTCCCCTCACGGAAGCCGAATATTTCGCCCATCTAGAAACCATCAGCAGCTACTTAGAGGCTTGGGGTGGCTTCAGCCAAGTGCAGCAGTTTGTTGAGCAGACTAAGGAACGGCCTCGCTTGGGTAAGGCTGTGAGCATCCCGCTGGATCTGGGCGATCGCGCTTCCGAGTGGTTGCTAGAAGAGTTTTAAGGTTACTGGTTTAATCTCCCTCTTTTGGGTGATATTCGATCGCTCTCTGGACAGATGGCTGATTTAGGCGATCGCGAAACACTATAAGCAAATAGTAGTTGATGAATATTGGTTTGTATTCTCAATTACTAAGGGCTAAGTGTTGGAAGTTTCTAGAGTTTTTCTAAAACCAACATTCTAGGTATCGAGGCAGGTTCTGGGCTTGGAACTTAAAGCTTTAGGCTGCCAAACATTTCAGTTGGTTTCAGTAAAACACAACTTCTTTTTAGCCGTTCTTATAGTTATTTAAATTACAACTAGTGCTAATAAGAACCTCGGTATTAGTAGAGTACCAATTCTTACATAGCTGTATTATTTTAATTCGCGTAAAAGACTTGGAGGCACTCTGAAACTGCTTGTCAGCAGTCATTTCAGGGAATGGTTCTATTTGCATCACAATCACTTCAGGCTCGATTTCATATTCGTAAATTCACACTTCCTTTAAAGATTAGGCTCTACACTTTATCGGCTCTATACGAAAATTTACAGGCATTGCCATTAGAGTTTGTAAATAGTAAATCTTCTCTTCAGCAAATAACCCTAAAGTCTAGATTTTCAAAACTAAGCAATCCAGGCTAATCAGCCACCATCTTTCTGAGATCAAAACTTGACCCAATTTCAGCAAACCTCTTCAGGTTTAGCTGCCTGTTTCTGCTGCCCAATGGTGCTATCTAGCTCACTTCAGAACCAACAAAAGCTCCTGTTGATTTGTATTTCGAGCTACTTATGGACAACCTGAATCCTTACACTCAGGACCCCTTGGTAGCCGTTTGCTCACCCAGTCCTGCCCTTTCGTCACTCAAATAGCCTCCATGGTAAAGACCCCAACTAAGCCCCTCGGCTTCCAAGAGTTTGTTGCAGTTCCCCCTGAAGCTGACTATCGGTTGCCCGATTTTAAGAAAAAGCAGATTTGGCAAAGATTACTTGTCGGGATGACTTGTCTGGGGTTAGGAGGGGCGGCGATCGCCTTTGGCCTGTCCTCCGTTACCTATCGACTGACCCATGCCACTGTAGATGGTGGGCTAATCAGTGGTCGAACTGTGCGGTTACGCGCTCCCATTGATGGCAAACTGAAAGCTTTTTACGCCCGTCCCGGTGCCCCAGTTAAATCAGGCCAGATTCTGGCTCGGCTGGAAAGCACAGCCCAGGTAGAGCAAAACTTGTTGCAGTTGCAGGGTGAAGTGCAAACCAAGACGGCACAGTTGGTCGCAGCCAAACAATCCCTAGTCTTTCTGCAGCAACAGCTAAGCAGCTTAGAAATTCAAGATAAGACCTTACAAAGAGTCAATACAGGTCTCTCTGCGAAGGAGGTTACGCACCAGCAAGCAGCCGTTGAGGCAGCAATGGCTAAGGAAAAAGCGGCTCGACTGGATTACCAGCGCTACCAGCAGTTATTGCAGGAAGGTGCGATTTCTCGTCAGAAGGTGGACCAACTAGAGTTCATCTGGAAATCAGCTGAAGCAGAAGTCAAGCAAGCCCAAGCCGAGTTGTCTTCAGCTCAAGCTTCCTTAGGTGCTTTACAAGACGGTGTGGCGCTGACTCCTGGTGCAACCTTGGCCGACCAACGCATGAACTTGATGCGGAGCGTTCAAGGCCAAGCGGCTCAAATTGAGACCCTCGAAGCTGAGCTAGACAGCAGCCAAAAACAATTGAAAAAAGCCCAGGCAGAGTTTAGCGATCGCCAAGACATTGAAATTTCAGCTCCCTTTACAGGCGTGGTCTACAGTACCGAGCACGACCAAGGCGAGCAAGTGAACCGCCCCGACACCCTGATTACCTTGTTGGACTGTAATGACCTCTGGGTAGAAACTTTGGTCTCTACCCAACAAGCAAACCAAATTGATAGTACTAAGCCAGTGCGAGTGCAACTTGCTGGAGCTGAAGACACCTTCGTCGGCGAAGTGGAGCTGATTGAGGCAGTGAACCGCGCTGAATTGGCAAAAGACCAGGCCCAGGCTTTAGTGCCTGCGGTCGCCTCTAATTTAGTTGGCCAACCCTTAGCCAAGGTGACTGTACGCATTCCTCCTGCGCCTCAGCAGTCTCAGACCAACCAGTTTTGTGGCGTCGGCCAATCAGCTCGCATGACCTTTGGCACCAAACTGTTGGCAGGTAAATAGTTTTGGGTTGCTTCGGGTTGCAATGGCGATCGCCTGCTGTCGCAACTTTCAATTCCTTCCGTCCAGGCATCAGGGTGCAACGAGCCAGTCTCTCTCATGCTTTGTGCTGCTTACTCAGGAATTATTTGAGTCATTATGAAATCTACTGCATCAGCCTCTTCTAAACCCCTGAGCGCCCAACTTAACTTGTTGGCATTCCTGTTTTTTCCAGTCTTGGGCTTGACAGGTCTCTACGTCTTACAAAACCCTGGCAACCTAGCCATTTGGGATGTGTTTGGCCTGATTAGCTTGGGCGTAGTGGGTGTATGGCGCTGGGCTTGGTTTCTCTTACGCCTGTTGCGATCGCGGATTTACCTGCACTGGGTCTTTCCTAAGTGGCGGCGCTGGGCCAATAAAGTTCCGGTTGAGCATCTGCCTCACGTTTGTTTGCTCGTCCCAACTTATAAAGAGAAACCCTGGATTACCGAGCGAGTCTTTCGGGCGATCGCGCGAGAAGCTAGAGATTTAGTGCACCCGATTACTGTTCTAGTCAGTAGCAGCAGTGACGAAGAAAATGCCTCGATTGTAGAGATCCTCAAAGCCGAAGATCCAGAACTCAAAACCGTTCGTCTGGTTTTAATGACGCAGAAAGACGGTAAGCGCAAAGCGATGGCCGATGGTCTGAGAGAACTCGCACAACTGAATTTGCCTGCGGATACGATTGTGGCGTTGATGGATGGTGACTCAGAACTAGCTCCCGGCACGCTGCGCCAGTGTCTACCCTTTTTCCTCATGTTCCCCAAAATGGGAGCTTTAACCACTGACGAGTTACCAGTGGTTCAAGGTTCTTATCTGTTTTCTGAATGGTTTCACCTGCGGTTTGCCCAACGCCACAGCCAAATGTGCTCGGACTCGCTCTCGCGCAAGGTGATGTGCTTGACAGGCCGCTTCTCTCTGTTTCGGGCAGAGGCAGCGTTACATCCTACCTTTGCCATGCAGCTGGAAAACGACACACTGGATGATTGGCTCTGGGGACAATTCAAGTTTCTGTCTGGAGATGATAAGAGTACTTGGTTTTGGCTGCTGCAACGTGGCTATGAAATGCTCTACATCCCCGATGTAGTTGTCTACTCGATTGAGACAATTTCGGGTTCCTTTGTCGATCGCGCTTACCAGAACATGCGGCGCTGGTACGGCAACATGCTGCGGAACAACAACCGCGCGATCGCGCTTGGCCCTCATCGCATCGGTTGGACTGCTTGGTACAGCTTGCTCGACCAACGCATTAGTATTTGGACTTCTCTGATTACGCCTGGTCTACTAGTCATTTCGTTTCTGCAAGGCAATTGGGTTGCGGTTGGGATCATTTCGTCCTGGATTTGCTTTAGCCGTCCACTGATGTTGCTGCTGATTTTCTGGGGTCGGAGTTCTGAGCTGCGCCCAATTCACTTCCCCATTTTGCTGCTGTCGCAGTGGGCATCGGCTTTAGTCAAGGTGTGGACACTGATGAATTTGGCCAAGCAGAATTGGTCTAACCGGGGCAATCAGAGCATTTCGGCAGAAGGCTCTGGTTTGGAAAGAGCCGCCAAGCTGGGCACTTCTCGATTTTTGTTGGGGGCTCAAGCCTTTAGTTTCGTGATTTTCCTCTTATGGCTATCTGGCTCCCTTAGCCCCATTTGGGATTTGGAGGGCTGGTGGCTCAACCGCCAAGTGGTAGCGCAGCAAATGCCGTTGGAAATTGTCGAGGCGATCGATCGCGGGGTGATTCCTAACGATAATCGAGATGATTCTGCTGCTTTACAGGCATTAATTGCTCGCTTGCCGCAATCCAGTCAGGTACAGATTAATTTGCCCATTGGTGAAATTGATTTATTTCAACCTGTAGAAATTAATCGCAGCGACATCAAGCTCAAGGGACAAGGCATGTCACGGACGATTTTGCAGGCTCATTTCGCTCGCGAAGCTGGAGAAGCGGTGCTTTCTATTCAACCTAAGGGAGAGGGCGATCGCGTCACGAAATCTACAGCTCAGCCCGTCTCTCACACCGCTAAGGCCGTTGTAGACAAGCTAAGAAATGTGGAGTTAAGTGGCTTTACGATGCGGCAGATTTTGCCCAAGTCTGCGGTTGTTGCCGAATATGCGATCGATAGTATTTACTTACGCCAAGTTGAGCAAGCCACTGTGAAGAATCTGCATCTGGAGCGGAGTGGTCGCAATCCCCTAGTGCTGAACTCAACGCAAGATGTAACGGTGGAATATGTGGCGGTAGATGGCAGTTTGAATCGGGGTGAGATTGTGATGGAGGATGCGGTCAATACCCAAACGAAAGGGGTGACTTTGCCGACTTCGTTATCTCAGGGGGCTTAGATTTCATTTGCTAAAACCAAGTCCTTGAGGGCGCTTGCCCCCAAACCCCCGCTGAGGGACGGTTGCGTCCCTCAGACTTCCTCCAAAAGTAGGTTTAGTCCAGTAGGTTAGCGATCGCTTCGCCCACTGCTTCAAGAGCGAAGGTTAGTTGACGGCTGCGACTGCAAAGTCGGCGAAGTCTACGTATACGTCTTTGCGGGTAGCCCAGGAGGGATCGTTGCCGCCGAAGAAGGTGGAGAAGAAGATGCCGTCAATTTTGAGTTTGTCGGTGGAGCGGAAGGTAAGCCCTTCCTGGTCAAGCACTTGTTGACCATCGAGCCACACCCGGACTCGCCCATCTTGTTGACCAGGTTGATTGAGCACCACTTCTTGCTCTAGGCGATACCAAACTCCTGGCTTAAAGCGCCATTGGCCGCGCCCGATGGAGGTGCCATATTCGTCGCTGGTTGGGAGGTAGGCGTACAGTTCTCCCGCTCCGTTTTTGCGCCACATGAAGCGGGTGGAAAAGCCATCAGTACCATTGGGAGTATCGCCACCGCTGTTGCTGTCACCCCCAAATAAGCCGGGAAGTTTGCCTCCCCGAATGTAATCGAAATTTTCTGAGAAGCGGACGTAGTAGCTGAGCCGCAAGGTGTCTCTAGGTTGCAAGTTGAGGTCGGCGAGAAACTGGCAACCACCCAACGGAGCTTTGTATTTGCGGGCGACGGTGGGGCTGGCAGAACGAGCAGGATAGTTCACGCGCAGCACTTTGCTAAACTTTCCGGTTGGGTCTGGAATAATTTCGACGTTTTCAAGTCCCCAATCTTTGCGCTTGCTGGTGCCCCAATGCTGCTGCCAGTCAGCTTCGTCAAAGCTACTAGACCAAAGAAGATTGCTAGAGTTTGTGGCAACCTGCTCTGGTCTGGTTTGAGCAATATCGGTTGGTACGGGTGAGGAGTCTACTTGGATGGGGTCGAGGATGGCACAACCGCTCAGTACGGAAATGGCTAAGACTGTACCGAGGGTAATGGGTCGTTGGGAAAGGCACAGAAATGTCAATTGTCGGTGTAGTCGCTGAGCTAGCTGCTCTAATTTATGAAGCTGAGATAATTTTGAATTCAAAACGATCGCACCAATAGAATCGACGGCACAGTGCTAACTCATCAATTCCAGGTTAGTCAAGGGTAATGCCGCTGCTTTAGGGGCGATCGCACTTACTCAAGCTTCACAAATCCATCCCTAACGACCAAGCAGTTTTACGCAACCGATGCCACCAAAGTAAAGCCCCACAACTGCTCCTCCTAAGAGGCTTTGAGTCAAAGGATCGGTGGAGGGGGTCAGCACTGCACCTAGAATGGCAGCGCCTAGAATGACATATCGCCAACCGGAGAGCATTTGAGCTGAGGAGACGATGCCGATTAGACCCAGCAGCAATTGAATTACGGGAATCTGAAAGGCTAGGCCAGTGCTAAACAGAAGCAGCAGGACAAACTCGAAGTAGCGATCGATGGACCAAAGCTGCTCGACTACATCTTCGCCGTAGGTAATGAAGAAGTTGAGAGCAGCAGGGATGAGAGCAACATACGCAAAAGCCAAACCCGCAGCAAATAGGACACTGGAACCCAAGACGATTGGCCCAATGAACCGTCGTTCACGCCGCGTTAGACCGGGCAGAACAAACTGGATGATTTGGTAGAGGATGAAGGGACTCGCAACCAGTAGCCCGCTATAACCCGCGACTTTGATGGAGACAAAAAAGTATTCACCTGGGGCCAGTTGCAAAAATTTAACGCCTTGGGCGGGGACTTCTAGTAGCTGGACGATGGGTTTAACGAAGACGAAGCAACCAATAATCCCGATAACTGCTGCAATTAAGGAGTAAAAGATCCGTTGCCGCAACTCTTCTAAATGATCGAACAAGGACATTTCGACTTCATCGGGTAACTCGTCGAAATATTCGGTTTCGTCTTCACTAATAGGAGTTTTGGGTGCAACGCTCAGATCCTGTGAGGCTGCGGGGTCTGAATTAAGGTCCAAACGCTGCTCGGATGCAGTCTCTAGTTCTGAGGGAGCCGTCATGGGTTTGCGTCAGTTCAGGGTTTGTTGACTATTGTATCTGGGGATTTGCAGGGTGGAACTTTGGCGTGCTAGGTGTTGAATTTGCTGAAATCCGAGCCTTGGGGGCACTCGCCCCCAAACCCCCGCTGAGGGACGGTTGCGTCCCCCAGACCCCCTCCAAACGAGTTTAAGTGTGGGTGTTTCAAGTTTTGGGGTGGGTAGTTGGCTATTAGCTTTTGGCTTCTCACTCTTCACTCCTCTCCCCTCACTCTCTGATTCCTCCCTTTTCATCGCTCATCTTTCCTCCTTCCCCTCAACTCCATTGGATCGTGAGCACAAATAATTTCTACTGTTCCTGCTTGTTGCTGTTTCAGTTGTCGTAGGCGCTCTTGGTTGTGGAGGCGGGTTGGGTTATCGACTGCACCGACTCGCTGCACTACGGCTAGGCCGAATGGGCAATGAGGATGGGTGGGGTGCATTTCTTGGTGGAAGTAGTAAGCGTCGCCTGCATGTAATAGCCAACCTGTGGGGGTTTGGATGGCTACTCCTGTATGGCCGTGGGTGTGGCCGAGGAGAGGCACAAGGAGAATTTCTGGGGGTAATCCGGTGAGTTGTTGGATGCACTCGAAGCCGAACCAGCGATCGCCTTGGATTTGATAACGCACCCAGTCTGG
Organism: Trichocoleus sp. FACHB-46; assembly: GCF_014695385.1. Lineage (NCBI taxonomy): Bacteria > Bacillati > Cyanobacteriota > Cyanophyceae > Leptolyngbyales > Trichocoleusaceae > Trichocoleus > Trichocoleus sp. FACHB-46. The sequence continues at coordinate 301,481 of NZ_JACJOD010000006.1, read as the reverse complement.
CTCATGTTGCCATTGCAAGGGGCGGTAACGATAGCGATCGCGTCTGGTTTTGGGTTGGGTGGCGGCGCAATATTCGGCATCCAATAAATGCACTTTGGCTTGAGGAAAGTCTGCGATGCCACCTGCATGGTCGAGGTCTAAATGGGTGAGGATAATATGCCGCACGTCATGGCGGGAGAAACCTAGTTGCTCTACTTGATGGACTGCTGTTTCTTCTGGGATGAGCTGTGGGCACGCTAGAAAAAGGAAACCACTGCTCAGTCGCTGTTGAGGTTGGGCAATGTCTTGTAAGCCCAAGCCAGTATCGACTAAAACTAAGCCAGCTTCGGTTTCAATCAAGAGGCAGTGGCTCACAATAGGAACTCGGTGGAATAAACCGCCTTTGCCACCGACTAATCTTCCACCTAGGATGCACTGCGTGGCACAGTTGAGGTGATGGATTTTCATACTTTTAACCTAGCGTTTTGTTGATAGGTCGGTTCAGGTTTATAAGGATGGCGGGTAGTCACGATTCTGGTGTTGAGTAGACAGAATGGCTTGGGCAACCGCTAGACTATGAGACAGTGCAAATGTACTCTGACTCTCCAGTAAATGAGTGTTGCACTGCCGTTTGAATGATTCCGCTACAACTTAGCCTCAAAAACTTTCTCAGTTACCGCGAAGCGACTCTGGATTTTCGGGGTCTGCATACGGCTTGTGTCTGCGGCCCGAATGGGTCGGGGAAATCGTCGCTATTGGAGGCAATCGCTTGGTCGCTGTGGGGGCAGAGTCGTGCTAGCTCGGAGGATGACATTATTCACTTGGGCGCGAAGGAAGCTCAGGTGGACTTTACGTTTCAGAGTCATCAGCAGATCTATCGGGTGATTCGGACGCGATCGCGGGGACAGGCGAGTTCTCTGGAGTTTCAGGTGGCGATCGCGGGGTTGAATGCTGGCAGTGTCACACCGACGTTTCGGCCTCTGACGGAGCGGGGGATGCGGGCGACGCAACAGTTGATTTTGGATCATCTGAAGCTGGACTATGAGACGTTTGTGAATTCGGCTTATTTACGTCAGGGTCGAGCTGATGAATTTATGCTGAAACGGCCCAGTGAACGCAAGCAGATTTTGGCGGACTTGCTGAAGCTGGATCAGTATGATGAGTTAGCGGAGCAATCAAAGGATTTATCGCGGCAGGCGAAAGGGCAAATTGACCTGCTAGAGCGCAGTTTGGAGTCCATTCAGGAGCAGTTGCAGCAACGAGAGGCGATCGCTCAGGAACAAGCGGTTCTGGAAACAGATTTAGTGGCGATGCAAGCGACACAAACGGCGAACCAGGAGCAGTTGCAGCAATTGCAGGCGATGCAACACCAGCGTCGCACGTGGGAGCAACAACTGACTTGGCAGCAGCAGCAACAGCGCAGCCTCAACCAGGATTATCGGCGGCTCCAACAAGACCTCGCCAGTGCTCAGCATCAGGAGCAGGAGTTGGCGGCGCTTCTAGGGCAAGAAGAGGCGATCGCAGCAGGTTACGCCCAATTCCAAAGTTTGCAGGTGCAAGAGGAGGAGCAATCGGCTAAGTTCCAAGCGCACCAGTCGGCTCAGACTCAACGGCAACGGTTGCAGCAACAGCAAGCGCAGCAGATTGGTGAAATTAAAGACCAATTGCGCCACCTGGAAGCTCAGCTAGAGGCGTTGCGGCAACAAGAGCAAGATGTGCAGCATACCTTGAATAAGGCGGCTGAGGTGGAAACTGCGATGGAGCGCTTACAGCAAGCTCGTGCTCGGTTGACAGAACTGGATCAGCTGCAAACTCAAGTGGCACCGCTACTTCAGCGCCAACACCAGCTACAAAGCCAAATTGAGCGGGCCCAAGATCGCCTCACCGCTCGCTTGGAAGAGTTGCGAACCACAGTGCGACAATTGCAAGCGCAGCAAGCTCGTCAACCCAAGTTACAACAGGCAGCGCTGGAAGTAGCAGAGCAGATTGAGCATCTGGAGAAACGGCAAGTTTACCAGCAACGGGTGCGGGAAAAGGGACTGGAACGGCGCAGTTTTTTGGAGCGGTTACAGGTGCATCAGCGCGACTACGAAGCGCAACTGGCAGAACTCGAAAACAAAGTTCAATTGTTGCAGCAACCTAATGCGGCTTGCCCTCTCTGCGATCGCCCTTTGGATAAGCATCACTGGCAGTTGGTGCAACAGAAAAACGAAGCAGAGCACCAGGAAATTATTGATCAGCTTTGGGTGGTGCGGGAGCAGCTCGCCGTCTCAGACCGTGAAATTCACGTGCTACGGCAAGAATATCGCGACTTAGACCGAGAATTAGCGGGGCACAAGGGTTTGCTAGAGCGGCGGGGCCAATTGCAAGAGCAATTGCAGGTCAGCTTAGAGATGCAGGAAAAGCTGCAACAGGTGCTCGCGGAGCAGGAAAAGCTGCAACAAGCCCTCAGCACAGGCTACTACGCCACGGAACTTCAGGAAGAATTAACGGCATTGGAGCAGAGCTTACAGCAGCTTAACTATGACGATCGCAACCATGCTTTAGCCAAGGGAGAGGCAGAACGCTGGCGTTGGGCGGAAATCAAACAAGCCGAGATTAAACAAGCCCAACGACGACAGGCTAACTTAGCGGCTCGCCAACCAGAGCTAGAAGCCCAAATTGCGGCCATACAACAGCAACTAGAGCAACAGCAAACCGACTCACCACTGCAACAGTCAATTAACGCGCTGGATCAAGCGATCGCGGAAATCGATTACAACTTGGATCATCACAACGCTTTGCGGACTCAGGTGCGCCAAGCTCAAGCGTGGCAGTTTCGCTATCAATCTCTGTGCCAAGCGCAGCAGCAGTATCCCCAAGTGCAACAACGCATTGCTGAATTGAGCGAATTGCTAGAAGTGCGATCGCAACATCTCCAGCAAGCCACTACTCAACTGGAGCAACTGATCCAGCAGCTAGAGCAAATGGCTGATCCAGCAGAGCAAATTCGTAGTTTGGAGCAACAGATTCAACAGCAGCAAGCCCAACTCAACGGTCAATTAGCTCGTTTGGGCCGCTTGCAACAACAACAGCAGCACTTAGAAACGCTGCAAGTTCAGGCAGAAGCGCAACAGCAGCAGCTTCAAACCGCGCGACGGCAATATCGGGTCTATCACGAGCTATCCCAAGCTTTTGGCAAGAACGGCATTCAGGCGTTGATGATTGAGAATGTTTTGCCCCAGTTGGAAGCAGAAACCAACCAAATTCTGGCTCGCCTCAGCGCCAATCAGTTACACGTGCAGTTTGTCACCCAGCGGGCAGGACGCGGTAAAGGCACGAAGGCTAGCTCTAGGCTGATCGATACCCTGGATATTTTGATTGCTGATATTCGAGGTACGCGTCCCTACGAAACTTATTCGGGGGGCGAAGCCTTCCGGGTTAACTTTGCGATTCGCCTCGCCCTCGCAAAACTGCTGGCGCAACGCTCTGGCACGGCTTTGCAGATGTTGATTGTGGATGAAGGCTTTGGTACTCAGGACAGTGAAGGTTGCGATCGCTTAATTGCCGCGATTAATGCGATCGCCTCTGACTTTTCTTGCATCTTGACCGTTACCCACATGCCCCACTTTAAGGAAGCCTTCCAAGCTCGAATTGAAGTCCACAAAACCGAGTCAGGCTCCCAACTCCACTTGTCGCTCTAAGGAACCGACACCCTCAAGGGTGCGGCTATTGCAACAAAGGCTGCGTAGGCAGCCTCAGTAAATGTGGTTCTATGAGTTGGCGATCGCGGCGGGTAGCGCAAAGGTGCCATCTGGTTGAGGTGCCCAGGGAGCAACTTCAGTGACGGCATCTAAATTGAGAGGGCCGTAAATGTGAGGGTATTCTTCATCGCCGACCAGCGCTTTGTATTTAATTTCGGCTTGAACTTGATCAGAATTAATGCAGAGCAGTAGTAAATCAGTTTGTCCTGTAAAGTAACGATTCGCCACTCCCTCAACCTGCTGAAGTGTAGAGCAGTGGATAAATCCTTCTGATGCTAAGGTGTCGCCTTGGTAAATTCCCGCCAGTTGGTCTTGCTCCCACTGGGGCGCTGAGGTGATGTGGAAAATGAATGGCATTGCGATCGCGGTTAAACGCTTTCCTAAACAATTGGCCTAAATATTATCCACCACAACTAAAGCGCCGTAACCCAAACCCAAAACTCCCACCAGCAACAACACCAGGGTGAACAAGGGATTAAAGATCCACAAGGCATTCACCAGCCAACATAGCAAGCAAGTCAGCACGAACAGGACCACCAGTTCCATGAGAAATGTGAAATACACCATGACTCGAATTCCATACCAGCGAACAATGCTGGAGAGAGAACTATCTCTGATCCTAGAAATTCGTAAGTGCTAACGCCTTCATCTGAATGGGGGAATCACTCAGATGATTCTGGAAATTGCTGCTCTGGTAGATACTTGGCTGGAATGGGTTTGTCGCTCTGCTCATCGTCCCAAAGCAGGTTCGTAATCCACCAGCGATCGCCATAGCGCATTAGTTGAATGCTATGGATGCCACGAGCCGAGGACGAGCGGTAATCGGTGACCAAGCGGGTTTCAAACGTACTGAATACTTGAGCAATATTGCCAAAGCTTTTAGTGTGACGAGCTAGCTCTGCTTCGATAAACTCAGTTAAGATGCCAGCTTGAATCTGCTGAACCAAGCGATCGATAAAGGTTTCCACATCCATCGTGTCCGCAGCATCCGTTTTGACGTGAATCAGGTGGGCTCCAGGCATAAACAGAGAGCGTAGCCGATTCGAGTCAGGCTGCTCTCCAGCACCAAAAGAAATCGAATTGTAAAGTGCGCTAATGATGCTGTCCACGGACTCAACATCAGCAAACTCAGAAGTTGGGATCGGCTGTGGTTCCTGCACCATAGTTTTGGCCCACACTCGTAGGTCGATAGGTTGGTTAGTTCTGTTCTATCTCTTCTGCGAACAATTAGCCAAACCGCACGCACGAAATTAGCCCTATCAGAAGGGAGTAGGCAGGCTCGAAAACAGAGTATAGCGATCGCCTTCTGCACCAGATCGGTAGGCTGCGGCGATTGCGCAAATCCGTTGGCAGAGCTTGATTTCCTTCCCCTCAAGGCAGAATAAAGTCAGCCCTCCAGCTTTCAAAAGTGAACCTGCTTAAACTGAAAGTACTGAAATGGAATATGAGAAGTGGTTACAAATTCTAGGGGTAGCTATGTTTCCCCAGAAGCCTATTTGGTAGGGGAAGACAATAGCCCTGTGAAACACGAGTACAGGGATGGTCAAATCTACAGAATGGCAGGAGCGAGTAATGCTCATGTCCTGATTGCTATTAACCTCGCCACAGCTTTAAGAACGCATTTGCGTGGCAAAGGCTGCCTCACCTTTGCTTCGGATACCAAAGTGCATATCTAGGCAATCAACACGTACCATTACCCAGATGTAATCGTTACTTGCGATGAGCGCGATCGCAGCTTCAGCAACTTTGTCCGCTACCCTTGCTTGATTGTGGAAGTTTTATCAGATACGACTGAAGCTTTTGATCGAGGTGATAAATTTGCCGATTACCGCCAGCTTGAGAGCCTTCAGGAATATGTTTTGGTGAGCCAAAAACGGATGAGTGTGGATGTGTTTCGTCGCAACCAAGCCGATCAGTGGGTGCTAACTCCTTATACTAATAGCGCCGAAATTCAAATGGCTAGCGTTGCTTTCCAAAGTGCGATCGCAACTCTCTATGAGGACGTGGCGTTGATGGGCAATAGCGATTAAGCGCAGGATTTTATTCAGTGGTAGGGAGGATGAGTTTGCCTGATGCGATCGCCACTGTAATAATTTGCGAATCAATCAAACGGGTTTTGGCAGGAAAGGCACCTGTACCAGGATTGACCGGATAGGCGGGGAAGCAAGCTGCACTAATGCTGAGGCGGAGAGCATTGCCTTGAGCGATTTGCACACAAGTCGCTTGCAGCGGAATTGTGAGGGGGGAAGTCGTTTGGCCCTGATTTACCCGGATGTAGCCTTGAGTCAGGTTGTAGATACGGCCATTCGGTTTGATTTCCGAGAGCACGACACACAGATCAAAACTAGGTTGGTCAGCGGTGCAATGGATTTCTGCGATCGCCTCACCCACAATCTGCAAATCTTCGGTTAGAAGGGCAGAGGTGTAGGTGACGATATCGGTACGGCAATCAAGAGCAGAGCGATCGCACGAACCCGCAGGCAACGAGGCATGACCCCCTAATGCTGGGACAGGTCGCCAAGGATCATGCACAAAGACATCGGGGGCGATCGCTTCTGGAGAAGTTTCTACCAGAGTTCCTGTTTGGTCATCTAGGCTGGCAAGACCATTGCTAGCGAGAAAATAGGCTTTGGGTTTGCCTTCAGGCCATTGCTCAAAAAAGCTCCATTCGTTGCTGCCCATCTCAAAGAGGCGGACGGGTAGTTCGTCCTGTAATCCTGTATCGATGCCTTTGAGGAATTGGTCGAACCAGCGAATTTGTAGTGTGTCAATCGGGCTATTGGCTTCTAGGCCATAATCGATCGCGCCCAACTTGCGGCCCCAAGGCAAATGTGCCCACGGCCCCACGACCAAATACTGAGGATATTGACTGCGAGCCGCTAAATCTTGATAGAGGTGGAGGGTTCCGCGCAGATAGGGGTCAAACCAGCCACCGATATGCAACATCGGCAAATCAATATTCTGATTTTGCATATAGTTTTTCGGCGACACCTTGGCCCAATAATCGTCTGGTGTGGGGTGCTCTAACCAATCGTGGTAGAAAGAATCGGGCGCTAAGTCTTTCAGAATATGGGGGCGAGCAGGGATGGGATCATGCAAAGGCAAGTTGCGAGCCGCCGCATAAAGCTTTTGGAACGCTACTTCATCTCCTCGCAATCGGGCAGTTTCGGCAGCAAGTTGAATTGCCCAGCCCAAATTGGCCTGCAAGCAAAACGCCCCATTTTCATAGGCCCAATCGCTGTAGAGGTCGTAGCCAACCATGCTGGGGCACAACGCTTTCAGGGCAGGGGGACGAGCGATCGCGGCATACAGCTGGGTCATCCCTTGATAGGAAAAGCCATACATCCCGACTTGGCCGTTGCTGGCAGGCAATTCCGCCGCCCAATTGACGGCGTCAAAGCCATCCTCGATTTCGTGGGCAAATAAATCAAACTCGCCTTCAGAAGTGCCACGTCCCCGCACATCCTGAATCACCACGATGTACCCGTGGGCCGCATACCAAGTGGGATGGGCATACACCACCGTCGAAGCGATCGCCCGCCCATACGGTTGCCGCATCAATAAAACCGGAAACTCACCCACCGCATCGGGTCGATACACATCCGCATCTAAACGGACGCGATCGCGAGTCAGCATTGAAACGGTTTCTTTAGGACGCACAGAAAACATAGAAAGCCTAACGTGCCCCCCACCCATCCGATCGCTGCAAAACGGCTAAATCCTCCTCGTCCAATTCAACCGAGGTACCGCTACGGATCAGTTCGGCAAAGTCTTCGTTGGGCACCATGACACAGAGGGCGTACAGACGACCCATGCCTATATTTTCAATGGCGTGGGTGCCTGTCGGTGGGACTAAAATACTATCACCCGTCCGAATCGCTACAACTTTGCCATCACAATGGGCCAGCCCTTCCCCTTTTAAGATAAAAAACATTTCCACGGCAAATTGATGTCGGTTAGGTGGGGTTTTGCCACCAATATCAAAAATCTCGACACACATAGTGACCGATGCGTTGGCAATATTGGGATCAAATACGATCGCCAAACGATTGGTATCTTGAGGGCTGATGCGAAAAGCTTGATAATCGTTGGGAGTTTTAGCAACCGGAATCACACAAGCATTCATGACATTAGACTCCAAGGTTGAGGGGGAAGGTAGCTATTGACTAGTTGCTGGTAGGGCTAATGGTTTTAATGCCATCAATCAGGGCATGGGAATTACTGACAAAACCAAAGCACTGCTTGACGTTATAGAGTGTGGCTTGCCAGCAAAATTCTGGAGAGGTAGTCGCGGTACAGTCTTGCAGCAAGATGCAATCGTAGCCGAGGAAGTTGGCATCTTGCAGCGTTGCCATGACACATTGGTCAGCATTGACGCCAGTAAAAAATAGAGTAGTTCGACTCAAGTTTCGCAAGATACTATCGAGCGGGGTATCCCAAAAGCCACTCATGCGGTACTTATCAACGGCAATATCTTCTGGCTTGAGTTCTAGTTCATCAACGACTGCTGCCGCCCAACTATCTTTTCTCAGCACTGGGGCACCATTTGGCAGGCGATCGCCCAATCCCACCCCGTCACCCGTAGGGTTATAGACGTGTCGAGTCGCAGGACTGATGTTCATCAAGTCAGGTCGATTGCCCCAGTTGAGCCAAATGACTGGAACCTGAGCATTGCGGAGCACAGGCAACAACCCTTGCAAAGGTGCGATCGGCTGACGGGCTGGGCTAACGTCTACCCCAATGGAGGCCAGCCAACCGTCTGGATGACAAAAGTCATTTTGCATGTCGATCACCAAGATCGCCGCTTTAGCCAGGTCTAGCCGTAAAGTTTTGGTTTCGGTGGCTAGTGTAATGAGTTGGGGATCAAGGGGTGGACGGGTGAGATCGGCGATCGCAGCGTCTACGTACCAAGCATTGGGTGGGACTCCGAGCGATCGCAACGAGGGATGATTCATAAAAAGCTATCAAAATAGTTTGCCAACAGTCTAAGCAACCTAGGATGAACCAAGTGTTTACAGCTTCACCTTAAACGGCTTTTGCAGTTGAGACAGCACTTTTTAATACAGCTTCAAAGCCTCAATCAGCAGTGAGAACGATACATTCCCACCCCTCATTCCCTAAGATCAAGGCAGAGTCGAGCCCCCTCAAAACATCACTTGGGTCAGGTTTGTGAGCTTTACAATTCAGAATGTTTTAATCCCAGTTGACCAAGCTTACGAGACGGTTGATGTCCAAATTAACGCAGGACAAATTGCAGCGGTCGGTTCTCAGCTAGAAGTGGTTGGGACAGCAGTAGACGGTCAGAATAAGCTGCTGTTACCAGGTTTTTTCAATGCTCATACCCACTCCTCGGAAATGTGGCAGCGCGGCATCATTCCGCCCGTTCCCTTAGAGCTGTGGATTGCTGAACTGTACGAGTTTTCGCCGCTCAACCCGGAGCAAATTTATCTCAGTGCGTTGGGCACTGCGGTAGAAACCCTACTTTCTGGCGGTACTAGTGTGGTTGACCACCTAGTTTTAATTCCGGGCCAAGAACTAGAAACCGTAGCTGCGGCGGTGCGAGCCTATCAAGAGATTGGCATTCGCGCCTTTGTCGCGCCTCTGATTCAAGATGAAGCTCTCAGCGCTGGGGTGCCTTCTGGTGGTGCAGCCATCGACCATGACCCTTACCTGCGCTCAACCACAGCTACTCTGAACCTAGTTGAGGAGATGGTGCAGCAATTTCACCGTCCTGCTGAAGGGATCAATATTTTGGTGGCACCAACCGGAATCCAGCTTTGTTCGGATGCCTTGTTTAAGGGCTGTATTGACCTGAGCGATCGCTATAACCTCTGCCGCCATGCTCACCTACTCGAAACCAAAGCCCAAAAGCTATTAGCCCAAGAAAAATACGGCTGTAGTGCGGTCGAACATTTGCAGCAGATTGGTTATCTCAGCGATCGCACTTCTCTGGCCCACTGTGTCTGGCTAGACGATGCCGATATTGAAATTCTGGCTGAGACGCGATCGACTGTGGTGCACAACCCTTTGAGCAACTTACGTTTAGGTAGCGGCATTGCGCCCCTGCTGAAATACCGTCAGGCTGGGGTCAACGTCACGTTTGGTTGCGACGGTGCAGCCAGCAACGACTCGCAAGATTTGTTAGAAGCAATCAAAATTGGTTCACTTCTACACAACGTCACCGATCTGGACTACCAACACTGGACTACCCCTCGTCAAGCAGTGGAAATGGCTTCCCTGGGAGGTGCCAAAGGCTTGAATGTCAGCGAGGAACTGGGTTCTCTGACTGTTGGCAAACAAGCAGACTTAGTGATGTATGACCTCACCAGTTTGTCTTTACTACCCCGCACTGATCCCATCGGTTTATTGATTTTGGGACGACCCACCAATGCAGTGGATAGCGTTTGGGTGAGAGGCGATCGCATTGTGGCAGCCGGCCAAGTCAACACCATTGATGTGAACAATCTACGGCAGCAGTTGTTCCAGCATAGCGAATGGGTTACTCAACGGCGATCGCAGGAATTGCGGCAGGTTGAAGCTCGTTATCGCTCTGTCATGGGATTACCAGAATCGTCTTCAGGCTACTCATAACTTAACGAATGACTTCATAAGTTTTCAGCAAACTCTACCTTTTGGTGGTGTCAACAACCGTGCAATTAAGTTATCTAAGAGTCGTTTAGTACAACTAATTCCGTATTTTCGCGTACAGTTTCGAGTTAGCTCTCTCCGGAAGTCACTCCCTAAAAGTGTGTATCTATAACTAGGCTGGAACCGAAATTCAGTTGGGACCAAATCTGTTTAGCTGAGTCCCCTTAAGACTGCTAAACACTAGAGACAAGGAACTACAAGCATGCCGATGGCACTTTAGGAATCGAATCTCTCTGCGTGTAGGTGTCTTCGTAAAGTATCCTAAGGCATTCTAAATCTGGCAAAATTACAGATCAGCCCAGCTGTAACTTCTCTCAATTTCAGGCTCCTCCACGAACCTTTCTGTAAATCCTATTAATCATTACTTTTAATTTGCTCCTGCAACTTATGCTTACTTGTCCAAATTGTGCTCATCCTAATCCAGAGGGAGCCACCCAGTGCGAGGCTTGCTACACACCCTTACCTGAAATCGTAGCCTGTCCCAACTGTAATGCTGCTGTTTCGGCTGGAGCTGAATATTGTGGCCAGTGTGGCTATGCCATGCAAAGTGTTAAGCCTGTCCATAGCCCTGTACCCCAAACCATCGTGAATCCTCCTACCCCAGCCTCCAACCTCCAAGCCGAAGTGCAGTCCAGCCCTATTGGGCCTGCCATAACGCCACCGCCACCGATCGCCGTCATGCCTGATGCAACCGTAGCACCCGCCCCGCTACCATCATCGCCAACCGCAGCTAAAACGCAGTTACAGCAATTTACGGCTCGCCTACTGCATGTGCAAAGCAATACGGTTCTGGAACTACCCCCGCATTTGGATGTGATTCATATCGGTAAACCCAATGATCGCGTGCCTCCGGATCTGGATGTGTCAGGTTTTGCAGATTCTGATATTGTGTCCCGTATTCATGCGGATATCCGAGCTGAAGCGGGTGCCTACTATATAGAAGATGTAGGCAGTTCCAACGGTACTTATGTTAACAATCTGCCCTTGCGTCCCGGCGATCGCCATCGGTTACGTCCCGGCGATCGCATCTCACTAGGTAAAGGAGATAAAGTTACTTTCCACTTTCAAGCGTAATATTTCTAACCATAGGGGTTGTAACCCAGGTAGGAAGGGTTAGAAATTTTAGGTACCCTATACACAAGTCAACTTGCTAAGAATTCGTCACCCGCCTTAGCTCCAAGTTTGGTTCCTGAACAACTTTTTCCTTCAACCTTTGAGGATCACTGATAGCAGGTCTGGATATTGATAGGAATATTGATAGAGCCAACGGAAACTTGACTTAGACCACTGAGTTCGCAATTACAATCACGCCATCCTAGGGCTTGGCAGCAATGACGGGAATTTGAGGCAGTTTGATCATGCTTGTTTGTCCCCAATGTCAATTCGAAAATTCAGATACCAATAATTTTTGTCAGAAGTGTGGCACTTCTCTGACCCAGAAAACTTGTCCAGACTGTGGTAGTTCGGTGCCATTTGAGCTTAAGCAATGCCAAACCTGCGGCGCGACGACGGCAACCGTGTGGCAAGCGATTGTTTGTGGGCAAACAGCGATTAAAGTAGATAGCGTTTCGACTTGGGGCTACTTAGACTCCAACCAGCGTTACCAATTGCTAGAGCCTTGGCCAACCCAAAACGGTGCTCAGCAGGGCGTAGCGATTAAAGTGTTAGATTGCCAGCCGTTTCAGATGTCGCTTTTGGAGACTCTCTTCTATCAAGTCTATAGCGGCAGTGATGCCCAGCCTCCTTCAGAGACGACAGCCTCGTCTCCAATCACTTCTGAAGCAACTTCTGAGACCACTCCTGAGGAAATGGTAGATCCAGAGGCGATCGCAACTAGCACGGCAAGCAATGCGATGCCCTCAGAGGACACAACGGCACTAGCCATTCCAGCGATCGCGGAGCCTTATTTAGCTTTGCAAGCAGAGTTTTACCATACGCTGCCAGGAGTTCATGATGCTTGGCAACAAGACCACCAATCAGTCTTACTACTAGAGGACCGCTCTCACTTGCCACTGCTGGCTGATTTATGGCGGGATAGTGCAATTTCGCCATTGCAGATTTTGTATTGGCTCCGAGAAATCTCCGAGATTTGGGATGTCTTAGCTGCTTGGAACTGCTGTCAAAGCTTGTTAGAGATAAGCAACTTACGGGTCGATGAAGACCAAGTCTTTTGTTTGCAACGCTTGTATGGAGACATTGAAGGCTCATTGCCTACCTTGCAGGATTTAGGCAAACTCTGGCAAGGGTTATTCGAGCAGTCACAACGGACCCAGATCGCTGCACTGGCCCTGCTAATTCGCGACTTACAGGAAGGTAGTATTCAGACGACGGATCAGCTCCGTTCTCGTCTGCAAGCGATCGCCCAGGAACTTCAAAGCACTTTCACAGCCCCTATGATGAATCCTGAATTCTCTGACCCTAACTTCATGGACGCTGGCAAAGTGGGTCCAGTGAGTCACGCCCCAGCCGAGACTACAACTGTAGCCACCAATAGCTCGTCAGAGAGTTCTAACAATCCTCTTATCCAGCTATCCACTCTGTCAGATACAGATGACAGTAGTGCCGACGATGCACCTACGGTTGTCCTACCAATGCAGTTAGTCAATCTTGAAGATGCGGGCCGCACCGACATTGGACGACAACGCGAGCACAACGAAGACTATTTTGGCATTCACACCGAACTCAAGAAGATTGAAAGCCCTCAGGGACGAACGATGCAGGGGAAAGGTCTATATATTCTCTGCGATGGCATGGGGGGTCATGCAGGCGGTGAAGTGGCTAGTGCGATGGCTGTAGATACGCTACGGCATTATTTTCAAACTCGTTGGCTAGAACCGCAGAACTCAGACAACTCAGAGCGGCGCGAACCGCCTCTCCCTTCAGAAGCAGAGATTCGGGAGGCCGTCCGTCTAGCCAATCTAGCCATTTACGACATCAATCAAGAAGATGCTCGTTCTGGTAGTGGACGAATGGGAACCACCTTAGTCTTGGTCTTAATTCAAGGCACCACTGCTGTCGTGGCCCATGTGGGTGACAGCCGCCTGTATCGTCTCAGCCGTCGTCAAGGTTTAGAGCAAGTGACGGTTGATCATGAAGTCGGCCAACGAGAAATTCAACGAGGCGTTGAACCCGAAATTGCTTATGCTCGCCCAGATGCTTATCAACTCACCCAAGCGCTAGGGCCACGGGACGAAAACTTTATTAATCCCGACGTGCAATTTATCGATTTGACTGAGGATACGCTGCTGCTACTTTGCTCCGATGGCCTATCAGATCATGACTTGCTAGAAACCCATTGGCGTACTCACTTAGAACCCTTACTGAGTTCTCAATCCAACTTAGAGCGGGGCGTTAATCAACTGATTGATTTGGCAAACCAATACAACGGGCATGACAACATTACGGCGATCGCAATTCGAGTCAGAGTACGGCCCAATTTAGCCCAACTACGCCAATCTGCTGCTTAAGTGGCAAGCCGAAAGCCCAGTCACTCCCTTACAATAAGAGGCTAGATTGATACCTATCGTGGCAAGGATTTCCCGATGTGGTTACCTTGACCTTATTAGACCCTCAAGCCCTGATTCCCCCTCAGCGTTGGTGTTTTGAGAACGAGCCAATTATTCGCATTGGTCGCTCTCCTGACAACCACATAGTGCTTAATAGCACCCTCGTCTCTCGCTACCATGTAGAACTGCGACAGACCGATGCGACCGATCTCGAAAGTCCTTGGGAGATGGTGAACCAAGGTAGAAACGGTACGTTTCTCAATGGGATCTTGGTTACCCAAGGGTTGCTGTTGGACGGAGCCTTGTTGCAGTTAGCTCAAGGTGGTCCTACGCTCAAGTTCCAAGTTCAAACCACCATAGTTCAGAGTTATCAACTTCCGGTGGCGGGATGCCCACATCTGGGCAATCCACCAGACAATCTCTTTTGCCTTCATTGTGGTCAACCCTTAAGAGTGGAGCGGCAGATCCGTCAGTACCAAATTCTCCGGGCTTTGGGGCAAGGTGGCATGGGCACAACTTATTTGGCTTGGGATGCGGCCAACGCCTCAACAGCACAAACCGCTCCGCAGCAGCTAGGAAGGTCGCCACTCCGGGTGTTGAAAGAAATGAATGCTGATATGGCTACAGTGGCAAAGGCGCAAGAATTATTTGAGCGGGAAGCTCGAATTTTACAGACTTTGCAGCACCCTGGCATTCCTCAGTTCTTTGACTATTTCGTTGAGGACGGCAAGAAGTACCTGGTGATGGAAATGATCCAGGGTCAGGACTTGGAAAAGCGGATTTACCAGCAAGGCCCTGTGAAACTTAAACTAGCTCTGGAATGGATGGTTCAAGCTTGTCAGGTGCTAGATTACATGCACAGACAACACCCTCCGGTGATTCACCGAGACATTAAACCTGCAAACTTGATGGTGCGCCACCGCAATCAGCAAATTGTGGTATTGGACTTTGGAGCAGTCAAGGAATTTGGTACTCCCTTGGGCACCCGCATTGGGGCAGAAGGATACAGCGCTCCTGAGCAAGAGCAAGGTCAACCTGTGACGCAGTCTGATTTATATGCGATCGCCCCTACTTTAGTATTTCTCGTGACTGGGGAAACTCCTTATAAGTTCTATCGAAAGCGGGGGGCTGAGTATCGCTTTCGCCCAGAAGGAATTCCCACCATTACACCAAGGTTACAAGCGGTGCTAGAGCGAGTTACCCATCCGCAAGTGGGCGATCGCTACCGAACAGCCCAAGAATTAGCCCAAGCGTTGGCTAGTTGTCTTTAATTCAAAGTCTGAGCTTACACGTTGGTGAACGAGAACTATAAGGGCAATCGCCCAGGATTGCCCTCAAGCTATAGCTGTTTTCGTGAATTACTCTTCGTCTTCCCAAGCCTCAACTTCTAAGAGGTCAATAACTGGATCTTGCATTGTGAAATCGTAAGCTTGCAGTTCTTGCTTCCAATGGGGCCACTCATCGCCATATAGAAAGGCAATTTTCCAGATGCTGTCGGTTGGCTTGATCAAATTTGAGTCAACCAGCGATCGCACCTGACGCTGCAGCTTCACCATTGGGTGAATAACCTGTTGGTTCATAACAACTTTCGTCATCGATAAATTTTGCAAATACTTCTACTGACCAACTTCCCAGGTAGATTCAGCACCTACGCGTAGATCTCTGTGCTGACGGGAAATCTTGTTCCAACTTCTTAATATAGCACAAGTATTTGAAAGCGCCAGTCCCCAACAAAAATTTCTGAGTTTGAGCAACATTTCAAGAGGTCGGTGATTCTAGAGGTGCGATCGCAGAGCTATCTGAGTAAGAACGAGTGCAAGGAGCCAACGTGATTAGATCTTCGATGTTGCGGAGCATAGTGCTGCAAATGGCATCCAGCGGTAAATCGTTGGGATCGCGACCAAAGGGATTTTCAATTTCAATTCCAATTTCTTCGATACCAAACAAGGTAAAGCTAACCAGCGCTACCACTGGTCCCGTAAACCAAGCGATTTCAGCTACCAGGGGAAAAGGCAATAGGAGGCAATAAATCAAGAGCAACTGTTTAAGGTGAATAGCGTAAGCCATCGGCATCGGAGTTTTGAGAATCCGCTCGCACCCACCCAAAGCGTTGACCATTTCATCAAGGAGGTGGAGCATGCCTGAGAGTTGGTAGGGGTTGAGACGATCGCGACTATATTGCTCCTGAAGATAATCCCCAATCCAGAAGGCGATTTCTAACGGTGGGTGGTTCATTTCCTGAAGCTTGAAATATTGCGATCGCTGCACTAAGGGTTCGAGCTCACTATTAACGGGTTCTTGGCGCAGATGCAGCTTGGTAGCAACCGCAAAGGCAACGAGTAAGCGTAGGGCAGCAATTTTATTGGTGCGGTCTTGGGGACTTTGCTCTACGACCCCAATCCAAATCTGGCGGGCGAGGTTCCGTACCGTGTTGACTAAGTGTCCCCAGCACTTACGACCTTCCCAAAAACGCTCGTAAGCGGTGTTGGTCCGAAAAACGAGCAGCAAACCTAGGACGATGCTAGGAATCACATTTGCGAAAATCGGCTGCGCGACTGGTAAGCCGAAGTGGAACAGAATGGAAATAAAAACGCCAAAAAAACCACATAATAGGGTTCGAGGAAATACAGACGGAATGACTGAGCCTTTTAGCTGCAAAGCCATTTGTAGCCAACGTCGTTTTTCCATTACCATGCAGCTTGAATATTTGAACGTTACTTGCAGCTAGTCTACCCGTTCTAGCTGCCAGAGGATCTGGTTGCCTTCACGGCGCACTCGCGAGACGACCCAGTTGCGCCAAACCCAATTGTCACCTCGGCTGGTCACGGCGCTGGCATTGACATCCATCAAATCAGCTAATTCGGAACTACTAATTAAATATCCCTGCTTGGCAATCTCATCCGAGATGCGGAGCGTTTCAATTAAGTTGCGGAGTTGGGCAACACGAACCTCGCGGGGCAAATTATCGAGGTTTTCTAAAGGGGCGGGGGCAATGGAATCTGTCATAGTCACATCCATCGTGGAAAGCTCAGCAAGATTGACACTGGATTGTTGTACGGCGTTGGTGCTAGCAATGTCAGTTGTGTCTGATTCAGATGTGGCAGTTGTGGGCAACCCTGAGGGTGTATTCGCGACTAAGGCTAACTCTGGCTCTATGGAATTCTTAGAGTTTGCTGTTTGGGGCGAGCGTTGCTTCAAGGCTATAGGTCTGCTCAGGGAAAAGCTACGAGCGATCGCATCGCAGCGTTCGTTCCCCACATCTCCCGCATGGCCGCGAACATATCGCCACTCTACCTGTTTCGAGTTCAGTTCATCTAGGGTTTGCCACAAATCTTGGTTCAAAACGGCTTTGCCCTGCGCGGTTTTCCACCCTTTCTTCTTCCAACCCGCGACCCATTTGGTCACGCCATTTTTGACATACTCGCTGTCGGTGTAAAGGCTAATCGGTTCGCTTTGTTTAGCAGTGGCAAGAAACTCTAACGCAGCGATCGCGGCTTGCATTTCCATGCGGTTGTTGGTAGTTGCCGCTGCGCCACCGCCTAATTCCTGCCTGGAACCATCGGTGAAGTAAACGACGACTCCCCACCCACCAGGGCCAGGATTGCCAGAGCAGGCTCCATCGGTGTAAATGCTTTGAATTTTGGCAGAATCAGGCATGAGTCATTGGTGCAAAGAGAGACGCTGCATCACTCTAGCAGGTTGTGTTTCCGATGGGTTTTGAGAGGCTGTTTAAAGTAAACGTAGGTCCAAAAAATTTACGATCGCGTGACCCAAGAAACCCAAAGATCAACTCGCCGCCATTCGTGATCTACTCAGAACTAATGGTGGTGAGTGGACAGTAGAGCAAGTCGTAGCGCAGTTCAAAGGAGCCGCCCGGAAAAAACAAGCGATCGCCGACTATCTCGAAAGCCTAGAATCTCTTGGTATCTTAGTCAGCCACACCGAAGCGAATCTTACCCGCTGGCACTACGCCGAACTGCAACAAGCGAGTTGAAAGGGCGATCGCATTCCTCACACAATCTCGAAATCACTACGATAAAATAGACTAAAACGTTTGTACTATTAAGCCTTTTAAGAAATCTTATCTGACCTAGCGTTTGGCTACGCAGGAAACTTGCTTTCAAACTGTAGGATTGCAGTGGTTAGAGTATAGAACTCTATACTGATATCTGCTCTGCCATTGCCGCAGATTTTTTTGACTCCCGAGCTTTGGGACTGCCCTTAAATCAATGCCCTACGAACCGCTACACCACAAATATCGGCCCCAAACTTTTGCAGAACTTGTGGGGCAAGAAGCGATCGCGACCACGCTGACGAATGCACTACGGCAACGGCGGATTGCACCCGCCTATCTATTCACAGGGGCCAGAGGAACAGGAAAAACCTCCAGTGCTCGAATCTTGGCTAAATCACTCAATTGCCTGCAAAGTGACGCTCCTACAGAAACCCCTTGCGGCAAATGTGAAGTGTGCCGAGCGATCGCCAATGGTTCTGCGCTAGACGTAATTGAAATCGACGCAGCCAGCAACACGGGCGTAGACAACATTCGGGAATTGATCGAGCGATCGCAATTCGCCCCGGTTCAGTGTCGCCACAAGGTTTATGTGGTCGATGAATGTCATATGCTTAGTACCGCCGCATTCAACGCGCTGCTGAAGACGTTGGAGGAACCGCCCGATCGCGTGGTATTTGTGTTGGCGACAACTGATCCGCAGCGGGTACTGCCTACGATTATTTCGCGGTGCCAGCGGTTCGACTTCCGGCGCATTCCCCTAGAGGCGATGGTGCACCACTTAAGCGCGATCGCCCACAACGAATCGATCAACATTGCTCCCGATGCAGTACAACTGGTAGGTCAGATTGCCCAGGGTGGACTGCGGGATGCCGAGAGCTTATTAGATCAACTGAGCTTGCTAGAAGGGCAAGTGACGGTGGAGCGAGTTTGGGATTTGGTTGGAGCGGTGCCAGAGCGAGACTTGTTGGCTTTGTTGCAAGCGATCGCCACCAACGACCCTGCTCAAGTTCTCGATGGGGCACGTCACTTGATGAATCGGGGTCGTGAACCCCTGATCGTCCTGCAAAATCTAGCCAGTTTCTACCGCGATCTACTCATTGCCAAAACTGCGCCGAGTCGAGGAGATTTAGTTGCCATCACGCCGCCGACTTGGGCGCAATTGTGTCAGTTTGCTCAGCAACTCCCGATCGCCCTAATTTTAGAGGGGCAAAAGTATCTCCGAGCTGCCGAGGTGCAAATTAAAAACACCACCCAGCCGCGTCTATGGCTGGAAGTCACGCTGCTAGGTTTGTTGCCTTCTGAGTTAGGGGTAGAAACGTCTGTCGTGAGTGCTGCTCCTGTTGCACCCCAATGGATTCCAGCTCCACCGACAATTCAACCTGTCACAACATCTTCAACTTCCTTAGCTGTTAAACCAACAGCGATCAGCTCGTCTAATGGCAAAACACCTAATGTGGCTGGTCAGTTGCAGCAATTGTTGACTCAGGTTGCCAGCAAATATCAGCTCTCTACTCCAGCGGCAGATTTGGAAGTTTTGGCAGGTGCGATCGCCCAAGCTCTCTTGCACGACCAGGAATTTCGCAGTGCATTAAGTGCGTTAATTTCTGCCCCTCAGCCCACTATTGCATCGATTTCAGAAACGGTAGAAACCAGCAGTCATATTCAAGCGGCAGTTGTAACTGAAACTGTAGTCCATGAAACCGCTCAGAATGGCGCAGCTCATGTGGTTGAAACCACTTATGTAGAAGTTGATGAAGCGATCGCCGCTGTAGAAACCATAGCAATCGAATTGACAGAGCCTGAACCTCTGATTACCTCGATTAGCGAACCCGATAATTGGCAAGAAGCGGCTGCACAAGAGCCACCATTCGTTGATCCGATAGACAGAGGGACGCCAGCAACCGAAGCTACCCCATCGCTGAACTTAGAGCAGTTATGGCAAAAAGTTCTAGGTTGTATTGAGTTACGGGGTACACAAGCATTATTGGGCCAACAGTGCTACCTGCTAGGGCTGGACAAACAACAAGCCAAAGTGGGAGTGCGATCGCAACCTTTGGTCAAGATTGCTCAGCGCAGTTTGCCAATAGTCGAGGAAGCGTTTCAGAAAGCCGTGGGATATCCCGTCAAAGTAGCTCTAGTCGTAGCCACTGCCGCTGAACCCGCGCCTGCCATCCAAACACCTCCTGAGAACAATGCTCAATCTTCTGGAGCGATCGCACCTCAGCCCCCTCGATTGACCGAAAGACCACCACAAAGTAGTTTCCAACCTCCAACCCCAGGGCCACAAAACGCTAGTCGTCCTGTTGTTGCTCCTGAGTCGAGCTATTCCCAGCCGACCCAAACTACATCTACCACCGCTGATCCATCAGAACCCGTTGCTACAGCAGATGCGAGTGCCGCGGTCGAGCCGCCATCACTGCAAAACATTCCTTGGCAAGAAGAAGACGAAGTCACGCGCGCAGCCAAGCGGCTAGCAGAGTTTTTCGGAGGCAAGGTAGTTGATTTGGAGAGCGGTTGGACTTCTGACGGAAATGAGTTAGTGGTCGCGCCCCCGATTAGCGAGTGGGATGAAACCGATCCAGGCGCGGAAGCAGATGAAGTGCCGTTCTAAATAAAAAACGGCTAGCTCAACACCAACCGTTTCCAGAAATTCTATTTACAGCGGTCTTATCGCGATCGCCCTTTCGTCCGCTTAGGTTTGCTTTGGCAGATCCAACCAAACTTCATCTTCAGCGCCCTGATGGATGGTCTTGATCCACTTCAAGCGCTTCGGTCGCACTGAAATACGCGCCGTTGTGCTGGCTACAACCACCAACCAATGGAACATATAGACAGTTCCTTGCAAAGATTGCGACAGCCTCGTCCAGAAAGAAGTGTCTAAATCTGCCTGAGCCTCGCCTGGAGTTGCCGCTAGTTTAGGTTGCTGGTAACGTCGTAAACCGACAAACATGCCCATAAACGAGAGCATCAGCGTTAAGCTAGCCAGCGGGCTGAGGAGAGGTGAGCTATTACGAGCGATCGCCATCAACAAGTCGGGTACGGAAGCGGTCGGCAAAATGTACTGGATCAGCCAAAAAACGAATAAATCAAACGTCTTTCGAGGGCTAAGCCGACGATTGCGAGCCAGAAAACGCCAGTAATCCAAATACCGTTGATAACCTCCCTCTGCCCAACGATTGCGTTGATGCCAAAGGGCTACTGAGCGAGTCACCCCTTCTTCTTCAACCGCAGGCACCGCTAGAAAATCGATGTCCCACTGATCGAGGTGTAAGCGGAAAGTCAAGTCTAAATCATCCGTAATAGTTTCCTCATTCCAGCCGCCACAGCGCTCTAGAGCTAAGCGCCGAACAAACTGACCATTACCGCGCAGCTCACCAATTCCGCCAAGGGCAATACGTTGCTCTTGGAAAAAAGCATCCAGCGCCATTTCGATCGATTGCCCTTGGGTCAAGAAGTTAGTGCCAGCATTCGCGATCGCCTTTCGCACCTGCACCGCACCCACTTGAGGCCGTTGAAACATGGGTAATACACGCTTCAGCAAGTCCTGAGACACCTGAGCATCTGCATCAAAGACCGCCAGAATTTCCCCTTGAGTTAAGGGTAAAACTTGATTTAAAGCTCCCGACTTGCCACCGCCCGCGCCTGCGGCTCGATGCAGAACCTTAAGTTGCGGGTACTCTCTGGCCAACTGATCAAGCAAAATTGGGGTGCGATCGGTGCTGCTGTCATCAATCACCCAAAGCTCGTAGCGATCGACAGGATAATCCAGATTACACAGCGTCTTGACCAGCTTGCCAACCACTGCCTCTTCATTTTTGGCCGCAACCAGCAGAGAGACATAAGGCCAATCTGC
This sequence comes from Trichocoleus sp. FACHB-46, assembly GCF_014695385.1. Taxonomy (NCBI): domain Bacteria; kingdom Bacillati; phylum Cyanobacteriota; class Cyanophyceae; order Leptolyngbyales; family Trichocoleusaceae; genus Trichocoleus; species Trichocoleus sp. FACHB-46. The sequence goes on along the minus strand of NZ_JACJOD010000006.1, from coordinate 279,737 downwards.
TTGATTCGCTTCTGCCAAAGGTTCTGGAGTTGGTAAAGGTCGAGCCAGCATGATGCGCAGGGCGTGGATTCCCACAACCGTGGTTAAGCCAAGCACAACCCAAATGCCCCAAGAAAATAAATGGAGGGCGATCGTGCCACTCCAAATCATTGTGAGTGTAAAAGCAGCTTTGCGTCGCCGACCTCTAAAACCCTTATAAGAGGGAGTTTCTAAATCCTCTTCTACCTCCGATAAGTCAGTCAAAAGAGAGCCAAGGGACTCAAACTCGCTGAAGGAATCGTTTCCGGGCCAGGAATTCTCCCGCATAGGTTATTTGATTCAACCACCAATATTTATCTACACCCTTGAAGAAGCTGGGAATGAGATAGCACCAAACCGTACAGCCTTCACAGACAGATAGTTTGCCCTGCGACTGACGATATTCCTCTACCACCTCATTTTGGCGATAAAGTTCATACAGCCGTCCTTCAATCGGGACACCCGTTTGAGCAAAGTGATAGCAGGGTAGGAGCAATTTGTCGTCGGGTGAAATAGCGATCACAGCATCCACCGCTTTGCAGCGTGGATTTTTGGTGTCATTACCACCAGCCTCAATAAAAGCCAGGGCAGCCTTATTGTAACCAACATTGTTAAATTTCTTAGCAGCTGCTTCGATCGCGGCCACCATATCAGGCGTTGGGTTTTTCTTATCGTTGTAGTTGCTGTGAGCGGTGAAAGCAGGGTTGAGCCAAACGCGCGCCCCTAGCTGAAGACCCAGCTCACCCACTTCGCCAATCCGCTCATAATTTTGAGCTGTCACTGTATGGTTAAGAACCGGGTGCTCTCCCAAGGAATGAGCGAGTTTAACCGATTCAACTAGGGTGTCAAAAATTCTCACGCCCCGCGACTGATCATGAGTCTCAGCGTCACCGCCATCCAGCGAGAAATTAAGAAAATCAACCAGACCTTGAATCTCTTTCGCCTTCTTGGGATAGAGAATCGTGTTCGTCGTCATGCTGGTCTGGAAGCCCTGCTGCTTTGCTTCCGTATAGATCTGCGCTACATCGGCTCGCAGCAGTGGTTCACCACCTGTAAAGTCTACATATTTAACTCCCAGCCGTCGTAGATCTTGTAGATTCTGCTTGATAGTCTCAAAGCTCGCTTCATGTGGCGGCTCCAATGCCCAGATGTCACAGAAGTGGCAGCGGGCGTTGCAGCGATATGTCAAGTAGTAATTTGCAACCAGAGGTGCCATAACTTTAATTCTGAAGCAGGTGTTAAATATCAGAATAGGCAATCTAGCTCCAGATGCAGAAAAAAATTCAGCAGAGGCATCTGGAATCCGGGTCGTTTGCCTAACTCGAAACGTCTGGATCGAAGTGCATTAGGTCAACTCAGAATACTACAGCAAAGCCATAATCGACTGCCAGCTCTGCCGTAATTAAGGAGCGTCTTAGTCGAGTTGCAGGCAAGCTCACCCAAGACCAAGTCGCTCAGGTGTTTAAATACTGAGAGGAATCGGGAATACTATCTACTGGCAGTCATCAACTTACCAAGAAAGTTTCTAGGTATCCTGCCTGTCACGGGGTTTGAATAAAGCCGAAATTAAGGAAAATTCGAGCATGTCCATCGAACAACTCCAGCCAGCTGCTAGCCGGGATGTCAACGTCTATATGCCCTACTATCAGGGCAACAAGCGAAATGTGCTGCCCCTTGCCATCAGCCTTTATCAGAAGGGAGCTTTAGAAGGACAGCGCAAAATTGAGGGCGGGGATGGGATTCCATTTATTGCTACTTGGAACGTATCCATGTTGCCCGCAGACTTAACTCGTTGCCGAATGCAGTTTGAAGGCAATGCGGAGCTGAGCTACGAATTAATGATGGCTAACTTTGAGTTTGTCGATTGCTTGATTGACTTGTTGATGACCTTCAAGCGCAGTCGCAATGCTGATTTCTCGCAAGCCTTCTACCGCAAGCTCTTGCGCTTAGAGGACTAAGTCAAATTCCGAGTCGAGCATTCTATCACCGTACAATAAAGGGGATAGCAAGCGAAGTTCAAAGCGGTTAATTCAGGAGTGAGGACGTGCCAAAGTCCCCGAAGTATTTGTTAGTAGGATCAACGGAAGCTTACAGTGGTAAGTCAGCCATGATCCTGGGTGTGGCTTACCAGTTGAAAGAGCGAGGCCTAGACATTGCCTATGGTAAGCCTTTGGGCACCTGCTTAAGCGAATCTGGAACGGATGCGCTGGATGAAGATGTGCGGTTTTTCTCTCAGGTTCTAAATTTATCTGAAAATCGCTTGCAGCCAACGTTGCTCTCTTTGGATGAGCAGACGGTGCAAAGTCGGATTCAAGGCTTGGACCACACCAATTATCGCCAAATCCTGACGCAATACTTGCAGATGCAGGGAGGAGACTTGGTGCTTTTAGAAGGACCAGGAACGCTGCAAGAGGGGAGTTTGTTTGATCTCTCGCTCCTCCAGGTAGCAGAAACGGTGGATGCGTCTGTGTTGTTGGTGGCGCGTTGTCACTCGTTATTGCTGGTGGATGGGTTGCTGGCTGCCAAGCAGCAATTGGGCGATCGCTTGATTGGCGTGTTAATTAACGATATTCCCAAAGAGCAGCTAGAAACGGTGGACAAGGTGGTGCGGCCCTTTTTAGCGCAACATGAAATTCCTGTGCTAGGGCTATTTCCCCGCAGTGATTTGCTGCGGAGTGTCAGTGTGCGCGAACTGGTCAATCAGCTCAATGCCGAAGTACTCTGCCGAGGCGATCGCTTAGATCTGATGGTGGAAAGCCTGACGATCGGGGCGATGAATGTTAGCTCCGCTTTGAAGTACTTCCAAAAAGCACGCAATATGGCGGTGGTCACGGGAGGCGATCGCACAGATATTCAGCTCGCTGCCCTGGAAACCTCGACGCAGTGCCTGATTCTGACTGGGCATTTGCCACCTTCGCGCACCATTATTAGTCGCGCGGACGATCTAGAAATTCCTATTCTCTCCGTAGACCTCGATACACTGACCACGGTAGAAATCATTGACCGTGCTTTTGGTCAGGTGCGTCTGCATGAGCCAATCAAGATGCAGTATGTCCAGCAAATGGTAGCGGAGCATTTTGACATTAATCAGCTCATGGCAAAACTGAATCTAGAACCCGCTGTAACCCTCCAGTAGGTTTTTTAGGCCTAGTTTGGTTTCCAGGTGCCATGAAAGCCCAAGGGAATGATACTAGGCAACGCTAACCGGCAAACCGGAGCATCATTCAGGCGATCGCTAGCGAAAATTTGCACTTCACTGCGATCCGTTTTGCCATCAAACACCACAGTCAGAATCCAACCTTGGTCAGAATTCTCGCAATCCGGCGCGTAGATGGGTTCTGTGGGGTAGCAGCGATCGCCTAAATCAGCGGTCATGCTTTGCCCAGTTTGGTGATCAAAACGAGCGATCGCCCCAAACATTTCTTGGCTAATATCTATCCCAGGACGATGAGCGGAGAGATAGGTAAAGCGAGAGGCTTGCCCGACTTCTTGGGGATTCACTGCGGGAAATTCGCAGCCGCGATCGAGCAGTTCTGTCATGGCTAGAACCTTACCTGACTCAGGCTGGAGTCGGAGTTGCCATAAAGTGCCCTGAGCGATCGTGTGGGTCTTTCCAGTTGCGACTTCTTGCAGATACTGATTCGTTTGGAAGTCTGGATAGCGAACTATATCTACAACAACTACGCCATTGGGGTCTACATAGCCATTGCCAAAGTGCCACTGATACCAAGGATCTGCTTCGCCACGGCTCACTACAGCGAGAGTGTCCCGATCCAGAACTAAAATTTGAGTGCCGAGTTCGGGCTTCCAGGTCAGGGCATCGCTGTAGCTTTGCAGTTTTAGCAGGACAGGGAAAGGATTGAGCCGCACAGGGGGGATGAAAAAGATCAGATACGGCCCTGCTAGGACAAAGTCATGAATTAAGGGGAAACCATCTAGGGCGATCGCGTTGTGCTGGCGAATTTGGCCTGTTTTGTCGCTGCGATAAACGTGGAGTATGCCTGTTTTGCCATAACCCACGCCAAAGTTAAAAATCTCGCCAGTTTGCGGGTCACGTTTGGGGTGAGCCGAATAGCGCTTTTCTCCACCCAGTTGGCCCAGACTTTCTATACCTGATGTTTCTAGGGTCTGGAGGTCTAGGGCGTGAGGCTGTCCGCCTTCCCACAGCGCTAGAAGTTTGTCCGACAGAGCTAGCACCGAGGTGTTCGCGGCATTTTTTGTCCCTTTTGTCAGCCGATCCCATAGGGAGCCTGAGGGCATGGTGCCATAGCCGCCATAGAGTAAGCGACCTGCTTGGGCTTCTGCTTGGTAGTCTGCTGTTTGAACAAAGCGGTAGGCTCCAGTGGCACCCCCATCGCTAAAATGCACGCCGAGAATTGCACCATCGCCATCAAACCAATGCTGAGCATCGTAGCCGCCTCGTTCTAGGCGAGCGGGACCATTGCGATAGAGTGAACCCCTTAATCCGGGAGGAATTGCCCCCGAAATCACCGATAAGGGCGTGAGGCCAAATTCTTTTATAGGTTGAGCGATCGCATTGGTGCTGGTGGGGGGAATCGCCTTAGACCATGCTGTTTGAGTTTGCGTCGGTTGGGCCGTACTAACCATAAGACAGTTACTCCAGGGTTGAAATGGCTGAAATTTGAGATTTAAGCTATTCGAGATACATTGATATGCAATAAGTTGAATATGTAAACCAGTTTATATGCAAAAAATTGCATATGCCAATTGTTAAGAACTATGTCTTTGGCTCATGCAATCTTGGTGCTTTTAACCGACTCTGCTCAGAGTGGCTATGACCTGGCAAAACAATTTGACGGCTCCGTAGGCTTTTTCTGGCAAGCTAGTCATCAGCAGATTTATCGGGAGTTAGGCAAGCTAGAGGCACAGCAATGGGTTGAGGTAGAAGCGATCGCTCAGGCTGGCCGACCAGATAAAAAGCTGTATCACGTCACCGAACTGGGTAAGCAGCAATTGATTAATTGGCTGGGGCAAGCTAGTGACCCCAGCCCAACTAGAGAAGCCTTGTTAGTCAAAATGTTTTCAGGCAACTTAGTGCCCCGTGACGTGATCTTGCAAGAACTAGAGCGACGTCGTGACTTACATGCCAAACAGTTAGCCTTCTATCGCAGCATTGAGGAGCAGCATTTTGCTAACCCTCAAGCGTTACCAATAGAAGCTCAGTTTCGCTACTTGACTCTCCGCAAAGGCATCGGCTATGAGGCAGATTGGCTAGCTTGGTGTGAGGAAGCCATGCAGCTACTCAGTTGAGTTATGTTCGACTTGAGCATACAGGCAGTTAAATCAAGGTTCTGTCTGGTAAAATAGCGAGGTTGTTCAGCCTGAGACTGGCTTTGAGTCAATCGATAGATCTGCCTAAAGTAGACGATTTCTTACAAGAGCTGGCGACCATTCAGCAAACAGGGTCTAAACGCATCGCCTTGCTGGGGTCACGTCACGTTCCAATTACTCATCAACACTTAATTGAAATGATGAGTTATGCCTTGGTGCTATCCGGTAATCGTCTCATTACCTCCGGGGCAACAGGAACCAATTCCGCAGCCATTCGGGGTGCCATGCGGGCTGACCCAAACTTGCTGACGGTAATTCTGCCTCAAAGTTTGGAGCGCCAACCCCGCGAATCTCGCGAACAATTGGCCCAGGTGATGCACCTGGTAGAGAACCCAGAGAATGACAGTTTAACTTTGGCTGAAGCAAGTGCGCTGTGCAACCTAGAGATTGTTTCTCGCTGCCAGCAGCTAATTTGCTTTGCCTTCCATGACAGTCAGACGTTGCTCAAAACCTGTCAAGACGCTGAAGAGCAGCGCCGAATTATTACCCTGTTTTACTTTGACTAACTCTTTGTTGAGGTAAACAATGTCTCTGTCATTGCCAGTTGCAGCAGTTTTGCTCTACAGCATTGCTGGGGCTGCATTGCTTGTCTATATTCCCTTTCTCGTTGTCGCCTATGGTCGGCTACAGGTTGGGTATGACTCCAGAGCGCCACGAGCAGTTTTTGAGAAGTTACCGCCTTACGCTCAGAGAGCAACTTGGGCGCACCAGAACTCATTTGAATCGTTTATGTTGTTTGCGGCAGCAGCTTTGATGGCTTATGTGACGCAGCAAGATTCTATTTGGGTGGCGGGAGCGGCGATCGCGTATTTGGTGGCACGGTTGCTGTTTTCGCTATTTTACATTCTGGATATTCCGCTAGGGCGATCGCTAATGTTTGGCCTTGGTACTCTGTGTATTGCCACATTGATGGGTACGAGCTTGACTTCCCTGCATTAATCTAAATTTGAACGTTTAATATTCTTTGTGGTTATATGGCTGCTACTTCTTCATTTGATGTTGTGAGTGATTTCGATCGTCAAGAGTTGGTGAATGCGATCGATCAAACAATTCGTGAGATCAAAAGCCGCTTTGACCTAAAAGACACCAAGACGACGGTCGAGCTTGGTGAAGATGTCATTACAATTAATACAGATAGCGAGTTTACGCTGGATGCCGTTCATACGTTGCTGCAAACAAAATCTGCAAAGCGTAATCTGTCGCTCAAAATCTTTGACTATGGCACCGTGGAGTCGGCGAGTGGCAGCCGAGTTAGGCAGGAAATTAAGTTAAAGAAAGGAATCAGCAAAGAGATTGCAAAACAAATTTCTTTGCTGATTCGTGATGAGTTTAAGAAGGTGCAGGCATCGATCCAAGGGGATGCGGTGCGGGTGTCTGCCAAGGATAAGGATGATTTGCAGGCGGTGATTCAACGGCTAAAGCAGGAAGATTTGCCTGTGGCTTTGCAGTTTAACAATTATCGCTAGCAACTTATTTTAGATTCTTAGAATCAAATGCCTTGGGGGCGCTTGCCCCCAAACCCCCGCTGAGGGACGGTTGCGTCCCTCAGTCTCCCTCCAAAAGGGTTTTGACGATAGGGGGAGTAGAAGTAAGTTTTCATGTAGGGCGATCGCTTTCTGAAGCATCCTCTAAGGGACGTTCTATAGGAGCGACGAAGGGGATAGCGGTGCCTTGGTAGGGGGTTGGTTCGGGAGTAGATCCGTTTGCGCCACCTTCGGCCCAGCGCTTAGCAACTGCTACAAAATCTGACGGCATCATGATGATGGTGGTGGTGTTATTCTCGGCCCCGATTTCTGTCAGCATTTGCAAACGTCGCAGTTCTAGGGCAGATGGATTTTCGGTAATGTTTTTGGAGGCTTCGGCTAATTTAACGGAAGCTTCTTGTTCTGCGGCTGCTTTGATGATTCGCGCCCGTTTTTCTCGAATGGCTTCGGCTTCTTTGGCCATTGCTCGTTGCATATTGGGCGGAATTTCTACGTCTTTCATTTCTACCCGCTCGATTACCACGCCCCAAGGTTCAGTGATTTCATCCACGATTTCTTGAACTTTGAAGTTGATTTTGTCGCGGTTTTGTAGCACATCATCCAAAATGTTTTGTCCTACAACATTCCGTAAAGTAGTGAGAGCAATTTGATAAACTGCCATCTCATAGTTTTCAACTTTATTGATGGCTTTGGCAGGGTCGATAATTCGATAATACAAAACTGCATTTACTTTAATAGTGACACTATCGGCAGTTACAGTTTCTTGGGGTTCAATATTAACGGTTTTGGTACGGATATCTAACTGAGATTTTTGGTCAACCCAAGGAATAATCCAATACATTCCTGGGCCTTTAACTCCCCTGATTCGACCTAGGCGGAAAATTACCCCGCGCTGGTATTCCCGGTCCATTTTCAGGCCCGAAGTGGTTAAGAAGAAAAGAATACCTAAAACTAATAAGGTTTGTCCCATGATGGACTAATCCAAACTTGGATACCTGTATTCTAATCTGGGCTATTGAGAGAAAATTCCGAGAAATTGCTTAAGGGATGATTGAGCGAGGTTTTCATCGTCGGAACCAGTTTAAGGAGTGAACTTGCAAAGCTCCACTTTTGATTTTGCACTGTCCTTGATTTAAGGTTGGGTAAAGGGCGCGATCGCTAGACAGCTTGATTACTTGTCCTAAGTTTTGATTGATGTTGATATTTAACGCTTTCGTAACTCTAATGTTGGAGTTAGAAACTTGGATGCCAGTATAAAATTTGTTGGCTTCTAAATTGATCGCTGCACTACCATCCCAGTGGCCTAATTGAATACAAGCAGGACCATTATAGTTACCTGGTAAACCCAGGGATGCTGAGTAGCTTAAGGAGTTGTCTGTGGCTTGAGTCAGCGTTGATGGGGCGATCGCTACAACTAAACCACCTGTGAATCCAATTAAAGCACTCAAAAATCTCATGTTGGTATTCCAGAAATTAGCTAATGAGCTAAGCTTCCCGAAATAACAACACAAATTTTTGCTCAACAAGAATAAATAATAAACTTTTGATAAAAGAGGTATAAAGCTCTAGCGAGAGTTCCTCTAATATTCAACAAATTGGAGCTTGAAATGAAAATAGACAAATTTCATCATGTGGCAATTATTTGCTCGGACTACGAGCAGTCCAAACATTTTTATGTAGAGATTTTAGGGTTGCCAATTATCAAGAAACATTTCGGGCGGAGCGTGATTCTTATAAGTTGGATTTGGGGTCGGCGATCGCGACCAAATCGAGCTATTTTCGTTTCCTGAACCGCTGACCGGGAAACGGTTTACCTTTTTTCAAGACCCGGATGGCTTGCCGCTTGAACTATAGGAGCACTAACGAGCGTCGTCTTGACAGGCTCCATAATCCGAGGATTCAATCTCAAATTTTTCGGCAATACTTTCCAAAATCTTAGCTTCTTGGGGTGTGACCTTGCCATTCTGACAGGCGATTTTTCGGCTCTGAGTTAATAAAGGTACGGCAAAATCGGGATTGAGTTGATTCAGCAGAAGATATAGAGGTTGGGGATTTTGCAAATTTTCGGCGATGGTCTTTAGAGATGAAGGATGTAAATTGAGCGTTTTCAGGGTCGGTAGAATTTCGTCCCAAGAGCGTTTGTCGGTCCCAGCTAAAATCATATGCACCAAAACTTGATCCATAATCGCTTGCTGAGCGATCGCCACTTGCAAATACTCTTGGCTTGCTTGCTGCACTTCAGAGAGTTTGGCGTCTGAGACATCTTCGTTGAGTTGGGCTTCGTAAAAGCGGCAAGCTGCGTAACCTAGCGAGTACAGCATGGCGGCATTCGCACTCGCACCTACCAAGGCTCCGGCGATCGGCGTATTTCGCAGTAATCCTAGTCCCAGCTTGAGCGCACGGCCCCCACCCAAAGCCACCCCGAAAATAGCTAGAATCTCGCCTTTACGAGCTGGGTCACGTAGGTCTAAGCCATAAGCTGCGGCAATTTGGTAGACCATTTCGGCCTGCAAAGCCATGTTGGCTGCTAAGTCTACTGTCAGGAGCGCTGTAGCAACGCCCGGAATCATGCTAGTTGCTAGACCCACACCCCCTGCATACACCGCTTTCTGCATCATGAGCGTATGGGCAATTTGGCTAGGGCTATGGTCGGGGTGCTGGCGTCGCAAGTCCTGAACAGCAGCCTCAGCTTTCACTAAGTCGACTTGATTGGTGGCATCTAGCAACCAACCCCAGTTAAGGCGAGTGCCAACTTTGCGTAAAACTGGGTTATTGCCGACGAAGGCTGCGGCTTCTCCTGCCCCTTGAGTTGCCTGAGTCAAGAGTTGCTGGGTTTGCTTAGCTGTGATTTCTCCCAGTCCGACGGCAGCTTTACCCGCTTGAAGGCCAGCTTTTAAAGTCGTATGGGCGATCGCACCTCCCACCCCCGTAGCTGTGCTTCGAGCTGCCTTCCCAACTTGATTGGCCCGATTACTGACCGTATCACTCAGATTGTGCAGATTGTGAGTTACGGCTGACCACAGCGAGGCGTGTTGCTTGGCAGGCAGCTCTGCGATTCCATCTTCTGCATCTATCGGTGCATCCATCGGTCCATCTATCGGTAGCTGTGCCTCTGCGATCGCTTCTGGAGTATCTAGGGTAGATACAACCTCCGGAGCAGCAGCTGCACTCTGACCAGTCACATTTGTGGGAGGCGTATTGACGGGAGGAGTGGAAGAATTGGCGGCATGATCAGTCATGATCAAGGGTGCTCCAGACGACTAAGTAGGCAAAACTGAGCATCGCTCTCACGACTGCTAGCTATATCGGCGACTCTCACAGATCTATTAAAGGCTGACCCAGACTACTTCTTCATCTCCTCTGAGTCAGAAAAAGTACGGCTTTCCTATCACTTTTGATACTCTAACTTTTGCAGTCAAATCTATTAATTTAGACAGATCCATATCCGCTCTATTCAGAATCTATTGGTTTACTGGTCCAATACTACTTGCGGTACCTGGGTAGCTTTAGCAGCATCTAATACACGACTGTCTAGTTTTTGAGCAACTTGATCTACTGAAATCACGGGTTTGTCGCCGTCAAGATACATAATCCAGAGAAACGCGCCGATTTGGTTTCGCCGGAAGACGACTAACTCGATTCGCATTGGAATAGTTTGAATGTTACTCGTAAAGCCAAAGCCTGCGATCGCATTACCAATGCCATCTAAGTTCTTCAAAGCGCCTTTGTTGGAAATTTTAATGCCAGATGCACCCTGTTGAAATCCTTGGGCAAATTGCTCTAGAAAACCAGCCTGGCGTAGTTCTGAGTCAAAAGCAGCTTGTGCTTCTGGTGTCGATAGGGGGGTGGTGAAGCCGATGATGTATTCGAAATGTTCGGCTTCTTGGAACGCAAACAAGCTTTCAGTTTCATACCCGCCTGCCGACAAGCTTTGGCTCAGTTCTGTCAGCTCTGGTCCTGAGAGCGGCTGAAACCCAGGTGGCAAATCTTGCAACATTAGAGTTGGTTTAGTTGGTTTGCTGTTTTGAGCTTGATCGCTCACAGCACCATCAGCAACTAAGAGCGATCGCGGCTGAGTTTGGGCTGGCAGTGGCGTCTGAACTGGAGCTGGAAAAGCTTTAGAACTTTCAGCTTGAGCTGTTTGACCTGCCCACAGACTGCTCGTGACCACCCAAACAACAAAGAGAACAGATTTTTGCATATCAGAGAAACTTCCCGGCATTACAACAGGTGGGTGAACAATAAAAACAGCGATCGCGCTGAGTTGCTAGACTGAGCCACTGCTATCAACTGCTAAGTTGCTTCTCAAGATACTTTTCTAGGTGTAGACAGCACAGCCTTCCCCGGTAAGTTACTTGTTGTCGTAATTTCGCTTTACAATCTTTGCATCCTGTAAGTCCGAATTCCGAATCAAACAACGGTCTATCCTAGAATTTCTATGAGCATCGGATATCTTGCCCTCGTCCTGCACGCGCACCTACCTTTTGTCAGACACCCCGAAAGTGACTACGTTCTGGAAGAAGAGTGGTTGTATGAAGCAATTATTGAAACTTACGTGCCCTTGTTGCGGGTATTCGAAGGCTTAAAACGGGATGGGGTTGACTTCAAAATCACGATGAGTATGACGCCGCCCCTGGTGTCTATGCTGCGTGACCCACTATTACAGGAACGCTTTGATCACCATCTCGCCCAACTAGAAGAGTTGTTAGAGAAGGAAATTGATCACAACGAGCACAACGGGCATATTCGCTACCTCGCCGAATACTACGCCAAAGAATTTAAGGAAGTTCGGCAAACCTGGGAGCACTACGATCGCGATTTAGTTAAAGGATTTAAACAGTTTCTAGATAGCAATAACTTAGAAATTATTACCTGCGGGGCAACTCACGGCTACTTCCCGCTCATGAAGATGTATCCGCAAGCCGTGTGGGCCCAAATTAAAGTCGCTTGCGAGCATTACGAAGAAAACTTCGGTCAACCGCCCAAAGGCATTTGGCTCCCAGAATGCGCCTACTACGAAGGAGTAGAGCGGATGCTGGCCGACGCAGGGCTGCGCTACTTCCTCACCGATGGCCACGGTATTCTCTACGCTCGCCCTCGACCCCGGTTTGGTACTTATGCCCCCATCTTTACTGAAACTGGGGTCGCTGCTTTTGGACGGGATCATGAGTCTTCTCAACAAGTCTGGTCCTCAGAAGTGGGCTATCCTGGTGCACCCGAATACCGCGAGTTCTACAAAGATTTGGGTTGGGAAGCCGATTACGACTACATCAAGCCCTACATCATGCCCAACGGCCAGCGCAAGAACGTAGGCATTAAGTACCACAAGATTACGGGACGCGGTCTGGGTTTAGGGGACAAAGCTTTGTACGACCCCTATTGGGCGAAGGAAAAAGCGGCAGACCACGCCAGCAACTTTATGTTCAACCGTCAGCGTCAGGTGGAGCACTTGCATGGCATTATGCAGCGACCGCCGATCATTGTGTCACCCTATGATGCTGAACTCTTTGGTCACTGGTGGTACGAAGGTCCTTGGTTTATTGACTACCTGTTCCGCAAATCTTGGTACGACCAGCAAACCTACCAGATGACCCACTTAGCCGACTACCTGCGCCTCAACCCAACCCAGCAGGTTTGTAAGCCCTCGCAGTCAAGCTGGGGCTACAAAGGTTTCCACGAATACTGGCTCAATGAAACCAATGCTTGGATCTACCCGCACTTGCACAAAGCGGCGGAGCGGATGATTGAATTGGGCAAACGAGAGCCTGCGGATGAACTGGAGTGGCGCGCCCTCAACCAAGCCGCTCGCGAACTGCTGCTGGCGCAATCTTCTGACTGGGCCTTCATTATGCGGACTGGGACAATGGTGCCCTATGCGATCCGCCGGACGCGATCGCACCTGATGCGCTTTAACAAACTCTACGATGACCTAAACCAAGGCAAAGTTGATTCAGGCTGGCTAGAAAAAGTTGAGGAGATTGACAACATCTTCCCCAGCATCAACTACCGCGCCTATCGACCGCTTTAATCAACTCGTGTAATGGCCCGAATGGATTTATCTATTCTATAGGGGTGGATTGAGCCATAGACCTCCAGAGTTCCAGGAGATCTGTGCATCAAATCCACCCTTTTTTTGGGGTGATACTCACCTGGAACTTACTAATCTCCCTCAGGGTCTGTCTGATGAGGGAAAGACAAATTTGTATAATTGCTTTAACTTCTACTATTGCGAGTTGCTTAGAGTTGGTACGAGGCAAGCTATGAAGTTATTTCTGGGTGGACTGATTGTCAGTTTGGGACTGTGGACTTTGCCAGCGCAAGCGCAAGTCTCGAGCGCTCAGGTAAACGCACTCGTAGAAGCAATTCGACAAGCCGCTCCGCAAACCGGAACCTCTCAGGATGGTTTGTACAGCGATTGGCAAGTGCAGCCGGGGAATATCCCTCGTTGGGCAAAATTTTGTACGGGTCGAGAAGTGACTCCAGAACAATTTGGCGCTAACGCTAATACGGCGCGGACTATCATCACCTGCATTATCAAAGATGCCTTACAAGATGAGTATCCTGCGAGTGGCAATAGTGAAGCGATCGCAGTGCAACGAGTTGCCGCTTGGTGGATGACGGGCGACTCAACCCGCTACACCAACGCCGCCACCAGTCCTTATACCAACAAAGTTCTTAGTCTTTATCAGAAACTGAAGTCACCCAACGCCGCTTCTAGACCGGCGGCTGCTTCTAGAAACGCGGCTTCTACCTCCTCTACTTCTGCTTCTACCTCCTCTACGCCTGCTAATGCCGCTTCCCCTACTTCTCAAAACGAATATGAGCGCTACATGCAAGCTGGCTATGCCGCAACCAAGAAGGGAGACTACCCTTCAGCGCTGTTGAACTTTAAGCGAGCCGTGGATGAGCGCCCGAATGATACTTATGCTCAAAAGGCAGTTCAGAATGTAGAGGGATATCTAACCCGGAGCCGTTCTGGCTCAGCCCCTACCAACCAAAACTCTGCTCAGCCACCAGCTACCCAACCTGCGAGGAACCAAAATAGCTCCTCCCCGAAAACATCGGGAGTGGTAGTGCCCACTCAGACAGGCGCAGCCAATAATGCGGCTCTCTCACAGAATCAAGCGGTGGGGCTGATTACAGAATGGCTAACAGCCAAGTCACGCATTTTCGCTCCCCCTTTCGATCGGCAACCTGTACAGCAGTTCACCACGGGAGAACTGTATGGTTCCTTGGTTAGGGACGATGGCGCGATCGCCTGGCTCAAAGACAACCAAGCTTACTACCGCTTTGGCGTGCAAAAAGTAGAGTCGGTCGAGCGATTTGTGGCTGATCAAAACAAAGCCACGGTAGAGCTAAAAATCACTGAAGACCGCACCCTATACCGTGACGGCAAAGTTGATCCGAGCCAAACCGATTTTCAAACCAGATTGGTTCGCTATAGCTTGGAATCAATCGATGGAGCCTGGAAAATTGCCGATTATAAAACCGTAGATGGTTCAGTTTTAGAACGTGCGGTTGGCACCAACGCCCAGGACAATTAAACATAGCCGTTCCTGAAAGACTCAATGCTTATGCGACATTTGCTCAAATTAGCTGTGACTGCCGCTCTACTGGCTCACGCTCCCACAGCCTTAGCCGAAAAATGGGTCCAAGTCACCGTCAACTCAGTGGGCGATCGCTTTCTAGTCGATGCCAGTTCCATTGAGAATCGTAGCGGTAGCGTGTGGTATTGGGAGTACCGCGACTTCAAGCAGCCTAACAACGTGTTTCTAGATTCCCCAGTCAACCAGCCTGTTTACGGCGCTGTAATTTACCGCTCTGTAGACTGCAAGGCAGGCACTACTCGGCTACGACGGCTCACCGCATATGATAAGAGCCGCAAAGTGCTCCAGAAGTTTGACTATAGCGATCGCGGTAGACTCGCTAACCCTGCCACAGGCAGTAGTGCCAAAGCCGTTATTAATTACGTTTGCGCCAACGCTCCCCAAGCGGGGTAAGCACAAGATTTTATAGACGGATGGCGATCGCTGTCCTATCAATGGGTCCTAATCAATGGGGGTTGAACTTGCTTCAGCTCCCATTTTTGCTTTGGTGCCCGAATTTGGGTCAGGGCACTTGTATCCCTTTTACTAACAACCCTAAAATTGGCCGCTTAAATTCTCCGGATTGGAGAAACTAATTGAGTTCCCCATACGTCCATAAGCTAAGAATGTCAAATGTCAACTTAGGCCAGAAATTGCGGAATTTTAGGTAATTTGTCATTGAAATCACTGAATTTCTAACCCTAGATAGTTTTAGGAACAAATTACCTCTAATAAGGTCTAGTTGATTAAGATAACGGATTTGCTTCTTGTTTTTTGGAGAACGCCCTCAATATGTCTAGCTTCAACCGTTGGCAGTCTGGAACCGCTGCATTTTTAGCCCTGAGCACCATTGCCGGCGCATCTGCCCCAATGGTTATGATGATGCCTGCTCAAGCACAAACCACTAGCTTTTCTGACGTTTCTTCTAGTTATTGGGCCGCTAGTTTTATTCGTGAACTCTCTGAGCGAGATGTCATCGCTGGATTCCCTGATGGCACATTCCGTCCCGACGAGCCTGTAACTCGCGCTCAGTTCGCGGCCATGATCCGCAAAGCCTTTAGTCGGTCTCAAGAGCGGTCTGCTGTAAACTTTGTGGACGTGTCTCAGAGCTATTGGGCATATAGCGCGATTCAGGAAGCCTACACAACTGGCTTCTTAGCTGGCTACCCTGGTAACGTCTTCCGACCCAACCAAAATATTCCTCGTGTTCAAGTTCTGGTTTCCTTGGCAAACGGCTTAGACTACTCCGTTAGCACTGAAGTAGAAACCGTCTTGCAACAGTACTACACTGATGCAGCTGAAGTTCCCAGCTACGCTCGGAGCAGCGTCGCGGCGGCCACAGACAAGCAGATTGTGGTCAACTACCCCAACATCAGACTGCTGAATCCTAACGAAGTCGCGACTAGAGCTGAAGTTGCAGCTTTTATCTACCAAGCTTTGGTTAGCTCTGGACAAGCAACGGCCATTACCTCTCCCTATGTCGTAGGCCAGCGTCCCCCTGTCCAAACGCCAACTCAAGTCAGAATTCCTTCTGGCACCACCATTCCGGTGAAATATGGCGAAGCTGAGAGAATTTTGGTCACGCCCGATGAAACCGCACCTTTGACCCTCACAGTCGCTCAAAACATCACCACTTCTCAAGGGACTGTACTCATTCCATCGGGAAGCCGGGTAGTTGGTGAGTTGCGCCCTGCTGAAGGTGGTTCTCAGTTCGTTGCCCGAGAACTCGTCTTGGCTAGTGGTCAGCGAATTCAACTGAATGCTAGCTCTGAAGTAATCACCACGACCGAAGAGGTGCGTAAGGGCGCTAGCGCGGGCACCATCGTCAAGGATGCCGCTTTGGGTGCTGCTGCTGCCGCAGCGGTGGCTGCTGTGACTGGAGACCGAGCGATCGCCACTGAAGAAGTACTGGGTGGTGCTGGCATCGGTGGTCTAATCGGGCTCTTCCTAGGCCGCGATCGCGTTACCTTGATTCGAGTTGATCCCAACCAAGACCTGAATCTAACGCTGAACTCTGATTTGGTTCTCCCCACAGGTTCTACCAATCAGTAAGCTCAATTAGCGTCATAAGCGCCATAGTTAAACTGCAAACATTTCAGTTTGACTTAAGCACTCCAATTTAGATACGCAACTTCCCACTCAACCAAACAGCGATCGTGACCTTCGTAGTTGCGATCGTTTTTGTTTAGCAGCTTTTTGTTTGAGGGCTTTTTTAGGTGGCTTTGGCCGTTGAAGCGAGCGGTAACCAAACGACAAAAGCGGTTCCTGGTCCCACCGTCAGGGGAAGAGACCGCACAAAATGCACAATGCTGCTTTGCTGCGCGGGGCTAAACACTTGAATCTCGCCTTGCATTTGCTGCACCAAATCATGGGCGATCGCTAAGCCCAACCCAGTCCCCGGAATCCCAGTCTGGGCTTGTACCCCCCGGTAGTGCCGCTCAAACAAATGCGCCAGATCTTGAGGAGGAATCCCTGGTCCTGTATCCCAGATAGCAATGCCTAACCAGTCAGCATGGCTGCGGGGTAGGGGCACAGACCAGCCTGTACTGACTTCCACATAGACTTGCCCTTGCGCGGGTGTATATTTCAGGGCATTGTCCAACAGGTTGCTTAATACTTCTCGGAGCGCCTTGGCATTAGCTTTCACCCAAGGCAAGTCAGATGGCATATGGGTATATAGCGCTAGCTCTCGTTCTTGCGCGATCGCGCTCGCCGAAGCAATCAGAGGCTCTAGGATACTAGCGAGCGCGCAAGGCTCTAGCTTGAGATTGACACCTGTCAGAAATCCAGCCGCGGGCAGTAAAGGCACAGAAGGCCCAGATCGAATACTACTCGCCCGATTGACACTTGACTCAGAGCGGTCAATGGCAAAGTCAACCGACGACTCAAACTGCGAACTGGCAGGCACAGCGGTATTGGGCGGTGTAGAGCTGTCTGTCTGAGCAGGAGCGAGTGTTAAAGGCGTTGAATCAGCTCTACCCAAATCAATAGCTTGGTCAAACTGTTGTAACAACTCCTGTAAGCGATCGCTCTCTCGCACAATGCTGCTAGCCACATCCCGGTTTGGGTCTCCGGTGCCAAGGCGTCGCAGCAAGAGCTTGCCAAAGGTTCGCATCGCCGTTAAGGGATTGCGAAACTGATGTAACAATGTGTCGAACAGATTAGATTGTTGAGCCTGGAGCCGCCGCTGTTGATGCTGTTCCCGTTCTAGCCATTGACTGCGTTGGTCTAAGACACAGCCCAACGCTAAGGTATGAGCTACTTGTTCAATTTGCGATCGCTCCTGTTCACTCCAAGCGCGATCGTCTCGCTCGGTCACGAGCAGTCCCATCACCATACCCTCATGCATCAAAGGCAATACAACTTGGCGTTGGTGCTGTAAAGCCTCGTTATGGAACTGCTCTGGATTGGGGCCAACTTCATCCTCTGCCAAGAACGGTGGGCTCAAAGCAGACTGAGTAGACGTAGCAGGGTTAGCATCTGCCGCTAGCAAGCGCGGCAGTGTTGCTTCTGCGGCAGGTAATAAAAAGTGCTCATCATCCCAAGCAGCAGCGCTCTCAGGATAAGCCACCACTGGAATTAGCTTGGCCTCAGTGCCATCCGCCATTTCTTCGGTCAGGTAAACCACGCTGAGAGAAGCTCCTAACCCCTGGGTCAAGAGCTCTACCTGAGCGCGACAAAGCGCCACAAATTCTGAGCTAGTAGGTATCAGCATGCAGACAGTCGCAGATGGTTTACCTCAAAACAAACCCTTCTACATTCCCTGAACTAACACTCCGTTGTTGGCCATGTTTTGCCACCATATACATCTATCTATCGGCTCTTTATGAGTTTCTAGCCTAGTTTTGTGTTTTTAATATAAAGATTTTCAAAGTCTTATTAAGATTATTAGGCGTTCATCCACTGATAGGACCTTTCAAAAGGTCTATCTAGTCTTTGTTGAAGCCAGTTGTAGAGTTTTGTATCAACGACTTAAAAGAAGTTGAAATTTTGAACTCAAGCCGATATACTTGCGACGGTTTTGTAACTATCACTACACCTGTCGGCAGAAAGAGGAGGTATCGAGATTGGCCAGGAGACGCAAGCGCAAAAGTCGTCGTCGCCTAGAAGGGCGCAGGATTCTGGAGTTAGTGCCTCAGTTTAGCATTGAAAGTGGCGAAGAAAAACCAGTTACAGCTGCTCGAAAATTCATTCAAGCACAAGCTATTCTTCCCCCAGCTTTGCTACTTGTAAGGCGGAACGAGCATACCACGGACCGGTACTTCTGGGCTGAAAAAGGGCTCTTCAGTGCACAGTATGTCGAAGAGAACCATTTCTTGTTTCCCAGTTTGAGAGTATTGATTGGTGATACAGAAGATGCACCTGTGGCTGTCACCAGTCACTAAAGCTCAATTGGTCGAGCTTGCAAATGAGTCTGTTGGGAACATTTAATACTTTGCTGACACGGGAAATCAGTTGGACTGATATAAACAAGGACCCCACTCAAACCACAACGTTTGAATGGGGTCATTTGATTTAGCTCTCAAGCCTTCTCTAGATAGTAGGGCGCAGGAGAAGCGAATTAATCACAAACCCTTAAGTTAAGGGCTCGCTGCAATTCGGCCAACTCATCTCGATGAGCTGTGACTGTAACGCGGCTCCAAGATTGAGACTTTTCTGACTCAAGGGGTTCAATCTTGAGGGAAACTTGTTCTGGGCGCTTCGCTTTTTGCCAGTAAAAGAAGCCTGCTAGAGGTGCCAGAAGCACGGTCCCTAGCAAAATCTGTGTCAGTCCAGGCAAAAGCATTGATAGTACTAGAGCCAAACACAAAATGCCTGCGGCAGCCAATACCGTTAAGAAGACGGCCAAAAACCAGCTAGGCCGTACCACGCCTTGAAATGTTACTTGGTTTTGGGCTGGATCGAGGGCTGCAACTTTGTAGGCGCGTTGGTCAAAGTATTGTTGCACTCGGTTGAGTAACGATTCCTCTGCCTGTTCTGCAATCAGTTGTACTGCTCGCGTTCTGTCTTTGACGGAAGCTCGAATGAAAAACATGAGACCCACCACCATCAGTAAGGTCATCACGAATATAGATGGCAGAATGGCAGCGTTCATAAAGATGGGGTAGGAATAACAAACGATATCCCTATACTTTACATAAGTATAGAAAGGTTTTAATCTGCTTCTAGTTGGTAGTAGGTGAGACCGCACAACCTTAGCTCTGTTTGGGACTAGCGCGATCGCAGCCTTACGACAGATTCTAGGAACTACGGCCCACCAAGCTTAGTTGTTGTCACCGGGTGGCAAGTTGCCAGTTGCATATCCTTGCCAGAGACGAGATAATTCTTGAGCCCGCTCAGACCACTCTGGACGAATTTGATACATCCGGCGTGGCCGTCCTCGTCCTTCTACCTTGCGCCAATAACCCTGGATGGCTCCTTCATCCTCCAGAAATTTTAGAGCGCTATAAAGGACTGTATCTGAGAGACGATAGGTGCGATACTCGTTCTCTAAAAGTTGAATCAACTCGGTTCCGTAAGAATCCCCTCGCTGCAATACTGACAGGACGTAACAAACGGCGAGTTCTTTATTGAGATAGATCGGTGGGGGATCTTGGAAAAACTGGTAGATATCTTCAAATCGCATGGTTAAACCCATAATTAATCAATCCACTTTAAAGCTAGGGTGTTGACGTTACAGTCTTAGACAACAGCAATAGCGCAAGAGTGCCAACCCATCTGATTAGTCCTCTGTTGCTATCTATTTGCCCTTAGTTGATGTAAGCCTGTGGTGCCTAAACTCGTGGCTAGTTTCTAGAACAGTGAGCTTGGCATGACTTAAAGGAGAGTAGATGCATATTCTCGAAAAGCTCTAGATAGTGCCGTTAACTCTCACACTAGATTCAGAGAGTCATGTTGAATTTAGCTTGGTAATTACAGACTAGAGTGCCCGTCCTTCATCCCCTCTACTCAAGTAATTAGAGGGCGTAATATTAATTCTAGACATTTAATTCTGAGTTCGTCTGCCAGATTTTCATCAGATTTCACCTTTCATCCAAATGGATGATCTGCATGGATTAAAATCTGAGGAGCAACTAAGGGTATAGGCGAGGTTAAGGATAGCAATTAGGGTTGCAGAATAAAGAAATAGGCTGGATTAGAGCGATCGCTCTGTAGGCAATTCATCACTTTGCAACTCTTACCCAAGGTCGTTAAAACAATTTTTTTAACCTACCCCACAAATGGCTGAGCCTGATAACAAATAAAGTTATGCTTTAGTTACCTTGGATAGATGAACAGCCAGGTTATTACGCCCGTTTAGAGCATCATGTTGAATCAGCCAGACTCTTCTGCAATTCCGCCTGCAATTCGTCAAATTGCCACTAACTTCCGCTGGACTGGCTGGATTAGCCTCAGTATCCAAGCAGTCTTAGGGGTTGTTTCTACCGGGGTTTTAATTCTGGCTAGCTTTAGCGGTCGAGCTGGAGCGGCTTCCAATGCCACGCGAGCGGGTACTGGCTTTGGCATTTTCTTTGCTGTCTGTGGATTGGTGGCTTTAGGGATCAGTATCTACTGGTCATTTCGATATGTGCGGATCTCTCGTCAACTACGAGCGCCTAATACTAGCCTGCGCCCTAGTAAGGCAGATACGATTCAACTTTTGCAACTTGGCATTGTGCTCAATCTGGTCGGCATGTTGTTGACCATTGTAGGAGCGGAGGCCATCGTCGGTGGCTTGATTGCCCGAGCGATCGCCCAGCCTCAAAATTCTCCTCTTTTATATGGTGTAAATAATATTCCGACTATTCAGCCCCTCGACTTCTTTGTAGTGCAAGCTAACACGAATACGATCGCGGGCCACTTTGCGGGACTGGTTTCTTCTTTTTGGCTGCTAAATCGGGTTAATCGCTAGAAATTCTCCGAGTCAGAGATGGCAATGACTAGGCCAAGATTTGCTCAATCATGCGGTTGGCTTGTGATTCGTAGCTGCCGCCAAAAAGATTGAAGTGGTTCAAGACGTGGTAGAGGTTATAGAGCGTTTTTCGCTGTTTGTAGCCTGCCTCTAGAGGCCAAGCTTGGTTGTAGCCTTGGTAGAACTCCGGTGGAAAGCCCCCAAATAGTTCGGTCATGGCGATGTCTACCTCGCGATCGCCAAAATAGGTAGCAGGATCAAAAATCACAGGTTCGCCAGTTGCAGCCACCGCAGCGTTACCCGACCATAAGTCTCCATGCACGAGAGCAGGTGGCGGCTGGTGATTGGCTAGCAGTTCAGGAATAGCAGCTAGTAGCCGATCCTGCTTCGGAAAGTGCCCTCCCCGTCGCTGAGCTAGTTTTAACTGATAACCAATGCGGTGTTGAGTAAAAAATTCTGCCCAATCTTTTGTCCAAGGATTGATTTGGGACGTGGAACCAATGGTGTTAGGGCGATCCCAACCGAAACCCACTGGACTGGTTACTTGGTGCATGGCAGCTAACTGGCGGCCCATTGCTTCCCAAGACTGGCGATCGCCCCGTCCCAACTCAATCCACTCCAAAACTATATAAGCGGAGTTTTCTGCCACGCCCCAACAAATCGGTTCAGGAACCCGGACCGTCGGCTGGATTCGCATTTGTTGCAGCCCTAAAGCCTCGGCCTCGAACATAGTAACCTGGGCCGCTTGATTTAACTTGACAAAGTAAGTACAAGCAGTTGGGTCGGATGATTTGTCAGAGCTAGGATTGCCCTTCAGATAACCCTGTAGAGCGTAGCCTTGGTTAATACAACCGCCCCCTACAGAGCGCTGATTGCTGACTTGGAATTCGTATCCTGTGGCTTGAGTGATCTGGGCAGCGATGGTCGTCCACATAACGCTGATTAGAGTCTGATTTAAGCAGCAGGTTTCAGTACCACTACGCCATAGGCCTCGGTGGATAGGTAGCGCTGGGCCGAGGCTTGCAAACTGACCGCATCCAACGCTTGAATGTGCGCGGGGTAGTTGAGGGCTGGAGCCAAATCTCCCACCATTGCTTGGTAGTAGCCATACAAGCTGGCGCGATCGCTGGGGGTTTCGTTGCCAAAGATGAACCGATTCGCCACTTGAGTCCGAACGCGGGCAATTTCTGCTTCGGTGACAGGTTCAGTTTGAATTCGACGGATATGATCGGCGATCGCGGCTTCTACGACTGGAATGTTTTCTGCTGGCAGCTGGGCCGAGATGTAGAAGGCTCCTTGCATCTCAAAAGTGATGTTGCTGGCAGCAATGCTGGTGACAAGCCCTTTCTCTTCTCGCAAGTCGCGGATCAAGCGAGCCGTGCGGCCTTGACCCAAAATGGTTGCCAAGATATCTAGCGCGTAGGTTTCTTGGAGGTCTGCTAATCCAGGGGCGCGCCAGGCCATTACCAAACGAGCTTGCTGCAAGCTATCATCGACGACTTCTTGCCGTACAACTCGGTCAAAGGCAGGCTCTAGGCTGTAGCTGGGCAAATCATGGAGAGAAGATTGAGCAGCGATCGCGGGCCGATGCGCTTGTACCTGGGCGAGGGATGTTTCCACAATCTGGATCAGCTCCTCTACAGGCAAATTGCCTACCACTGCCGCAGTCATCGAGTGGGGCTGATAATGCTGGGTGTGGAAGTCCCGCATTTGCTGGGGAGTTAGTTGCTCAATGACAGAACTAGGGCCAAGCACGGGACGGCGATAAGGTAACTTCTCAAATGCGACTTCCATCGCTTTGGCAAAAGTACGGCGACGTGGATTATCATCCGAGCGACGAATTTCCTCTAAAATCACCGATCGCTCTCGCTCAAAGGCTTCATCTGCAATTTCGGCATTCAGCACCACATCCATTTGTAAAGGTGCTAACTCGGCGAAGTCTTTGGGAGCCGTCGTGATGTAGTAGTGGGTGTAGTCTTGACTGGTGGCAGCGTTCGTCACTGCGCCCCGCTCCTCAATCAAGCGCTCAAATTCTCCACTCGCTAGCTGCGCGGTTCCCTTGAACACCATGTGCTCTAGAAAATGGGCCATGCCATTAATGGCGTCAGTCTCAATCGCTGAGCCTACATTCAGCCAGAGGTTGAGGTTGACCGCTTCAATCGGTAGCTGCTCTGCAACGATCGTCAGGCCATTCGCTAAGCGACGAACCGTGGGTGCGTTCAGTCGAGGAGCCTGGGGCGATTTGATCAGGGTTGGGGTCATGAATCTTCCGAACAAGCTGAGTTCTTCATCTATCTTAGTAAGCGCAGGAGTGCTGTTAGCTAAATGATTACAAGTCCACAACAATTCGTGAAATTGCTAGTGGAGCTGAAGCGATCGCTAAGCAGAACAAAACCAACGCTAAAGAAACTGCATGAAATTCGACATGGCATCCGCCAAGCAGCAGCCAAAACCACGACGGTGAGAAGATGCAATGGCCGTCTGAGCGATTCGGTGTGAGTCTAACAAACCCTGAGTTTAATTGGGGTTCAATTTGGGCAACCATTTCTACCGCCACTATAGTCTGAGCACTGTCTGAGAACTGAGCCGTTTCTTCAAGATTCCATGTAGAAACGATTTGTATTTGTTGAAGTTGGTTTGTTCCAATGCCTCTAATGCGGTATCAGCAGGGCGATCGCTGGTTTTAATGTAAGTTCAAGACGGCAATTCAAGACCCCCTTTCGTCCCAGAAAAAACAGCACCTGCCTATAATTTATTAAGAAATATAAAGAAGTTAAGAATTTGCGTTTATGGGCAGCAAGGGCGATCGCGTGGTTGTGGTAGGAGCAGGCATTGGTGGTCTGACCACAGCCGCATTACTGGCTCATCGTGGTTATCAAGTTCTTGTTTTAGACCAAGCGTTAGTTCCGGGGGGCTGTGCTTCTACCTTTAAACGTCGCGGCTTTACCTTTGATGTGGGAGCAACTCAAGTTGCGGGGCTAGAACCAGGCGGCATTCATCATCGAATTTTTAGTGAGCTAGAAATTGAGCCTCCGGAGGCAACACCCTGCGACCCTGCCTGTGCCGTTTTGCTTCCGGGTGAAACTGAACCGATTCATGTTTGGCGCGATCCAGACCAGTGGCGAGCTGAGCGACAGCGACAATTTCCGGGCAGCGAACCGTTTTGGCAACTTTTAGCTGATTTGTTTCGCTACAGTTGGGCCTTCCAAGGGCGCGACCCAATTTTGCCGCCCCGCAATATTTGGGATTTTTGGCAGCTCACCAAAGCAGTACGGCCTGATACGCTTCTAACTTTGCCCCATACTTTTTCGACCGTGGGGGATGCGCTGCGTGGCTATCGCTTAGCTGATAACTTGCGCCTGCGAACTTTCTTAGATTTGCAACTGAAGCTTTACTCCCAAGTAGACGCGGAGAACACAGCTCTGCTTTACGCAGCTACAGCTTTAGGAGTGTCTCAAGCGCCCCACGGGTTGTTTCACTTACAGGGCAGTATGCAGGTGCTCAGCGATCGCCTGGTGCAAGCTCTAGAGCGAGATGGGGGTCGTTTACTGATGCGCCACAGCGTCGAGCAGATTCACGTAGAAGCAGGGGTCGTGAAGGCGGTCACGATTCGTAATCAGAAAACCAATGACGTTTGGACAGAACCTGCTGATCAGGTGGTGGCAAATGTCACGGTGCAAAACTTAGTGCCGCTGCTGGGCGAAGCCATTCCCTCTGGCTACCAACAACGAGTTGATAAATTACCTCAAGCGTCTGGAGCGTTTGTGATTTATCTCGGCGTAGACCAAAGTGCCATTCCTGGCGGATGCCCGCCTCATCTTCAGTTTCTCTACGATTACGATGGGCCAATTGGGGAAAATAACTCGTTGTTTGTCTCGGTAAGCCATCCTGGGGATGGCCGTGCCCCAGAAGGCCAGGCTACTATCGTGGCTTCTTCTTTTACCGATCCGACGCTGTGGTGGCAGTGCCCCAACTATGAAAGCTTGAAGCAGCAATATACCGAAACAGCGATCGCGCGGCTCAGCCAATTCTTCCATCTCACACCAGAGACCATCCTGCACCAAGAATCGGCCACGCCCCGAACTTTTGCCCACTACACCGGACGCGAACAGGGCATTGTGGGTGGCATTGGGCAGCGAGTCAGCACCTTCGGCCCTTTTGGGTTTGCCAATCGCACGCCGATTCAGAAGCTTTGGTTGGTAGGTGACTCCACTCATCCAGGCGAGGGCACTGCAGGAGTTAGTTACTCAGCCCTGACAGTTGTTCGGCAAATTGAGGCAAACTCAGAGAAGGGCAGGCCGTAAGCTTGCCATGATTTCTCTGGCGATCGCGAATTCCTATGGAGTCAACTTGGGCAGCGCGGCATCGTGAAGCAGTTTCCCTCCAAGCGCAGGGACGCTTTCAAGCAGCAGAACAGCAATATCAGGCCATTTTGCGAGTCCAGAGTCAAGCAGACGCAGTTTGGCACGATTTGGGCTGGCTTTATTCCCAAATGGGGCAGTACCAATTAGCGGCTCAAGCGCTGCTGAAAGCCCTCGAACTCAATCGCCAACAACCTAGCTATCACTACAAATTAGGCTTAGTTCTGGAGAAACTAGGCGATCGCGATCAGGCGGTCCAAGCCCACCGCAACGCTATTCAACTCAATGAAAAATTGAGTGATGCCTACAGCGAGCTAGGGCGATTGTTAATGGCATCCAGTAAGCTCGATGAAGCAGAAAGGGTGTATCAGCAGGCGATCGCCGTTCATCCCCAGCAGGCTCAGAGCTATTTCCAGCTAGGTCAAGTGCTGGCGGCTAAAGCTCAATTTCCAGAAGCGATTAAAGCTTATGAAGTAGCGCATCAACTTAATCCTAGCGACCCCCAGACTTTGCAAGAATTGGGTCAAGCTTTGGATCTACAAGCTAGTCGCTATCAAGCCAGAGCCGCTTTCTACCGAGGGTCAAGTTTCTACTGCCAAGAAAAGTATGCAGCAGCAGCAGAGCAATATCAGGAATTCATCCACATTCCCAACCTTGAAGCAGCCGCCCCAACAATGCAGCGGGCTTATAAGTACTTGGGAGAATGCTTACAAAAACTAGAGCAGTCTGCCGAGGCGATCGCCCTATATTACCAAGGGATTCAACGCTATCCAGAAGCTAATGAGTTTTATTACGAGTTGATAGCACTGCTGCAAAATTCTGGACAGGTTGAGAAGGCGATCGCCGCTTCTACTCAAGGCTTACAACATCTTCCTAATGATCTACATCTGCTGCGAGCACAGCACCTAATGCTCCCCATTCTGTATCAGAATGCAGCTGAGATTGAACAGTGGAGAGAGCATTTTATTTCAGGGTTAAATTACTTAGTAAAAACTATTGATTTAACAACACCTGAAGTAGCCCAAAAAGCGCTATTGGGAATTGGCTACCAAACTAATTTCTATTTGCAATATCAAGGTCGAGATGATTTAGCGCTACAGGTTCAGTATGGGCAGCTAATGCATCAAATCATGGCCACCAACTATCCTGATTGGGTCAAGCCGCTGCAGGTAAAACCTCGTTCTCTACAGCCTAATCAGCAGCGAAAGATCCGAATCGGTTATATTTCAAATTTTCTGTGGCAGCATACAGTTGGTAAACTCTTTGTTGGCTGGATTCGTCATCATAATTCAGACCAATTTGAGCTGTACTGCTATCACCTGGGGCCAGCAGTTGACCAGATAACAGAGCAAATTCGTCAGCATAGTCATGAGTTCAATCATTTACCTTTGCAAGAAGTTCTAGAGGCAGATTTTCAAAATATTGGAAGCAAAATTCGGGCTGATCAACTCGATATTTTGGTGTTCCTAGACATTGGCATGCATCCTTTTGTGACCTCGCTTGCGGGATTGCGCCTCGCCCCAATCCAATGTGTCACTTGGGGACATCCGATTACATCTGGTTCCCCTACAATCGATTATTTCCTTTCTAGTGACTTGATGGAGCCAGAAACCGCAGAAGCTCACTACTCAGAGAAGTTAGTGCGTCTGCCCAATATCGGTATTAGTTACACCAAACCACAACTGCCACCCCTCACTAAATCACGATCGAATTTTCAGATTCCGCAAGATGCAATCGCCTATTTGTGCTGCCAATCTTTATTCAAATATCTCCCTCAATACGATTACATTTTTCCGGCGATCGCTCAGCAAGTGCTGCAAGCTCAATTCATTTTTATTTCTGGTTTTGATCCAGGATTAACTCAGCAATTTGAACAGCGTTTAGAAGCTGCTTTTGCTCAATATCATCTCAGCTACCGATCGCACTGTGTTATTTTGCCGAAACAAAGCCAGATTGATTATTGGCAAATTAATCTACTATCAGATATTTTCTTAGATACTTTTGCTTGGTCTGGCGGCAACACCACTCTAGAAGCGATCGCCTGTAACTTACCTATCGTCACTTGCCCCGGCGAGTTTATGCGAGGACGGCATTCTTACGCGATTTTGCAGAGATTGGGTGTAACTGCAACAATTGCTAAAGACGAAGCCGCATACATTGAAATAGCCGTTAAATTAGGTTTGGATTGTGATTGGCGAAGTCAAGTTGTGCAGCAAATGAGCGATCGCCAGTCATTTCTTTATGATGATTTAACTTGTGTCACAGCTTTAGAGGAATTCTACCAGCGCGTCATTGGGAATCACTAAAGCAATAAATTTTGGTCGTTGTAACGACTTCTGATTTAGAGCTGCTTAGAGTTAAGAGAATAGTATGGAAAATTGGCAAACTTTATATCAAGAAGCAACAGCTCTAGAAAAGCAAAATTCTTTAACAGCAGCAGAACAGAAATATCAGCAAGCTTTACAATTAGAGCCTAAGCAAGCAGAAATCTGGAGTGACTTAGGACATCTTTATTATCGAATGGGTCGTCATCAAGAGGCTTTTTCAACGCTATCACAAGCGTTAGAAATCAGCCGCTTCACGGCTCTGCATCATTACCGTTTAGGTATGGTATTTGAGCAACTTCAGCAAACCGAATCAGCGATTCAAGCTTATGAAAACACGATCAAGCTAGATGCCAACTTGGTAGAGGCTTACTTAGCTTTAGGACGAATCTTCGTTACTCGATCACAATTTGATGCTGCCATTAGCAACTATTTAATCGCTCACGATCGCAATCCTCGGGATGTCAAAATTTTAAGTGATTTAGGGCAAGCCTATGAATTGCAAGCTAATGAATCAGAGTTGAGGTCTGATTTTTATCTAGGATTTAGCTATTACCGTCAAGGCAATTATGCAGCCGCGATCGCTCCTTACGAGAAGTTTCTCGCATCTCTAACACCAGCAATTGCCTCAGAGGCTATCGAGCGAGTGTATCGTTATTTAGGCGACTGCTTGCAACATCTCAATCAATCCCAGAGAGCCGCCGAAATTTACCAAGCCGCAGTAAAGCAGTATCCTCAAAAGCCTGATTTCCACATTAATTTGATTGCAGCTTTACGGAACAGCGGCCAAACGAGAACCGCGATCGCCGCAGCCGCTACAGCCGCTCAGCTCTTTCCAGATATGGTGCTGTTTGAGCGCGATCGCCACCTAGTTTTGCCAATTCTGTACGAGTCAAGCACAGAGATCTCAACTTATCGACAGCAGTTTAACCAAGGTTTAGCTCAGCTGATTCAATATGTGCAATCAAGAGCTGATGTTAATAGTGCAGAAAGTCGCGCTGTTTTTTTGAAGGGCTTAGGGTCTCAAACCAATTTCTATTTGCATTACCAAGGCCAAAATGATCTGGAGCAGCAAGTTCAATTTGCTCAGTTACTTCATCAACTAATGGCTGCGCAATATCCTGAATTGATGCAGCCTTTAGCGACTAAAAAACCAAGTGTTAGGCAAAAAATTCGGGTTGGTTATGCCTCTGCTTGTATGTGGAAGCAAACAGTTGGAGTGCTGTTTTTAGGCTGGTTGCGGCATAGCGATCGCCAAAATTTTGAGATTTACTCCTATCACTTGCATCCCCATTCCGATGAGCATACGGAAAATTTCCGAGCTTCTAGTGATGTTTTTCGTCATCTGCCTGTTAAAGAAGCGATCGAATTGGATTACATCCAAGCGGTCGGTGAACAAATTAGAAAAGACGAGCTTGATATTTTAGTGTTTCTGGATGTAGGAATGCATCCTTATATGAGCTTATTTTCTAGTCTGCGTCTGGCCCCAGTTCAATGCGTTACTTGGGGGCATCCAGTTACTACAGGCTCTCCCACCATCGACTATTTTTTATCGAGTGAATTGATGGAACCTGAAGATGGAGACAAACATTATTCAGAAGAACTAGTACGTTTACCTAATATTAGTATTGCCTACAGTCCACCTGACCTAAGTGAAGCCACAAAAACTCGCGCTGATTTTGGATTGCGAGAAGATGCAGTTCTATATTTATCCTGTCAAACTCTATTTAAATATCTCCCTCAATATGATTACATTTTTGCTGCGATCGCTCAACAAGTACCGCAAGCACAATTTGTTTTTATTTCGCACAAAAGTGCTGCGATTACTGAAAAGTTCTCTCAGCGTTTAGAGCGAGCTTTTGCTCAGT
This sequence comes from Trichocoleus sp. FACHB-46, assembly GCF_014695385.1. Classification (NCBI taxonomy): domain Bacteria; kingdom Bacillati; phylum Cyanobacteriota; class Cyanophyceae; order Leptolyngbyales; family Trichocoleusaceae; genus Trichocoleus; species Trichocoleus sp. FACHB-46. The sequence continues at coordinate 249,852 of NZ_JACJOD010000006.1, read as the reverse complement.
ATGGCCTCAAAAGCCCTGACTACTGCGCGATTTTGCCTCGCCAAGGGCACAATAGCTACTTAAGCTTAAATGGCATTGCTGACGTGTTTCTAGATACATTTAGTTGGTCAGGAGGCAATACTGCTCTAGAGGCGATCGCTTGTCACTTACCTGTGGTGACTTGCCCTGGAAAAATGATGCGTAGCCGCCACTCCTACGCCGTGCTCAAACAATTAGGAATGACAGAGGCGATCGCTGCTAACGAGGCAGAATACATTCAAATTGCAGCTCGTTTAGGCCTAGATCCCAAGTGGCGTCATCAAATCTCCCAAAAAATCAAGGCTGCCCATTCCCGCCTTTATGACGATATTACCTGTGTCAAGGCATTAGAAAATTTCTATCAAAAGTCGTTCATCAACAAGCTTTTTTAGCCTCCAATTCAAGATAACTTTGAATTCAAAACCAATGATTAATCAATCCATTCAGCAAACAGCTAATCCTTTAAAACTATATTTGGGTTGTGGCCGAAAAATCAAACCAGGGTATATCAATGTAGACCAATATTTAGCTGGTCCAAATATTACCCAAATGGATATTTTTAATTTGCCATTTCCTCCAAGTAGTGTGGATGAAATTTTTACTGAGCACATGCTAGAGCATCTGAGTAAGTATGAGGTGCCTCAAGTATTAAAAGAGTGGGCTAGAGTTCTAAAGCCGGAAGGCCAACTCGTCATGAATTTGCCCAACCTAGAATGGTGCTTGCGGCAATGGCTTGATAAACCCGAATCAGAGCGTTGGGGCTGGCAGCTTGATACTATCTTTGGTCTTCAAAGTCATCCGGGTGAGTTTCACAAAACTGGTTTTACGGCTCCTCGATTACGTCAATTGCTCGCAAAAGCTGGCTTTCGTGACATTAGCATTGCAGATTGTTGGTCCCACGGACAGAGCTGTTTTTGGGTAGAAGCTAGTAAAGCGCATAAAAATACAAATCCTTTAGATAAGGTAGCTTATTCCACGAGTATCGTTGTGCCTTGGTGGGATCACGGTGAGTTATTAGAAATTTGGGGACGCAACTTAAAGCATTTATCTGATATTGAAATTATTTTTATTGACAACGGTAGTCAACCCCCTACCAGAGATGCTCTAAAGAGATTTTGTCAGACTCATAATATTAAGTTAATTCGCAATTCTGAAAACCGAGGTTTTGCCGCAGCAAATAATCAAGGAATTCAAGTTGCCAGCAACGAGTATATTTTATTTCTTAATAACGACATTGAGGTGTTGACTACTCCGGTTCCCTACCTATGTCAGCTTGCTGGCGAAGGATTGGCAGGCCCAGGCCCTAAACAAACTGAAACTGGGGAAGTTTATTTAGAAGGCTGGGCTTTGTGTGTCAAAAAACAGGTTTTAGAAAGCTTTGGTGGTTGGTGCGAAGACTATGGGCCAGGATATTGGGATGATGTTGACTTCTGTCATCGCGCTAAATCCAGTGGGTATTCACTCACTCCAATTCCTGAAGATATTAAGCATCAATTATTTACCCATAACCAAAATACAACAGGTCGAGATGGGCGACTCAATCAATTGAAGTTGCATGTCCGTAATCGCGGCATTTTTATTCAAAAGTATTACCTGAATAAAATGCCTAAGATTGTCATTGATGGCATGTTCTTTCAGTTTTCTAATACTGGTATTGCTCGTGTTTGGTCAACTTTGTTAGCGGAATGGTCTAGAAGCAATTTTGCTGATCATCTTTTAGTGTTAGACCGTAATGGTTCTGCGCCGAGAGTTCCTGGGATTCGCTATCGCCTCATTCCGCCCTATAGCTATAGCAACGCTGCTCTCGATCGCGCCATTCTTCAGCAAATTTGTGACGAGGAGCAGGCTAGCTTATTTATTTCCACTTATTACACCACTCCGATTTCAACGCCTTCGGTATTCATGGCCTATGACATGATTCCGGAGCAAATTGGCTGGGATGTAGACGAGTTTATGTGGCGGGTCAAGCACTATGCCATTCAGCATGCTGACCGTTACATCGCAATTTCTCAAAATACTGCACGGGACTTAGCTAAACTCTTTCCTTACATTGCTCCGGAAGCGATCGCCGTTGCGCCTTGTGGGGTACAACCCAGTTTTGTCCCGGCTGGTGACGCAGAGGTGAATGAGTTTAAACAGAAGCACCAGATTACGCAACCCTATTTCTTGATGGTCGGCACGAGAAACGGCTACAAGAACACCATTTTGTTTTGCAAAGCCTTTGCCAAACTCGCGAATGCTGCCAACTTCAGTATTGTTTGCACAGGTGGAAACTCCACGCTGGAACCTGATCTGAGTGCTTGTTTACCCGCAGGCACTAGAGTTCATCTGCTGCAACTCAACGATGCCGAATTACGAATGGCCTATGCTGGAGCGATCGCGCTCGTATACCCTTCCCAGTACGAAGGCTTTGGGCTACCTATTTTAGAAGCAATGGCTTGTGGTTGTCCTGTCATTACTTGCCCCAATGGTTCCATCCCAGAGGTGGCGGGTCAAGCTGCCCTTTACGTCAAGGCCTCAGATGTTGCAGGACTGACTGCCGCGCTGCAAAATGTGCAGAACCCAACTTTGCGCGACCCACTAATCAAAGCAGGCTTAGAGCAGGCTAAACAATTCTCTTGGCTCCAGATGGCGAAAACTGTGAGTGAAACGTTGATGGCAGCAGCTCAGCAAGCACCTCCATCAACGCCCTACAGTGCTCCAATGACGATCGCAGCGGTGGATAATCGACGCTTAATTGCTCTAGATAGCAGCTCTGACACCAGTTCTGGTATTAGCCCTATTGCCAGCCCTATTAGCCAAGCGGCTCTGCCACCTCAGCCTGTAGCGCTCTCTTTACCCACGCCACCCGCAAACCTCGAAACCTATGAGCAGTACCAGCAGATGGGCAGAAGCTTGATCGCAGAGCATCAGCTAGAAGATGCCATTCAAGCTCTGGAAAAAGCTCACCAACTGAGCCCTCGCGATCCGGTTGCGCTCCAGGATTTGGGCACTGCCTATAAAGCCAAGGCAGATGAGTCTCGCATGCAGGCCGACTTTTATCTAGGCTTCGCTTTGTACCGCCAAGGCAAATACCAAGCGGCGATCGAGCGGTATCAGAAGTTTCTCAGGTCCGAGAAAACAGGAGTCGCCCCGGAACTAATTCAGCGAGTTTATAAGTGCTTGGGCGATTGTTTTCAGCGCTTGGGGCAGTACGACGCGGCCATTCAGCTCTACCGGGAAGCGGTGCAGGCTTATCCGACTGCCACAAAGCTTTACTTTGACCTAATTTCTGCCTTGCGAGATGACGGCCAAACTGAAGCCGCGATCGCCGCTGCTACCGATGCTTTGAGTTTGCTACCGAATGATCTTTCTCTCAAGCTAGCCCAGCAGTTAACTTTACCTATTCTGTACGCAACCACCGAGGAGATTGCAGTATCTCGGCAGCGGTTCAGTCAAGGCTTAGCCCGCATTGGGGCTGAACTCGACTTATCTACGCCAGAAGCTAGCAAAAATGCCCTTGAAGGTATTAGTCGTTACGCTAACTTCTATCTGGCTTACCAGGGTGAAAACGATCGCGCTTTACAACAACAATACGGGCTGTTGGTGCATCAGATTATGGCGACCAACTATCCCCAGTGGGTGCAAGATCGACCGATGCCACCTTTAAGTCCAAGCGGCAAAATTCGCATTGGCTACCTATCAGACTGTCTACGGTTGCATACAGTCGGCAAGTTGTTTTTGGGTTGGCTGCGTCATTGCGATCGCGAAAAATTTGAAATTCATTGCTATTCCCTGAATCGAGAGCAGGACGCGATTACGCAGGGAATTCAACGTTACAGCGATGCCTTTCATCAGATTTCTGGCGATTTGACAGGCATGTGTCAGCAAATTCTAAACGATGAACTACACGTACTCACGTTCCTCGACATTGGCATGCATCCCAAAGCTAGCCAGATTGCCAGTCTGCGTTTGGCTCCGGTGCAATGTCTGACTTGGGGGCATCCGGTGACATCGGGCTTACCCACGGTTGACTATTTCCTCTCTAGCGACCTGATGGAACCAGAGAATGGCGAGGAACACTACTCCGAGCAATTGGTGCGGCTACCCCAAATCGGTATTGCCTATGCCAAACCTACTATTCCCGAGCTAATTAAGACTAGAGCTGATTTTGGATTGCGCCCCGATGCGGTGGTCTATTTGTCTTGTCAGTCACTGTTCAAGTACCTGCCGCAGTACGACTTTGTGTTTGCCGCGATCGCCCAACAAGTCCCCGACGCCCAGTTTGCTTTTCTCGCTCACTTTAGTGCTGCTGTCACTGAAAAGTTTCGTCAGCGCTTACAGCGGGCTTTTGCAGCCGTGGGCTTAAACAGCGAGGACTATTGTGTGATTTTGCCTCGACAAAACCAAGCAGGGTATTTGCAGCTCAATTTACTGTCCGATATCTTTTTGGATACGTTTGACTGGTCTGGCGGCAATACCACCCTAGAGGCGATCGCCTGTAACTTACCCGTCGTCACTTGCCCAGGCGAATTTATGCGAGGACGACATGCAGCAGGAATTTTGCAAGCTTTGAGCATCCCGGAGGCGATCGCGGCTACTCCAGAAGAATATGTGGCGATCGCAGTTAAGTTAGGGCTAGATTCTGCGTGGCGGCAGGAGATCGAGCAGCGCATTACCCAAGGCCATGCCCAACTTTTTGATGACTCAAGTTGTGTGAAAGCGCTTGAGTCCTTTTATCAACAGGTGGCTCAAGGGAGTAGCTCCAAACTTTAGTTGATCGGGCGAATCTGTGGAGGAGTGGGTTCTACAAGAACTTTAGGAGGTTCAGGGGGTTGTAGAGCCTTCCGCCACTCGCCAATTTGGAGCTGGGCTTGGGCATAGGCTTCCGTACGAGCGGGAACCTTTTGGGCGATCGCGATCGCACTGGGTAAGTCATAGTTGGCTTGGTTTTGGGCCAGCACTAAAATAGATTGGCTCCACTGATTGATGGCGGATTCAGCATCAATTCGTAGGGAACTGGAGGCGGGAATTTGATCCGCTTTTTGGATCGCCGCTGCTAAGGCATCTGGGGTTGCGGCAGTCGCTAAGCTTTGAGCTTCCTGCCAATTTTGCTCTGCTTGAATTAGGCTGCGCCAAGAGCGGATTTCATCCTGCGCCTCATCATAGAGCGCCCGACCAGAGGTGATTTGGTCGGCGGTAGCGATCGCACTGGGCAAATCTCCACTGCTCGCAAAGGCTCTTGCTTGGTCTAGGTAGGGTTGGTCTTGCTGCCGCTGAATTTCCCTGGTCCACTGGCGGATCTTGTCTTGGGCCTCACCGTACAAAGCGCGACCTGGACCGACTTGGCTGGCCTCATTAATCGCGGATTGCAGCGAGTTAGCATCTCCCGCCAAGGCATATTCATCCGCGCGATCGAGGTAAGGCCGATCTTCCGTAGTTTCAATTTGGCCGCGCCAGCGAGCAATTTCTTTCTGAGCTTCATCCCAGCGAGGATTGGAGCGGTTGACCAAACTTGCTTCTGCGATCGCCGATCCTAAGGCATTCGGAGTCCCCCCTTGCGCTAATTGACGGGCCCGATCGAGATGGGCGACACCTTCAATTTCTCGCTGCCAGCGGGTAATCAACTGCTGGGCTCTAGCGTACATGGGACGCTTACGATCGAGCTTTTGCGCTTGAGCGATCGCGGCTTCTAAGTCTGCGACCGTCCCTTGCCAGGCTTGAGCTTGAGCATCAGCCAGATCAATAAAGTCTTGCGCTTCTTCCTCTAAGTTGGCACTATCAGGAATCTTACGGGCAATGGCGATCGCTTCTGTTGCGTTGCGTTCCTCTAGCGTCGCTTGGGCTAAGTTCAGCATTTTGCGACCAAACTTGGCGATCGCGGTTTGTGCCTCTTTATAGATGTAACTGTTGGGGCTGATCGACTCCGCCAACTTAACCGCCTTGAGCAAATTGTCGAGACCGCCAATATCCGCCAGTTCTTCGGCCTTGGCTAACTTGTTGCCTTCTTCCCTAGCAACTCGAATGCGCTCGTTGAGTTCTTGATACTTCGTGGTTTCCCAATAGGTATTACCCACGTAAAGCAAGCGCACTGCCTCGGTAAAGGCTTGATGCCACTTGCGCTCTCGCATGGCGGATTCTGATTTTTGATAAATCGCCTCTGCCTTCTCCCAAATCGATTGCCAGCGCTCGATCCGTTCATTCACAAGGGCATGAGCCGATGTGTTTTCTGGAATCTTGCGAGCTGTAGCGATCGCTTCGTCAAGCTTGCCGGCGTTGAAAGAAGTCTCAGCCAAGTTGAGGATATCTGATGACCACTGTTGAATCGAGCGGTCAATATCGGACCGCAAAGGATGATCGGGAGGCAAGTTGTGAACTAGCGCGATCGCCTCTAGCAAATTCTTCACGGTCTGCTTGTTGGCTGCAACTTGAGCACAGTAGAGCCGCATGGAAGCAGATGCCATCGGCCAGAAGATCGAGGGGCAATTCGGCAACGCAGGTGATCGGACCAACAACGCCACCGAGACAACTGCCGCTCCTCCCGTAAGCAACAAGGTAGTCAAGCCCCAAAATCTTATGCTTGTGGGCAATCGTAACCGTCTGCGATCGCGCGGGCTAGGGGGCTGAGTCAGCGGCGGGGGAGCAGACCCCGGTACGGCATAAGCAGGTTGCTCCGTCTGACCGAGCGTCGAAACCACAGGCCGAACTGGGTCTGGAGGTACAGCTCTGACCACAGGACGCGGAGTCGGATGGGTTGAGGGGCGAGGAGCAGGGGGGCGGTCGGGGTTGCTTGAATTCTTCATCCGGAGAGGCCGATCGGCTGGCCTACGGTCTGGAGTTCCGCGATCTCTGGTCATAGCCCACCTAACAACTCCCACCTAACAATTCGTAGTGCAGCGGCTCTGGCTGCTCCAAAGCAAATGCAGTAGTTGTCATCCTACCCTCCTCAAGCCCCAAAAAGTCAAATCTTTAGGTTTAGATGACACTCTTCGTAGACTTTCTCTAGCCTCCCGGACTTTCGTTAGGATTCGGCTCGCAACTCGGAAATCAGTTGCGCTAGTTCATCACTGCTGGCTTGATAAACCTCATTACAGAAGTGACAGGTGGCTTCAGCGCCGTTGTCTTTTTCGATCATGTCTTGCAGTTCCGTTTCGCCCAAAATCTTGAGCGCCCCTAGCATGCGATCGAAGGAGCAACCACAGTGGAACCTGACTAACTGAGTTTCTGGAAAGATTTCTAATCCCATATCACCCAACAGTTGCTCGAACATTTCTGGCAGCGTTTTGCCTGCTTGCAACAGCGGGGTAAACCCAGACAATTGGCCAATGCGAGACTCTAGAGTTGCTACTAGTTCTTCATCGCGAGCCGCTTTAGGCAAGACTTGGATCAACAAGCCTCCTGATGCGGTTACACCTTCCGCACCGACGAATACGCCCACCACCAAGGCTGAAGGAGTTTGCTCGGAAGTCACTAAATAGTTGGCGATGTCCTCCCCAACCTCACCAGAGACGATCTCTACAGTGCTGGAGTAGGGATAGCCATAGCCCACATCCCGCACCACATACACATAACCTTCGTGACCTACCGCACCACCGACATCCAATTTGCCTTTGTCATTGGGAGGTAGCTCAATTTCTGGATTATCGACATATCCGCGAACAGTTCCATCTAAGCCCGCATCGACTAAAATGCCGCCCAAAGGTCCATTGCCGCGAATCCGGATGTTGATTCGCGATCCGGGCCGTTTCATACTGGAGGCCAACAGCAATCCGGAGGACATGGTACGCCCCAGAGCTGCTGTTGCTACATAGGAGAGCTGATGCCGCTGTCTAGCTTCTTCGGTGAGGCGAGTTGTAATCACTCCTACCGCTCGAATGCCGCCATCAGCCGCAGTTGCCCGCATTAACTGATCCGCCATGAAAAAACCTTACATTTCTTAATTCACTATTTCTATTCTAAGTTGTGGGTTGATGGCCTTGGGAGCGATCGCCAGGATCTCGCCAAGGTCTTTCTGGTCCTGAAGCAAGCCAGGGACGCAGCCAAAGCGATCGCGTTGCTCACGGTTCGGCTAAGAACTGCCTGAACTTGGCATACTGAAAGAACTAGAGAACCAACTGATCTGCGGAGCCGCCATTCAAGCTTATGTGGGGTACTTTTCAACAAAGCAACTTGCGAATTGAGGTCAACGCCTCAGCCGCTAACATTCGGGATAGTTTGCTCCAACCCGCTCAACTGCAAAAGTGGTTGTGGCCAGAACGCTTATCCCCCGGATTGCCAGAACAGTTGCATGCTGGGCTATCATTTACCAGTTGGCTGGGTCCGATCGCAATTCAGCATCAGGTGGATGTGGCGGAACCAAATTGTCTGCGCTTGCTCTTAAGTCAAGGCGTTGATGGCTTCCATGAGTGGTGCTGGGGCGACGGTTGGCTGCAATCGCGGCTGGAAGGGGTTTCGCTCCTACCGCTAAATGCGGGGCAAACCGTGGCGCTTTTGAGTTTGCGGCAATTCTTAGCCAGACAGTCTGACAGCTAATGCCTTTAAGTTTGAGGGTTATAGAGCGAGTGGCAGAACTGGTGGGCAGCAGAGTGTAGTGATTCATGCTGGCTAAAACTTCGCTGTCTGGAAGCCGAGTCCGATTAACTAGTTGGATGCCCCAAGACTTACCCGCTTTGGCGCATTGGTATCAACAATCTGACTTTTTACGGTTGTTAGATGCTCAGCCTGCTTACCCCTACTCTGAAGCGTTTTTAGGTCAATGGTTAGAAGAACGCCAAAAATCTAATCATGCTTTCATCTTTGCGGTGCGTGCTGTCAGCAGCAATGAGCCTGCGGTTACAGCCCCCAATGACATGCTATTGGGCTATGTAGAACTAGACGGCATCCTGTGGAATCACCAAGTGAGCTGGATCAGCATTGCCATTGGGGAGGAGCACTGGGGCCACGGTTATGGCTTTGAGGCGATGCAACTGGCGCTGACCTTTGCCTTCGAGGAGCTAAACCTGCACCGTATCCAACTCACTGTCTTTAGCTACAACGATCGCGCGATCGCCCTATACGAGAAGCTTGGGTTTCAGCGTGAAGGCGTGTATCGAGAGTTTATCCATCGCAGCGGCGATCGCCACGATATGTATCTTTACGGTCTCCTCCGTCCCGAATGGAAAGACAAGTTCGGTTAATTGGTCCTAATCTTGTGTTGTCAATTCAATCAAGCGCTGGTTTTGATCGAATTTTGCTGTAATTACGCGATCGCCGTTAAACCGTCCCAGTACATAGTTCTCTCGCTCTGAAACTTCTAAGTTGTAAAAGCTGAGGTAATAGGCAAAGGCTTGGCGATGATTGCTGAGTGCAAAAGTTGAAATGAACTGGGGAAACACAAAGGCAATTCGGGCGATCGGGTCATCAATCGGCCAACGATAATTGGCTTGCTTGAGTAAGACGAACAAAGCTCCACCTGCATAGGGAGCGCAGTAATAAGCATTCGCTTTGCAAAGCCCACTCGCAACCATTGATAAAGCATGGCCGTTGATTTCATCGCTAAGCGATAGTTGTGGTTGCTTAAGTTCAGCAATTGCAGCGCGATCGCCAAAAGCCGCTAACTCCAATGCATCTTGCAACAACTGTTCAGGAATATGACTCTCTGCATTAGCCCAGCTCCACAACCAGGTTTGGCTACTATCTGACTCACTGCCTAGAATTTGCACTGGAAAGGTCAAAGTTTCATTAAACTCCAACGTGCCAGCTTCCATGTCAAACCACCAAGTATGCTCGCCGAGCAATTCACTCAAACACAACTGTTGATCGAAAGCTGCGGCTCCATGATCCAACAAAAGTTCTGCAAATGTCGTTACCATTGCTAGCTCTGATAGTTTTAGTTAAGGTGAGCAGCTTGGTGCAACGGAATTGTAATCACGAACTCGGTGCCTTGACCCAGTTGGGAGGTGCAAGCCAGTGAGCCACCATGCTTTTCGGTGACGATTTGATAGCTGATTGACAGCCCCATGCCTGTGCCTTTGCCCACCGCTTTAGTTGTGAAGAAAGGATCAAAGAGTCGTTGCTGGATGGCGGCAAGAATGCCTAAACCATTGTCTGAAATCCGAATGATTGCCTCCTGATGAGGAGTTAGTTCGGTTTGAATTTGAATCGTGGGGATAAAATGCTTACCCTGCTCTAGCGCCTCCTCTAGTGCATCAATGGCATTACTCAAGATATTCATAAACACCTGATTCAGTTGGCCGACGTAGCATTCTACCCGTGGCAAATCGCCGTAATGCTTAATCACTGGAATTTCAATGCGATCGCTCTTAGCTTTGAGGCGATGCTGCAAAATCATCACGGTGCTGTCGATGCCATCATGTAGGTCTACTGCTTTCACCTCGGCCTCATCCATGCGCGAGAAAGTCCGCAGCGAAGTCACGATCTTCTGAATCCGCTCGGCTCCCACCTGCATCGAATCAAGCAGCTTCGGCAAATCCTCTAACAGAAACTCTAGATCAATGGCCTCTGCTTCAGCAGCGATCGCTGGAACTGGCGTGGTGTAGTATTCCTGGTAAAGCTGCACCAAGCCCAACAGATCTTGCGTGTAGGTGCGAGCATGGCTGAGGTTGCCATAAATAAAGTTGACTGGGTTATTAATTTCGTGGGCGACTCCTGCCACTAATTGCCCCAGGCTCGACATCTTTTCGCTTTGCACCATTTGGGCCTGGGTGCGCTGGAGTTCTTGCAGGGCGGCGGCCAGGTCTGTGGTTTGCTGTTGCAATTGCGCTTCTGCTTGTTTGCGCTCCTCTTCAACCAGCTTCCGTTCACTAATATCTGTCACGGTGCCTACATAACCTACCACTCCGCCCTCAATGCCCTTTTCTGCCACTGCCTGACCAAAAACCCAGGAAATGGAGCCATCAGGACGCTGAAAGCGATACTCCAGGCGGAAGGCTTGTTTAGCCTGGATAGATTGTTGCCATACGAGCGAGACGCGATCGCTATCTTCAGGATGAATCGCCCCCGCCCAACCGATACCCTTAGCTGTTGAGGGAGTCAGACCCGTAATCTGACACCAGCGCTGATTGACATAGATACAGCCACCCTCGGCATCGGTCCGAAAGATGCCCACCGGAACCGTGGCAGCCAAAGTGGCATAGCGCTTCTGGCTCTGACGCAAAGCTTCTTCCGTCTGTTTGCGCTCGGTCGCATCCGTGCCCACCGACAGGATTTCTACCAATTGATTTTGTTCATCCAAAATCGGTTTATTCGCCCAGGCAATCCACACCCGTCGTCCATCTTGGCAGCGATTTTCATTTTCGTTGTGAGCGTAGTCCTCGGGGTGCTGATGAATGGCGATCATCAGCATTTGCAGATCTCGGCCAGAGGTTTCGGTTTCAGGAACGATGGTGCCAACCACATTCTGACCAATCAGTTCGCCTGTGGCAAAGCCAAAAAAGCGGGCTCCGTAATCATTAATAAACCGAACCGTGCCAGTTGTATCCCAGCGGAGAATGATACAGTTAGCCGTCTGCACTAGGTCGCGATACTGGGCTTCACTAGCTTTGAGCGCTTCTTCGGTTTGCTGGCGCTCGGTAATATCGCGAGCAGTGGCGTAGATCAGCCCTTCTTGCGCGTAGGGTGTGGAAGTCCAAGAGAGCCAGCGGTAGGAGCCATCTTTGCAACGGTAGCGGTTCTCGAAAGAAATGCTGCCTTTGCCACTCAGAAGTTTGGCCGCCTCGGCAGCGGTCGTTGATTGATCCTCAGGATGGACAAAATCAAGGAATGGCTGAGCCGTCAACTCCTCAGTTGTGTAACCCAGTGTGTGCTCGAAGGCGGGGTTGATCCGCTTGAAGTAGCCATCCACTCCAGCAATGCCCAACATATCGCCAGCCAGGGTAAAGAAGCGATCGCGCTCTGATTCCGCTTGCTGGCGTTCATCCTCTGCCCGTTTGCGTTCGGTAATGTCCTCCACCATCGCCACAAAGAATTGAAACTGCCCCCTGGCATCTCGAATGGTGGAAACGGTTAAGTTGGCCCAGACTAAGGTACCGTCAGCACAAAGAAAACGGCGTTCTCGCTGAAAACTGTCTCTCGTGCCCATGATGCAAGCTAGACACAAGGGTTCTTCGATCGCCCAATCTTCCGGCAAGGTCAGGTCTTGAGGGGTCATGGTGGGTAATTCGGCTGCGTTGTAGCCCAGCAATTGTTGCCAGCAAGAATTAGCTTGGCGAAACTTCAGGTCTGGCCCCACGACCGCAATTCCCATGCCAGAGTTTTCAAAGATGGCTCGGAAGCGTTCTTCACTGGCTTCGCGATCGCCAATTTCCTGCTGGAGTCGAGCGACGAGTTGCTGCAACTTGGCGGTTCGGACTTCCACCCGACACTCTAATTCTTCGTTGGCTTGTTGCAGGGCCAATTCTGCCTGCTTGCGCTTAGTGATCACTTGGGTAAACATGATCAAGCCGCCCACTTCGCCAGTGCGCTCGTACCAAGGCCGTACTTCCCACTTCAGCCAATCTGCCGTGCCATCTGCTCTGGCAAACACTTCTTCGTCACAGCATTCCACCGCTCCTGCCAAACAACGTTGGTGCACCTCCCGCCAGCGATCGGGAACTTCTGGAAAGAGGTCGTAGTGACAACAACCTTGAATGTCGCGATCGCCTAAACCGTAGTCTTCTAGCCAGCGGCGGCTCACCATCAGGTAGCGCATCTCGCGATCGAGCATCGCCACTGCCGCAGGGGTATGTTCGATGAATAAGCGCACTTGCTCTTCACGCTGTTGTAGAGCCAGAGCTGATCGCTGGCGTTCTGCTTCGATTTGCTGGCGTTCGTTTTCGACACGCTTCGCTGCGCTGATGTCGCGAATGCTGCCAATCAGCAGAGTATTGCCTGTGTCATCCACAAAGACTGATTTTTTCGTGGCAATGACATAGGTTTCTCCACGGATATTGGTAAAGCTCTCCTCGTTTTCCTGAGGCCTGCCCGTCGTGAAGGTCAGCTCATCTTGCCGCCAAAAGACCTCTGATTGGTGTTGCGGAAAGAAATCATAATCTGATTTGCCTAGTAAAGTCTCGCGGCTATGGCCTAAAAACTCGCAGAAGGCATCATTGAGAAACAGCCATCGGTGTTGACGATCCTTGATGAAAATGGGGTCAGGCATCCCATTAATCACTTTCATTAGAAAGCTTTGGGACAAGGTTAAGTCGTTTACCGAAGTCTGCATGGTTGGTAGTGCCGAGAAATCGCTAGGCGGATGCTATCTCCATAATTCCCCCTAAGTTCAAATCGGCTTACATACAACCAAAAGAGGTAAAAAAAGCTACCCATTCATCTACTCACAACAGCCCTCCCAGTTTTCCCTACCACAGGATTAACTAGTAATCGACAAACAGTGCCAATGCTCTACACAACTCTCACCTGTAATTTGCAGGCTCAGCAGTTGCGCTAATTGTTCAGCTTTAATCTGGTTGCCTTGCTCAAAATCGCAAACGTGAATGTCAACCGTGACCTTGCCTTTCTCTGGCCAGAAGTGCAGAGCCACATGGGATTCCGCTAGCATGGCGATCGCAGAAATGCCGTGGGGCTGAAAGGTAAATGCCAGCTCTCCTACTATCGTCAACCCGACTTGCCCAACCACGCTTTGCAGCAAGCTGAGAAAATCAGCTTCTGTCCAGTAATATACAGCGGCGGCAGCCGGAAGAATCGCGGAGAGATGGTGAGAGCTAAGTGTGGAGGTGGTCATGAGCGATCGCCAATCATCTATAAAAAAGGGAAAAATCTAAAAAAAAGGAGAAACCTAGGCACCATAAACTCGGTGACCATCCCCAGGTAGCAGAGTCAGAGCCGTAGGACGAATCCGAGTTCCGACTGTGACTTCTAAACCTCCTTCCCAATCTTCGACGGAGAGCACTTGGTCGTTAGAGGCGTCATCAGAGGCGGCGTAGTCAAAGTAGCGGCATTGTTCGGCTTGGCGGTTTAAGGTGGTGCCGGCACGAGTCATTCGCGCTGTGCCCGCTTCCACTTGCCGATAAGCCACACCGCCAAACGTGAGATGCGTGGGAGGCGTGCTAGGAATATCTAAACCTTGGGTTGGCTCCAAGAAATTGACTTCCACTTGGTCATCTTCTTCTACGGAAAGCCAGCGGAGGCGATCGCCATCTTGCAACAAGTACTCTAGCCAGGTGTAGCCGTTGCTGTCGTAGGTGAGCTTGCCCTCTACGACCCAGTCGGTGCCCATGTATTGCACAATATCTCCCACCTCTAAGGTGAAGATGGTACGGGCTAGGGAAGGTAGTTGAGCGCGATCGCCTTGATTGGGTAAACGCCCCTGCGACTGGCGCACGACCAAAACTACACCAACTACCACCACTGCAATCACGCCAAGCCAAACTAATGTGATCATCCTCCACCTCTCTTCCTTAGTGATAAGCTGCCCAACGTGGATCAGCTTGATACTTCACCAGCACTGGGTTTGCTAAGCGATTGATTTCTACATTGCCAAGTTGCACATCTTTAGGCAGTTGGAAGAGTTGTTGCAACAGTGGTTCCGTCAAAAACTTGGTGGCAACAGGTAACTTCAGCGTTGCAGCTTGCAAGGGGGCACGCATTGCCAAAACAAAGCCCCAAGGCCCGAAGCTGGGGACATCCGTGACGTAAGGATGCACCGATAAACCAACTGATTCCAGCGTTGCGGCGACACAGGCAAAGGCTCGCGGGGCAAAAAAGGGACTCGATGCCTGCGTCACCAATACTCCAGCAGGCGCTAAGCGGGTTAATAAACGTTGATAAAAGCCTTGAGCATAGAGCTTAGCAAGTGTGTCTCGGTCGGGGTCTGGAAAGTCTGCAATAATCACATCAAAGGTTTCGGGCAGCGTCGGTACGGTTAAGAAAGCATCCGCCTGCCTGACCTCTACACGCGGATCATCCAAAGCGTGAGCATTGGCTTGCACGAGAAAGGGATGTCGTCGCGCCAAATTAATCACTGCTGCATCTAGGTCAACTAACAATACCCGCTCCACTTCGGGCCATTTCAGCACTTCCCGCAGCGCTAAGCCATCTCCTGCGCCCATCAGTAGTACTCGACGGCGATCGCGACTGGCACTCATGGCGGGATGCACCAGAGCTTCGTGGTAGCGATACTCATCTAAGGTGGAGAACTGCAAATCTCCATCCAGAAATAAGCGCACGTCTCCTGCTTGGCGAGTCAGCACAATCCGCTGATAAGGCGACTGAATACGGCTGATCACTGGGGCGTTGTAGAGCGTGTTTTCCAAGCGATCGCCCAATGGCACAGTCAGCGGAGCCAAGGCAAAGAGGCCAAAACAAACCACTAGACCCCAGCGCCGCCAACGTCGTAGTTGGGGGAAAGTCCGACCGAGGGCAAACACCATGAGAGCAGGTAACGCCCCAATCAACGCCGCCGACGGAAACATCCCTACTGTGGGTAACAAAACCACAGGCAGCGCCAACGACCCCACCAGTGCCCCCAAGTAATCCAGCGCTAAAACCCCAGAGAGAGCATCTCGTACTCCCGCCTCTTGCTCCAAGATTCGAGTCAGCAGCGGCACTTCCAAACCTGCCAGGGTGCCCAACAGCAACGTCACTAGAAACAACCCAATCCAGACGGGACCGTTGACCACAAATAAAATGAATAGCCCTAGTGGCAGCAGCGCACTCAGCGGCGCGATCGCAAGTTCAATCTGGGCAAAGGTGGTTAGGAGTTGCTGCTGCTCCTGTCGCAGGCGATCGCTCTCTGACTGAACTGCTACTAGTTCATTGGCTGAGTCAGGAACGGCAATGAATCGGCTTAAATAAGACCCAACTCCCATCGCGGCTAAAAAGCCACCCACTGCCACCCCATAAGCAAGCGCCTGATTGCCAACTAAGTAACTCGCCAAAGTGCCCAGCAGCAGTTCAATTGCTAATCCACAACTCGAAGAAATCGCCGTTGCTGCTAACAACAAATGCCGCTGCCGCCGACTTAGACTGAGATTTTCTGGCTCCCCAGCCTGCATGGTCGCTTGCCCTAGAGATGTCATGTTACTTGCCTGCTCCAGGGCCACCCCCACGAAACTCACCGTAGCTGGTCCGTTCCGGGTTAGCCAGCCAAAGGCGGTTGTGGTAGCGACCCGATAAACTGGTGCCGTATCGGGGCCAATACATCGGTTGCCGTTCTTCTCGGAGGTGTAGCGAAGAACTCTGGGTGTACCCAGCGGTGAGAGTAATACCTGTAACCAGGAGAGCCGCGATCGCAAATGCAGAAGTCATGATCTCATTCCTAACTTATAGGGACCAACAAATAGGGACCAACAAACATTGAGTTAAATGGTTTTTAGGTGAACCACCTGAACAGGAATTAAAGTCTTGGCTCCATCCCGAACGACTAATTCGGTTTTGTCAATTGGGCCATCAGGAACCACTTCGGCGTAGAAGCCATAGGAACTGCGCGGCTCTAGTAGAAAGAACACGGTGAGTGTACCAGTGCCTTCATCTACTTTGCCGTTTTCTTTAGACAAGCTGAGCTTGACCGGAAACGAATTGGTATAGATCTGCTCACCGTTCTGGTCTTTAACGAACAACTCGACTTCTAATGCTTTCGGAGAAGTTTCATCAGAGGTAATGTCTACTGTGACCCGCACCAAGCGATCGCTCCCACCCATTACCGCGCGATCGCCCACATCGCTATCTGGGATAGTCTTTTCGATGACCTGAGCACCTGTAAGCGGAACAGCGACTAACGACAACAGGGCTAAACTAGTGGTGCCGATCAACCCAGCCCAGAGATAGCGACCATCCACCACCCCATTCTGCACTGTGACTGTGATCGGCACAGGTTGATCAATTTCTTGCCCGGAAGTGTTGGTATAGTCCAAAACCTGAATCGCGATCGTCATGGGTTCGGATTGGTTAGGGCGGACATCCAAACCACCCGTTAAATCGGATTCTTGCCAAGTGCCCGATTCGCCTTCCTCATTCCAAGTGCCTGACTCACTCCAGGCTTGCTTAATCCCGCTGGCGAGTAGATTGCCTTGGCGATCGCGCAGTTGAATTTCGTAGGTGACCCACTGGTTGTCTGGAATCGTAGCTTCGGTGTCGATTCGCAATGCGCCAATCGGTGTTTTTTCAACCTGAATGGGTTGGAGTTCTGTCGCTTCTTCAGGGTCTACATTCAGGCTCGTGGCGAGCAACGTCTTGCCTACAAAACCAGCATTGATTAACGCCAGCAACATTACTACCGCTGTAGCCAAGGTTAAGTAAGGCCAAGGGTCCATAAAGCGGCCCGATCGCTGGGTTTGCACTTGTACGGGCATAGGCTTCCCTCAACTTACGGTGATTCACAAGGCTACTAAAGCACTCCACGCTAAAGCACTCTAATAAAATTTAGAGTTCCCAGTCGGAATGCTTCCTGCTAATAATGCCAATACATTTGCAGCCGCCCTGTTTCCGCAGTGTTTTAGCGCGGAGATAGAGGACGCGGTTAGCAACTAGCTAACGTGGGCGATCGCTTTCCAAACTCAACAGGCGAGCGAATTCATTCTTAACCATTTGGTAGCACTCACAAGATGATGCCTCTAATCTTTTCCGATCTAGAATCCGGATCTTGCCTCGACCATAGGAAATCAACTGCTCCTGCTGTAGCTGTAGAGCTGCTTCTGTCACGCCAGAGCGTCTCACTCCTAGCATCGTTGCTAGAAACTCCTGGGTTAAAGCCAACTCCTCTGAACCTACCCCATCACTACTCATCAGTAGCCAGCGACTGAGCCGCATTTTTATGGCGTGATGGCGGTTACAAGCAGCGGACTGCGACGCGACAACCAGGAGAGTATGGATATAACGGTGAATCAAGCTATAGAAGTCTCCCCGGCGATCGAAGGCAGCCTTGGCAATGTCTGACCTAACTCGGATGCCCTGCCCCGGAATCTGGACCATGTTCTGCATCGGAGTGATGCCAGCATCTAAGAAGACAGGCAAACCCACAACGCCTTCACAGCCAACCGAACCAGACTCTACAGTTGCCCCATCCTCCAACACCGTCACTAAAGAAGCGAGTGCCGTAGTCGGAAAGTAGATGTAGGGAATCGGCTCATAGGGCAGAATCAGGGGTTGACCATGAGTCAGCTCAATCTCCTCTAGGTGAGGACGCAGAAGTTCCAGCTCTTGACTGGGTAATTTAGCCAGCAAGCGATTTTGAATTTGCTGGCCTTTTGGCAGACGAGTCGATGTTGAGTCCATCTTCTGTGTGAGGTTGTAGGGTGACAGGACGCCAAGGACAGCCAAACTTAGAGCCTTGAATCATTTGAATTCAAGGTGTCATTCAAGCGATTAACTTTGATCGAAGTAAATGGCGTTGGTGAAGCACATAGTAATCACTCTTAATCTAACTATCACCGTAGCAAAACTGGCCCTGGTAATATTACCCTCTGTGTGATCGCCTATACAGTTCTATAGTGATTAACGGCCGCGATCGCCTATTACATCTGCCTTCGCTGAGCCTTACCTAGACTCGGTTTCATCTATTGTCTAAATAGTTTGATGCAAAATCAAACGATTCCCTTCCGGGTCGTAAGCGTAGATTTCACGCCCATGAGTAGCCACAATGATTTCACCTAGGGGAGGAGCAGCGATCGCCTCTAATTGAGCGATCGCTGTGTCTAAATCTTCCACCTCCAAACACAAACTCATGGCACTATGTTCTGGAGCTTGAAACTCTGATTGATGGCTAGTTTTCGGCTTAAAAATTCCTAACTTTAACCCCGGAAGCCGAAACTCAGCATAGACATTTGGCAACAGAAGCTGAGGGTCTTGCTGCAAGAATTGGCGATAAAACTCCAGCAAGCGATCGAAATCAGTGGCAGCGATCGTGACCCAAGCAGTTTGGCAACGCATCATTTTCTTATCATCTACCCAACCTACTCGTTTTCTCAAAAAATTAAACCGCACGAGGCGTTGCACTCAACGCTTCATACGGCGATCGAACCCTATAAGGGGATATTACCAACTTGCTAAATTCTTTGGCTTTGCTGGAATTTCAACTTAGGTAATCAACTCAATTGGCGGTTTAACTAGGCGATCGCCCAGTTGCTTCGCAGCTTTAGAGAGAAGCGGCTTCTACGACCTCATCTTCAAGTTTAGTTTTGGCTTCCTGAAACTCTTGGCCTAGCTGCTTGAGTTGCTGCTCATCCATGCCATCTCGCGCAGTCTCAAATACTTCTGACTCTTCTTCCTGCACGTGGTGCAGAATAGCTTTCTTCAGTTCAGCAATTTTTTCTTTGAACTCGGCTGAGTCAGGGCTAAGGGCTTTAATTTCTTCTAAAAGTGCAGCCGCCTCTTCATGCTCTGATTCTGCTTCGGCGATCATTGCATCTGTATCCTCGTACTCTCTCAGCCCAGGGTAGAAAACAAGTTCTTCGGCCCGCGCATGCAAATTGACTTCCTTATAGAGCTGGTTGAAGTATCGATATAACTGCTCTAAATTAGACGCACTCTCAATTTGAGAAAAGATCTGCTCAACTTTGCGGTGGTCAGTAGCAATTAAATCCAGAATGTTTTGGTTCTTGTCCTTAGCCATCACTTGCAACTCCTTGGATGTTGCTACTTGCAAAACTTAGAAAATTCCCACCACTACAGTGGTGGGAACATTGAGGTTATTGAGGTTTGCTAAACAGATAATGATTCAAATGCAGTTAATAACTACTTCTTAGAAGCAGACATTTGATCTTGAAGTTGGCTCTTAGCAGCCTTAAACTGAGTTGCCAATTGCTCAGACTGATCGCTGCTGAGGTTGTTGCGAATTGCCGCAAACATAGTGCTCTCTTCTTGACGGATGTGGTCGCCCACCGCTTCCATCAACTGGCGCACTTTATCCTTAAACTCGGAAGAAGCAGGGCTGAGAGCCTTGATTTCTTCAAGCTTGCGCTTCATCTCAGCTTGCTCGTCGTATAGCTCCTGAGTGTCATTCTGACCGTAGAAGGGACGCACAGCAGGATAAACTACCCGCTCTTCTGCTTCAGCATGAACGCTCAAGTCTTTGTAAAGCTGACCAAAGTACTCTTGGATCTTTTGAGGATCGTTAGAACCTAGGATTTCGGTAAACAGAGTGTTGGTCTTGTTGTGGTCTAAACGGATCACATCTTGGATGTTCAGGTCAGATTTATCCGAGTTCTGAGTGATCACGCTGCCCGCTACACCAGAGAGAGCAGCAACGGCATCTTGTACCCGTGCCCACAGACCTTGATCCGCTTCTTGTCCGGTGAGTTCACGCACACCTAGCACTTCTAGTACGCCCTTGAGTTGCTCTTGGTGCGCCCGGTTTTCAAAGTTGACGGTGTTGAGGGGAGTGATGGCGAGTTCAACGTCAGCGCCGACTTTCTGAGCCGCTTTGTGGACGACCACTCCGCTCATCACTAGTTGATGCTTAAGTAGTTCATGCTGGAACACTTTCTCAAAAATGCTTAGCTCAGAACCGCCCATCAATTCTTGTAACTTGTCAACGAACTGACGGATGGTTTGCTTAGGCTCAGACTTAATACCGTACTGCACAATTACGGTTTCCAAGACGCCCATGTTCTTCTGGTCATCTTTGAGCATCTCTTGGAAACGATGACGAATATCTTGGTCATTGATTTCGCTGATGAATCTTTGCTCATTAGCGATGACCAGCTCTTGAAGAGCTTTAATATCAGCTAGCTTGGTACCAATCATCATCCGCTTTGTATCGTCAAGCGTTGTTACCATTTCTAAACTCTCCTGCTAGTAATCATTAGGATCGGAACTATCTCTGAGATTACTCAGGCGGTTAGCCAGGTTCATCCTTCTCCCGGCTGATAAAAAAGGCTGTTTCAGTAGGAAGAAACCTTTGATTTGGTGTTGCACAAAGGTTAGCATATCTAGTTAGAATTGGCAGAATAACTAAAGTTATAAATTTTCAGGTCAGCAGCAATCTAAAGCTAGTTTTTATTAATATTCAAGAAACATTCAAAGATTTGATAAATATAATTAGTTCCGTCATCCACCCAAAGGTATAGAATCACTTCGAAAAATCTATATTCTTTTGCTGATACTTCTTGTCAGGCTAAAATTCATAAACTATAAAAAGTTATTTTTTGATTAACTTAATTAGTTTTCTCCTAACAGCTTCTTAGAGTCTGTTTAGATCGTGCACTTCCGTCTAAAGACGGCTGGTGCGGTTTGTGGCTTAGCTCTATGCGATTTTCGATTTGGTGCTGAGGCCAAAGGTTAGCGAAAGCTGATGGACGAGACTGAACTAACGCGATCGCCAAACCTAAGCCCAAAAGTCAGCCCAAAACTGGGTCCAAAACTGAGTCTAAACCTAAGCTGTTATCCCACCTACTTGATTGATTTAGGATTACGCCTTCGGAGCTTCATTTCATGGAAACATACGACGTTGTCATTATTGGTGCAGGCCACAATGGTTTGGTCTGTGCTGCTTACCTACTCAAAGCGGGCTATAGCGTTCTCCTATTGGAAAAGCGGTCTGTGCCGGGTGGCGCAGCAACCACGGAAGAAGCTTTACCTAAAGAAGCTCCTGGTTTTCAGTTCAATCTCTGCGCGATCGACCATGAATTTATCCACTTAGGTCCGGTTGTAGAGGAACTGGAACTAGAAAAATATGGCTTGGAGTACCTCTACTGCGATCCGGTCGTATTCTGTCCTCACCCTGACGGCAAATACTTTTTAGGCCATCGCTCGGTTGAAAAGACTTGTGCAGAGATTGCTCGCTACAGTGAACGAGATGCACAGAAGTATGCGGAGTACACAGATTTCTGGCAGCGGGTCATTGGCTCGATGGTACCGATTTTCAATGCGCCACCCAAATCCATCATTGATATCGTGGGCAACTACGACATCAAAAAGATGAAAGACCTATTTTCTGTCATTGGCTCTACCAACAAGACGCTGGACTTTATCCGCACGATGCTCACCAGCGCGGAAGACATTCTCAACGAGTGGTTTGATTCTGAGTTTTTGAAGGCTCCTCTGGCTCGATTAGCTGCCGAGTTGGGTACTCCCGTTTCCCAAAAGACTAATGCGGTAGGCGCGATCATGATGGCAATGCGCCACAACCCCGGTATGGCTCGGCCCAAAGGCGGCACTGGGGCCTTAGTCAAAGCTCTGTTGAATTTAGTGACTAGCTTGGGCGGTAAAGTCCTGACCGATCAGCATGTAGAAAAAGTCTTGATCGATGACGGGAAAGCGGTGGGCGTTCGGGTGGCGGGTGGCACCGAATACAGAGCCACCAAAGGCGTGATTTCCAACATTGATGCGAAGCGGCTATTCCTGCAATGTATGGATCACTCGGATGTGGATAGTGCTGATCCGGAATTACGGGAGCGTCTGGAGCGGCGGATTGTCAACAACAACGAAACAATCCTCAAGATTGACCTCGCTCTCTCGGAGCCATTACGATTTGAGCGCTATAACCATCAAGATGAATACTCGATCGGTTCGATTTTGATTGCCGATTCTGTCAGGCATGTAGAAATGGCTCACAGTGAAGCGAGCGTGGGCAATATCCCCGATTCTGACCCATCCATGTATGTGGTCATGCCCTCAATGCTCGACCCCTCACTAGCTCCTGAAGGCAAACATACAGTCTGGATCGAGTTCTTTGCCCCTTACCAAATTCATGGTGCAGAAGGCACTGGGCTACGCGGTACCGGGTGGACGGATGAGCTAAAAAACAAAGTGGCCGATCGCTGTGTGGAAAAACTGGCAGACTACTCTCCCAATCTGAAACACTCTGTCATTGCCCGTCGGGTAGAAAGCCCTGCTGAATTAGGAGAGCGCTTAGGCTCTTACAAGGGCAACTACTACCACATCGACATGACCCTTGATCAAATGGTGTTCTTCCGCCCGCTTCCAGAGCTGGCAAACTACAAAACACCGATTGACGGGCTGTTCCTGACTGGAGCAGGGACGCATCCGGGTGGATCTATTTCTGGGATGCCTGGGCGTAACTGTGCCCGTGTCTTCATCCACGCTCAACAACCGTTCGCATCAGCTATCTCTGATGCGGGTAATTCTCTCAAGTCAGTCGCGAAATCAGTGTTTCGGATGTCTTAAGACCTCATCCCTCGCCCCTTCTCTCATAGGGAAGGGGAAATTCGATAGTTCAGTCTTTAAGTAGAGAAAAAGGTCGTTCCCACTACTGAGGTAGAAACTCGGTGAAGCTGGTGAACTATAAAAACGGGGCTGTGTCCCTTTGCTGAGTTGATTTGTGTTGGGTTGATGACGGAGCAAATTTTAATTCTCGGTGGCAGTGGGCGGATCGGCAGCAGTGTGGCAGCAGATATTGCAGCTCATACACAAGCTCAGATTACGATTACTGGGCGAGATGCGATCGCTGGACAAGCGGTTGGCGATCGCTTAGGTCCGCAGGTCCAGTTTCTAGCGCTTGACTTAGCAGAATCCGATAGAGTCCGAGAGGCGATCGGCCAATCCCAATTGGTCATCCACTGTGCAGGGCCTTTTCCCTATCGCGATGCCAGTGTGCTCAAAACCTGTATTGAGCTGGGCGTGGATTATCTCGATGTGAGTGATCATCGCTCCTTTACCTGCAAAGCGGTGGATTACAAGGCAGAAGCCGCAGCCGCAGGCGTCACCGCGATCGTGAATACTGGAATTTTTCCAGGCATCTCCAACAGCATGGTGCGCCGGGACGTCGAGCAGTTAGACCAACCGGAGCGCATCCACTTAAGCTATGTGGTGGGTGGATCGGGAGGTGCTGGCATTACGGTGATGCGAACCACGTTTTTAGGTCTGCGCCGTCCCTTTGAGGTGTGGAGAGATAACGAATGGCAGGAAATCAAGCCTTATAGCGATCGCGAAGCCATTCAGTTTCCGGCACCTTACGGGCGAACTGGGGTTTACTGGTTTGACATGCCCGAAGCCTTTACGCTGCCCGACACCTTCCCTGAAGTGAAAACTGTAGTCACGAAGTTTGGGACTGTCCCAGATTTTTATAACTATCTCACTTGGAGCGTTGCCCACTGGTGGCCTTCTAGCTGGCTGCGGAACTCTGCGGTGATTGAGTTTTTGTCTCAGGTCAGCCATCGTATGACCGATTTTACCGATCGCTTTAGTGGCATTGGTGTCGCTATTCGCTCTGAAGTCACGGGTCAAAAAGCAGGCGAGGCGGTTCGTTGTTGCTCTACTTTAGTTCACGAAAATACGGCGATCGCAGCAGGGTATGGCACAGGGACTTTGGCGGAGCTGATGTTGGCGGGCAAACTCAAGAAACCAGGCGTTTGGCCTGTAGAACAAGCCCTACCCACCGACTTATTTGAGCAGATCATGGAAAGTCGAGGTCTCAAGATTCACCAGTCCTGGGAACCTATCCAATCCAATAGCCCAAAAGCATAGGGCAAGATGCTTTGTATAGCCAGAATGTTCCCTCTGACAGAAGGCAGTGCGATCGCTGGCTTGTAGGATGCCTTTCAGCCTGAGTTAATAGATTATGAGGGAATTTTAATGCCAGGAATTTTCTTGAAGTTAGGGAAAGCCCTACTGCAACAAGTCCTAGTTTTGGGATTGATTACGTTAATTAGTCTAGGTGGCTCATTAGCCTTTTTACAGCAACCTAGCTACGCTTCTGCCAGCACCAGCAACACTTTAACCCCTGAAGAGAAGATAGACCGGGCCTATAGTATCCGCGCTGGCACAGGCATTCGGGAAGAGGAATATCAACGCCGCCAACAAGAAGGCCAAGACCCAACCAAGATGAAAGATCCCTACACTAGGGAGATCAAGCCTGACCAAGAAGCTGTCCCCGAAACTAGTGGCTTGGAGAAGAAAATTGATCGTACTCGCAACCTAGTTAGCAAAGTAACGGGTCAGAAGTAATCGCGTTCATTTCCCTTTTCGGTGGTCGTTTTTCGGTTATAGGATAGCGTTTTAAGTTTAGAGGAGGTGCCTTTGGCAGGCACCTCCTCTACATTTTGGCTACTTTTTCTAGTTTCAGGATGGCCAGTGGTAGCTTAGATACACATATTTATCAGAAGTTACCAGAGAGGCTGGAATGGATATCTCTCGTTTGTTTGTACAACTTGTCATTGCAATGGTGTGTGCTGGCGTGGGTAACATGCTGATTCCTCGCCAAATCCCCGGCAAGATCTTCGGTTTGCTCATCATCGGGTTGGCAGGGGTGTGGCTGGGTGAATGGACCACCAACCTCTTGAAGCGGCAATACAATCTCAGCTTCGGATTTTTAGAGTGGCGGATTGAAGGTGTGCCCATTATCCCTGCCATTATTGGCTCCGCGATCGTGCTCTATATCGTGACTGCCTTACTCAAATGGGGTCGTTACAATAACTAGTTGCTCTCCAACCCTTGCTCTGACTCTGAAGCTAGTTTCTGCCCAATTCTAGGTTCGGTCCCTGCCAATAGTCGCTGAATATTAGCGCGGTGCCGCAGCACTACATACAAGCCACCCGCGATCGCAAACAACTGGTAAGGCAAAGGTTGGCCGAGCAGCACCATAAACACCAACACCGCGATCGCCGCTGTAATAGAGCTGAGCGAGACAATTCGCGAAACTGCCATCACCACACCAAAAACGGCGAAGGTGGACAAACCGACTTGCCAAGACAGTGCCAGCAACACCCCTAAACCAGTCGCTACTGATTTACCACCTGTGAACTTGAGCCAAATTGATTTGCTATGTCCCAGTAGCGCCGCCAGACCCGCTAGCGTCACCATCCAATCCAAGGCTGAGCCACTTGCGACGCTGCCTGCTGCTGTTGCGAGTGCTTGGGTTTGTGCTAAGGAATAGCACCAACGCACCAAGGCGATCGCGAGAACTCCCTTCAAGATGTCAATCAGCAAGACTGCGATCGCTGGACCCTTGCCTAAAGTCCGTAAGACATTGGTAGCGCCTGTAGAGCCAGAACCATGCTCTCGAATATCAATGCCTTTGAGCAAACGACCTGCTAAGTACCCTGGTGGAACTGACCCCAAAAGATAAGCCACCCCTAACAGAATCGCGTTCACCGCTAGCCAAAGTGCCATGCCTCTTTCCCCTCACCCGTTCAGATTGCAAACTCATTCAGTCTCTAGAAAAATCTTGGCATTTGAGGGTCCGGTGCAAAAGCCAACCACAGGGAAAACTGCAATAGAGACAAGCTAATTTGGTCTTCTGTGTCATCCACAATGATCAGCGGCAATTGATTTTCTTGGACCAAGCGATCGGCTTTTTGAATCAGCGGCTCTGGCGCTTCAAATAGCACAATGCCTTGCTCTGGACCAAAGTCAGCGCGAGAGATGCCTAAGCAATCTTGCAAACCGCGTCGCCACTCGCCCAATCGTTCCGGGGTATTAGCCAAGATCAGAGTGCGGACGCGGTTGCCGTACAGCCGACGCAAAATGGAAACAATGGCAGCAGAAACCAAAATATTTTGTAAGCGGCTGCCCATTGTCCGCAGTGCTCCGCGGCCCCCTTGGGTAAAAAACCAGTTGGACACCCGCTCAGCATGGACCGGCTCAAAGGTGCGTCGCAACTGCCACGGTGGCCCATAGTAGTCGGGTGAGTTGCGATAGCGATCGAGTAAGCTACGAATTTGCTTGGTTTGGTCTTGAAAAGATTGCTCCGCGAACTGCGGATTGGGGGCAGCTTGGCGCTCTGCTGACTTTGTTTCCGTCACCACCGCTACTGGAGCTTCTTCTGCTTCAGGTACGAGTTCCAGTTCTTCAGCTGCATTGACTAAGTCTTGCAGGCTACCCACTAAATAATCTTTGAATCCTTGCACCCGAATTGCTAGGTCTTGAGACACGCCCGCAAAGGTGGTTCGCATTTCGGTCCGAACGCGCTCTTGCCGTCGCTCCAACTGCTCTACAGCAATTTGTAGCGTCTGCTTGCGCTGCTCTAATTCCCGCAGCCCTTCTTGCACCAAGCGCCCCATTGTGGCCTGGGTTTCTGCTAGTTCGTCTTGTTGCTGCTTTAAGGTTGCTTGCAGGGCTTGGATCTCTTGTTGTAACGCTTGCTCTCGACGCTCCAACTCAGCCACTCTTTGGGCTGGGTCTGCGGTACCATTCGGCCCTATCTCGGCGATCGCGTCCCCAAAGTTCAACGGCTGCGGAGATAGCTTGACTTCAAAGGTGGGTTCTGGCGTTGGAAGTTCGTCTGAGTTCATAGGAAATTATCACAAACTATATTTCTTAGTTGGAATTCGCTTTGGGGCAATGTTGTTCTAAACAAGTTTGCAGCATTTTAGGGTCAAACAAGATGGGCAGAAAGTGAATACTCTGCACTTCCTTGAAGTAAAACAAAATGGGTACCTGAGGCCAAAAGATCTGCCAGTTTTGCCAATCTTGGTAAGCGAAACGGCGAATTAATGTTTCACCACGATAAATGTCTAAATCGGTAGAAGTAAAACGTAGGCGCAGTGTGACGGCTTGGAACAGCAAGAATAGGCCAAATAGCGCGATCGCCAAGCCAACCCAAACTTGAACTAGCAAAAGCGGCACCGCACCCAAAACCAGGACCACTGGCAAAACGTAGCTAGGCGATAGCTCCACGACAGAAGTGGATTGGTTGGAAGCAGGAGTGGCAGTCACAGGTGCTAACCCTCTTGTTGAGTGCACTACTATTCTAAGGGGTTGCGGCTTTACAACCCTTCCAGCACTGCACTACCTGTGCCCCGAAACAGCAGCCAGGACAGAAAAAAGTTAGAGATAAAGATTGCTAATAGCGCTGTCACCACTGCGGTAGTTGTAGATTGCCCTACCCCTTTAGCACCGCCTGTAGTAGTCAGGCCCCAACTCGTACCAATGACTGCAATCAGCGCCCCAAACACAACTGACTTAATCACAGAACTCAGTAAATCGCCCACATCTAAAAAATTCCGGGCTGAGTTGAGAAAGGTGGACTGCGAGAGGTCGTAGAGATTCGTCGCAATCAATAAGCCGCCTGCCATGCCAGTCACAAAAGACATGAGAGTTAAAATTGGCAGCATTAGGCAGCAGGCAATCACGCGCGGAATAACTAAGTAATCAATCGGGTCAGTTTTGAGAACGTAAAGCGCATCAATCTGCTCAGTCACTTGCATCGTGCCGATTTCTGCCGCAAACGCAGAACCAACTCGCCCTGCCAATACCACCGCAGTCAGAACTGGCGCTAGTTCGCGAGCGAGAGATAAGGCTAGGACGCCTCCGACAGCATTACTCGCTCCGAAGGTAATAAACTCACGCGCTACCTGAATCGTGAACACCATGCCGACAAAAGCAGCTGTAACGAGGGCAATCATCAGAGAATCTGGACCCGCCACTGCCATCTGATCGAGGGTGTTGCGACGGTGAATCTTACCGGCTAGGAGATGGATGAGAACTTGTCCACCTAGCAGAACCGCTGCCAGCAATCGCTGAGTCCATAAACCAAAATTGGAACCGGGTGTCGTTTCGCTCAATGGGAGGATGTAACAGGCAACAACCTTATCCAGAATAAGCCGATAGATCCTGATTCGGGTAGAGCATGATTCGAGAACTACAGTCAGAAAATGCCTGACTGAAAGGTGAAACCCCACTCAATCTAATGAAGCAGTGTTAAGTTTCTGAGCGATCGCCTCAATCAAATGGCGGGATCGGCCACAGTTCTTCAACAACCTTTTTAATGAAGATTTAAGATTTTTGAAATCTACTTTTAATTAGAGCGATCGCGATTATTGTAGAAACCAGTAAGTATGCTTACCCCATACTCATTGTCAGTCCCACCGGAGTATCCTTCCCTGCATGAGTATTTT
Source organism: Trichocoleus sp. FACHB-46 (assembly GCF_014695385.1). NCBI lineage: Bacteria > Bacillati > Cyanobacteriota > Cyanophyceae > Leptolyngbyales > Trichocoleusaceae > Trichocoleus > Trichocoleus sp. FACHB-46. The sequence goes on along the minus strand of NZ_JACJOD010000006.1, from coordinate 221,125 downwards.
AACCCCTTTTCTCCGTTCGCTACTGCTGACAAGTGTTTTGAGCTTCACTGCTCCTCTGATCTTAGTGGGAGCTATTTTAATCGGTCTCTCTTTACTAGGCTTCGTCCCCTTGTTAGAGTCGGTTGGGGCAACGGGAGTTAAGCAGGTTTTACAGTTTTTGGCTACATTCGGCAGTGGGCAGCCATTTCAAGGTCTCGTGATTATTGGCTTCGTCTGCGGTCTAGTTGGCGGCTTATTCGACACCTTTAACTTCTACCGCTACCAAAATCTCCGCAACCATTAAGCTCTGTGATGCTAGCCAGCAGAAAGCCCAACCAAATGGCTGGGCGGAACGTCACGCAAACCTAATTGCTATTTCTAGCTTCGCTTGATCTCGCTGAAGTTACGGGATTCGGCGTTGTAAGTTATCAAATCTTTTCACGGCGATCGCAACTATATCCGTAAAAACTGAAACTGAGTTTTTGGGCCGAGATGCGGTGGAAACGAACGAGATGGCTGAGCAGTCTTTATCCTGTAGATCAGTGCTGTTCGCTTCAAAGTTCATGATTCAGTTCAATCAAATTTTTCGAGTTTTGACATCGCTCGTCAAACCACAGCCGATCCCACGGTTAGGACCGCGCCAGTGGCCACAAGCGATCGCGATCGGTTTGGCTAGCCTCCTGCTGAGTTGGGCCATGCTACCTAGTGGAGCCTTTGCGGCCACCCCCCAAACTGAGGCTAAGACTCCCGCACCTGCTCCTTCTATTCAGCCCTATCTGGGTCGAGTCATGGATCGGGTGACTGAGTTTCGGCTTGAGAATGGCTTGAAGTTTATCGTGCTGGAGCGGCACCAAGCCCCCGTGGTTTCGTTCCTTACCTATGCTGATGTTGGAGGAGCCGACGAACCAGATGGCAAAACTGGAGTCGCCCATTTTCTAGAGCATTTGGCCTTCAAAGGTACACAACGCATCGGCAGCAAGAACTATCGGGCAGAAAAAGCAGTACTCGATCGCCTAGATACCTTAGCCAAGCAAATCAGGGCTGCTGAAGCTGCGAAAAATTCCGCTAAAGTGGCTCAGCTCAAGCAAGCTTTTGAGAAGGCTGAGGCTGAAGCAGTCAGCTACGTTCAACAGAACGAGTATGGCCGTATTGTCGAGCAAGCCGGAGGAGTGGGCCTCAACGCCACTACCTCTTCAGATGCCACCCGCTACTTCTACAGTTTTCCAGCTAACAAGCTAGAACTGTGGATGTCGCTGGAGTCGGAGCGCTTTTTAGAACCCGTGTTTCGTGAGTTCTACAAAGAAAAAGACGTGATTTTGGAAGAGCGGCGGATGCGAGTGGACAACTCACCGATCGGCCAAATGATCGAAACTTTTCTAGATGCTGCCTACGACAAGCACCCCTACCGTCGGCCTGTCATTGGTTACCCGGAAGATCTCAAAAACCTGACACGCCAAGATATTGCCCAATTTTTTGACACCTATTATGTCCCCAACAACCTAACCATTGCCGTGGTGGGGGACGTGAATCCGTCAGAAGTAAAACGCCTAGCCCAAACTTACTTTGGCCGTTACAAAGCTCGTTCCGCGCCACCCAAGCTAACGGTAGTGGAGCCACCCCAAACCAAAACCAAAGAAGTGACGGTGCGCTTACTCTCACAGCCTTGGTATCTAGAGGGTTACCACCAACCCGCGATGAACCATCCCGATCATGTGGTTTATCAGATGATTGGTAGCATCTTGAGTGACGGACGCACTTCGAGGCTTTACAAGTCATTGGTAGAAAAGCAGCAGATTGCGCTCTCGGCTCAAGGGTTTAGCGGTTTTCCCGGTGATAAATATCCCAGCTTGATGCTGTTTTATGCCCTGACTGCCCCCAACCATACCGTTGATGAGGTGGCAACCAGCTTGCGCTCAGAAATTGAACGGCTGAAAACAGAACCCGTCTCTGCGGAAGAACTCGATCGCGTTAAAACCCAGTCACGCGCTGGCTTACTGCGATCGCTCACCTCCAACTCTGGCATGGCCAGCCTACTGTTGGAATACGAAGTCAAAACGGGTAGTTGGCGGAATTTGTTTGAAGAATTGGATGCGATCGCGGCAGTCACGCCCGCTGATATTCAACGAGTGGCCCGGGAAACCTTCCGCCCCGAAAACCGCACCATCGGACGGCTGTTACCTCAAACTTCATAACTACCTGATGGCCGTTCTTCGTCTTATGTTCAGTTTTATTCATAGCCACAGGAGGCTCGATTGATCGTGCGGCAGTTTCAGTTGCCTAAAGGCAGCCTTGGCAGAAAATTTGTGCGTCGTTTGGCCGTAGGGTTCGCTTTCCTCACGCTGCTCCTTCTAGCATTGAGGCCTGCGCCTGCCTCAGCCCTCACCGCCAAACACTACACCGAATTAAACTTCCCTCCCCTACCAGAAGTTCAAATTCCTCAGTACAGCCGCTTTCAACTCAAAAACGGCATCATTGTGTACTTGATGGAAGACCATGAGTTGCCCCTCGTCAGTGGGACGGCTTTATTTCGCACAGGCGATCGCCTAGAACCGAGCGATAAGGTAGGTTTAGCCGGATTGACCGGGACTGTCCTTCGCACTGGAGGCACTCAGCAGCATCCCGCCGATACCCTGAACCGACGCTTAGAACAACTGGCTGCCTCTGTGGAGACAGGCATCAGCGCCGCCTCAGGCAGTGCCAGTTTTGATGCCTTGGCAGAAGACTTGGGAGAAGTATTTGGTTTATTCACTGAGGTTCTGCGTCAGCCCACCTTTGCCCAAGACAAACTAGACCTCGCTAAAACTCAAACCAGAGGCGGCATTGCTCGACGCAATGATACTCCCGACGACATCGCGGGTCGAGAGTTTGAACAGTTGCTGTATGGAGAAACCAGCCCCTATGCTCGGATTGTGGAATACGCCACCCTCGACAATATTTCGCGGGATGATGTGCTGAGCTTTTACCGAACCTACTTCCACCCCAACAACATGATTTTGGGCGTTGTCGGTGACTTTGACAGCAAACAAATGCGATCGCTGATTCAGGCCAAGTTTGGTGATTGGCAAGCTACGCAACCGATCAAGCCGACTTTACCAACGGTTACCCAAGCTAATCAGGGTGGGGTCTTCCTAGTCGATCAACCGCAATTGACCCAAAGTTATGTGCAAGTGGGGCACTTGGGCGGCCAACTCAATAGCCCTGACTATCCAGCCCTAACAGTGATGGATGGCGTACTAAATGGCTTTGGTGGACGCTTATTCAATCAGGTGCGATCGCGCCAGGGCTTGGCTTATTCGGTCTATTCAGCTTGGAGTGCTCGCTACGATTATCCAGGTGTATTCCTAGCAGGGGGACAAACGCGATCGGATGCCACCGTGCCCTTTATTCGGTCGGTTATGGCAGAGATTGAGCGCATTCGCACTACTCCTGTTTCCACCCAGGAACTCGCTTATGCCAAGGACTCAGTGCTCAACTCGTTTGTGTTCAACTTCCAAGACCCAGAACAAACTCTCTCGCGATTAATGCGCTATGAGTACTACGGCTACCCAGCAGACTTTATCTTCCGCTATCAGCGCGGGGTGGAAGCAACCACCAGTTCTGATGTGCAGCGAGTGGCTCAAAAATATCTCAAACCAGAGAATATTGTGACGCTAGTGGTGGGTAACGCTAAAGCGATCGCGCCCCCTTTAACGAGCCTCGGCCCCAAGGTCAAAGTCACTCCCATAGACATCACTATCCCAGAACCCAAAGCTGCAAGCTAGCAGTAGCCTGTGATAGAGGTGTCGGTAGGGGTAAAGCATTCAGCCGTTGAGCTAGAAGCAAAGACCATCAACTCAAAACTGAATGCTTTACCCAGCCCAAAGGAGTTGATGAGGCACTGTTGACTGCGATCGCCCTCAAAGGGTTTAGCATTTGGAGCACTCATTCACGTTTCTGGCTCCCCAATTTGGCTCAAATGCTAAACCCCTAAAAGCTTTTATGGCTTCTCCTCGCCCTAAAGATGCACCTTAGCTACGGCAAGGTCTGCCGCTGGGTGTGGCATCGGGATAAAAGGTAACAATGGCATTGCGATCTTTGACAAACACAGCTTGGTAAGATTTGCCCGTGAGCTGGTCTTGAACTTGATATAAGCAGGCTCCCTGAGCGTTGCCCCGGACTTTAAAGGCTTTCGTTGCGTCTAATAACATCTCTTGAGCATCGCTGATTAGCGGGTAGCCTTTGATCGTATCGGTCCAGGTTTGGTTGCCTCGCTTAACCACCACTCCTAAGGTATAAAGCACGCCGGGCTCTACTTCTTCGCGGTTGAGGTTGTTACCTAAGCGGCCCCCTATCTTCTCGTTTTGCAATTGTAGGTAGCGACCGACAAAGTGTAGCCCACCAATTTTCTGTGGGCCTTCTAGCTCCCCGCAAAAGATATGTTCGAACCCACCCCGATCTGACCAGGCTGCTGTGAGATCATCGAGAAATTCCGCTTGCGTATTCCGTCCGGGTAGAAGTTCACCCCCCACAGCGGTTTGAATTTGGCGCAGCACCTCAGGATGATTAGCCATTAGCTGCTTGAAGCGGTTGGCATTGACTGTACTGCCAATGGGGCCACAAGTCTGCAACACGGCTTGGTCAAAGGCGGTCAAGCTAGGTGCTGGTGGCGTAATATCGGCGGGCCGACCTGCGGGAAAGCGATGTACTTCTAAGTTGTTGGATTGATCAAAGAAGGGAAGCAGGGTTGTACTGCTAGGATTGGAGGGGCGAGTTCTCGTCTCACTAGTACTGCCATTTGGGGCGTTGCCATTAGCAGCCGAACCTGCTTGGAAGGTGCCGCAGTTAGCACTAACCCAACGGCGCTCAGGATTAGCATTAGGGACTTTAATTAAGACAAATCGCCGCTCGGCGCTATTAAATCCAATCACTTGATAGCGTTGATTCTTCGCGACTCTGGTGTTCCCTGGGTTGGGGCCATTGATCGCTCTGGTGGCTGAGCAGGTCTGAGTGATAATTAGAGTTCCGGATTGCAGCACTTGAGCTTGGGCTGGAGCGATCGCCAGATTGCTGATAGCCAGACTAAACAAGACGGCTCCAAGCGCCAAACTAGCGGTAAAGGGAAGTTGATTGATCTGTCGTTTCATAAATAAATTTCAGTTAAGTAGACGAACACGCGCAAGAATTTTCTGCTCACCATTTTCCATCTCTCCGGTTCTTCCGGAAGCATGCTTAAACTAGCTCAAGAATTAGATGGGTTAACTCACCAGCTAGGGTGAGCAACAGGGCGATCGCTAGCCTGAGCCTGCGGCTTTACTCCCTTTAGTAGGATGAAGTAAGGCCCCATCAATGCCAGGCTAAGATATGTCACACTTTGTAATATTGCGCCCTAGCGTATTGGGATATTGCACCTTTTAATTTCGTGCCTTCTCCATGCTGGGCGCAGCCTTGTCTTTGTGGTTATTTCGAGCGGCTACTTCCTAGGAGCATTTCCATGCAACTGCCCATAATTGGCAAAGTTGAGAAACCGACCCCCTGGATCTTGGGGCTAATTGTGGCTGGAGTGCTGGGTGTGTCCGGAACTGCCTTCCTCGTGAACCGAGCCGCAGCTCCCCGAGAAGATATTTCCGAGTTGACTGTGCCTGTGCAAGCTGAAAATTTGCGGGTCCGCATTACTGCTAACGGCACGCTAGTCCCCATCCAAAGCGTCAATCTCAGCCCCAAAGCAGCCGGGATTGTCAAAGAGCTGTACGTCGAGCAAGGCGATCGCGTGGAAGCAGGCGATGTGGTTGCCCGGATGGACAACAGCACCTTTCAAGCAGAGCTAACTCAGGCTCAGGCAAATTTATCTCAAGCTCAAGCTAACCTAGCCAAGGCTCGCGTTGGCAATACGACTGCTGCAATTGGTCAGGTGCAAGCCAGCGTGGCCCAAGCCGAAGCCCAAGTGCGTGAAGCTGAAGCTCGACTAGCTCTCGCCAGCGATCGCGTCCGCCGCAACGAAAGTTTGGCCGCAGAGGGAGCTATTTCTCGCGATCGCCTGGACGAAGTGATTAGTGAAGCTGACCGAGCCAGAGCCAGTGTCGAACAAACCCAAGCAGGCGTGCGAGAAGCCAGAAGACGTCTAGAAGATTTGCAAAACGGCTCGCGTCCAGAAGATATTGCCGTGGCCGAGGCGCGAGTCCGGGAAGCAGAAGGCCGAGTTCAAGCCGTGCAAACTCAGATCGACGATACGGCTGTGCGTGCCCCTTTCGCCGGAATCATTACACAGAAATACGCCACAGCAGGAGCGTTTGTCACCCCTACTACCTCCGCTTCGACTAACTCCTCCGCCACCTCTACCTCCGTCGTCGCTCTCGCCAGTGGACTAGAAGTGCTCGCTGAAGTGCCCGAAGTAGATATTAACCAAGTGTCAGAAGGGCAGGGTGTGGAGATTGTGGCCGATGCCTTTCCCGATCAAGTGTTTCAGGGCAAAGTCCGCTTGATTGCCCCTGCGGCGGTTAAGGAGCAAAACGTAACTTCTTTCCAAATCCGGGTCGCTTTGGTGACGGGGAAAGACAAGCTGCGCTCGGGCATGAATGTTGATCTCACCTTTTTAGGCAAACAGTTGGATCAAGCCTTGGTCGTTCCGACAGTCGCGATCGTGACTCAGGAAGGCCAAACTGGGGTCTTAGTGACCGATGCCAAAAATCAGCCCACCTTTAAACCTGTCACCATTGGTCCTACGATTGGCAACCAAACTCAGGTTTTGCAGGGGTTAGAAACAGGTGAAAAAGTGTTTGTTGAGTTACCAGAAAACAAGAAGCTAGAAGACTTCACCAAAACTAAAGGCGACCAGAAGAATAATTAATAAGAAATAACTAACGAGTGCTAGCTAAACCAGGTCAGCCAGAGTGGTAGTACCAACAACAACCCGATAAAGCTGAGAGCAATACTACCTGTGAGCAACTCGCGATCGAGATTATAAACCTCCGCCAAAATCAGCACCGACAACCCTGTGGGTGTACCCGACATCAGCACCAAAACCAATCGAGGCACTCCTGTTACACCAAAGCATGTTGCCCCTAGTCCCACCAACCCAGGCACAATCAAAACTTTTAGTAGGGTAGGCAAGATAGCACGTTGGAGACTGCGCCAGCCTTTAATAGAACCGAGACGTAACCCGACGAGTAACAAAGCACTAGCCATCACGACCCAAACCGCTTGATCCAGGCCAGTCGCGATCGCCTCTGGTAGCACAATTGAACGGGTGCTAAATCCTAAGAAAAAAGCCCAGGTACTCGGAACGGTTACTACATCCCGCAACTGAATCCACCAATGATTCTTAGTCGCGCTGTGGCCAAAGTAGCTAGCAATAAACACAGCAATGCCGTAGTTGCCCACCACATTGCTAGTGACACTAAACAGGACTGCCCAGCCTAGATCATCGATGCCAAATAATACTTGGGCCAGAGCTAAGCCAACAAAGCCCGTATTCCCCAACATCGCCGCCAAAATAAAGCTGCCGAGCCTTGCTCTGGGAGATACTGTGGCGCTGCTAGAGGTTGAGGTGATTGGACTCGGAGCTGAGTCAGCAGTAATTTCTATGAAGCTAGATTGCCTTTGTGCAGTCCACCAAAAAATTAAGGATAACCCCAAGCTCAACAACAACACCCCGACTGCTACCGCTGGAATGAAGCCAACGCGATCGGACCACTCAGTTTGTCGTCCGAGCACCAGTAACTGTAAAGGCACCCCCACCCAATACAAGGCTTGCCCCAACAACTGAGGAAACCGCTCAGGCACGAACCGGAGGAGCAATAGCCCTAACCCTGGCCAAATCAGCAACGGAGTGTAAGCACGGAACAGGGTATCCAGCATAAAAAGGACTCGGTAGGGCTATTGAACCGTAGTTGGTTACCAGGCTGACCGCTCCCAAAACCCCTCGCCGCTCCAGAGAGGAACTTTGAATTTCTCACCCCTTGTCAGCCAGGGAAGGGGTTGGGGCTTAAGTTTCAAGGTCATTTTATTTAGGAACGAGGCGCATCTTGCAAATCTCCCGGTCGGATGGATAGTTGCTGAGTTTGTTCACCCCGCTGCACTTGCAACTGTAAAGGCTGATTGACCCGACTTTTTTCGACCGATCGCTGCAATTGCTCAGCAGTTTTGACCGATTGGCCGTCCACAGTAGTAATGACATCACCCCGACGTAAACCTGCTGCTGCCGCTGGGCTATTGGGCATCACCTGCATCACCAAAACGCCATTCACTTCTGGAACCGTAAAAGGAGAATTGGGGTTGCGGTTAGATTCTTGCGCCAGTGCTGGGGTAAGGGTGAGCAAGCGCACTCCAATATAGGGATGGGGTACCTTGCCGCCGCGAATCAACACATCTTTGATCGCTTTGGCTTTATCGATGGGAATGGCAAAACCAATGCCTTGAGCATCGGCGCGGATGGCGGTGTTAATTCCAATCACTTCACCGCGATCGCTTAGCAACGGTCCACCAGAGTTGCCAGGGTTAATGGCTGTGTCGGTTTGGATAAAGTCGAGGCGTTTGTCTGGAATGCCCACCTGAGCGCTAGAACGGTTGAGGGTGCTGATGATGCCTAGGGTGACGGTGTTATCTAGACCTAAGGGGTTGCCGACGGCGATCGCCCAATCCCCTACCTGCACATCGCTAGAGTTACCCAGCGGAGCCACAGGCAGGTTTTGGCCGTTGATTTTCACCACTGCTAAGTCAGACGGCTCATCAATACCGCGCACTTCTCCCTTGAAGGTACGACCATCCTTTAGCGTCACGCTAACCGTATCTGCTCCACTCACCACATGGGCATTGGTCAAGAGAATGCCATTGCGATCGATGATGAAACCAGAGCCTTGACCTCGTTGATGATATTCCTGTGGTGCTCGTGAGTAGCCATCGCCAAAGAAGGGACTAAAAAAAGGATCATCAAAATAGGGGTCTGCTGGACGAGTGGTAATTGTGCGATCGGTGTCAATCCGCACCACGGCTGGCCCGACTTGATTCACAGCATCAGCCACAAAATTACGGCTGGTTTCTTGGCTAGGCGCGATATTAGGGGCGACATCGGGGGCAATCGCAGGAGCAGGAGCTTCCACGGTAGCAGAGCTGATCTGCGTGGCTTGATTGATCAGCGCTGAAACCTTGGGAAGCCAAGCTGAGGGAAAAGTCCACAGCACAGCCAAAGTCAAAGCAACGCTCAACACAATCACCAGGGCGTAGCTACTAATTTGACGAAGCGGAAAAAAGCGTTGCTCCGAGGACGACATCACAATTCCTCCAGGTTCTTCGATCGCTTATTAAAACTGCAAAACAAAATCAAGATATGACAAAACACTCGGTGTGACCATGACACCCCTAACGCAGCAAACGCTGTTACAGCCCCAACGTTAATTATGCTCTGGTAGCAGCATAATTTTTACCTATTTTGGGGCTAGGGATGATGACGGCAACGGCCAAGCATCTACCTTCGTATTCTAATTTTTCCACCCGTAAAACTTGAATATTTCACGGCCTATCAGCGCTCTGTATCCGGAAATACCAAAACTATTGCATGACAGCCTGAGTTCCTTCCTAATATTGATGCGAGTTACGGTTCCATCAGTTTCATAGAAGAAGCTGTAGAAATTTCGCTTTATGATTCGCCTGCTGGTTAACTTGCTGGTCGCTGTGTTGAATACCTTCTATAGAGAGGACGATGGCCCTGATTTGTCAGTACAGGTCTACCGTCGCTTTTTCGTGCTGGAAACAGTGGCGCGGGTGCCCTATTTTGCCTACCTGTCAGTGCTGCATCTGTACGAAACGATGGGCTGGTGGCGCAAATCGGATTGGTTAAAAATTCACTTCGCTGAAGCTTGGAACGAGTTGCACCATCTCCTGATTGCGGAAGCACTAGGAGGCGATCGCTTTTGGCTCGATCGATTGCTAGCGCGAGCAGGGGCGTTTGTCTACTACTGGATTCTGGTGCCTGTCTATATGATTTCACCACGAACCGCTTATCACTTTATGCAGTTGGTGGAAGAACATGCCTACCAGACTTACGACACCTTTCTACAAAAACATGAGGCGGCTCTCAAGGCCGAGCCCGCACCTGAAGTTGCCACCAAGTACTACTTGGAAGGTGATATGTACCTGTTTGATGAGTTTCAAATGTCGCTGGGTTCGGAGCAGCGCCGTCCCCAAATTGAGACGCTCTATGATGTGTTTGTGGCAGTGCGAGATGATGAGCTAGAGCATGTCAAAACCATGATTGCTTGCCAGCAAACCGACGCTCAAGCAACCTTCCAAAGCCCGCACAGTGCTGAGAAGCTTGCTTTACCAGAAGCTACGCAGGTGGCGATCGCGGCTACTACACAGCAGTTAGCGCAAGAATCCCAGACTGAATCTGTCGAGATGAGGTAGATCAATCGCTCCTTGAATGGCTGACCTCTGCAAGCATCCTAGCGGTTGCGCCTTTGGATACCAGCGCTAAAGCTTCACGGACGACTTCAGAGCCAGCACCTGTGAGACAAGAATTTTCTGTGAGATGTCGTTTCCAAATTCGGCTTCCCGGTTGCCCCGCAAACAGTTGCAGCATGTGACGGGTGATTTTGTGAAGTTTCAGACCTTGAGCCGTCCAGAAATCAATGTATGGCAACATCGCTTCAGCCACTTCCTGACGAGTGGAAGGGCTGGTTTCTTCGCCGTAAATCAGGCGATCGCTTTGGGCAAACAGATAAGGCTGATCGTAGGCAGCACGACCAATCATCACCGCATCCACCGAGCACAACTGTTCTTGCACCTGGGCCAAGCTAGTGAAACCGCCGTTGATCTCAATGAATAGGTGGGGGAAGTCTTGCTTCAGCCGATGCACGTCTGCGTAGCGGAGGGGGGGAATATCGCGGTTTTCTTTAGGGCTAAGCCCTTGCAGCCAAGCCTTACGAGCATGGACGGTGAAGCGCTCACAACCTGCGGCAGCAACCGTTTGGACGAACTCCACCATATCCTCGTAGCGATCGCGATCATCAATGCCGATGCGGTGCTTGACGGAGACTGGAATGCTCGTTGCTTGCATTATGGCAGCGACACAATCGGCCACTCGTTCTGGTTGGGCCATCAGGCAAGCGCCAAAGTTACCATTTTGGACGCGATCGCTAGGACAGCCGACGTTGAGGTTGATTTCGTCGTAACCTAGGTCGACGGCAATTTGGGCACAGATAGCAAGGTCTTTGGGGTTATCTCCGCCCACTTGCAGCGCTAAGGGTTTTTCTTCGGGGGAAAAGGCTAGTAATCGTTCGCGATCGCCGTGCAAAATTGCGGAACTCGTCACCATTTCGGTGTACAGCAGGGTTCGCTGGGTGATTTGCCGCATGAAGTAGCGGAAGTGGCGATCGGTGCGATCCATCATGGGGGCGACGCTGAGGGGGTTGCCGATGGGGGCGCGATCGCGGTGGGATGAGTTGGTTACGGGTGCTGTGCTGAAAGCGGTCATTGGTTTGAGGGATGTTTCCTCTGGTTTTTCATCTCTGCTGAAGAGCCGAACCCTTGGGGGCGCTTGCCCCCAAACCCCCGCTGAAGGACGGCTGCGTCCTCCAGACCTCCTCCAGAAAGGTACGGATATAGTTGTAACTTCTGAATCCAGCTTCCCCTAGTATTGGGGGACTGAGGGGGCAGTGCAAGGAGTTGAAGCTTAAGAGGCAACAGCGGTTTTGTCTGCTTCGCGGGCTCCGACTGCTAATACTAAGCATAGGGCGGCGATCGCGGTTTGCCATTCTTGGCGAATGCTGGTGTCTTCTACATCATCAAATAAGCTGACTAACCGTGGGATGGAGCGTTCCATGGCGGGACGGGGCACGGGTTGGTGCAGTTCGACTAAGCGGGTTAAGCTTTCTTGGTTGTTGAGGAAGTTGACAACCCAGCGAGTGGCATGGTCAGGGCTATCTGGCACCCGCTTCACATCTAGCTCTGTTTTCAACCAGATATAGAACGGGGGCAGGTTCTCTGCTAAGACTTGACCTGCAGTGGGTAAGGTTTGCCGTAGTAGCTCAACATTCAGGCTAGCTAGCTTTTGTTGAACTGCGGGGTTTGCCAACAACTCGGACAAGTTGCAGGCTAGCAAAGCTTCAACATCAGTAGTAGCAAGATTGAGGTGCTGGGCAAAAGTATTTAACATGATCAATTCTGACAGGAACTAAAGTACGACTGACTTATAGAAATGCTGAGGCGCAAAGACGGCCTCGCGGCATCTACGTATCTTCAGCACTTGAGCACAAAGTACAACGGAAAAGGTCAGTATAAATGCGGGACTAGGGCCAGTGGTTTCCGACCACGGCAAGATGATGGGAACTCTCGGCCTCCAATCAAATTCTGATCAGATAAGGTGGAATTAGTGTCAAGGAGCAGCAGCGATGTCTAGAGTTGCGTTTGTTGGTCAGGCAATCAGGTCTTCTTTGGGAATAGCGATCGCATTAGGAGTAACAGCGATCGCCTCCTTGCCCAGCCAAACTCTAGCTCAAACTGCGCCTGCGAATGCTCCTAGCAGCAATCCACAACCTCAATCTGGCTGCATTTCTGGATATCCGGATGGCACCTTTCGCGGCGATCGCCCCGTGACTCGCTACGAATTTGCGGCTGGCTTAAATGCTTGCCTGAATAATATCGAGCAGCAGATCCCGACAAACCGCGCTAACTTAGCGACCAAGGCCGACTTTAGAGCACTGATTGAACGGCAACGGGAGCTAAATGCTCAGGTCAAAGATTTATCGAGCCGCGTTGATGGCATTTCTACCAAAACCATGACTCGGCCTCGTCAACCACTGAGACACGGCCCCAAGCTATAGACTCATCAGGTTATAGAGCCATAAAAGAGCGATCGCCCTCCAGAACCCTAGTCGCAAGCGATCGCTCTTTTATTGGTTCGTCTAAAGGTTCGTTTAAAGTCTAGACTTTGGTGCGATCGGTGAGGATTTCGTAGCCGTCTTCAGTCACCAAAACGGTGTGCTCAAACTGGGCTGAGAGGGAGTTATCTACCGTCACCACGGTCCAGCGGTCTTGCAAGGTGCGGGTGACTTTAGAGCCAGCATTCAGAATCGGCTCGATCGCTAGGGTCATGCCTGCCCGCAGCTTTACGTTGGGCATTTGGCGAGTGCGGAAGTTAAATACAGAAGGCTCTTCGTGCAGGTTACGACCTACGCCATGCCCGGTGTAGTCTTCTACGATCACGAAACCGTTCGCCTCGACGTGGTCTTGCACCGCACCCGCCAAGTCTAGTAGGTACTTGCCCGCTTTGACTTGCTCAATGCCTTTGTAAAGGGCTTCTTCAGCCACTCGGATTAACTTAGCCGCTTCTGGGGTCACTTCTCCCACGCCAATGGTGATGCAAGAGTCACCATGAAAGCCTTGGAAGTAAGCTCCGGTGTCAATCTTGACCACATCTCCGGTGCGAATCACCTTTTTGGCATTAGGAATCCCATGCACCACTTCGTTGTTGATGCTGGAGCAAATGGAGGCAGGGAAGCCATGATAGCCCTTAAAGCTGGGTGTAGCTCCCATTTCGCGAATCCGCTTTTCTGCATGAGCATCCAAGTCAGCAGTTGTCATCCCCGGTTGAATAATTTGGGAGATTTCTTTCAACACGGTCGCGACAATTTTGGCTGACTCCCGCATAATCTCAATTTCGCGCGGAGACTTAATCTCGATTCCCCGACGTTGCTTAACACGGGGTGGCTGAGACGCTTGAGGAATCAAATTGCTGAGGATGTTCATGGAGATCGAGGAGTACTGATAGGAGCTGATCTTTAGATCTAAGTTAACCCAATTTGCTCTAGGACAGCAGAGCGATCGCTGTCCTAATTCTGCTGTCCTAATTTTTTAGGGGGCGGCTGCGGCTGGTGCACCTGCGGTCACTACCACTAAGCGATCCGGTTGGAGCAATTCTTGGATGGCTTGGTTCACTTGTTCAACGCTCACGGCTTGAATCTTGTCGCTAAACTGCTGCAACTCTTCCCGCTTGAGGCCATAAACCTCATTCAGCAGAATTTGCTCAGAGAGAATCTCAGGGTCAGCCAGTTCCACCGGATAGCCACTGGCTAAAGATTGCTTCGCGATCGCGACTTCAGATGCACTGACTCCCTGCTCACGCATTTGGTTCAGCAAAGCCAACGTGCTATCGATCGCCTGCTGCGAGTCTTCGGGTGCAGTTTGCATTGAGATCAAGAATGGTCCTGCCGAGGTGCCAGCCTGGAAATAGCTATAAATGCCGTAGGTCAGTCCTTGGCGATCGCGAATTTCTGTTCCGAGTCGGCTAGAAAGCGTACTACCTCCCAAAATCTCATTTAGCACTAAAGCTGCGTAATAGCGGGGATCTTGGCGATCGATCCCTTGGTAGCCCAAGTAAGTGACTGATTGGGTTTTTCCGGGCAAAGGAGCCGCTAAATAAGTCGGTTTTTCGGGAGCAGCTACGGTTGGGAAATTGAGTTTCGGAGCTTGCCCAGCTGCTTGCCAAGTTCCTAGTTTTTGCTTCAGGAGCGATCGCACCTGTGCAGGGTCAAAGTTCCCGACTAAAGCCAAAACGGTTTTGTCCGGTCGATAATGCGTGTGATAAAACTGCACTACATCGTCACGGGTAATTTGCCTCAGGCTTTCAGGGGTAGGGAAGCTGTGGAAGGGATGATTCGCTGGATAAATTGCCTGCTGAAATTGGCGACGACCCAGGGAGCGGGGATCATCTAATTGCTCTTGCAAGTCGCTCAAAGCTCGCTGCCGACTTAACGCCACCTCATCGGCAGGGAAGGAAGCATTTTGTACGACATCAGCCAAAGTTTGCACCAGTAACGGCAGATCGGTTGCTAGGCCATCGCCATCAATCGTCACCCCTTCGCGATTGGTATCAAAGGCTAAGTCAGCTCCGCGATCTTCCAGCGTTTCAGCCAACGTCAAGGCATCTTTGGTTTTGGTGCCGTTCATCACGTTTTCGGCAGTTAAGTCAGCCAGTCCTGCTTTCTCATTGGAGTCGTACTCGGTGCCAGCGGCAATGTGACCACTGAGCGTAACCGTTGGCGTGCTGGTGTCTGGTAGCAAGAGGATGCGTAAGCCATTTTTCAGCGTAATTGCTTCTGGCAAGGCTTGGCTGTTCTTAGAGGTCGTTGTCTCTAAGGGGGGTAGATATCGCCCTAGTTCCGCCGGATCAACGGGTTTGCCCGTACCAAGATTTTCGGTCGTTTGGGTCGTTCCTGCTCCAGTCGCTCCGGCGTCTGCTTGCAGTTGAGTCGGTTCAAAGAAGCCAACGGTACGGCTAGCGGGCTGGAAATAAGTCTTGGCGACACGCTGCACATCCGCTGCACTGACTTGGGCGATCGCGGCTAACAAGCGATCGCTATAACGGTAGTCTCCCGCGACGCTTTGGTCATCGGCTAGCTGCATGGCTTGACTCGTGACATCACGGTTTTGCAGCAGCCGGGAAGCGCGTAATTGGTTTTTAGCTCGCTGGAGTTCTGCCTTGCTCACGGGCTTATCTTGGAGATTGGCAAGCGATCGCTGCAAAACTCGATCAATCTGGCTCAGCTTTTTGCCAGGAGCTGCGGTCACAGACAAGCTATACCAGCCAGAGCTGAGTAAGTTCGCAGCATAGCCACCCGCTTCACTGGCTAAACCGGACTCCACCAAAGCTTGGTACAAACGAGAGCTACGGCCTCCGGTCAAAATGTAATCCATGACTTGGAGTGCAGGCACATCTGGATGGCTCAAATTAGGCAATGGATAAACTGCTTGCAGCAGAGCGGCACTTCCTGGCTCTCGCAGCATAATCGGTGCCTGAGTAGCGACAGGTTTTGGCGTAGTTGGGGCGATCGCTGGTACGGGTTTTGCGGTCCCCAGCTTCTCCTGATTCGGAATTTGCCCAAAAGCTGATTTGACAATTTGCAAGGTGGGTTCAGTCTCAAAATCTCCCACAATTACTAGCGTGGCATTGCTGGGACTGTAGTATTTGCGGTAGTAGTCTCGCACCTGCTCAACCGTAAAGCTCTCCACATCCGCTTTAGTGCCGCCAATCGTCAAACCATAAGCCTCTTGGGGAAATGCAGCTCTGCGTACCGCTCGCTCTAAGCGGTAACCTGGTTCATTTTCATAGCCTTGCAACTCTGAAACCACCACTCGCTTTTCACTCCTGAGCTGCTCAGGATTAATTAGCGCGTTCTTCATCCGGTCTGCTTCTAAAACTAGCAGCGCTTGCAGCTTGTCTCGCTCTACAGTGCCAAAATAGGCCGTCTGGTCATAGGAGGTAAATGCATTAGACTGACTGCCGAGCGCGCTAAACAAACGCCCAAACTGAATCGGACGATTGTTGGTTCCTTTGAACATGAGGTGTTCCAGCAGATGGGAAATCCCATTGAGACCTGCTTGTTCATCCCGCGAACCAACCCGATACCACACTTGCACGCTGACAACAGGAGCGGTGTGCAGTTCTTTGGTTAAAACCGTTAAACCGTTACCTAGGACAGTTTTTCTTACTCCTTGAGTCAAGGAAGCAGCAGGCATGACACTAGAAGACGACTTCATATCAGGCTTAGTCTTAGCATTAGGAGTGGCAGAAACGCTGGGAAGTGCCAAGGTAGCGGCAGTTTCACTTGAAATCAATAAAACAGTGGTTAAGCAAAGGGCGAGTAAAGCAGGCCCGGTAGCGCGACGCACAAAAGCTGACAATGACATGAGAAATCACGATGCAATAATTGCACTAATTACGAATCGCCTTAACTGAAAATTCAGCTAGGTAGGGCTGCGTGAGCCTGACATCTACTCTAGTTCACTTCTCTCACACTCAGCCTGAGGCAGTCTGATCAGGCAATTGCGATCGCTTTTCCCCATCGCTGCGCTCTTCCTCGCCGCGCTTTTCCTCATAACTCAAACCAAGGGGAAGTCAGGCCATTGTGACTAACTTGACACGAAAAAATAACATTGCTTGGATCTCTTCACCTAAAGTCTTTCTTTAGAGAGATTTTAGGCAAAACAAAAGCAAATTTATTCTTAAAAAGCGAAAAATTAGCGCTCAGATGCCCCAGCGGGGCATTGCTTGTTTAAGCAAGCTAAAGCTCTAATTCTCTATGCCCCCCGTGAAGGAAAGCCAGGATGAAGCCCTTTGTCGTTCTGCCACTTCTGAGTTTGCTACTGCTAGGCTGCAACCCAACTCAGACTGCCACTTCTCCTAGTTCAGCCCCTGCCAGCTCCTCCGCTCAATCTAGCCAGTCGAGCGATCGCCAGTCTCAAGATAAGCCAATTGTGATCACCACGGTGGCTCCTTTGACGAACATCGTCAGCAATATTGCGGGCGATCGCGCTGATGTCAGAGGCATTGTTCCAGAAGGAACCAACTCTCATACCTTTGAACCTCGTCCCTCCGATGGTGAGTTGATCAAGCAAGCTGATTTAGTTATTGCGAATGGTTTACAGCTAGAAGTCCCTACCTTAGAGTTGGCTGAGGCTGCTAAGCCCAAAGAGACGAAAATCTACGAAGTGGGTACCAACACCATCGCACAAGACCAGTGGATCTTTGATGCCAGCTTCCCTAAAGCAGGCGGTAAGCCCAATCCGCACCTCTGGGTCAACCCCAAATATGCAGCGGCATATGCTCAGCAAGCTGCTGAGCAACTCACCGCTCTAGATCCCGCTGGAGCTGACTACTACGCCGCCAACCTGAAAAGCTATCTACAACGCTTAGACCAGCTCGACCAAGTCACCCGAAAAGTGGTCGCCAGCATTCCGCCCGAAAATCGCAAACTCTTGACCTATCACGATTCTTGGGCGTACTGGGCCCGTGAATATGGAGTTTACATAATCGGTGCCATTCAACCCTCCGACTTCAACGAACCTTCCGCTCAGGATGTCGCTAAGTTGATCGATCAAATTCGAGCTACCCAAGTCCCTGCTATCTTTGGGTCGGAAGTATTTCCTAGCAAAGTGGAAGAGCAGATTGCCCGCGAAGCCAATGTCAAAACCGACAATACCAGTGATGATGACCTACCCGGTGAAGGCTCGGCCAATGCGATGGAAAATACCAATCCTGAACACACCTACATCGGCATGATGGTCGAAAACCTCCGTATCCTAGCGAAGAACTTAGGCGGTGATCCGAGCCTAGTAGATAGCCTAGAAACGGCCAACATTGTCGGACCAACCGCCACCGCTAAAGCCAAGCCATAAGCAAGCCATAAGGTAGAAAGCATGCAACCTTTGCTGGAAGTAAAACATCTTGCCTGTGGCTATCAAAGCCAAACCATTTTTACAGATGTCAGTTTCACTTTGTACCCAGGCCAGTTTTCAGGGTTAGTGGGGCCTTCAGGCAGTGGTAAAAGTACTTTACTCAAGACGATTGTGGGATTGCTGCGTCCTTGGTCAGGAGAAGTTTGGTATCGGGGACGCCGCTTAAAACCAGGAACTTCCCCCATCAAGGTAGGCTATGTTCCTCAGGTAGAGACAGTAGATTGGGGTTTCCCTGTCACCGCAGAAGAAGTGGTGATGATGGGGCGTTATCGACAACAAAAGATTTGGCCTTGGCCCTCTGCTTGCGATCGCGCCAAGGCCAGAGAACTACTCAGCCGAGTTGGCATTGAGCATGTAGCGCGTCAACCCATCGGTGAACTATCCGGCGGACAGCAGCAACGAGTGTTTCTAGCGCGAGCGCTCGTGGGCGATCCCGAAATCGTGTTACTCGATGAGCCAACCAGCAGTTCGGACTTGCATGTGCAGCACGAGCTACTACACTTGTTAGCCGAGTTGGGACAACAGGGCTTAGCCATCTTGATTTCTACCCACGACCTCAATTCGGTTGCCACGCACCTGCCTTGGGTGATCTGCTTCAACCACGGCCTGATCTGCCAAGGCCCACCCAAAGACGTTTTCACACCCGAAAGCTTGGGGAGAACCTTCCGAGGTGAAATGGTGGTATTTCGGCAAAATGATCGGATTTTGGTTGCCAGTGGAGCCACCTCCTTGCTGCACGAAATGCAAGCCAACCTGCCCCCCGCCCTCTACAAATCTCTACCTTCTAAATCTGTCTAATTTCTTGCCCCAACGTCTGGACTGACTATGGAGTTCCTGCTCA
This sequence comes from Trichocoleus sp. FACHB-46, assembly GCF_014695385.1. Lineage (NCBI taxonomy): Bacteria > Bacillati > Cyanobacteriota > Cyanophyceae > Leptolyngbyales > Trichocoleusaceae > Trichocoleus > Trichocoleus sp. FACHB-46. Next base: position 202,098 of record NZ_JACJOD010000006.1, on the reverse strand, counting down.
AACCTTTTCAATACGAGTTCTTTGGTCGAGCCATGTGGGTCGGGATGATGGCAGGGCTGTTGTGCGGTGTCATGGGAGTCTACATCACCACCCGACGCATGAGTTACATCGCCCACGGTTTATCTCACGCCATTTTGGGAGGTGCTGTAATTACTTATGTTCTAGGCTTCAACTTCTACATCGGTTCCGGAATCTGGGGGTTTGGCACTGCCCTGCTGATTCAATACCTCACGGGCCGCAAAATCTACTCTGATGCCGCGATCGGTATCGTTACCACCGCCAGCTTTGCCTTGGGCGTTGCCGTTATCAGCACCTATCGCAGCTTTACTCAAAGTTTTGAAGCCGCTCTTTTCGGTAATGTACTGGGCATTACGCCTACAGACCTCTGGGTCGTAACAGCCGTGACGGTGCTCTTGCTCAGTCTAGTTTTCATCTTCTACCGACCCTTGCTGTTTTGGTGCTTTGACCGGGAAGTAGCGAAGGTGCATGGCGTACCAGTCTTTGCAATGGATACGCTGTTTGCCCTGATGATGGCAACGTTACTAGTGGCGACTTTACAAGTGTTGGGGGTAACTTTAATCATTTCAGCCGTCGTGATTCCTGCTTCGATCGCTCGCCTCTTAAGCAATCGCTTTGGCACCATGATGCTGCTTTCCGGCGGATTAGGAGCCGCGATCGCCTTTGTGGGTATCTACATTAGCTACTACTTTGACATTGCTTCTGGAGCCAGCGTCGTCTTGCTCTCCACCCTAGTTTTTAGCCTCGTTCTGGGGTGGACCCGTTACCAACAACGCCAAAAACGTTATTTGCCCTCACCGCTGCATGCGGAAAAATTGCAGTAAGCAAAGCAATTCTAAAAACAAAAAACTAGACCGAAAGCCCTTCTTCGAGTTACTATTGGAGACTGTGAGTTTTTTGAAAACCTATGAACGCGCAGGAAGTTATCCGCTCAATAGAAGCGGAGCAGTTAAAGACGAATCTCCCTGACATTTATGTGGGCGACACCGTTAAGGTGGGCGTCATCATTCAAGAGGGAGGAAAAGAGCGGACTCAGCCCTATGAAGGTGTAGTCATTGCCAAGCGCAATGGTGGCATCAACGAAACGATCACGGTGCGTCGCGTCTTCCAAGGCGTGGGTGTAGAGCGAGTGTTTCTAGTAAACTCTCCTCGCATTGATAGTATCAAGGTGATTCGTCGAGGCAAGGTGCGCCGCGCTAAGCTATACTACTTACGCGGTCGCGTTGGTAAGGCAACTCGCATTAAACAGCGCTTCGATCGCGCCCTCTAAATCAAGCTCAGCCGCCACCGCTCTAAGGTTGACGCAACGCAGCTTTAGAATTACAATGCAAAAGCTGAGCGTTGAGCCTGAGCTCAACTTGGGCGCTCTTAGTTCAGTTGGTAGAACGCAGGTCTCCAAAACCTGATGTCGGGGGTTCGAGTCCTCCAGGGCGCGCTGGATGATTACCATGACGGTTCTACTCGGAAGTATCTCCTTAACGGGTAACGGGGGCTAAAACCGCCTGCTTTCGAGTAGAATTGTTGTCTGGGCGATCCACCGAGCATTGTAATTGAGTTCCTACTTTGGGCGAAGCAACAGTGCATACTTGCTTGCAGATTTCTTGAGCAGGGTTGCCCAACTTTAAGCGGGAAACCGCTCATAGCTGCACTGATAGGGGAATAGGCAATTGTGGCCAAAAAAGACGAAGTAGAAACACAAGAGAAAAGTTCAGGATTTGATGCAGTTGGTTTCTTCAAAGAATCCAAAGAAGAGCTAGATAAGGTTGTTTGGCCAAGTCGTCAACAGCTCGTCAGTGAATCCTTAGCAGTACTGCTGATGGTGACCCTATCTGCAACCCTCATCTACTTGGTGGACAACTTCTTCGACTGGGTCGCAGGAAAGGTGTTTTGATGACTTCTGCATCGGATGAATCATACAATTCCATCGCACCAGAAGCGAATATGGAAACCAATGAAGAGTCATTTGATCCGAATGCTTCTCATTGGTATGCCGTTCAAGTCGCTTCCGGTTGTGAAAAGCGGGTAAAAACCAACCTGGAACAGCGAGTCCAAACGATGGATGTCGCCGAGCGAATTGTCCAGGTCGAAATTCCTCAAACTCCTGCTGTCAAGATTCGGAAAGATGGCAGTCGGCAGAATTCGGAAGAAAAAGTCTTCCCTGGCTATGTATTAATTCGCATGGTCATGGACGATGAAACTTGGCAGGTTGTCAAGAACACCCCGAATGTGATTAACTTTGTCGGCGCTGAGCAAAAGCGTCGTTATGGACGCGGACGAGGCCACGTGAAGCCAATGCCTTTGGGTGCGGCAGAAGTGGAACGTATTTTCAAGCGCGCGCAAGAGCAAAAGCCAGTCATCAAGATTGACATGGCAACCGGAGATAAAATTCTGGTGCTCTCAGGTCCTTTCAAAGACTTTGAAGGGGAAGTGATTGAAGTGAGTCCAGAGCGGAGCAAGCTTAAAGCCTTGCTTTCCATCTTTGGGCGGGACACTCCTGTCGAACTGGAGTTTAATCAGGTTCAAAAACAGAGCTAGAAGATAAATGGCAAAGAAAGTAGTTACGGTCATTAAGTTGGCCATTAACGCAGGCAAGGCGAACCCTGCACCCCCGATCGGCCCTGCGCTCGGTCAGCATGGTGTCAACATCATGATGTTTTGTAAGGAATACAATGCTAGAACTGCGGACCAAGCAGGCCTAGTGGTTCCTGTAGAAATCTCTGTTTATGAGGATCGCAGTTTCACCTTCATCCTCAAAACCCCTCCTGCTTCTGTGCTTATTCGCAAAGCCGCAGGCGTAGACCGGGGTTCTGGTCAACCCAATACTAAAAAAGTTGGTTCGATCACCCGCTCTCAGTTGCGAGAGATTGCTCAAACGAAGCTGCCCGACTTAAATGCTAACGATGTTGATGCTGCCATGAGAATTGTGGAAGGCACTGCACGTAACATGGGTATTACGGTCGGCGACTAGAAATCGAGTATTAAACAATTAATTATGGGGGAGAAGCAACGCTTCGTTAAACACCCCAGGAGAAGAAAATGGTAAGAAAGGTATCGCGTCGGCTCCAAGAGCTGAACAAAAAAGTAGAAGAAAGAGCGTATGAGCCGTTAGAAGCGCTCAACCTCTTGAAAGAGACAGCAACTGCGAAGTTTACAGAATCAGCAGAAGCACACATTCGTCTTGGGATTGATCCCAAATACACTGATCAGCAACTGAGAACCACTGTGGCTTTACCCAAAGGCACTGGACAAGCGGTTCGGGTTGCGGTCATTGCCCGTGGTGAAAAGGTAGCTGAAGCCAACAACTCTGGCGCTAATATCGCTGGCTCGGAAGAGTTGATTGACGAGATTCAAAAGGGCATGATGGACTTTGATGTCTTGATTGCAACGCCTGACATGATGCCTCAAGTGGCTAAATTAGGTCGCTTGCTTGGTCCCCGGGGTTTGATGCCTTCCCCTAAAGGTGGTACAGTTACCTTTGATTTAGGCCAGGCCATCGGAGAATTCAAAGCCGGAAAACTGGAATTCAGGGCTGATCGGACGGGAATTGTCCACGTTCTCTTTGGTAAGTCTGACTTTTCAACCGAAGATTTGCTGACTAACCTAAAAGCCCTGCAAGAGACGATTGACCGCAACCGTCCTTCTGGTGCTAAGGGTCGTTACTGGCGATCGGTTTTTGTTTCTGCAACGATGGGGCCTTCAATCGAAGTAGACATCAATGCTCTCCGAGACTTGAAGTTGACTGACGTAGCTTAAGGTTAGTCCTGCATCAAAACAAATTCTCCAGAGTGGAGGAGCAACAAGTTTTACCCACAAGTTCCCAATTGAATCAACAAAGCCAGAGACAGCAGGCGCAAATTGCTTAATCTCCTGCCGAGGTTTTAACTCTACTAGTAATTGGTCAGTCTAGTTTTTGAAGACCAACCACTGTAGTGTTTAACCCGGCTCAACGTCCGGGTTTTTTTCTGGCTTACGTTTGTCTTGATGAGGGGACGGGTTAAAGTTTGGCATTCTGCGTTTTTTTAAGGAGGTGATATCAAGTATGGGTAGAACGCTAGAAGATAAGAAGGCAATCGTGGCGGAACTCAAACAACAGTTGAGCGAGGCCCAACTTGCGTTCGTGATCGACTATAAGGGCCTGAGTGTTGCTGAGATTACTGATCTACGGCGACGTTTACGTCCAAAAGGCGCGACATGCACAGTAACTAAGAATACGCTGATGCGGATTGCGGTTGACGGGGATGAAACCTGGCAACCGATGACTGAACTTGCATCTCAGTCTTCTGCCTTCTTGCTAGTGAAGGACGACATTGGCGGTGCCATCAAGGCCTACCAAGATTTCCAAAAAGCCACGAAGAAGACTGAGCTTCGCGGCGGTGTGATGGAAGGTCGTGTCCTCAGTGCTGAGGATGTCAAAGCGATCGGTGACTTACCGTCTAAAGAACAGCTTATTGCTCAGATTGCTGGGGCAATCAATGGTGTCGCTACCAAGCTGGCTGTCGGGATCAACGAAGTTCCTGGCTCTCTGGCTCGTGCCATCAAGGCTGTGTCTGAGAAAGACGACCAACAAGCTGCTTAATGCTTTTTGTTTCTGGATTTTAGATTTTGGATGTTTACCAAGTTCTAACTTTCCTAGCCCAACGGTTTACGCAAAAAATTTCTAGGAGTTAACTCATGTCTGCTACAACTGACCAAATTCTGGAACAACTAAAGTCTCTGACCTTGTTAGAAGCAGCTGACTTGGTGAAGCAAATCGAGGAAGCTTTCGGTGTTAGCGCTGCTGCTCCCGCTGGTGGCATGATGATGATGGCTGGCCCTGGCGCTGCTGCTGCGGAAGAAGTAGAAGAGCAAACCGAGTTCACTGTCAGTCTTGAAGAAGTTCCTGCTGACAAGAAGATTGCGGTTCTGAAAGTGGTCCGCTCTCTGACAGGCTTAGGCTTGAAAGAAGCGAAAGACCTCGTTGAAGCTGCACCTAAGCCCGTTAAAGAAAACGTGGCTAAGGCTGATGCTGAAGATGTGAAGAAGCAACTTGAAGAAGCAGGTGCTAAGGCAAGCATCAAGTAAGCAGTATGACTGCTATTTAATTTGTCTCAATTAAAAAGGAGCCTAAATAAACTAGGCTCCTTTTTTTGGGATTTTCCTGATGAGGGGCGATCGCTACACCTTTAGCTTTTTTGAAAATTCGGATCTAATTATTTGAGATCTAACAAACCTGTCTCTTTTAATTTAGGGTTAAAGCGGATCTGCATTTGCACACCTCTGGTTTGTAATTCTGCTAAGACTTGTTCTTCGACGCGTCTGGCTACACGCTTAAGTAACTTTACTTGAGTTATTTCATCAGCTTCACGGTAATCAGTCTGTTCTTCCTCGGTCATAGTTAGCTTGGCATCAATTGGCTGATTCCAAAGATTTTGCTCCTCAGCATTACCAATAGGCGTAGTACCATTTTCTGCAATCCAGGCATCTCGGATGGCTTCTAGAACGGTACGATTAGGGCGATCGCTCGTCTGAACTTTGAACCAGTAACACGATTGCGAACGACGAACTAAATGTTGCTGAAGACTGAGATAAATATCGCGAGAATAACCAATAAACTGTAGGATTTTCGCTTGGTCAAAAATGGCATAGACGCCTACTCTGCCTTGATACTGGTCATTCACTTGACCCGCATCATCGATGTAAGCAATATATTCTAGGTCAGCGAGAACAGGGATATTAGTTGTGGAAGTCATACTCTGCTCAAGGAGATAGTTTTATCCAAGTTTGTGATAAACCGCACATAAGCGGCTAGGCCGAAAAATTTTAGCGTTAAACATAAAATTAGGAGGCACATTGACAATCACATAGTTATTAGACCCATGATACTTTTCAAATTCGTGGGGCATTCCTTTAGGAGTTGAAGTGCTATAAGGCACAGGTTGAAATAATAATTTCGTAAATTCTACTTGCTGGCACTGCGACTGTTGCGAAACTTGCTGCAAAAAAGCTTCACTTTGCAATAGGTTAAATAAACTCTCTTGAGCAGCTGGCTCTAGCTCAAAGCTGCCATCAAAATGTTCAAGAACTTTTAGACCCATGATTAACAAAGAATTAATAAACGTTTAACTACAGAATAAGCTGGCGATCGCCTCTTATTACTCTACAGAATTGAGGCTACTTCAGGGATAAAAAGCCTAAGTTATAAATTTGCTTGAGGCTATGAAATTCTGATGTTGCTGTCGTCAAAGCTATCCAAACTCTCAAGATTAAAAATCGTAAAGTTTCTTTATCTATTCCCTTCTCAAATCACTCTGCTGAAAAGTACCTATAGCTGGAGATTTTCTGGCTCGATCGGGTTACATCGAGTGGATTTAGATCTGACTTAAGCCATAAAAATTTATCAAAATCCCCTAAGTCTTACTTGAGGTATAAAGCCCTGCCAAAACCACCGCCTAGGCTGGGAAGGTGGCAGTAAAACAGAATTTAGGTCTGTTGTTTGCCAACCATAAGAAAACAGGAGGAAAAATATGGCTGATTTAGACAAAAATAAAAACCATGATTTGAATCAAAAAAACGACACCCATGAGCCCGATGCGAATCGTGATCCGCTCTCTGGTCAACCTGGTGCTCACCCCGTAGGCACTGGCATTGGTGCCGCTGGAATTGGGACAGTAGGTGCAGTTGTGGGCGGTGTGATTGGCGGCCCAGTAGGTGCAGTCATTGGTAGTGCAGTTGGAGCAGTCGCTGGGGGTTTAGTTGGTAAGAGTGCAGCTGAATCCGTTGACCCTACTGTAGAAGACGACTACTGGCGCAATAATTACAACTCTCGGCCTTATGTGGAACCAGGCCACACGTATGACGATTATAAGCCAGCCTACCAGACTGGGTATGAGGGATATGGTCTGCATGCCAACACCGGGAGAAAGTTTGACGAGATTGAGCCAGACTTACGGAACCACTATGAAACCCGTCAGGGTAATGCAGGCTTAGGTTGGGATAAAGCCAAGCATGCTGCTCGTGATGCGTGGGACAAAGTTGAAAGTAAAGTGAAAGGCTCTGACAGTGGCGATCGCGACATTTCTGGCAGCAATCTAACTGACCGGAATCTGTCTGCCCAAAATACTCAGCAAGTGAATCTGTACGAAGAAAGACTGATTGCTGACAAGACCCGCGTCAAAACTGGGGAAGTTAATGTTGGCAAGCGTGTAGAAACCGAAACTACCCGAGTTCAAGTTCCAGTTGAGAAAGAGCGGATCGTTGTAGAACGCACGACTCCCACAAATGCAGGAACTGCTGTTCCCGCTGGAGAAGCTGATTTCCGCGAAGGAGAAGTGGCTCGAGTCGAGATCTACGAAGAGCAAGCTGACATCCATAAGGAAGCAGTGCTGCGGGAAGAAGTCAAGATCCGCAAAGAAGTAGAGCGCGATACCGTGCAGGCGGAAGAGCAAATTCGCCGCGAAGAACTCGATATTGACGACCAAGGTCGTGGAATTATCGATCGCTCCAATCCTCGCATCTAACTCAGCGCCTCGTGAAGGCTGCATTGCAGCTAGGACAGTTTAGCTAATAGTAAAAAGGGTGAGTCTAATACCTGGCTCACCCTTTTTATTAGATAGGTTTTTTGCGTCGCGCTAGAAGACGAGCTGCTAAGACTCCGCCGAGGAAACCAAATAAATGGCCCTCCCACGAAATGCCATTACTCACGGGCAGGACTCCCCAGATCAAGCTGCCGTAGAGAGTGCCCACTAGAAGTGAAAAGGCGATCCCTACCGCGCTTCTTTCAAAGTAGCCCCGTAATAATAAAAAGCCAAAGTAGCCAAAAATTAAACCGCTGGCACCGATATGAATTGAGTTAGGGGAGCCAAACAACCACACGCCTAAGCCACTTGCCAGAATTGTAATCAGACTAACGATGAAGAAGTCGCTGACTTCTCGGAGCATCACGAACCATCCCAACACTAGAAAAGGGATGGTATTGGCCATTAAATGTCCTAAGCCGCCATGTAGAAACGGCGCAAATAGGATGCCACGCAGGCCACTAATACTTCGAGGGCGAATGCCAAAGACGTTAAGCGCATTGCCTAAAACAAACGAATCAACAATTTCTAGCAACCAAATACAGATAATGAAGCCGCCCAGAATCAGAGTATGGTTTCTGAGTTCACGGGCGATCGCCTTTCTGTCGTCATTCCTCATTGCTTTGCCTCAGCAGTGTCCCAATTAGGAAATTTGCGCCTTAAACCATCATGGTCTTGTTCTACAGTTCTAGCTTGCTGAGACTAATTTTTTCTAGAGTCCGCTTCAGGATTTATCAAGTAACTGCGATATTGCCTTCATGTAGGTGCAGATGTTGATAAGTCGCTCTGAGCTAATAGTGAGCCAATAGCCGATAGTGGAGGGCAACCACAAGAGATTGCCCCTACAATAATTTCCTTCCCGAGACCCTTAAGCCATTACCATGCCGCCATCGACATTCATCACTTGTCCGGTGATGTAAGCGGCGGCGGGGTCAGCGGCTAGAAACTTCACCAAGCCAGCGACTTCTTCTGGCTGTCCGTAGCGGCCTAAGGGAATAAACTTCAGAATTTCGTCTGTGTTGTTCAAGCCACTGGTCATATCGGTGGCAATGAAACCAGGAGCCACAGCATTAACTGTTACCCCCCGGCTCGCTAATTCCTTGGCGACAGTCTTGGTAAAACCAATCACCCCAGCTTTAGCTGCACTGTAGTTTGCTTGGCCTGGATTGCCCATTTGTCCTGCCACAGACGTGATATTGACAATGCGGCCAGAGCGTTGCTTCAGCATAATTTTGCTGGCCGCTCTGGTGCACAGAAACACACCAGTCAGGTTGAGATCAATCACAGATTGCCAGTTCTCTGGCTTCATCCGCAACAGTAAGGTATCGCGCGTAATCCCAGCATTGTTGACCAGAACATCAATGCGGCCCCACTTTTCCATCACAGCGCTGAACAAGGCATCGACCTGATCCGCTTTGGAGACATCGGCTTGTAGCGCAATCGCGTTACTGCCCATCGCAGTAATATCAGCTACAACTTGGTCTGCCGCAGTACTAGAACTGGCGTAGTTGACTACAACATTGGCTCCTTCAGCCGCAAGCGCCAACGCAATAGAGCGACCAATGCCTCTAGATGCTCCAGTGACGATCGCGACTTGTCCTGGCAATCGTTTCGATGCAGTCTCTTGCAACGCCTCCATACCTAATTCCTCTTTTCAAACTCAGTGGCCAATTGCTCAATCATCTTAGGCCATTTACGTCCCCACTCCGTTGCTTAACGAGTAGTCCTAAATTTGGTAATGATTCATTACCTGTGTACCGCCCCTTAGCTGAGATACTCCTTAACCGAGGACAGATGAGCCACAAAAGATTTGCACTAGGATCAAAGCAATGATCAGCAACTGGGTTGTGTATTATGGCTACCAAAAAACAGTTCAGTAATTTTCAAGAATTGTTATCTGGTTCTGAGTTACCCACACTCGTAGATTTCTATGCGCCTTGGTGTGGTCCTTGCCAAGTCATGGGTCCGATTCTAGAGCAAGTGAATGCTCAGATGAAGGAGCAACTGCGCGTCGTAAAAATCAACACCGAAACCTACCCCGAATTAGCTTCGCAATACCAAATTCATGCACTGCCCACACTGGTCTTATTTAAGGGTGGGCAACCGATCGATCGCATGGAAGGTGTGATGCAGGCGACACAGATTGTGCAACGTTTACAGCCATTAGTTTCCGGAAAGTCTTAGGCAGGATGCGAGGGTTGCTAAAGTAGTCGCGATCGCTATATCTCTCCTGACTCTATGCACCCTCAAAACACCAAAGCTGAATTGCACCGCCTACTTCAAGTTCGCAACGAGTACCCCGAAAAGGCAGCTGAGATTGACGCTCAAATTCACACCATTTTTGCCGAAACTCACGCAATTTTGGTGCTGGATATGTCGGGCTTTTCTCGACTCACAATTCGGTATGGCATTACGCACTTCCTAGCCATGATCCATCGCTTGGGTGCGATCGCAACGCCTCTCGTCGAACAGGACCGAGGAACTGTAATCAAACAAGAAGCTGATAACTTATTTGCGATTTTTCCGACTGTTGATGCTGCGGTGAGCGCTGCGGTGGATATCCTAAAAAGCCTAGCGGCTGTCAATTCTGGCCTACCAGATGCAATGGATTTGTACGCTAGCATTGGCATTGGCTACGGGGAAGTGTTGCTGGTAGCAGGAGCAGATCTGTACGGCAACGAGATGAACTTAGCTTCCAAGCTAGGGGAAGACCTGGCCCGAACTAATGAGATTTTACTTACGGAGTCGGCGTTTCAGCAGTTGCAAGCCAGCACTTGGGCTTGTGAAGCGATCAACCTTTCTGTGTCTGGGTTAGAGCTAATGGCCTATCAGGTGCAGTTTACCAAGTGATCCCAATTGTTTAACAACGGTACAAACGATATCGGTAGCCATCAGTGCGATGTTTGTGCTGCGGATCGTCCACACAGCGCTCTGCCGCCAGTAGGGAAGCTAAACTCTGTGTCTCGTCTGGATTAGGGAAGTTCAGCAACCATAGATCCAGCGGTCGAGGCAATTGGCTTAAAGCTTGCTGAAGTGCGATCGCACTAGATAACGGATTTTGATCTTGGTGGGCCAGCAAAAAGAGCGGATTGGCTAATGCCCCTGCGGTCTGCTGGTGTTTTAGTTCCCAAGCCAGACCCATCAGCCTGCCTGTTTGTCCGTGAGTCGCATGGGCGATCGCAATCAAGGTAGGAGATTGAGCTGCCTGCTGGAGATGCTGCACCACTACATCAGGCCGATGCGTTTTCTGATAACCCCATCCTGTCGCAACGGTTAGGCCACTCAGCAGACCAACCAGCCAAATAACGAGCACCACCGTTTTACCGTTGGGTTGCCACCATTTCCAGAAACCACCCACTATTCTTGCTGTAGATGCCCTCGGTTGAGACCCGACAGACCCAGACCAAAAAGCGGCGAGGCTGGCTCCCAACAAGGCAATGACAGCGGGAAAATAAACAAAGTTGAAACGAAAGGCGCTGTTAATCTCGGTTTCTAACCCGTAAGCGATCGCAAAAAAGAGGGCAATCGCACTCAGAACAAAGCCACCCAATACTTGCAGCGCTAAGCGACTCTGGAAGTGCTGCCACTGCTGCCTTAATCCTCGATAAATTAAGGGCACTGACCAGACCAAAAAGAGCAGCATACCCAGGCCAGAAACAATCACCGCCACGGGATTCGGTGCTTGAATGGGTAAAAAGACCAACATGGTGATCCATCCCACCAAAGCCTGTAGCAGTGGATCGAACCAACCGAGTCCAGCCCGACTACCGCTATAGATCCAATCAGTCAGCTGGTTGCCATAAACAGCTTGCCAAGTGGGCAGCCAAACTACGATGCCAGCTATGGTGCCAGCGGCCACCGTATAAATTCGTCCCCAAAGCTTGAGCGTTGGCCACTGAAACGTCTGCTCATGCTTTTTGAAGAGGCTTGCCCAAGCAGCCAAAAGCCAAAACCCTAGTAATATCAGAGCCTCGGCTAATAAAGTTAGAACAAAGAAGTGATGGGTGGCCATCCCTAGGGCATTGACTGCAACCCAACCCAGCCCACTTGGGACGGGTAAAGGTTTATGCGCCCGTAGCGATCGCACAGCGGCAACCAAGCAACTGAGTGAAGCGATCACCCACAACACAGCTAAGGTATAGTGACGCGCTTCTTGAGCCAGGTAGATGCCATAAGGAGAAACAGCCATAACAGCGGCTGCTAGATGCCCAACTAAGCGAGACCCAAAAGCGAGCCAGCCTAAGCCGAACATCGCGGGGATCGAGAGCGCTCCCAAGATAGCAGGTAGCGATCGCGCCGCCCAAATAGACACCAAACCTTCCTGGGACGGAAACCATTGCAGCCACCAATGAGCCAGCACAAAATAGAGCGGAGGATGGGTACTCTCCTGCATCAAATGCTCCAGTACCGCAGCGACTCCTGTTTGTGGTTCTAGCTGTAGAGGTTGCAGGAGCGTGTCTAGGGCGATCGCTTGATTCAGAGGAACTGTCCTGAAACTGTGCCCTAAGCTAAAGACCAAAGTGGCAAATTCATCAGTCCAAACTGATTTCAAGTCAAGGCAGAGGAAACGCAGCCCTAGACCAATCACTAGCCAAAACAACAGCAGTAGGAGATGCAGCCAGCGGCTGTGAAGCAAAGTTTTCAAGTGCTAGCACCCAAAGCAAGCGCTTTCCAGAATCAAAGGTCAGTCACCCAGATTATGAATTGCCACACCCAATTTCAGCAACTCGTCTGCGTGCTCTCCTTCAAGTCGATCAGTCTCTCACAAATTTAGGTTGAGCGCCTGTTTGCAAGACGCTTTTGCTGCCGCTGCCTATCTCTTATTTAACTTCTATTTAACTTCGGTGACCCGCCAGCTCAATTTCAGGTTAATCCAGAAGTTCCAGAACAGCACTACTGCGATCGCGATCAGTTTGGCAACGTACTGGTTCATGCCCAAGGCATTGAACAAAAAGTTGACAATAAGAGTATTGAGGATCAAACCCATCAAGCAAATCACATTAAACTTCAGCAAGCGCTTGGCACGTTGCCGCCATCCTTGTTGCCGACTAGAAATATCGCTAAAGGTCCAGGCATCATTCCAGAGAAAGTTATTAAGAATTGCCAACTCCACGGAAATGATGTTGCTTCTGGTTAGTCCTAGTTGTAAACCTTCCCGCAGCAAATAGAACACCGACATATCCACAAACAAGCCTGTTAGCCCCACAAAGCCAAAGCGGATAAAGCGACCAAAGGGAGACAAGGCTAAACGTAAACGAACTAGATGACGGAGATATTCGACATACTGCTTCCAAGTCACCTTGCTCTCGCCGCTTTGGCGTTCCTGAAACACATAACCGACTTCGGCAACTCGGCCAATGTTGCCTCGGCCCAACACTTCAATCAAAATTTTGTAGCCTACAGGACTCAGCGTTTTTCCGGCGATCGCGCTCCGTCGCACCAAGAAGTAGCCGCTCATCGGGTCTGAAACTCGACCAATCACCCCCGGTAAAATGATCAATCCAATTAATTGAGCGCCACGCGATAGAAACCGCCGCACCACACTCCAGCTACTCACGCCACCTCCTTCGACATGGCGGCTTGCTGTGGCCAAATCTGCCCCCTGCTGCGTCTCGGCGACCAACTGCAACAAAACTTCTGGGGGATGCTGGAGATCGCCATCGATGACCCCAAGCACTTCTCCTCTAGCCACTTGCCAGCCCCGAATCACAGCAGTGGAGAGTCCCCGTTCCTGCTGCCGTCGCATGACTCGGAGTTGCGGATATTGACTCACCATCTCCTGCGCAATTTTCCAGGTATAGTCTGGGCTATCGTCATCCACCACAATCAATTCATAGTTACCTGGAAGCGCCTGATCCAGCAGCTTGCTCAGCAGCTCAATCATGGCTTCAATGTTCTCACTCTCATTGAAAGTGGGAATCACCAGGGATAAATAAACGCTAGAAGAAGGAGATGCTTCAGGAGCATCCAGTTGGAGGGCAGGATCAACCTTGGGTTCACTAATTGTTAAGGAGCCAGAAGGTGGAGCTAAAAGGGGACGGGATGGATCAGTACTCATCTAAGAAGCCTCAGGTTGCAGGAGAACGGGTATAAAGACGGACGGTCAAATCATCCAAAAGCATCGTGCCAGTTAAACGCTGAGTTTGGACTGGGTTGTAGTGCTGATCCAGCACCTGTTGCACTTGCTGTTTTTCAGCTTCGGTGGTGCTAGGAGACCACACGGGTTTCGCACTCTCTAACCAGAGCACGCGATCGTATGCAGTTGGAGTTGAAGCCAAACAGTTAGATGCTGAGAATTCCTTACAGCTTTTTTCAGAAACACTTTGTCCCTCCAGAACCTTTTCTAGGGATGGTGCTAAATCACCGCTCTCTCTCGCTAATAGCGTCACAGGTGCTTCAGGAGGAATGTAGTATGCCAAACGCATCACATGCCCCCAGGCTTGAGAGTTCATCACAATTAAAGTAGATGTCGGATTGCTAGCCCCTGCCTGGGATGTAGTGGTGATGATCTCTGATAACTCATGAAACATCGAGCGCGGTCTGAGGGTAAAGTCGCCAACATTAATGCCGATATACAACAGCAAAACAGCCGCAGCTACCGATTGACGCCAGCTCACAAATGCCTGTTCCAAGCCCACTGCGAGCAACAGTAAACATCCGGGCAGGATGACAATCATACTCCTTCCCCAACCAAACCCCAAAGTAAACTTACCTGTGACAACGTCCAAACCCAGGGCTAGCAGTAAGGGGAAAATTCCTAAAATCAAAGCGACTCCCAAGGTTCGCCGTTCACTCTGCTTCCAGAGCCTGGGCACTGCGACCAACAGTAGCCCGATCACGGCTACACCCGCAGTTGTGATGATGGTTTGTGGCAGGCTAGTCACCCAGTCTCCCAAGAGCAGATGCGTGCCTAGGGTATTAACAACATCTCCTAAATGGGCGATCGTAGCTCCTAAAAAGCCCGCTGGAGCATCAAAGCGCCCTAAGTCTGCATTCCGGAGTTGTTGTTTAGTCCCCCACAGCACCCAAGGAACAGTCAACAACACACTTGCTCCAAAGCGCAGCCCATGATGCCACCATCGCCGCCAGTCTAAATAGAGCACCACGACCGCCAGAGCTACTACCCAGTAGGCAAAAAGGTAAAACGTCATCAGTCCAGCCGTTACAGAACCAATGAAGATGAGGCTCCAAAGAATTTCTTGGGTCTTTTGGCCTTTTTGTTGAACATCGTTGGCTTTCTGCTGCTTGAAACCAATGATTTCTAGCAGAGCCCAGGCACTTAGCACGGCCCAAAGCACTAGCGGACCATACATCCGCACGTTAAGGGAGTGGAAGAGATAAAAAGGATTAGTCGCTAGGAGTGCCGCCAGGAGCAAGCCACCACGATGGCCTAACAGCACTCGTCCTAAACCATAGGAACTGGCGATCGCTCCCACGCTGAGTAAGGCCCCCAAGCTTCGCACTGCTGCCACTCCATTACCAAACAAACGTAGCCACAGATGTTGCGCCAGGAAAAAGAGGGGGGGATGGGGCTCTCCGCCTGCAAGACCTTTCAGGAGGTTGACCACTGTTTTCACAACATCCTTGACTGTAGCTTCTGGTGGTAAGTCCAGTAAAGGAGTGTATTGGGCTAAGACAACAGGTAAATCCTTGGGCCCACGATAAGCAGTTTTTTGCCCGGTTGACAAAAGCAGTGACAAGACTTCGTCGTACCAAAACTCGCGGTTATCTAAGTTAATCAAGCGGAGCAAAACACCAATCGCGATCGCCAGGATCAGCAGAGTTTCTAGGGAAACAACAAACTTAAATCCAAGAACTTTAAAGTGCTTATACATAAGCTTGGGCTATCTATGCCTCATTTCAAACTTGGTTAGATGGAGCGTCTGCGTCGCTAGAACTCTGCATGATCGACACTTCATAGATGGGATACTTACCCAACTTACCCAAATCCGAGAACTGTAGCGTAAATCGCTGATTTGCTTGCGAAAACTTTAAATTATCTGGGCTAGTTTGAGGAGTATTGCAGTCGCGATGGGGGTAGCAAACATACAAAAACTTTTTATATCCCTGAGTTAATAGCGTTCCACCCAGATGCTTCACTGCTTGGCTATCTTCAGTCAAGAAAAATGTTTTATCGGGTAAAGATGGAGCTAGGGCTTGAGCGACATACTCATGAGACATAGCAATTATTGGATCAGGTTGCGATCGCAACCCCTTAACCGCGGGCAAAATTACTTGGTAATTACGAGCTAAATCAACGGCTCCCAAATAACTGTTGATATACAGACCAGTGGTCAAAAATACAGCAAATAATCCTAATAATGCCAACTGTAGGTTGCGTTGATAAGTTTGTAAAAGTAGCTTGAGCTGCATTGCTGCTAGTAAAGAAACGAGTGGCACCGTGATTAATAAAAAACGCGGCCCCCATTGTTTGCCACCTGCGCCTGCGGGCACGATCAGAGGCACTGCCAAGACAAACAAAGTACTAACTATCAAAATTACCTGCATTTTGCCAGTCAGTTTTAATTTACCGCTGACTAAGGCTAAGCAGACGTAGATTAATGAAAAGAAAACAATTGGGAAGTAATAGGACAGGCTAAATAGTAGTTGTTTGAAATTACTGAATGCCTCTACTAGCCGTTCTTTTAGCGAGAACTCTTCGACAATTTGAACCGAATGGATTCCTAAGGGATGTTGGTAGATAAGCAAGTTAAGGCTGAAAAACAATGCCGTCATTAAAAGCATGCTTACGGCAAAAGCAGCAGCTTTGTCTGAGATGATTTTAAGATCTTGTAGCGCTTTGATCTGAGTTGCACATAACCAAAAAAATATGATGCCAACCAAACACAAAAATTCAGGCCGAAACCATACAGATAAACCAATTAGACTACCGCTAACAATTGCATCTCTAGTAGAGAGACCTTGAGCAGGTGGAACTAATGCTATAGCCAAACCCTGAAAGGCTAAGGCAACTGCTAAAGTATGTTCCCAGTACATGCCGCTATATAAAGAAAGTGGTGCAGCAAAAATCAGAAGCACTAGAGCGATCGCCGTAATTGTTCTACCCAGTTTCAGTCGCCGACAAGCTGAATAAAAGCTCAACCATAAAGCCCAGGTGGCCAGCAGAGGAATGACGTAAAGACCTCTAAACCCAAACAAAGCGTGAAAAGGCGCAGTAATCAGAGGAAATGTGAAAGGAAATGTAATAAAGTAACGGCTTTCTACGTTGTAGACAAAAGGAGGCCGAAAAGGATACAGTCCACCATCCCAAAGGTTCTGTATCCAATTATTTGCTGGTAAGCGGAGATCAAAGTGGAGCTTTCCAGCGCTAAACTGCTGTGCCAATAAAGCTTTGAGTCCACCATCCCCGCTGTAAAAGACATCGTTGGGTACCAGAGCTTGCAGGCATAAAGAAAATAAAATACCGATAAAAATGATGGTGAGTGGGAGATTAAAGCGCAGGATTTTCATGGTTGCCTTACCTAAGGGGGCCTTAGCGTTAGGGTTCGGTTTGCTGGTAAATCAGAAAACTCATGTTTTGCGAAATAGAGCTGATCACACTGGGGTATCTATCGCTGGTAGACATAGCTAATCTCAGTTAGCAAGCTTGAGGTTCGTTAAAACTGCACCTTGACCGGAAAGGCAGGACTGGAATCACTTAGGCTGCTTTGCTGCTCAACATCTCTTTCCTTGCTCTTTATCGATGGATAGAGAACCTAGTGAATTTACGGTTGCTGTGCTAAGTACTTGTTTAATTGCTGGCTGGAAGTGCAATTTTGTTGTAGTGACAACAGCCGGAAAGGCGCGCTTCAGACAGGCTTCATGGTTCAGCCAAAAATCTAAGTACTTTTACTGCAACTTGAAAATTAAATAGAGATTTAGCCCCAGCCAGGTGAGCTGATTAGCTACTAAAAGCCGTATTACTAGCTAGAGTAGGCCTTTTCCTAAGCAATTCTAGGCTCAAGTGGGCGATCGCCAGGCTGAGAAGATACCCATCTCAGGCGATCGGCACTGTTTGATTAAGAAATGTTTACGTAATTACCGAGGATTCGTTATCTACTCTGAGCATGTATTTAGCAGAGTTAACTGTACTTCCGACCACAAAATCGGTAACTATACAGAAACTTTATATTTCTTTCAAGCAAAATTTGATTTCTAGTTGAACTCAGATTGCCCCAAAACCAGCATTTTGGGGGACTCACTGAGGCAATATCTCACTCTTTAGGAGTATGAAAAAATTTTTTTTTGATAAATCTAATCTAAAAGACTGGCGATCGCTAGTTTTGGTATGCCAGTATCTGCACGTAAGTTCAGTATCTACTTAGAGAAGCAACTTAGGTCTTGTTCACTGTAAGGCTTAAGTAAATTCACATAATAAAAAGCTTAAAATTCCAACTTTGGCCAGAGCGTAACCGAGGAACTCCCTAGAGTTGGTTTCTATCCTTGCGGAGTCTAGAGATGACCCAATGTCTTTCTCAACCCATCGTTGAGTTTTCTACACTAATCGAGTTATTGCGTTGGCGATCGCAGCAGCAGCCCGAAGGCCACGCTT
Source organism: Trichocoleus sp. FACHB-46 (assembly GCF_014695385.1). Taxonomy (NCBI): domain Bacteria; kingdom Bacillati; phylum Cyanobacteriota; class Cyanophyceae; order Leptolyngbyales; family Trichocoleusaceae; genus Trichocoleus; species Trichocoleus sp. FACHB-46. Next base: position 183,975 of record NZ_JACJOD010000006.1, on the reverse strand, counting down.
ACACATTTTTGGTTGATGGCAAAACGGCAGGACCTACCCTTACCTATGCCGAACTGGATCGTCAAGCCCGTGCGATCGGAGCATTACTACAACAGCACCAAGCTCAGGGAGAACGAGCTTTACTGCTCTATCCTCAAGGCTTAGACGTGATCGCAGCTTTTTGTGGGTGTCTCTACGCAGGCATAATTGCCATCCCGGTACCGCCTCCAGATGGCAGTCGTCTGAAGCGAACGCTACCTCGGTTACGAGCGATCGTCAAAGATGCTCAAGCTTCGGTGGTGCTAACCACCAGTCGTATCTTCGATATCTTGGCCAATGCAGGATTGGAATTTCCTGAGTTTCAAAGTATGCGGTGGATCGACACCGAGCAGGTAGATCTCACCTTAGCAGAGCAGTGGCAAGACCCCAACGTGAACAGCAACACGTTGGCTTATCTGCAATATACTTCTGGCTCGACTTCTACACCCAAAGGGGTGATGATCAGCCACAAGAATCTCATGTTTCACTCCGCATATCTGCAAAGAGCTTGTGGATATACCCCGGAGAGTGTGACCGTCACTTGGATGCCTTACTTCCATGATTACGGTTTGGTGGAAGGGTTAACTCAGCCGCTCTACAACGGCACGCCTTGTTATGTGATGTCGCCGTTTGCCTTTATTAAACAGCCCGTCCGATGGTTGCAAGCTATCTCACGTTATAGAGCCACCCATAGCCAAGGCCCCAACTTTGCCTACGACCAATGTGTCCGGCGAGTCACTCCCGCTCAACTAGAAACGCTAGACCTCAGCAGTTGGCAAGGAGCAGGCAACGCTGCCGAACCGATTAACCCGAGGGTCATGGAAAGCTTTTATGAAACATTTTCTCCTTGCGGTTTTCAGTGGCATGCGTTTGCGCCCGCTTACGGACTAGCCGAAGCCACTTTGCTTGTCTCTACCAGCCCCGTCCGCACTTCGCCTGTCATCTGTACGGTTGAGGCTGCCGCGATCGAGAAAAATCGCATCGTGCTGGCACCGCCGACCCAAACAGAAGGGGTCCGGACGATCGCCAGTTGTGGGCGTTTAGTCTGTGAGACTCAAGTGGCGATCGCCAACTCCCCAACCCTAACTCGTTGTGCAGCAGACGAAGTCGGCGAAATCTGGGTAGCAGATCCCGGTGTCGCTCAAGGCTACTGGCAACGTCCCGAAGAAACCAAAACGACCTTCCAAGCTTACTTGCAGGATACTGGAGAAGGCCCCTTCCTCCGCACCGGCGACTTAGGGTTCATGCAAGATGGGGAGTTATTTATCACAGGTCGGATCAAAGACCTGATCATCATCCGAGGCACGAATCACTATCCCCAAGACATTGAGTGGACAGTGCAGGAAGTGAGCCCAGCTCTGCGCCCTGACTATGGTGCAGCCTTCTCTGTCGAGCTTGAGGGAGAAGAACGACTCGTGGTGGTGCAAGAAGTCGAGCGGCAAGCTCAAAACCTAGATGTCGATGAGGTGATCAGTGAGATTCGACAGGCGATCGCTGAGCAACATGAGCTGCAAGTTTATGTGGTTGTCCTCGTTAAACCAGGCAATATCCTCAAAACTTCCAGTGGCAAGATTCAGCGCCAAGCTTGTCGGTCTAGCTTCTTGGCTGGAGAACTAGAAGTCTTAGCAGACTGGAGCGAGAATCCCCAAATTCGGTCTAACTTCCGCCATTTGCAAGGAGATGTCAACTCTCTCCTTCAGCGCATTCAAACCACTCACTAAACCCTGGCTACGGCTCTATTGTAGCCTCTGCTCACATTGCGATCGCTCCAAGGAGAATGTCATGCATTCACTCAAACAATACTGGGTCGCGGAAGCCCTGGAACGAGATCTCGGAGATCCTGGCAATCCAGATAGCGTGATGTCTTTTCAACAGGTTGTAGCGCTAGACGAGCAAGAAGAATTTCCTGAAGCTCTGCTCAACTGGCTCTACAACTGGAAACTCAATCATTACTACATCCCAACCGAATGCAGCGGCGAGTTCACCTCTTTTGAGGAGTTTGTCGCGTTCGTTCGCGTCATGTCTCGACGGGATCTCACGACCTCCATTAGCTTCACTACCTTGTTCTGGTCTTATCTGGTTTGGATGGCAGGCACTGAGGAACAAAAGCAACGGTTAGCTAGCTTTATCAAAGACCACAATGGCGCGATGTGCCTCGCTTACTCAGAACGAGCGCATGGCAGCGACTTGGTAGGGAGTGATGTGCAAGCCACCAAGGTTCCAGGCGGCTATCTCCTGAATGGAGAAAAGTGGCCGATTAACCGAGCGACTATCTCTGGTGTCTCCTTTGTCTTGGCTAAAACCGATGAGTCAGGGGGAGCCCGGAGCTTATCGCTCTTCATGGTGGAGAAAAAACAACTCGATCCCAACTCCTACTACAACCTGCCCAAGCTCCTGACCCACGGCATTCGTGGTTCTGACATGAGCGGTATTGGTTTCAAGGACTGCTTTATCCCAGAATCCAGCCTCATCGGGGCCGAAGGAGCGGGCCTAGAGTGGGCATTGAAAGGATTTCAGGTGACTCGGGCTCTCTGCGCCGCTTTCTCCCAAGGAGCCGCAGATACTGCGTTGAGAACCACACTCAACTTCGCTCTGAACCGCCAGCTGTATGGCAAAACAGTTTTTGACATGCCGCAGCCTCGGCGAACTCTGGTGGATGCTTTTCTAGATATTTTGATCTGCGATTGCGCCACTATCGGTGCCGCTAGAGGGTTCCATGTGGTGCCTGAGCAGTTTAGCGTTTGGTCAGCAGTCGTGAAATACTTTGTCACGACGCAGCTAGAGAGCATGGTAGCGGATGTTTCGGTGGTGCTGGGGGCACGCTACTACATGCGGGATGCCCATGATTGGGGTATCTTCCAAAAAGTGGTGAGAGACAACGCCATCATTAGCGTCTTTGACGGCAGTACGGTCGTGAACTTACATGCCCTGCTGCTGCAATTACGCCAATTGGCAAAACAGCGATCGCGCCAACGCGGTAAAAACTTAGAAGCGCTGCAAGCTCGCCTAGCCGATTGCTTCTCCTTAGAGCAGTCAGTCCCCACCTTTGACGGTCGCAAATTGGAGCTATTCAGCCGTGGCGCGGATGATGTCTTGCAAGGCTTGGAGCTAACACTAGCGCAACTGCAAACCCTGGAAGCAGATCCTGATCTCAATCCAGCGGTATTAGAGCAAATCGTGAGCTTCACCCATCTGCTGCTCGAAGAACTCAATGCCCTCGATCACAGCCTAGAACATTCCACCTTTGAATTTGGGCACGACCAATCGCCAGAGTTATTTGACCTGGCTAAGCAGTACTGCACTTTACATGCAGCCGCAGCTTGCATCCATATGTGGCTCCACAACCGCCACCATTTAGGTGCCTTTTTTGCCCAGGGAGAATGGCTAGCGCTTTGTCTCAGACGCTTGGCGCTGAAGTTCCGCCCTGCTCACAGTCTTGCTTCTCGGATTAACGACGAAGCGATCGCTCAGGAGCTATTACGGCTCTACCAAGAAGACAAACTCTTCTCTATTGTTCCTTTTCAGTTAGCAACATCAAAAGTACAAGGGGATCAAACCAATGCAACTTCAGAACTCCAGCTACAAGCCTAGCGAAGTTTTGAGCCCAATTGATTCAGGCAGCAGTCAGGCGATCGAGACTTCTCCAACTGAAGCGATTCAACAGTGGCTAGTCAGCCAATTGGCCAAGCAGCTATCTCTTGATCCCAAAAACATTAAGGTGCAAGAGCCGCTTACTCGTTATGGTCTCGACTCTATTGATGCAGTAACTCTGGTAGGAGAGCTAGAAGACTGGCTTGAGCTAGAACTTCCTTCTACTCTCTTGTGGGATTACCCCACGGTTGAGAAGGCCGCAAACTTCTTAGTGCAAGAGTTTGACATTGCTGCCGCACTGAGCGGCGCTAAAGCTGAGCCAGCCCTCAATGCTCCCGCAGAGAAGGCAGAGAAAGCTTCTGGTTGGGGTGGCTTGTGGAACCGCATTAGTGGTAGCTAGTTGACAACTCGAGAGCCTAAATGTGTGGCTGATGTAAACCAAGCGGGATTTTTAAGGCTCTCTCAGATTCTACTGATCAATCTCTGAATCAAGCTTGGTCAAGGTTTGGAACGGATGAATTGCAGCTTGGGGAGGATGGGTTAATTGAACTTCTCAGAGTTCTCCTTCTGGTGGGTATTACTACTCTTTAGTATTCCTTTTTTCACGGTTCGCTGGATTGGCCAATACTTCAACCTCTGGCGAGGTTCTTTTGACAGTGTTGGCTTAGCGGCGATGTCATTGTTCCTGTTTGTCAATGCCTCGCGCTCTAGCTTTATCATCTTTGCCTGCGAACTTATTTTTAACTACATCCTGGTACGGCTGATGCTGCGTCGCCAAGGATGGGAAGCCAAGATGATTGCCACTAGCTTAGTCGCGATCGATATTGCCATCCTTGCTTACTTCAAGTACCTCAACTTCTTTGTAGAGGATGTCCTAGGGCTGCTATTACCGGGGGTTGCTACTAGTTGGCAGGCGCAAGGTGGAATCCCAGGCATGGGAGCGATTCCACCGGGTCTCTCCTTCTATACCTTTCAGATGGTTGCCTTTGTGGTTGACTCTTTTACCAGCAAGAAGAAGCGCCCCATTGGAATCGTTGATTATGTCAACTTTGTCTCCTTCTTTCCCCAAGTTGTTGCAGGTCCGATTGAACGCCGAGCCGATTTCTTCCCCCAAATTGAAGCGTTTCGCTTTAAATTCACGCTGGATAACTTTGAGGCAGGTCTACGTTGGCTCTCCCTGGGCCTATTCATGAAATTTGTCCTTGCCGATAACATCTCTCCCTATATCGACCTAGAAGAGACAGGTAATGCTTGGCTAGTCTGGTTTTCGGCTTATCTCTTTACTTTAAGGATTTATTTTGACTTCGCTGGCTACAGCTTTATGGCCTTGGGTCTGGCCAAGTTTGTAGGAGTCAAGCTCACTACCAATTTCCTAGCTCCTTATACCTCCCAAAGCATTAACGAATTCTGGCGACGCTGGCATGTCACTCTTAGCACTTGGTTCCGAGATTATGTGTTTCTACCCCTGATGGGTTCTAGGAAACAGTGGGCACCTTTCTTTTTGTTTCTGACTTTTACTCTCTCGGGATTTTGGCACGGTGCCGCCTGGAACTTTATCCTTTGGGGTGCTTATCACGGTCTACTGCTGTTAGTCCTGCGCTATGCGGGGCGGCCTTTTTACAGCTTTGTCGGTCAGCGGTTGTTCATGCCTCAGTTCATTTCCTGGATCTTGACCTTTGGCTCAGTCATCTTGGGATGTCTGTTTTTCATGGAGACCAATGTGCATCGTTTAGCCACCAAGTTACAAACTCTGGTCAGTCCAGGAGCGTACTCTTTTGCCAACATTGGCAGTGCTTTTAGTTCTTTCAGCGGTAATGAAGCCACCGTCTTGGCCTTAACCCTGGGACTCGCAACTTTAGTGTTGTTACTTGAACATATAGCGGTTTGGCAAAAACGTGAGTCTGAATATGACTTGCTCACTTCTCCTTGGGTCTCACGAGCCTTACTCGCTTTGACGGTTCTACTGGCTGCCAATACTCCCTCGCAGTTTATCTACTTTGAGTTCTAATGCGGAAACTTCTGAACCTCACTAGTTGGGTTGCGATCGCAGGTTTAGCCTGGACGGCTGGCTACATCTACAACGCCCGCTATGGCGGTGAACTGAGCTGGCTACGCATCATGTATGAGCAAAAGATGGCACTAGCTGATCAAGTTCAGGAATCCAAACGAGTCTTGATCTTAGGTGGCTCTGGGGCACACTACACGGTTGATGCTGGGGTGATGCAGCAAGAGTTAGGGAGACCTGTGCTGAACTTGGGCTTGGATGGCCCAATTGGTTTAGATGTGATTCTCCCCAGCGTCAAGGATAAGATTCGGCCCGGAGATGTGGTGCTGCTGATCCCTGAATATCTACTGCTGTTAGATGAGGATGGCTTTGGCGATCGCTCTGGGCAGTTTGGCATCGCGATCGGCAAGCCTGGGCTAGGCAGGATTCCTACTCAGCAACTGGCTCAAGACACGTTGATGGTGGGAGCCCCAACTTTGCGAGCTTTGACCAAATCCTCTCTAGATGTGGTGGAGAAAGGCAAGCTGACAGGTTACTACTCCGACCCTATTACCCAGAATGGCGACCCCACGGTATTGAAGCAGCGCACCAAGTCTAAGTGGTGGCAGATGAAAATTAAGGCTCCCATTTCCGACTACGCCTACCAACGAATTGTGCAGTTTCGCCAAGAAGTAGAAGCCAAAGGAGCCACTTTAGTCTTGGGACTACCTTGGCTCTATGCCAGTGATGACCCACAGACGATTGAGAATGTGCAGAAAACAGCAACTAAGTTAGCGGCGATCGCACCGCTGCTTCACGATCCAACTTCCTTCAATCTCAAAACAGACTCTAGCTTTTTTGCCGATACCCATTACCACCTCAATCAACCTGCTAGAAGAATACGCTCGGTCGAGCTAGCCCAACAATTTAAGCAAGTGATGGGAGATCAAATTGCATCATCACCGATCAATCAACCTTCGCAATAGCGATCGCCCTTTGCAACAGAGCTAAGAGTAATCCGTTCTGCTCCCTCAGGCTGTCAGCGCTGCTAACCCTATTGGTGGAAAAGATAATGTACTGCAAAAAAAATAGGCTTGCAGATCAACCTGAAACCCCTTCCGTTTTACGTCCGGGTCGAGGTCCGGTACAAATTTGTATTTTGGGAGGAGGATTTGGGGGACTCTATACAGCCTTATATTTGCAGCGCACCCTAGGATCGCAGTTAAAAAACTATCAAATCACTCTGGTTGAACCGAAAGATCATTTTCTATTTACGCCGCTGCTTTATGAATTGGTGACAGGTGAACTACAGGCTTGGGAAATTGCACCGACCTATCGACAACTGCTGGCGCATAACAAGGTTGAATTTTGCCAGGAAGCCGTTTCTAGCATTGATTTAACAGCTCGTTATGTTTATCTCTGTAATGGTGACTCTCTCACCTATGATTATCTAGTTTTGGCGGTAGGCGGAGAAACTTGCTTAGGTAGCATCCCTGGCGCTGTAGAACATGCTTCTCCCTTTCGCTCCTTGGCAGATGCTGTGCATTTGAAAGAGAGATTGCGGTTTCTAGAAGCGTCCAGGCAACACCAAATTCGAGTCGCTGTCATCGGCGGTGGACCAAACGGGGTAGAACTTGCTTGTAAACTAGCCGATCGCCTCACGAGTAGAGGTCAAGTGCGGCTGATTGAGCGGGGCGATCGCATCCTCAAAACTTTTTCAGGTGCTAGTCGAGCAGCCGCTTACAAAGCCTTACGGCAGAGAGGGATACAGGTTGAGCTAGAAACTGGCATTGAGGCGATCGCATCCAACCACATCACGTTAACCCAGCAAAAACAAACCCACACGATAGATACAGATTTAGTGCTGTGGACTGCTGGCACCCAAACGCTTGATTGGGTCCGGAATCTCCCTTGCCAACAAAACGCTCAAGGGCAACTGCTGACGTTACCCACACTGCAACTTGTAGATCATCCAGAGGTATTTGCTCTGGGAGATTTAGCCGCGATTCAAGATGCGGGAAGACAACTGGTTCCGGCGACTGCTCAAGCCGCTTACCAACAAGCCAGTTGTGCTGCTCGTAATCTCCGCGCTGTAATCACAGAGAAGCCACTGCTTTCCTTTCGCTATCTCCATTTAGGAGAGATGTTAACGCTGGGTACCAACGCCGCTGTGGTCTGTAGCTTTGGTCTTACCTTACAAGGTGCGATCGCCTGTGTAATGCGCCATTGGATTTATCTCCAGCGCATGCCAACGCTGCGCCATCGTTTGCGAGTCATGGGGCATTGGCTGGCGAGTGGTCTCCTGCGCTGGTTGCCCACCCCAACCCGACAGCCTGTGCGCCAAGCTTGGCAGCGATTAACCAGGCGATCGCGAAGAACGGTGGCTCACTATCCCCGACGTTTGCCCTACTAAAAATAACAACGAGATCTCTAAACGCGAACTTAACAAAAGATTTTTCTGAGGTTGAAGTATGGTGGCTGAGGCGCAAAAATCTAAATCTTTAATCAAAACTAGGAGCAAGCTAGAAGAACTGTTTGGCTTAGACCTACGTTCCTTGGCTCTCTTTCGCATCGGCATCGCCCTACTGCTGCTCACAGATTTGTTCATTCGTTCGGGAGATCTAGTAGCTCACTACACCGATGCAGGTGTGTTGCCGCGATCGCTCTTAACAGAGGAATTGTGGAAACCAGGCTATTGGTCCATTCATGCCATCAGCGGTCAACCCCTCGTGCAAGCGTTGATTTTCCTTATTGCTGGCGGTATGGCTTTAGCGCTCTTGGTAGGCTACCAAACTCGCCTTGCCGCGATCGCCTCTTGGGCCTTGGTCGTCTCCCTCCATAACCGCAATCCAGCGCTAATCTTCGCGGCTGATGATGTGTTGCGAGCGCTGTTATTTTGGTGCATGTTTCTACCGCTGGGAGCCTACTACTCCATTGAGCGCGCCCTCAACACTTCTCCTAAACCGCTACCCAAACGGGTACTATCTGGGGCAACTCTGGCGCTCACCTTACAAATCTGCTTTGTCTACTGGTTTTCCGCCGCTTTCAAAACCACTAGCCCGATTTGGTGGCCGCAAGGAAACGCAGTTTACTATGCTTTGAGCTTTGACCAGTATGCAACTCATTTTGGTCAATTTCTGCTCAAGTTCCCACCTTTACTCACTTTTTTTACCTTAAGCACACTCTGGCTGGAGTGGATTGGGCCTTTATTTCTCTTCGTGCCGTTCCGCACGACTTGGTTCCGCTGCGCTACCATTCTCACGTTTATCTCGCTGCACATCGGTTTTGGTCTCAGTCTTCAGATCGGCATCTTTCCAGTTTTAAGTGTTTTTTGCTGGTTAGTGTTCATCCCCAGTGAGGTTTGGGACAGTTGGGGCAAACGCCTGTACACGCCAGAACGAGCAGGATTGCGGATCTATTACGACAGCGAATGTGGCTTCTGCAAGAAAGTAGTCCATCTCCTCCGCACCTTTCTCCTGTTACCCAATATCCCCTTACTGATGGCACAGGAAGATCCCACCATCTTTGCAGATATGCAAACCTACAATTCCTGGGTGGTCGTCGATTGGCAAGAACGCAGACATTATAAGTTTGAAGCGATCGCCTATATTTGCTCTCTATCTCCTGTATTCAAGTTCTTGACTCCGGTGCTGCGCTGGCGGCCTGTGATGTCAGTTGGCACTAAATTCTACGAGACCGTTGCTTCCAATCGCCGCACGGCTGGGAAGTTTACCAAACCCCTCAAGTTCCGCCCGATAGAGGTGCGATCGCCTCGTCCCTTGAATCTAATTACGCTACTGCTGTTTGCCTATACCTTTATCTGGAATCTACGCAGCTTTGCTCCCGAAGTCTTTAACCGGAGAACGCTCAACTCTGTAGATTGGATTAGCCGCGTCACTCGTCTCGATCAATCGTGGAGTATCTTTGCGCCTTCTCCTCCTAGAGACGATGGTTGGTATGTGATTCCCGGTCAGCTTGCTGATGGCACACAAGTTGATTTGCTTAAAGATGGCAGCGCTGTTTCTTATGAAAAACCGACTGTGCAGACGCGCAACGCCATCTATCACAACATGCAATGGCGTACCTATTTCATTAACCTGAATCGAGGTATCGGCAAGAAACTATATCCCTACTATGGCGAGTATCTCTGTCGTCGTTGGAATGGCCGCCATCAAGGGCTGAAGCAACTAAAAAACTTTGAAATCCACTTTATAAACGAGAAAACCGTTCCTCGTGGCCAAACCCAGCCAGTGGATCAAAAAACAACTTGGCAACAGTCCTGTTCGTAGCCCCACGAATCATTTACGTCAAAAGGACATCCGCTCATGCTGCAACAGTTTCCTACCATTCAGCCCACAGCTCGCCTGACATCTAGTGTGGCGGTCTTAGTTCCTTGTCATAACGAAGCGTTGACGATCGCCCAAGTGGTTGCGGATTTCCAAACCGCGATGCCAGAAGCCAAAATCTACGTCTACGATAATCGCTCAGTAGATGATACAGCCGCGATCGCAGATGCAGCAGGCGCGATCGTGCGTTATGAGCCGATTCCTGGCAAAGGCAATGTAGTGCGGCGGATGTTTGCTGACATTGAAGCCGACATCTATGTGATCGTAGATGGCGACAACACCTACGAAGCTGGAGCCGTCAGGCATCTCGTTGCTCGCTTACTGGAGCATCAATTAGATATGGTGGTGGGCATGCGCCGGAGTACCCCTAGCGAACTAGCCGCCTATCGGCTCGGGCATCGTGGTGGCAATCTGATGTTGACCTATTTTGTCCGGATGCTATTCGGTGCTCGATTTTCCGACATGCTTTCGGGATATCGGGTTTTCTCGCGGCGGTTTGTCAAATCCTTCCCGGCACTATCCAATGGCTTTGAAATTGAAACCGAGTTTACAGTTCACGCCCTAGAACTAAAAATGCCTTTTGCGGAAGAACCGACCTGGTATAAATCTCGGCCGCCCGGTTCTACCAGCAAGCTGAAAACTTTTAGTGATGGTTGGCGGATTGTCGGGACCGCTTTGCTGCTGTTTAAGGAGATACGACCGCTCCTATTCTTCAGTCTGATTTTTCTCCTTTTAGCCCTCACTTCTATTAGTTTGAGTGTGCCAATTGTGAGCACCTACTTGTCCACAGGATTAGTGCCGCGATTTCCGACAGCCATCCTCTCCGCCTCAGTTATGCTGCTGGCTTTTCTGAGCCTGACCTGTGGCATGGTCTTGGACTCCGTAGCAAGAGGACGACGGGAAGCCAAGCGCATGGTTTATTTATCCTATCCAGCCCCAGGCACCTCTGAGTTGATCCATCAGTAAGGCGAGATTAAACCTGGCACAGATTTACAACATCACAGCCAGAACTCAAAACTTAACTGCATCATCCACTACATCAAAGTTCTAGCCCCCTGAGATCTACTGGAGCGCACCAACATGCAACGGCTCAGCCCACTCGGCAAGCTCACTAAGGCCAAAGATACGCCACCAAGATTGGCTGGAAAAACTGCCGTCAAGACCATCCTGACGATCGCGCTGATCACTTCGCTCTGGGCGATCGCTGTCACCTCAGACACGATAGGGCTAGACACAGATTTGCGGCTACAAATGGCTCATGCTTGGTGGACCGGAACGGAAGAAGTTATTATCACGCCTGACATGACGCCCAAAGTCAGAGGAGATATCCGTTTTGGCGTCATGGGCACAGGTGGAAAGCGGTATATCGCCTATGAAGTGGGGCAGTCAATGTTGATGTTGCCCGGAGACTGGGTTGGCACACAACTGCATCGGCTCTTTCCTGCGGTCGCTTCCTGGCAATGGCGCACCTTAGCCGTTAACTTTCTGATCTTTATTCCCCTGAATGCCGCTACCGTTGTGGCCTGTTTCTGGCTGCTGCGTCTGTTTAACTTTGACGACCAAGTTGCTGGACTGACCAGTGCCACGCTTTTCCTCACGACAACAATGTTGCATTACGCCCAAATCCCGCAACATAACAATCAGTTGTTACTATTGGTGACGCTCGGATACGCTGCTGCTTTGGCTTACATACACCATCGACAACGTTACTTTGTGCTTCTGAGTGGTCTAGCTTTAGGCGCAGCCTTACTGATTCGCTCTACCAGCACCTTACACGTCGTCACCGTCTTACTCTTTTTAGCCAGTTGTGAGTTTTACCAAAGCCGTAATCCTGCTAAAACTGCACAAGCTGTCTGCCTCTGGTTTGTGGGCTTTTTACCCTTAGCCCTGCTGAGCCGCATTCTAGACTACTGGCGGTATGGTAACTTTTGGGCGACTGGTAAATTTGTCGAGCAACAACAACTCACGACCGATCCTTTATGGCAGGGCTTGCCAGATTTACCAGCTAATTATCCGTTAATCAATCATCCCTCCATCGGTATTTTGGGAGCGCTGTTCTCTCCCGCTAAAAGCATTTTTCTCTATGACCCCCTCCTCATCCCCTGCATAGTTCTGGGAGTGTTGCTTTGGCGAAAATTGCATCCATTTATCAAGTTTTACTTGGTCGCTGGCGTAATCAACTTAGGGTTGCATCTCTTGGCCTACAGTCGCTTTGTGTTTTGGCATGGAGATGCGGCTTGGGGAGCGAGATACCACGTCACCTCCGTCCATCTCTTGCTGATTCCTCTGCTCGCCCTCTTTATTCAACGGTTACTGCATAGCCGAAGACTCACCGCTTGGGTAATGCGGGGTTTGATTGTTTTAGCGATCGCAATTCAACTCACTTCAGTGGCAATGCCCAGACAAATGGAGGAAACCCAGACCCTAGTAGGCGCACCAGGCTCACGCCTCCAGTTCCGTCTAGGGCAGCGGATGATCAATGTTGCCTGCTTAGCCAATAGCTCTATTTCCAATCGCTGTCCAAGCCAACTGCCCCCAAAAATCAGTGATCATCTGAAGGAATATAACGTAATCAGCCTTCTGCCCTTTAGTTTCAGTCAGCAAGCCAATACTCAGCCAACGCTAGCACCGATCGCTAGGGTTTTATGGGTGATATGGGGAGTTGTGGTAGCAATCGCGATCGTTAGTACAGTCTTGTATCTTCGGCCTCTGTTCATTCCAGTTGCTTAAATCATCTTCAGTTCACAGGGTTAACTTCTACATCAACACCTAAATCACTCATAACGTTTGAGCTAGCAATGAGACTTAAAAAACTGCTCCTCACGCACACAGCCAATCCAACCGAATTAGCTGGAAAAATTCTCATTCTTCTAGCGATCGGTTTTGGCTTCTTTAGCCGAGTGGTGAGTGTGTTTCAGTACAACACTTTTGATGTAGGATTCTCTCCCGACCAAGTTCGAGATGCCAATATCTACATGCAAATGTGGCAAGGAGTTTGGCCCAGTTTGGGACCAGCCTCTTCAATTGGCGGTTTCAACACATTGCCACTTTATTATTATTTGGTGTTTCCGTTTACCATCTTTGGACCTGAGCCAGTTTTTCAAGCCCTACCTAATGCTTTATTTTCTTTTTTATCCATTCCACTGCTGATCTATTTGGTTTACCAGCTTTTAGAAAATTTGCCTCCAACAAAACGATTATTTTTGGCAGGCTTAGCAGGATTTTGGTATAGCAGCTTATTTGTTGATATTTATTTAAACACCTATGAATGGAACCCTAGTCCAATTCCATTCTTTTTAATTTGTTTTGCACTACTCTACCAATTTCAGCTAGAAGGTAACGCTTCTACGAAGCTTCAAATACTTTCCTGGGCAGCTTATGGCGTGGTTTTAGCGATTCTGGCTAGTCTTCACTCCAGCACCATGTTTGTGATGCCTGTCGTTTTCATTGCCAGCTCTATTTTATTTATTGCTAAAAATCGGAAGCGATCGCGCCAGTGCTTATGGCCCCTTATTTCCGTCATATCGGCAATCGTTTGCTTGTTGCCTTATTGGAAAGGTGAAGTCAGCCGTGGCTGGGTAAATACAAAGGAAATCCTCCTCACTGTCTTCAATTCCAATCGAGAAGTTCAAGCTTATACACCCTGGGAGAAAATCGGCAGAATTCTGTTCAACTATGCAGAATTGGGCAGACAAGCTTATGTTCTAAATGCTTCTTGGCTCTTTACTATCATTGCCATTACATTTTTATTTTTAGTTTTAATCCTAGGTAGCTTTAAGCTTAAAGGCAACAAAACTATTTTTGTTTTTTTAGCGTTCACCTGGTTGGTCTATTTCTACGCCGCTTCTAACCATACAGGTGTGTATCCCATCCACTTTAAAATGCCGATTTTATTTAGTCCGATTATCTTTACTGTTCTCAGCCTTGCAGCATTTGACACTAATTCCCAGTCAAAAACCCTGGTTGACAATATTACGATTTTCTCTTTGCTATTAGGCATCGTGGTTTCAATTGGCATCAATCTCAATATGGATTATGAGTACATGTCTGGCAAGTATGGAGCCAATCGGGTAATTACAACGCAAGAAATGGTGGAGGTATTGAATCAATTACCTGCTGGTTCCACGATTTGCGATCGCAACATCAGAGGATGGAGAAAAGTTAATCATCCATACCGTTATCTTGACAAATACATTACCAAGAGATCTTTTAAGATTACCGCTGAGTGTCAACCAGGCAGTTATGCTCTACATTCCAAGTTTTACTACCAGTTTTTAGAAGATAATTTGTGGCCTGCGCTTAAGGTTGCGCCGACTAAACCCTTTTCAGGAAATGCAACGCTACTCTGGGAAACACCCACGACTTCTGTGTATCGTTTTCAGTAAATTCTCCACAATTTCAACTCCCGAATTTTCAAGTGGGGCAGCAGCCTCTAAAATCGGGAGATGACGAATCAGCATCCTCTTTCAGCAATTCCTGCTTGTGCTTGGCAACGGCCTATTGGTCTAGGTTGGGACAAGCCTTACACCGTTCGCTACCCTAGCAATTTAGATGATGGTCCCTGGCATGGCATGCCTTTAGGCGGCTTTGGGGCTGGGTGTATCGGTCGTTCCTCACGGGGAGACTTCAATCTCTGGCACATCGACGGCGGAGAACACGTTTTTCAATCGATTTCAGCCTGCCAGTTTAGTGTTTTCGAGCAAGTTGGCACAGCAACTCCTCAAGCTTACGCCCTCTGCACCGAACCCCCTACAGACGGTAGCCTCAGCGAGTGGCAATGGTACCCCCAAAAATCTGGCACCTATCACGCGCTCTATCCCAGAAGTTGGTTCGTCTATTCTGGTGTGTTTCAAGCCGAATTAACCTGCCAGCAGTTCTCACCAATATGGGCGCACAACTACCAGGAAGCCAGTTATCCGATCGCGGTTTTTGAATGGACTGCCCATAATCCCACTGATCAACCAATCACTCTCAGCATCATGCTGACCTGGCAAAACATGGTGGGTTGGTTTACCAATGCCAACAAGTCACCCGATATCCGGGTGCGGGATGATGGCAGTCCCGTGTATGAGTACCAGCCGCGCTTAAGCGATAGCCAAGGTAACTTTAACCAATGGGTGGTGGATCGTCATCGGGTGGGGTGCTTGTTAGACCGAGCAGGGCGAGACCCTAACGCCAACCCGCAGGAAGGAGAGGGCCAGTGGGCGATCGCTTCTCTCGCACCTCCTTACACCTCAGAAGTGTTTTACCACACTCGTTGGAACTCTGTGG
This sequence comes from Trichocoleus sp. FACHB-46, assembly GCF_014695385.1. NCBI lineage: Bacteria > Bacillati > Cyanobacteriota > Cyanophyceae > Leptolyngbyales > Trichocoleusaceae > Trichocoleus > Trichocoleus sp. FACHB-46. The sequence continues at coordinate 168,765 of NZ_JACJOD010000006.1, read as the reverse complement.
GAGATGGAGCCGACGTTTGGCAGACCTTTGCCCAAGATGGTTCTTTGGCAGACTGTAGCGACGAGACTCCTGCTGCCGCAGGAGAGCAAGTCGGCGCAGCGATCGCCATCCGGTTTACCCTTGCCCCAGGTGAGTCGCGCCAGATTCCCTTTGTGTTGGCCTGGGACTTCCCCGTTACTGAATTTGCGGCTGGGGTAGAGTACTACCGCCGCTATACCGATTTCTTTGGTCGCAGTGGGCAAAATGCTTGGTCAATGGCTCGGACAGCGCTCAAGCACTACGAAGACTGGAACGCCAAAATTCAAGCGTGGCAGCAATCGATTCTAGAGCGAGCCGATTTGCCCGACTGGTTCAAGATGGCCCTGTTTAATGAGCTGTACGACCTCACGGATGGCGGAGCGTTATGGAGTGCGGCAAGCGATCGCGACCCCATTGGCCAGTTTGCAGTTCTAGAGTGTATCGACTACCGCTGGTACGAAAGCTTAGATGTGCGGTTGTATGGCTCCTTCGGGCTGCTGATGCTGTGGCCAGGGCTAGAAAAATCTGTGGTCCGAGCTTTTGCCCGCGCTATTCCTGCCACTGACGATCGCACTCGTGTGATTGGCTACTACTACACCATTGGCGCAGAAAGCCCTACCGCATTACGAAAAATTGCCAACGCCACTCCTCACGATTTAGGCGCACCAAACGAGCATGTCTGGGAGAAAACCAACTACACCAGCTACCAAGACTGCAACCTCTGGAAAGATTTGCCCTCCGATTTTGTCTTGCAGGTCTACCGGGATTACCTGCTAACCGGAGCCAATGATATTCAGTTCTTAGAAGAATGTTGGCCCTCGGTTGTAGCTGCGTTGGCTTATCTCAAAACCTTTGACCTTGATGGCGATGGCATCCCGGAAAACTCCGGTGCTCCCGACCAAACCTTTGATGATTGGCGCTTACAGGGAATTAGTGCTTATTGCGGTGCTTTATGGATCGCTGCCCTGGAAGCCGCGATCGCGATTGGCCAGATTTTGATTCATCAGCACACAGATACCTCTAATGCGGAGATTGAAGCGGCGATCGCAACTTATCAAACTTGGCTGGTTCAAGCACGTCCCCTCTACCAAGCCAAACTCTGGAATGGTCAATACTACCGCCTCGACAGTGAAAGTGGCTCGGATGTAGTGATGGCCGACCAACTCTGTGGTCAGTTCTACGCGCGGTTGCTCAGCTTGCCAGATGTCGTCCCTCTAGACTGCGCCCGCTCAGCCTTAAACACCGTCTACGAAGCCTGCTTCCTGAAGTTCTTTGAGGGGAAATTTGGAGCAGCCAATGGAGTCAAACCCGATGGCTCTCCCGAAAACCCCCAAGCCACCCATCCATTGGAAGTTTGGACTGGAATTAACTTCGGACTCGCTGCTTTTTTGCTGCAGATGGAGAGGAAGGCTGAAGCATTCCAACTCACCGAGGCAGTAGTCCAGCAAATCTATACTCATGGTTTGCAATTCCGCACACCCGAAGCCATCACTGCGAATGGTACGTTCCGAGCGAGCCATTATTTGCGAGCGATGGCAATTTGGGCGATCTATGGCGTGCTGACTGAATTCAATACAGAGTCCTAGTTAGGACAATCCGTAGATTGTTTGAATTTGCGCTATTTCCCCCGTTATTTGGGGATAGCTTTAGTATGAATGCTTCATTTAATGGTGCAGGAGTTTCTCCCTACCCTCCCGCACCGTTTACCTTTTCGTCATTGGCAGTAGGGGCGCAGTGGGTGAAATGAAAAAGTTTTCGTTCTATATCGCTTTTCTCTGTGGCCTATTTCTATTTTTAGGAATGGGTCTAGTCCAGGCTTACGAACCCAATGTCAGCACCAATGCAGCGATCGCACCCAACTCCACACTCGTAACGAGCGATCCAGCCACTATCCAACCCCTGGTCGAGCCAACCATAGATCAGGCTTTGGATCAGGCAGGGGGAAATGCTGAAAGCTTGGTTAACTCCAAGCCCTTCGCGATCGCCGCATCGGACGATTCCTCCGAAGATGCAGATGAGGCATCAGACCTACCCGATCTGCAACCCTTTGATAAAGTCATTAAGAAAACTCAAAAAATCAGCGGACTGTTTACCCTCTATCGCAACAAAGAGACAGGTAAACTCTACGCTGAAATCAAGCCAGGACAGTTGAACCAAAACTTCTTGGCCACAATGACTTTAGAATCTGGAATTGGAGAAAGCGGACTCTACAGTGGCTTGCCCACCGGAGACTTTCTCTTTCAGTTTCGCCGAGTCAATCAGAACATTCATTTCGTGGTGCCCAACACCTATTTCCGCACCCGCGCTGGTGATCCACTCCAACGATCCCTTGACCGATCCTTTAGTGATTCTGTCCTCGCGTCCTTACCGATCAAAAGTATCCATCCCAAACGCAAGACTGTCTTGGTGGATTTAGGCCCCCTCCTGCTCAATGACTTTGCCAGCCTCTCTCCAGTCGTAAGCTGGATGCTAGAAAGCCCCTACAGCATCGATTCCAATAAGTCTTACTTCGGTCCAGCTAAGGCGTTTCCGTTCAATGTGGAAATTGAGTCAGTGTATGGCTTTTCTGGCGGAGGCGGAGAGGGTGCTCCCTCCTATATCAATGCGTTACCTGACAGCCGCGCCTTGACCTTGCGAGTTCATTACAGCTTCTCGGAGTTGCCCAAAAACAATCCCTATCGACCTCGGATTGCAGACGATCGCGTGGGTTACTTCATCACGGCTTATCAAGATTTTTCCGATGACAACCGCCGAGAACCTTTTGTTCGCTACATCAACCGTTGGGATTTACAGAAACAAGACCCTGACGCAGCTCTGTCACCTCCCAAGCAACCGATTGTCTTTTGGATTGAGAACACAGTGCCGCTGGAGTACCGCGAGGCAGTCCAAGAAGGCGTACTGATGTGGAATCGGGCCTTTGAGAAAATTGGCTTCCTGAATGCGATCGAAGTCAAGCAGATGCCTGACAACGCCACTTGGGACCCTGCGGACATTCGCTATAACACGATTCGCTGGTTCAACTCCTTCGACAGCGCCTTTGCGATGGGGCCTTCTCGCGTCAATCCGCTCACAGGCGAAATTCTCGACGCTGACATTATTGTCGATGGCAACTTCATTCGCTATCTCAAGCAAGGTTTTCAGGCCTTGGTGTCCCAAAGCCAACCTTCTGGTCAGCCTTCTGGCCCAGCCACTGCCAAAAACTTGTGTGCCCTAGGCGGAGTGCAGCCTCGTTACTTGCGGGCCATGCAATCTGACTCTGCGATCGCTCAGCCTGCCATTCCCCCTGCGGTCGCTCGGATCGTGCAGCAAACCCACGAGCAGGATGCTTGTTATGGCATGGAGCTAGCGCACCAGTTTGCCGCTGGGCACCTCTCCCTCTCCTTGTTGCAAAACGCCATGCCCAGTGGAGCGGAAATGCAGAAATATATCCATCAGTTCATGCGAGAGCTGATTGCTCATGAAGTCGGGCATACATTGGGGTTGCGGCATAATTTCCACGGCAGCACAATGGTTCCGCCCCAAGATTTGAACAATACTAAACTCACCCAATCTCAGGGCCTAGTTGCCTCGGTGATGGACTACAACGCTGCTAACCTAGCTCCTCAAGGCGGCAAGCAGGGCGACTATTTTACTGAGGTGGTCGGTCCCTACGATGAGTGGGCGATCGAGTACGGTTACAAACCCATTATCGCGACGGTGCCGCAGGCAGAAATTCGGGGGTTACAAGCGATCGCCCAACGCGCTCCGCAAGCTCACCTAGCCTATGCCACCGACGAAGACGTCATCGCAGGTCTCGATCCAGAGGTAAACGCCTTTGATTTGAGTGGCGATGTTTTGCTCTACTCACAATGGCAGATGGACAACGCTCGTGAAATGTGGAAACGGCTCGATAAGCGTTATCCCGTAGCAGGAGAAAGCTATAGCGAAGTTCGGGACGTCTTCGACACCATCTTTTTCTACTACTTGGGCTACGCCCTCAATGCCAACAACTTTATCGGTGGTCAATCCTTAAGTCGTTACCACGGGGGAGATGCGGCTGGCCGTCTACCGTTAGAACCGATTCCGGTGGAAAAACAGCGGCAAGCCTTAGCCTTGGTCCAGAAATATGTGTTCAATGAAGAGTCCTTCCAGTTCTCGCCCCAACTCCTCAACAAGTTAGCTCCTTCACGCTGGAACCATTGGGGCACCAACGTTCCAGTGTTCAATCTGGATTATCCCATTCACGATCGCGTCTTGTTTCTCCAAAGCATTGTGCTGCGAGATCTCCTCTCTGCCGATCGCCTCAGCCGACTGCAAGATACAGAGCTCAAAACCGAGGCTGGAAAAGCTTTAACGCTGCCAGAACTATTTGACACCATTCAAACCAGTATTTGGCAAGGAGTGGTGCGGCCTAGTGACCAGCCGATGAAATTCTCCAGCCTCAATCGCGCCCTGCAACGCGAGCATCTGAATCTCTTAACTGCGATGGTGCTGCGGAAGCGGGAAGCTCCAGAAGATGCCCGAACCCTAGCATGGTATGAGCTACGACAATTACATGGCTCGCTGAGCGATACCTTACGCAAACAAGGCCGCAAGCTAGACACATACACCAAAGCTCACTTAGAGGAAACCCGCGATCGCATTGCTAAAACCCTAGAAGCTCAATTGCAAACTAACTGAGTGCTTGTCCTCCGTAAGCATGACAGCTCCCCTCAATTTATACTGAACCTCAGAAGGGGAGCACGTTAGCCTTTCGAGACAGGATTTGTCCGGAGTCTTGGCGCATCTTTAGAAATATCTATTGGCTCAAGTTCGTGTCACGACACTTCATGGGCTGACATGGAATGATGAATTCAAGAGAAGACCATGTTTGCAGACTCCAAGCCAACTGCACTTCTAGACAAAAACAAATTCCCTGAGCAAGACTCCCCACTCGATATTGCGGGTGCCTTTGATCCATTTCTCAGCTTTGGAGCCATTGATGGCGATGCTGAAAGCTGGACGGAGCTACTTGCTTACTCTTGGGGCGTTGATTGGAATGCTTCAGATTCTTCTGTTAACGATGAATCAGCCGGTGTGTAAGTACACTCAATCGCAGCAACGCCAGAAACCATCACTCAGGCTTTAAGGCAGCCTCAACCAAGATTCACCCACAATTGCAAATTAAATACTTTCTAGCGATCGCCCTTTGTCATCCCCCTAGACAAAGCGGCGATTATTTTTTACTGCGAAGTTGGGCATACTGAATCTTGGACTCTGAGCCTTTACTCATAGACCGAGGCTTCCAGACAAGAGCAACTTCTGCAATTTTTTACTCCTCAGGAACAGTATAAATTTATACTTCGTCCATTCTTGCATAAGGGAGATTTCGCTTCCTTTCGTTCAGGTTTCAGGCTTCGTTCCCGCTGCAATTCGCGATTGCTAGAGCATCACCCATTCTTAAGTTTCCCCAGACAATCATGAAGAAATTATTGTATTCGGGCCTGATCATTGTCTGCCTCGCCACCGTGACAATGCCTGCAATGGCTAAAGGCAAACCCCAAAAGCAGCAGAAGCCGCAAAAAACAGAGAAAATCTCCGAGCAGCCTAGCTCAACCGATCCAAATCTTCAGCCAATTTGTCAACAAAGCCCTTTAAGCGCTGAGGGTAAGGCTGCTAACCTACGTTCTAACAAAGGTGGAAAACTGCGCGGTCAAGCGCGGGCTCAGTATGTGCATCAACTCAACCAAGCTAAAAAGCAGCAACGTTTAGCAGGGCAAGTGCCAAATGCCTGCACAGGCCTACCGCAGCTACCCTCCAGTTCTACAACTGCGCCCTCAACGACTACAACTTCCACCAGTCAGACTTCTACTTCAGTTGAGATCAACACCGTAAAGTAAGCGTTTACGAAACCTAGGTCTCCGCTCAGATCTTGCCTTGCCAGGTAACGCTAATTTCGATTTACCAGATCTGCATCTTGATCAAACAACCTCTGGCCTCCGGGTTGGAGGTTGTCTCCTACTTGGGATAGGGATCAAGGGCTCAATATCCGCCATTCAAGAAATTTGTTGTTAGACTCGTGCTAGCAGCTGGTAGCTACACAACTGATTTAGTAAGCACATTGACTAATCTCTTACCCTCCAAGTATCCAACTGATTGCCATTTCTTTACAGCAGATAAACCTCTTCTCAACACGCTGCGAAAGCTGAGAATTTTTTAGAACTGCTGGCTCCGTGTCTGTTTTTACGCATTGAGCGTCTATGAATTGAGCAGAATCAGACACTTGAGGCACTTGGGGTATTTGAGTTAGCAAAGGTGAGCTAGATGAGCTACCTCATTTGTGTTCAACGGGAGGTTGGATATGGGGCTCGCAACGATTAACCCAGCCACGGGAGAGACGCTCAAGACATTTGAACCCCTTACAGACGCAGAACTAGAAGCTAAACTTCAGCAAGCAGACCAAGCCTTTCAGCAGTATCGAAAAACTGCGATCGCGCAACGGGCGGAATGGATGCAAGCCGCCGCGCAGATTCTGGAGTCGAACAAAGAACACTTCGGCAAAATCATGACCCTGGAAATGGGCAAAACTCTCAAGTCAGCGATCGCTGAAGTAGAGAAATGCGCCTGGGTTTGCCGCTACTACGCAGAAAATGCCGCAGAATTTTTGGCGGATGTACCCACTCAAACCGATGCCAGTCAGAGCTTTGTGCGCTACCAACCCATTGGGGCAGTGCTCGCGGTGATGCCGTGGAATTTTCCCTTTTGGCAAGTTTTCCGCTTTGCCGCACCTGCTCTGATGGTCGGAAATGTTGGCTTGCTTAAACATGCCTCAAACGTGCCCCAGTGCGCCTTAGCCATCCAAGACGTTTTTGATAAAGCTGGTTTTCCAGCTGGAGTGTTCCAAACGCTGCTGATCGGTTCCGATCGCGTGGCGACTCTAGTTGCTGACGATCGCGTCAAAGCAGCCGCCCTAACGGGAAGCGAACATGCAGGCGCTAGTCTCGCCTCTGCTTGTGGGAAACAAATCAAAAAAACGGTATTGGAGTTGGGTGGCAGTGACCCTTTTATTGTCTTAGAGAGTGCAGATCTAGAGGCAGCAGTGACCACTGCTGTAACTGCGCGCCTCATGAACAACGGCCAATCTTGCATTGCTGGCAAGCGCTTTATTATTGCTGAGGCGATCGCCGATCAGTTTGAGCGCCGCTTAGTCGAGCAGTATCAGGCGCTGAAAGTCGGCGACCCCATGAATCTCGACACTGATATTGGTCCCTTAGCTACCCCTGGCATCCTGCAAGATTTAGACCAGCAGGTACAGGCTTGCCTAGAAAAAGGTGCAAGAGCGCCAGTGGGTGGGCATCCTATAAAAGAGCGCCCTGGTAATTTCTACGCTCCTACAATTCTCACCGACTTTCCCCCTGGTACCCCTGCCGACCAAGAAGAATTTTTTGGTCCGGTGGCACTGCTATTTCGGGTGAAAGATATCGATGAAGCGATTCGCCTCGCTAATAGCACTTCTTTTGGCTTGGGAGCCAGTGCTTGGACCCAAGTCGCAGACGAATCAAGCCGCCTGATCGAAGAACTAGACGCGGGTGCTGTATTTATTAACGGGCTTGTCAAATCCGATCCGCGCCTGCCTTTTGGTGGCATTAAGCGATCGGGATATGGGCGAGAGTTAGGCATTCAGGGCATTCATGAATTCGTCAATATCAAAACCGTTTGGGTGAAATGACATGGGTGAAACGACAGGTCAAATCAACACTGCTGAACTGTTGGTTAAGTGCCTAGAAAATGAGGGAGTTCGCTACGTTTTCGGCTTACCCGGTGAGGAAAACCTCCACATGCTGGAAGCCTTAAGCCATTCCTCAATTCAGTTCATCACCACTCGTCACGAGCAAGGCGCTGCTTTTATGGCAGATGTCTATGGTCGTTTGACGGGGAAAGCGGGAGTTTGCCTCTCCACCCTCGGCCCTGGTGCCACCAACTTGATGACTGGTGTGGCAGATGCCAATCTAGATCGTGCTCCGCTAATTGCTATCACTGGGCAGGTTGGCACTGATCGCATGCACATTGAGTCGCACCAATACCTCGACTTAGTGGCCATGTTTGCGCCCGTAACCAAGTGGAACGCCCAAATTGTTCGCCCTAGCAACACTCCAGAAATCGTCCGCAAAGCGTTCAAGATCGCTGAAAGCGAGAAGCCGGGTGCCGTTCACATCGATTTCCCAGAAAATATTGCCGCCATGACGGCTCCAGGGCAACCCCTGTCCAAGTGCTCGATGGAGAAAGTCTACGCTTCATTCCACAGCATTGAGCAAGCGGCATTGGCGATCGCTAATGCTAAAAACCCGATCATTCTGGTAGGTAACGGAGCAATTCGGGCGCATGCTAGCGAAACCTTGACTAAGTTCGCTACAGAACTCAACATTCCTGTGGCGAATACCTTTATGGGCAAAGGGGTGATTCCTTACACCCATCCTTTAGCTTTGTGGTCAGTGGGTTTGCAATTGCGCGACTACATCAGTTGTGGCTTCGATCGCGCTGACTTAGTAATTGCGATTGGTTACGACTTAATCGAGTATTCACCCAAGAAGTGGAACCCCAACGGCACGATTCCGATTGTGCATATTGGCGAAACCACCGCAGAAGTTGATAGCAGCTATATGCCGATCGCCGATGTCGTGGGAGATATTTCTGATTCCCTAGAAGAAATATTGAAGCGCTCTAACCGCCAAGGCCAGCCAGAGCCTTATGCCATTAGCTTACGGGCAGACATTCAAGCTGACTACGAGCAGTATGCCAAGGATGATGGTTTCCCCATTAAACCCCAAAAGCTAGTCTACGACCTACGGCAAGTCATGGGGCCAGAGGACGTGGTGATCTCCGATGTGGGTGCACACAAAATGTGGATGGCGCGGCACTACCACTGCGATCGCCCTAACACCTGCATTATCTCCAATGGGTTTGCGGCGATGGGCATTGCCATTCCAGGCGCGATCGCGGCTAAGCTGGTGCACCCAGACCGTAAGGTAGTCGCGGTAACTGGAGATGGTGGTTTTATGATGAACTGCCAAGAGCTAGAAACCGCGCTACGAGTCGGCACCGCCTTTGTCACCATCATCTTTAACGACGGTGGCTATGGCTTAATCGAATGGAAGCAACAGAACTACTATGGCCATTCTGCCTTTGTCAAATTCACCAATCCTGACTTTGTCAAGCTGGCTGAAAGCATGGGCTTGAAAGGCTACCGAGTTGAATCTGCAACCGATTTGATTCCCACCTTGAAAACCGCTTTAGCTCAGGATGTCCCAGCCGTGATCGATTGCCCAGTGGACTACAGCGAAAATCTGCGCTTTACCCAAAAAGCCGGAGATCTAAGCTGTGCGATGTAGTTGGTGACTTGGACGGGTTCTGACGGCGTTGCTTGAGCTTCTGCCAGAGCATCACCACCAGTTCTTTTTCTCGGGGGGCGAGGTCTGTCATCTCGCGCCCCCAAAACTTAGTCACCTCATCCTGGTTAATATTGTCTCGTTTGGGAGCGCCACTTGTAGCCATAAGTTATGCTCCGTGAAAAGCTACAACAACGGACTGAGTTAATCTCTTTGATATTTAATAAAGATTTAATTAATTTTGCTGTGAGACACATCACAATCAGAAGAATTTTGTACTTTTCTATCTGAAAGAAATATAGCAATCCTAAATGATTGATCAATTTGATGGGTTGTGGGAGGTGCACCCCATCTAGGATTGCTCTACCTAAACAAGAAAATAATCCGCTGCTTTTATTGCGTTGCAAAAAAACAATATCAAGATTGTCAGCCGAATTTTGATAAGCAAATTTACTCATTAGAAAACACAAAGTTAGGCAGAAGATCAGACTTGTAAATCCTAGCTATTTCATAAATCTGGCGAAACAGAATAGGGAATTGCCCCCACTACAGCTGAGGTAATTGATAGCAAGTCATTAAAAGCTGGGACGATGTACGAAATCACCTTCGCCTGGACTGAGTCAGGTCTGACCAAAACTCAAACGCTGCATCCCTTTCAACCTACCAAGAATGCGGGCGGTTTCCGGGTTGGGCGTGATCCAGAACGCTGTGATTGGATACTATCGCACCCTACTGTCTCTGGTTTGCATGTTGAGATTTTCTGGCAACCGCGCCAGCAGCACTATTATTTGCGCAATCTGCGAGATCAAAATCCTCCTGTAATTGATGGTTTGCCTTTGATGCAGGGCGAGGCAGCGCTCAAGGTAGGTAGCCAGATTAGGTTAGGCCAAATAGATCTGACCGTTACTGAGATCGCGCCAATTATGGCCACGCTGCTTTTAACACCCCAGTTTTTTGCCACTCCTATGATTCCTGCTCTTATTCCTGTTCCCACTCCTGCTTCCAGTTCATTGCCCGCTGTGGTTCCGGTAGCTAGTGCTGTCTACGGCCTTGAGTGCCCCAAATGCCACCAAGTTTTGGCCTATGAGCATGTAGCGGCAGGGTGTCATTGGTGTGGGGCTTCCTTAGCAGCGGCAGTCAGTGTCATACTGGCGCCAACGTAGCCATCAGGTGATAGGAGTTGCCCATGATGGGGGCTGCACCATTCCAAATTCAATTGAGCTGGGAAGAACCTGTCACAGGGGAGCGGCGATCGCCAGTTTTGACGGTGCCGATCGCTCTAGGACGAGAATTTGCTCACATGCCCGCTCTGATGGGAGAACAACGAGTTTGCCGAGTTGTTCTAGCTAGTGATGATATTTCCCGCTTCCATGCCTTGATCACCTTCGAGCCAGATGGCTTAGTCGTGACCGATCAAAGCAGCATTAATGGCACGCTAGTCAACGGAGTGCTGCATCATCGCAGTTTCTTGGCCAACGGCGACACGATCCAGATTGGCCCCTATGCGATCGCCATTTCCTTCGCCGTCACTCCTCCTGCACCTGCCGCATCTCCTTCAACTCCACCTTCTCTGGCGGCAACTCAGTTACCTGATCCTCGTTTTGCCGTCACAGAGTTGCCGAGTCCCGCAGAGGTCAATCTAGCTGATGCCTCTTTTCCACCCGCTCTGTTCCAAAATCAGCAAGTCTCAGTACAAGATTTGTTTGCCACAGGGTTACCCGTTCAAGAAACTGACTACGCTGCGATCGGAGCAGGGTTAGGTAGCTTCTGCTGGGTTGATTTGTTGCGGATTTGTGGAGTCCACACAGCCCAAATTATTGCTTTAGGCATGGAGCCTCAGCCCTATGCTCGCTATCAACGTCTCTGCCTCAACTCTCAGATTCCCTCGCATGAACGGCTGCGCTCCAACTCTGATTCTTGCCCGGACAATATTTGGGGCTGGCCCAGCTATGCGTTGCGGGAAGCTTGGCACGACTTGAGCAAAGGCAGACTCCTTCTAGCACTAAAATATCTGTGGCAGGTATTTGCCGAGCCAACCTTTGCTGAAACCTATACCCCACGGGCTAGCAATGTCTTTGCATCTCTCGATCGCGAAGCTAAACGGATCGGTTGGGAGCAAATGTTTCTCTACGGGCGGGTGCGGGGAATTCGCAAAACCAATGATGGACGGTACGCGATCGCCTATTCTCGCTCAACCTCGCAGCAACGCGATCATGCCTTCTTGGTGGCCCGCTATGTGCAACTTGCCACCGGATATCCCGCGATTCAGTTTTTGCCTGACTTGCAAGCTTATCGCGAGCAAACGAAAGACTTTGAATCGGTGGTGAATGCTTACGAAAATCACGACCATGTGTATGAACACTTGGAACGGCAGGGGGGCACTGTATTAATTCGAGGGCGGGGGATTGTAGCCTCGCGGATTGTGCAGCGGCTCTACGAAGCGCGGCAAAAAAATCCTCACATTGCGGTTTTGCATTTGATGCGCTCGCCCAAACCGCAAGGCAACAAGTTTGGCTTCGCCCAACGTCACGTCGAAAATCATTACGAATTTCAACCGTTCAATTGGCCGAAAGCTTGCTGGAGCGGGGAGCTGCGAACCATGCTAGAGCAAGCCGATCCGCAACAGCGGCAGAGTCTTTTAGCAGTTTGGGGTGGCACGACTACAGCCGATCGCGGAGATTGGCGACGCATGGTAGAAGAGGGGCTGAGTCAAGGTTGGTATCAAATTACTTTTGGGGAAGTCGAACGGGTAGAACGAGACGATCGCGATCGCCCTGTGACCTACATTCAAGAACAAAACTTGAAGGGGCAGATGCGCTTGGAAGCAGATTTTGTCATTGATGCCACGGGTTTAGAAGCAAAGGTCAAAACAAACCCGCTTCTAGATGATTTGGTGACGCAGTACAGTTTGCCGCTCAACCCGTTAGGTCGCTTGAGTGTAGCTAATGATTTTGAGCTGGTAGAAATGCGGAATGGTCGAGGGCGCATGTATGCAGCGGGAGCGATGACGCTAGGTGGCCCCTATGCAGCAGTCGATAGTTTCTTAGGCTTACAATATGCGGCTCTTTGCGCAGTGGCAGACTTAGCAAAAATGCGCGCTCCTAGTTTGCAACGCTTACACCCTGTGCGATCGCTGAGTCAGTGGTTCAAGTGGATGATTGGGCAACCTCCCTCTTAACAGCCACCTAGTTGAATAGCTCCGGAAGCGAATCTTTGAGGAGGGCGATCGTCCCTTCGGCAATGAACTGTACGGCGATCGCCAAAATGAAAAATCCTAAAACGCGGTTGAAAGCGCCCACGCCACTCTTACCTAAACGAGCCATGACGCGATCGCCTACGGAAAGGCAAAAGTAGATCATGCCACCTAGTAGCAGAATTCCGATCAGAGCGCCTAAATGGTCCAGCAAATGGCTTGATCTCGCTGACAAACCCATCACTACACCAATCGCACCCGGACCGCTCAACATGGGCACAGCCATTGGCGTGAAGGAAATATCTTCTTTTTCTGCAACTTCCTCTCGTTCTGGGGGAGTGAGCCTGGGTCGTACAGTCACCATTTCCCAAGCCGTGTGTGCGATTAGCAAGCCCCCCGCAATTCGTAAGACTCCTAAGGAAAGATCAAAAAATTCTAAAATCAGCCTGCCCGCTAGAAAAAAGATAATCAAGACGCAAATCACATTCAGTGAGGTTTTCCGAGCCTGCGCCTGACGATAAGCTTTGGAATCTAAAGCGGTTAAGCTATAGAACAAAGGTACCGCCCCAACGGGGTTGGCAATGGGGAGTAGAGCCAGAAAAGTAGCGGTGACTTCAGCTAGAAGTTGCTGCATGAAACTCGATATGCTCAGCCATAGCAGATTAGATTTAACAGTTCTGTAATATCCTTTACCTACTGGTTTTTCATCAATCTAGTGGCTGAGGTCCTCAAGTTGAGGGTAAAAGCATGACACTTACCTTATTTGGACGCTGGCAAACTCGGTTATTTCTTTTCGCCACAGTCGGTGTCCTGGCGACTCTGCCGTTTGCGCTCGGCTACATTGGCCCCGGTGCGAGTGCCCAGTTTTTCTGGGTGCTGCTCTATGCAGCGCTGTTTGGGCTAGGGTGGGATGCCTTATACACCTACTTGCAAAAGTTGCGTTGGGACCGCGACTGGCCGGGAGCCTTGCAACTGTTAGCGGGGCTATGGGAAGCGGTGTTTATTGTGTTGTTACTAAAAACAGTGGGTTTATTTGGCATTGATCGCAACTTATCCATGTCCGGTTTTTTGTGGCACTACAGCTCAATTTGGCTCGCGATTTATCTAGCGGCTCACAGTTTGATGCGAATTCTGTTTCCGCGATCGCGCTTCCGGGGCGGGCAGTGGCTTTTCTGAACGCTGCTCTCAGCAGATCCGGGCAACATGCGCCAGAATAGGATTCTCTGCTAATGACACGACTATGCGTACGCGCGATCGCCATCGTTCTGGGTCTCGTCCTCAACCCCTAAGGCCCTGTAGCTGGCCCATTGAACAACTGCCAGGTCTGAGCCAAGAAGACCAGACTCGATTACAAGATCACGGCATTCACACTACTCAACAGCTATTGCAGCAAGCTGCTACACCAACTCAGAAACAGCACCTAGCGGCTCAACTGCAAATCCATATTCAGCATGTCAACAAATGGGTGGCTTTAGCTGACCTGGCAAAAATTCCCAATGTGGGCTGTCAATATTGCGGGCTGTTGCTACATGCAGGGATTGCCTCTTGCGCTCAACTCGCCCAAACACCCTTGCATCGGCTGCATCCCCAAATTATGCGTCTGCAAGTTGCCATGATGCAGCGACCTGATTTGTGTCCTCCTGTGGAAGCAGTGGCGATCTGGATGCAACAGGCGCGATCGCTCACAGCTAGCTCTATTCTGACAACAGGATCTAAATAGCTAGCAGGGCATGAAGTTAATAACAGGCACAACTAAACTTTTGGGTGTGATTGGAGACCCGATCAAGCATTCGCTCTCACCCGTGATGCACAATGCGGCGATCGCAGCGCTGGATTTGGATTACGTTTATGTAGCTCTGCCCGTCGCACCATCAGATTTAGCCACGGCGATCGCTGGATTTGCTGCCATTGACCTACGCGGATTCAGTATTACGATTCCGCACAAACAAGCCATTATTCCCTTACTGAATCAGGTGTCGGATGTGGCGCAGGCGATTGGGGCTGTGAACACGGTTTGGCGCACAGAGCAAGGCTGGAGCGGCACGAATACAGATGTGATTGGTTTTCTGGCTCCCCTCAAAATCTACGATCGCGATTGGAGCCAAACAACGGCGGTGATTTTAGGCAATGGTGGTGCGGCGCGGGCAGTCGTAGCAGGGTGTGCTCAGTTGGGTTGCGCGGCGGTGAAGGTCGTGGGGCGCGATCGCCAAAAGTTAGCGGCGTTTCAACAAAGTTGGGTTACTTCTCCGATTCCGGTTGAGCTGACGATTCATGCTTGGGAGGAGTTGCCGAGTCTTTTGCCTGATGCGGGTTTGATTGTGAACAGTACGCCGATTGGCATGCATCCCCATGATCAAGCATCGCCATTAGAAGACGCAATCGCGACCAAGATTGCGGCAGGTGCGATCGCTTATGACTTGATCTATACGCCGAGCCCCACACGGTTTTTGCGACAAGCGCAGCAGCAAGAAGCGATCGCGATCGATGGGTTGGAGATGCTGGTACAGCAGGGAGCAGCGGCCCTGGAAATTTGGGTGGGGCAGACGGCTCCGGTGGAGGTGATGCGGCAAGCGTTGCGGGATTATTTGGGCTTGTAGGTTAACTAAAACCGAGCCATTGGGGGCGATTGCCCCCAAACCCCCGCTGAGGGACGGTTGCGTCCCCCAGACCCCCTCCAAAAATTTGACTTATGTATTAGGCCAGCGCCAGTTGTAGCGGTTCCAGCGGTAGATGCCTTGGATTTCGTATTCCATGCCGCTGTCGAAGCGAATCAAGCAACTGGTGTAGGCTTGGCCGTTGTCGTCTTTTTCAGCGATGCCAATGACGGTGCAAGGAAACCATTCTGGGGCGCAGGGGCCTGATTCTTGAACCCATTCCCAGAGGCTGTTGCAAACTTCAATGCGATCGCCCACTTTGACCTTTAAGGTTTCGCGATTGTCTAGCTCGGCGTAGGCCGCAACGTGCCTAGGTTGAACTCGATTAAGCCACTGCGGGCCGTACAATTCACGAATAAATTGCATTGAGGCGGAGTTGCGATTGTGTAGCCAATCGTTGAGTAGCTTAATTTTCCAGGGATGGTTTTGTTGCTCTTGCTCTTTGACAAATTCTAGGAGAAGGCTTCGTTGCTCAACAGTCAGTTCATCCAGCGGATTCTCTTCACTGTGATCATCGCCATTGTTACTTTGGCGCTGTAAACGCTCTAATTCCACTACCAGGCCCAGCAGAATTTGCTTTTGTTGCTCGTTGAGCGGGTAGTTGACGGCATCACATCGGCTAAATGCTGCTTGTAGGACCGCTTCAATCTCAGCTTTGGTCATGGCAGATGGTAGCTAAAGTGGATGAACCAACCTCAAAACCAATCTCTATTTCTACATCACTCCGCGCTGATCAATCAGCTTTACTATCAAATTGCCGAAATTTTGGGAGTCATCTTCGGCGTTTTTGATGAGCTTTTAGGAGTTGAACTTCGCACCAATCATTAATAAAAATATTAACTTTTTACAGCGAAGATTAAATTTCTATTATTACAGAAGGGCTCAGCGAAGCAGGCTCAGCGAACTGAAAAGGTTTAGAGCCAATTCACGCTAAGCTGAGTTTAGGCTGCTTTACAATCAGCTCACCTAGTCGTTATTGAGTCATTACAGTGAAGTTTATGCGCTTTCGGGCCTTTGCTGTCCTTGTGATTGCTTGCCTATTCTCGGTAGGCAGTTGGCTGGTGAGTCCTGCTGCGATCGCACTCACCCAAATTAAGTTGTTTGACATTTCTTATCACGAATGTCCAGCGGAGCTAGCCGAGGGAACTGTCACGAGTGGCGGTGCAGCGATGCCCGCCAACTGCTTTCTGGTGACTGGCAAAGCTCAAAACGATTCTGGCAAGCCCGTGATTAATGCAGATATCTTTGGCCGCATTTACGATGCCAATAATGATCTAGTCATGCAAAATCGTACCCGCCTGGGCTCTATTGATGAGTTGCCACCGGGTGTCAGCGATTTTCAATTGAGAATTACTGTTCCAGCCAGCCAACCTACTCCTTTAAAGCTAAAGCAGTTCAAAGCGGCAGGTTTTACTGGCATGGTCCGTCGTTAGCTGAGCGACTGAGTCAACTAGCTTTAACGACAGCTAACTCAAATTCCACGTTTAGATCCCGTAGGAACCCTGCTGCAAGCTGCTGAAAATCTGAGCCAAAAATTGCAGCAGGAAAATAGCCAAAATGGGGGAAAAATCCATGCCACCCAAGGGAGGAATAAAAGAGCGGAATAAGTTGAGGTAAGGATCCGTTAACTGGCTCACGATGGAGAACGGTGGATCAGACCAGCTAATGTTAGGAAACCAGCTTAAAAGAATCCGGAAAATCAACAGAACCACATAGATATTCAGGAAAGTAGCAAAGGTATCAGTCAGCAGCGCTACTGAGGAATTCATAAATAATCTGGCTTCCTTCTAGAAGAGATACAAGCAATCTAGGCTTGAATTTACTTTAACGAATATCAGTGCCTTCGAGATTGGTCAAGCAGAAGTTACACCTTGGGAAGTATTACAGCTTGTTGCTTGAGTTGGCAGGACAACTATTTGAAACTTTTGGTTTGACACGCTTCGGTTAGCGATCGCGTTGGGCCTGCTCTTCCCAACCCACCACTTCGCGTTCTTCTGGTCTGCCATTTACGGTGCTGAGTTGCTCGCGCACATCATCAATGGCTTCGTTAAGTTGGGCAATTTTGTCTTCTAAGCCACGACGGGACGCTTCAATGCTCTGCTCGGTGGGAGGCTTGAGATTGCGTTTTTTACCTTTACCGCTCAAAGCGTCATCACCGGGAAGCGACTCTTGCAAGCGATTGGAAGTCAGGAGGGTGCCTAGAATGCCACCCACAATGCCGCCAAAGAGGGCTCCTGCGATAAAGCCGCCTGTGAAACCGTCTCGATTGCTCATCTCGTACTGTCCTGCTTTAGTGTTCAGCTTAGCGTAACTACTACGAATTCATGGAGTAGGGGAAGTCCTAAGTGCCAAAGGTGCGATCGCCCGCATCTCCTAGCCCTGGCACAATGAAGCCGTGGCTATTCGTCCCTTCATCAATGGCAGCCGCGTAGATCGTCAAGCTGGGATAAGCCGTGCTCAGCTTTTGTAAAGCTGGAGGAGCCGTCACTACAGAAATAATGCGGGTGAAGGCTGGATCAATTCCTCGGCGGGTCAATTCTGCCATTGTTGACATAATGGTGCCACCCGTTGCCAACATCGGTTCACTAATTAAGACATGGGTTTCGGGTGGAAATACTTCTGGCAACTTGTTGAGATAGCAACTGGCTTCTAGGGTAGTTTCATCTCGCACAAAACCCAAATGATAAATTGAGGCCAAGGGCAACAGAGCTTGCGCTCCATCTAATAGTGCTAAACCTGCCCGCAAAATCGGCACTACCACAACCGGTACTTCTGGATTTACAAACGTGGCAGCACAAGGACTGAGAGGAGTCTCCACCGTGGTTTCTACGGTAGGCAACCAGTCCCGGATGGCTTCGTAGGTTAACCAGCGCCCTAACTCGGTCATGGCACTGCGAAAGAGGGCGGGGGGAGTCGAAATGTCACGGGCTACAGCGAGCCAGTGCTTAATTAAAGGATGGGGCGGAACATAAACTCGCAGTTGCAAAGCCATAGCCAGAAGTTAAAGAGGTAGAAATTGCTAGGTCTCAAGCGTTCACTATGATACTCCTTTCCCCTCTGCATAGATGCGAACCACTAAGGGCACTTCATCGGATTCTGATGCAATCGCCACTGGAAATTCATCATACTTGTTGCAACTTATTTTCATTAGTGATTGACAATCATTTTCAATAAGATTATATTAACTTCAAGTGTTCTCCTCTCTAAGGATCGGCAGGTGGGATCGGTTAGCGGCAGCAGACTGGTCCCCTCTTTTTTGGTTATATTTTCGTTGTCAATTTAGCGATCGCCCCGATTAATCACTGCTGATCACGGCCATGATTGCCATTAGGGTGATCGCCGTATAGATATACAGACTCAGATACACTGAACAGAGGAGCGGGTGGACTGACAAAGGTGAGTGCGATCGCCAACTCGTTGTTTTAGTCCTCATTACCTGCTTCCTGCACTGTTCTGCAATCTCCTTGGGTCATGCCTGCTTTCAATACATCTCCCGTTGCTTCTGGTCAAAGTGCCTTTGCTGAGTCCACAGAATTTGATGCCATCGTCATTGGCTCTGGGATTGGCGGTTTAGTAACAGCGACCCAACTCGCGGCTAAAGGAGCTCAAGTGTTAGTCTTAGAGCGTTACTTGATTCCTGGGGGGAGCGCTGGCTATTTCGAGCGGGCTGGATATCGGTTTGATGTGGGAGCCTCGATGATTTTTGGCTTTGGTCAGCAAGGCACTACAAATTTGCTGACGCGAGCCTTGCAGGCGGTGGATATGAGTCTGGAAACGATTCCAGATCCAGTGCAAATTCACTACCACCTACCCGACGGGTTAGATCTAAAAGTTCACCGAGACTATGAGAAGTTCTTGCAAGAACTGATTGCCAAGTTTCCCCACGAGCGCGAGGGCATTCGGCAGTTTTACGATGAATGCTGGAAAGTCTTTAACTGTCTCAATGCGATGGATTTGCTGTCGTTGGAAGAACCTCGCTATTTGATGCGCGTGTTTTTTCAGCATCCCTTGGCTTGTTTGGGATTGGTCCAGTATTTGCCTCAAAATGTCGGAGATATTGCCCGCCGCTACATCAAAGATCCGGCACTGCTGAAATTTATCGACATGGAGTGCTACTGCTGGTCTGTGGTTCCGGCTGATAAAACTCCGATGATCAATGCGGGGATGGTGTTTAGCGATCGCCACTATGGCGGCATCAACTACCCCAAAGGCGGTGTCGGTCAAATTGCTCAAAAATTGGTCGAAGGTTTAGAGAAAGCGGGAAGTCAGATTCAGTATAAAGCCAGAGTCAAGCAGATCTTGATGGAGAATGGCCGAGCAGTCGGAGTAGAACTCGCTTCTGGCAAGGTTTATCGAGCCAAGCGAATCGTCTCTAATGCCACCCGCTGGGATACATTCGAGCATTTGCTGCCGACCGATAAAATGCCCATTGCTGAGAAGAAGTGGCAACAACGCTATCAAAAATCTCCCAGTTTCCTTAGCTTGCATTTAGGCGTGAAAGCCGAAGCCTTGCCGACTGGTACGGAATGCCATCACATTCTATTGGAAGACTGGCAGCGGATGGAGCAGTCTCAAAGTACGATTTTTGTCTCGATCCCAACTTTGCTCGACCCTGACTTAGCGCCGCCAGGTCATCACATCATCCATACCTTTACCCCTAGTTACCTGGAGGAATGGCAAGGATTATCCCCCAGTGACTACGAAGAAAAAAAAGAAGCAGCCGCAGCAACTTTAATACAAAGATTAGAGAAGATTTTTCCTGGGTTAGAGCAAGCACTGGACTATCAAGAAGTGGGCACCCCTCGGACTCATCGTCGCTTCCTAGGGCGGCAAGACGGCACCTATGGCCCTATCCCTAAGCGCAAATTGTTGGGACTGTTGGGTATGCCCTTCAATCGTACTACGGTGCCAGGGCTGTACTGCGCGGGAGACAGCACTTTTCCGGGGCAAGGACTCAATGCGGTCGCTTTCTCTGGCTTTGCCTGTGCCCATCGAATTGCCGTCGACTTAAAACTTTAACGCCCTGAATAAAGCTTTGAAATAGGCTAAATGATTAGGATTCCAGGTTTGCTCTAGCTCTCACCGGACTTTTGATATAAAATCCTATCGTAAATTGCTGTCTCTACCAGTGCTGTCATGCAGCATTGGACAGAAGCGATCGCCGATTGAACTGGGCTTGCTACCCGCGATCGCTCCACCAGCCATTCGGAGAGGATTGAACACATGGCCTTTGAACTTCCCCCTTTACCTTACGACTACAACGCGCTAGAACCTTATATCTCAGCACGCACCCTAGAGTTCCACCACGACAAGCACCACGCAGGTTACGTGGCTAACCTGAACAAGTTCACCCAAGACACTGAGTTGGCGGATAAATCTCTCGAAGAAGTGATCCAGGCCACCTTCAAAAACCCAGATAAAGTCGGTGTATTTAACAACGCGGCTCAAGTCTGGAACCACACCTTCTTTTGGCACAGCCTGAAGCCCAGCGGTGGTGGTTCTCCCAGCGGTGCTCTATCGGACAAAATCAATGCTGACTTTGGCAGCTTCGATAAGTTCGTTGAAGAGTTCAAGAACGCAGCCACAACTCAGTTTGGTAGCGGTTGGGCTTGGTTGGCGCTTGATAACGGCACCCTCAAGGTCACCAAGACCCCCAATGCTGAAAACCCGCTCGCTCACGGCCAAACTCCCCTCTTAACCTTGGATGTTTGGGAGCACGCCTACTACCTCGACTACCAAAACCGTCGTCCTGACTTCATTCAAGCCTTCTTAGAGAATGTCGTGAACTGGGACTTCGTTTCTCAAAACTTGGCAGCAGCGGCTTAAACCACTTGCTCTCAATCGCAGCAGTTGACAGTTTTCTCAGTCCTGAGCTGAGCTAAATCACCTGCAACCACACTCAAACAGTCACGTTTTATTTCGTGGCTGTTTTCTGTTTGGCCGTGTTTCAGCAGCATCAATCCTTACAATGAAATAGCTTAAGAAAATTAATTATAAATTTAGCAATGAATAGCAACGAGATCGCTCAGTATATTGAGGCCACCAATGGTATGGCCAAGCCTTGGCTACTGCTGCAATTACGCTTGCAAAAACTGCAAGAGCGGCGAGACAGCATACCCGCAGATGAATATGCTAATGAGCTAGCTGACATCCACCAATCTCTAATGAATTTAGGAGAATGGTGGATAGGGATGGAAGACCAAGTGTTTTAAGCGAGCTGGCTTGTGACGCTGCTACTCCTGCTGTCCAGATAACGCTGCCGTGATTGCCTCAGAACCATGCCGAAAACTAAAAAGATCATTGCTGAGCCCAGCCTCACTGACTCCCAGTATTATTTCAGCCGCGAGATGAGCTGGCTGGAGTTTAATAACCGGGTCTTGCATGAAGCCTTTGACCCTCGTACTCCTTTGATAGAGCGCCTCAAGTTTATGGGCATTTTTAGCTCTAACTTGGATGAGTACTTTATGGTGCGGGTATCGGCCCTGAAGCAGCAGGTAGAAGCGAAGGTCAGCCAGCTCACCTCAGAGGGGCGCAATCCTCAAGAGCAACTCGATGCCATCTGCGATCGCCTGCGACCTATGGTGATCAAGCAGCATCGGCATTTTGAGCAAGCCTTGCGGCCCCAACTCGCCAACCAAGGCATTTATCTGCTCGACTACATGGACTTAAACCAAGAGCAGCGGGTTTATTTGCAGCGCTACTTTGAAGAGCAGATTTTTCCAGTGCTCACGCCTCTGGCGGTTGATCCGAGCCATCCCTTCCCCTACATTTCCAATCTCAGCCTCAACTTGGCGGTGGTGATTCAAGATCCAGAGACGGAGGAAGAATTTTTCGCCCGCGTCAAAGTTCCTAAAGTGCTACCCCGCTTCTTGCAGTTACCGGAAAACTTACAGCTACAGCACAAGGGCCAAGGCGGAGCTTGGACAGGAGTGCCGCTGGAGCAAGTGGTGGCTCATAACCTGGAGTCTTTGTTTCCAGGCATGAACATCCAAGAGTACTATCCCTTCCGGATTACCCGCAATGCCGACCTCGAACTGGAAGAAGATGAAGCCGATGATTTGATGCTTGCGATCGAGCAGGAGTTACGGAAGCGGCGGTTTGGCGGTTCCGTGGTGCGTTTGGAGATTCAATCTTCCACTCCCCCAGCAGTACGAGAAATGTTGATTCAGGAGATGTCGCTCGAGGAAAGCGATGTCTACGAAGTGGAAGGCATGCTGGGACTGAGCGATCTGATGTCCTTTTTGGCCTTGCCACGGCCAGATCTTAAAGATGCTCCTTGGTCTCCCGTTGTCCCAGCTCGTTTGCGGCGCTTGAGTCAACCTACGAGCGATCGCAATGGCCCAGAAGGAGAAGATGGGGAAGATTTCTTCAGCTTGATTCGGAAGCAAGACTTGATGGTGCATCACCCGTACCAATCGTTTTCGGGGACGGTGCAGCGCTTCATTACCCATGCCGCCCATGATCCAGACGTGCTAGCGATCAAAATGACGCTCTACCGCACCTCTGGCGACTCGCCCATTCTCAACGCCCTGATTGCTGCTGCTGAGAATGGCAAGCAAGTAGCTGTTTTAGTAGAACTCAAAGCTCGCTTTGACGAAGAAAACAATATCAACTGGGCCCGCAAGCTGGAAAAAGTGGGCGTGCATGTGGTTTATGGCCTAGTAGGACTGAAGACCCATACCAAAATTGCCTTGGTAGTGCGCCGGGAAGAGAACCGCATTCGTCGCTACGTCCACATTGGCACCGGAAATTACAACCCCAAAACAGCGCGGATCTATACCGATATTGGTTTGTTGAGCTGTCGTGATGAGTTGGGGGCTGATTTAACCGATCTGTTCAATTATCTAACGGGCTATTCCCGCCAACAGTCCTATCGCAAGTTGTTAGTCGCTCCAGTTAACTTGCGCGATCGCATGTTGAGCTTGATCTACCGAGAAATTGAAAACTGCAAAAACGGCTTGCCTAGTCGCATCGTCGCCAAAATGAACGCTTTGGTAGACAAGCGAATTATGGTGGCTTTATACGAAGCTTCTCAAGCAGGGGTCCAAATTGACCTCATCATTCGTGGCATCTGTTGCCTCAGACCTGGCATCAAAGGTGTCAGCGACAACATCCGTGTTGTTAGTATCGTAGGCCGTTTCCTAGAGCACTCCCGTATCTTTTACTTCCACAACGGAGGGGAGGATGAAGTCTTTATTGGCAGTGCCGACTGGATGCCACGCAACCTAGACCGCCGTGTAGAGGCAGTCGTATCCATTGAAGACCCAGACCTGAAAAAAGACTTACAAGAAATCTTGGGAACCATGCTCTCCGACAACCGCCATGCCTGGGAACTACAACCAAATGGCCGCTACATTCAACGTCGCCCCGCAGCGGACTGTCCAGAACTCAGCTCGCAAAAAATTCTCATGGAGATGGCAGCCAGCTCAACAACTTAAGCAACTTAAGAAGCGGCTTAGGAACGTCACCTTACCTGTATAACTCAATGCTTAAGCTGCTAAACATGAGATAACTATCAAGACCATCAAAAATAGTTTTCAAGGTATAAAATCCCACCTAAACCACCGTGATTTTGGCAGTCACCCGCTAGCCATAAATTCCTTCTTGCGATTCGCCCCAACGGTAGAGGGATTTCAGTAGTGCCTACTACTAGACTAAAATTGTCTAAATCTGAAATGTCTCTTACTTGACTGAGTAGTCATGTTATCCTGTATGCGCTCTGCCCTCCGTGTCCTTGTTGTCGATGATCATGAGTTGACTCGACTCAGCCTCAAGCTGGCTTTACAGAACCAATCCAACATTGAACTGGTTGGTCTAGCGAGTAATGGTCAAGAAGCAGTTGAGCTGGTTAAGCATCAGCACCCTGATGTAATTATTATTGATTTACAAATGCCAGTTTTGGATGGTTTAAGCGCATCCACCCAGATTAAAAGCTTTGCTCCCAATATTCGCATCATCGCTTACTCATCAGTAGACGATCCTCAAACAGAGGTGATGATTCAAACAGCCAAAATTGACGCTTTCTGCAAGAAAGACGTTGCGACTCATGAACTTGTAGCTTTGGTGAAAGAACTAGGGCAAGCAGCTAAGAATGCGAGTGCCTAAGCATCCACAACCTTTACTGCCTGGAAGATAAGTCGTTCCAGGCAAGGGGTTAAGGCGATGGAAGTTTAGAGATTTCCTGCTTCTGGGAAGGTTCGTTGAAATTCGTCAATCAAATCATCCATCTCTTCTAAGGCCTGATTCACATCAATTCTCAGAGTTCCTAAATCAGGCTGTTCTAGTAATCTTAGTAAAGTTTCCCGCTTGCTTTTAATCAGCGTAATCCGCTCTTTAATGGTTTCGGCGTTCATTTTTGTATCTTTATATTTACTTCTATTAAGTAAGATAAACCATCTTCGGCCCTAGTCACGGGCTCAACTCTATTCTTATGACCTAGCCCAGGTTAAGAGCTGCAAGTCACTGGGATTTAGCCTGTGATTTACCTTGAATTGGTAACACTAATTAATATAGACATGCCTCAGTCTCAGGATAGACGAGCGCAGAACTAGTGCAGAAAAGGTGGTCGCTTGCTATCACTTGTCTTAGTCCGCATTACTTCAGTGATGAAGCGCTTGAGTGCCTTCTCGCGGTTTTTCATAAAAGCGGCCCAAAAGCCTGGCTGGAACTCATCCATAGTTTTAGCCAGTGCCCAAACATCCACGGCCAAGATGTTGTAGAGCGTTTCATCTTCTCGCTTGAGAGAATCAATCTGCTCTAATAATTTACCTTTGGTTGCGGATGGCTGCTTTTCGTCTTTGATCATGGCTCGGACCTACTGAAGACCGTAAAAAGGGACTGAATCACATTCGCTGAGAGTGGCACTCATACTATCTAGATGAACCATAAAGATGAGTTAGATGGCCAAGCCTCCCCAGAGTACCTCCCGCTGAAGTGGGCGATCGCGCCTCGGCACCTCCAGCATATCTCGCTATTCATGAACGCTCACTTTGCTAACCACAATCTTCTAGCTCTGATTTCTGGCCTCTAGCTCTGCTTTTTGGCAAGAAACTTTAGGCTTCAGAGAAAAATTGTCGGAGCTTAGGTCCACCAAACTTCCTGTAAAGGTAATGATATAAAGGTTAACTTTGCACACCGCTTAATTCATCTCATTAACAAATATGTTACGTCAAACTTCTCTAGGAACGCTGGGATTAGGAGTAGGTGGGGCTCTAACCTTAATCGGTTTTGTAGCTTACTTTTCTAGTAACGCCACCTTAAATCTTGTGGGATTCTTCTATGGCATTCCGCTACTTCTAGGAGGGTTGGCGCTGATAGCTTCAGAACTCAAGCCAGTTCCTTATACACAACCCACACCACCA
This sequence comes from Trichocoleus sp. FACHB-46, assembly GCF_014695385.1. Taxonomy (NCBI): domain Bacteria; kingdom Bacillati; phylum Cyanobacteriota; class Cyanophyceae; order Leptolyngbyales; family Trichocoleusaceae; genus Trichocoleus; species Trichocoleus sp. FACHB-46. The sequence continues at coordinate 143,195 of NZ_JACJOD010000006.1, read as the reverse complement.
GCGATCGCTGAGCTACGGGATCAGCAAGCCACCACAACCCAGAATCAGATTCGTAAAGATGTGACTCGCTATCGGTACGGCCAATCTGCTCATTTAGACTCTTCGCTGAGCCACCTAGGGTTAAGCCCTACCAATGAGGAGCGTCCTGAGCTGATCGGCATTCGCGAAACCCAAATTGATGCTGCTTATGCCTTGATTTTGGAGTTCAATTCTCCGCTCATTTCCTTGGAAACTTGGCAGCAGAAGCAAGCAAAAATAGAAGGGTTTTTTGGTCCTGGCATTCGAGTCCAACTAACCCAACCAGTAGAGCGTCAGATTGAAGTGGCTCTGATTACTGCACCCCCAGCCCAGCCTCAAGCCACTGACTGAGCAATTGCAACCCCCACGTTCCTTACTTTTCCAGTCTGACTACATACCACTGCAAAAAATCCCCAGGCCCCATATCGAGTTCGCAAGAAGTGTCTAGCAGATATTGGGCCTGGTCTGGGATAGAGCTAAGCTTCTGCAAATCTTGAGGCAGGCTGTCTTGGCGTTGGGCTAAAATCGCCTCCAGTTTGCTGAGCAGTTCAGCAGCCGTGAGAAATTGTTCTGGCTGATTAGCTGCCAAAACCACAAAATGGTCCTGCCTGTACATTAATGGGTCGGGCATAAGCTTTATAAATTGAGAGTTTCAGCTTTTTGGGCGATCGCGCTCATACAGATATCCTAACAACGCCTCCCGAGAAGGATGGCGTTTAGCTTTCAAGTTCTAAGACTTGAAATAGAGACGTTTGCAACCTTTCATCTACAGCCCCCGTCTGCATCCCTATGATCCGCTCAGCTTGCCTCATTTTCAATCCCATCGCTGGCCAAAGCGACCCAGCCCAAGATTTAGCTAAAATTCGGGCTTTGCTGGAGCCAGAGATGGAGCTAGAGATTCTATCGACGACCAAGACAGTCGATGCGGATCAACTTGCCTATAACGCGGTGCAGCGAGGAGTGGAAGCTTTAATCGCCTCTGGCGGGGATGGCACTTTATCGGCGACCGCAGCCGCTCTGGTCGGTACCGATATTCCTCTGGGGGTGATTTCACGCGGCACCGCTAACGCCTTTGCCAATGCGCTCGGCATTCCTGACAGCATTGAAGCTGCTTGCGCCACCATCTTGGCCGGAGAAACTAAAAAGGTAGATGCGGCTTACTGTAATGGCAAACCCATGCTCCTGCTAGCTGGGATTGGCTTTGAAGCTGAGACGGTTGAACAAGCAGACCGCACTTCTAAAAATCGCTTGGGTATGCTGGCTTACATCCTAGCCGGAGTCAAGCAACTGGGGCAGCTACCTGCCTTTGACGCAGAAATTGAAACAGATGACCAAATTATTCAAGTTTCCGCTTCGGCGATTACCGTGGCCAATGCAGCCCCACCCACTTCAATTCTGGCGCAGGGACCGGCTGGGGTGATTTTTGATGATGGTTTGCTTGACCTAACGGTAGTGGCTCCCCGCAATGTAGCAGGGGCGATCGCAGCTTCCTATCATCTGCTGCAATCTGCCCTGACTGGCAACGCCACCGAGCGGGATGACATTGGCTATTTGAGAGCAAAACGTCTGAAAGTTTCAACTCAGCCTCCCCAGAAGGTAGTTTTGGATGGGGAACTAATTGGTACAACTCCCATCGAACTAGAGTGTGTCCCGCAAGGATTAACTATTTTTGCACCGTCCGCGCCTGAAACCGTTATCGAAGAAAAGTTAGATGGGTTGCCTAACTTAGTTGTGGTTTCTAAAGCGCAATTAGAGTCAGAGGACGACGAAAAATCTTCTGAGGTTCGGTAATCTCACCAGACTTCCATCTATTTTCTCAATCTAATTAATCTATTTTCAATAAATATCCGGAGGCCAATTTCTTGGTTTGGATATTATGTATTCTTCATCAGAAAACCTAGTGCTCGGAGTAACTTCTTGCTAGTGGCATCTATTAATTTGACTTGATGCTATCTGTGCCAGTTGAGAAAGCGACTGTGTCAACCAACTCAAACTAATCCGACACGCTAGATTAGAAATATCGGATCACATCCAGCAAACCTTTATCTAGAAAATATAGATAATGGTTTTTTTGCTTTGAAGGTGAAAATTCTGAGCTGGCCAGTCTTTTTAGAGAGTCAAAAATCCCAGATCTGCTACCTCTAGAAATCTGAAATTAAGTCAATTTATCCTGGAACTTTCCAAGCAGGTTCTTCGACTATAAATTCAGGAACGCAAACATTAACTTCACCCTTTGAGGGAACCAAAATGACACTCTCTCTGAAATCTATTGCTGCTTTTTCTGCTTTGTCTGTTATTGCGATCGCACCTCTACTTTCTGCTGGTTCTGCTTCTGCTCAACCTAGAAAAGGATTCAGTGATAGCTATGTCGGTGCAGGTGTAGCGGCAGGTGTCACCAACGGTGGCCAAAACAATGATGCTGCAACCTTTGGCGGCACGATTGATGGTCGCTTCGGCCTTCGCAAAGCTCCCGTTTCTCTGCGCGGTTCAGTTATTTACAGCGACGACACTAGCGCTATCATTCCGATGATCACCTATGACAAAGGGATCACTAAAAATACCCAAGTTTATGGCGGTGTTGGCTATTCTTTTGTGGAAGCAAACGGCCAGCCAACCCCAGTAGGTAACGATGATGCAGTTATATTAACTGCTGGTGTTGAATCCAAAGTCACCAAAGATGTAGTGGTTTACGGTAACACCAAGTGGGGCATTAACGCTTACCAAAATGGCCCTGCTGATTCTCTAAGCTTCCAAGCTGGTGCAGGTCTACGCTTCTAAACTCACTGAAGCTACTTAGGCTTAATATTGCCTCAAGGCCGCTATGACAACAGGCTAAGTTGTAGGCATTCATCTGCTAGTTTTTAACCGTTAGTTCTGATGCAGCCTTTCAGCAACTCTACATCAGCTCAGCAAGACTGAATAGTAATTCAACTCAGCTTTAGTCGGCTCCTAACTTTGGTGTTAGGAGCTTTTTTAATAGTTAAAAACTAGCTTCAATAAATAATATTTTTGAGTTTGATGGCTTAATTTTAACAACAAACTCAGCCGTCACTTTAACTTAAGCATTTTGCTTACAGCAGTTGTATAACAGCGAAATATCTGTTTTGAGCACCTTAACCCGAAAGATAAGGAGTGCTTGTCAATGTAATGCTGAGTTCGCTGGTTGTAGCTCTGCTTTCTCGCTTTGCTTCACACGAGTTTACAGAGAAATTCTGAAGCGATATCATCAACTTACTGGGTTGCAACTTGAATGAGTAAAGTTGGCTAGCGTTAGACTTGAATCTGCTTGGTTTAGAACTCCCTTTTCCCTCAAGTTAGGGTGGACTTTCATGCAAAATTCCTGACAAGCAGGTTGACCCAGCAAATGCAATGATAAAATAAATAGATTGACCGTAATTCCGGGCGGATTACCGGGAATCAAAAAGCTTAGAACTACTGAGGCTCTGAACTAACTAAAGGCTTTATGGTTCAGACCTGACTTTAACTGCAACGTTTGGTTGTATTCCACACCTCTGACTATTTTCAATTCGTACCGCAACTCCGATGGTTAAAACTCCGACTCCGACTCCCGTGGCTCGCAAACCTTCTAAGGTAGAAGGTCTTAAGGAACGTAGCCAATTTTTACGTGAACCTGTTGCCAGTGAATTGCTACTTGATACTAATTGTTTTACAGAAGATGCGATTCAAATCCTGAAGTTTCACGGTTCCTATCAGCAGGACAATCGGGACAACCGGGTTAAAGGGCAGGAGAAAGACTACCAGTTTATGCTGCGGACTCGGAGTCCAGGTGGCTTTATTCCCCCCCAGCTCTACCTGACTTTGGACCAATTGTCAGACGACTATGGCAATGGCACCTTGCGCGCTACGACCCGCCAAGGATTTCAACTCCACGGCATCCTAAAGAAAAATCTGCGAACCGCGATCGCCGCGATTGTCAAGAGCATGGGTTCCACGCTAGGAGCTTGTGGCGACCTGAATCGCAACGTCATGGCACCGCCCGCGCCCTACAAGAATCGGCCTGAGTATATCTACGCTCATGAGTACGCCAACAGCATTGCCGACTTACTCACCCCCCAAACAGGTGCTTATTACGAAATTTGGTTGGATGGCGAAAAGTTTGTCAGTGCTGAGGAGCGTCCAGAGGTTAAGGCAGCTCGGCAACAAAACGGTAATGGCACCATTTTTCAGGACAGTGAGGAGCCGATCTATGGCACTTACTACATGCCCCGTAAATTCAAAATTGCGGTCACGATTCCAGGAGATAACTCCATCGACCTGTACTCGCAAGATTTGAGCTTGGTCGTGATTACCAATGAGCAGGGCGAGCTAGAGGGGTTCAATATTCTGGCAGGTGGCGGTTTAGGCCGTACCCACGGCAAAGAAGACACTTTTCCTCGCATTGCCGATCCGCTAGGTTATGTCGATAAAGCGGACATTTACGAGGCAGTCAAAGCGATCGTGGCGACGCAGCGAGACAATGGCAACCGCAGTGATCGCCGTCACTCCCGCCTAAAATACTTGATGGAAGAGTGGGGGGTTGACAAGTTCCGCAGCGAGGTGGAGCAGTACTTTGGCAAGCCATTGCAACCCTTCAAGCCGTTACCCGAATTTAAGTATCTAGATTTTCTCGGCTGGCAAGAACAGGGAGATGGCAAGCTATTTCTCGGCATCTCTGTGGAGAATGGCCGCATCAAAGATGAAGGTGCCTTTCAACTGAGAACTGCGTTGCGAGAAGTGGTGCAGCAGTACAATCTGCCCATCTTGCTGACGGGTAGTCAAGATGTGATGTTGTGTGACATTGCTCCTAGCGATCGCGCCGCCATTCAAGCCATATTCGATCGCTGTGGTGTGCAGGTTGATCCCGAGCAGATCGACTCTCTAGTGCGCTATTCGATGGCTTGCCCTGCTTTGCCCACTTGCGGTTTGGCTGTCACCGAATCTGAGCGAATTATGCCAGAGATTCTGGAGCGGATTCGCGCTTTGCTAGACAAAGTGGGTCTAGAGCAGGAGCACTTTATTATTCGGATGACAGGTTGCCCTAACGGCTGCGCCCGTCCTTACCTAGCAGAACTCGGTTTTGTGGGCAGTGCTCCAGAGCATTACCAAGTCTGGCTCGGGGCTTCTCCGAACCAAACCCGCCTATCTCAGCCTTATGTGGAGAAGCTCCACATCAATGACTTAGAAATTGGACTAGAGCCAATTTTTGTCTACTTCAAGCAATCTCGCACACCAGGGGAAAGCTTTGGCGACTTCTGCGATCGCGTTGGCTTAGAGGCAATTCGGCAGTTTGCTGTGGCTTACCAATCTGAACCGCCCGAGCTTGTGAGTAGCTACGCCGCTACCATCAGCACTGCTAACGATGAAGCGATCGCTACTGTGAGCGAGACTGATGGGCTTGGCAAAATCCGCCGCCGCATCACGGTTCGAGAAGACCTTTATGCCAGTCTGCAAGCGATGGCCACTCAGCAAGGTAAAAAGGTGTCTCAACTGGCTACCGAAGCGATCGCAGCTTATGTGCAAGCCAACCAAAAGCCGTAGTTCTTAAGATCTACGAAATCCGATCCTTGGGGGCACTCGCCCCCAAACCCCCCTGAGAGACAGTTGCGTCCCCCAGCCCCCCTGCAAACGAACGTAATTGTAAGTGTTTCGAGATTTTTCTTTTCTCGCTTTTTAACTCCTGACTTCTTTCCGCCTTCATCTCATACCAAACGAGAGATGCCACACTAGGCTCATCCAGTTTGTAATAGAGGATACGAGAACCTATCTCTCCTATGGGGTGGAATTATGACTTGGCTAGAACGGCACTTTGGTCAGGAGTGCAGTAAAAAATTCCAGTCGGAGACTCAGAAGCACCCAGACGAAGCGGGGATGACTCCTGGGCTTACAGGTGAGTATGACTTAGAACTCCGAGAGAAGGCGGGTATGCATCAACCTCCGCCCGCTCCAGAGCATATGGGACTTGAAGGTGAATATGACCCGGCGGGTTTGTCGAAGCGAGTTGCGATCGCCTTCGATCGTGATCCCCAGATTAGTGAAATTGACAGCTTAGAAATTGACCAGAACGGGGGCACGATTATCCTCAAAGGCTCTGTGCCTAACTCAGAGATTCTGGAACACATCACAGGTATGGCAGCCAAAGTGGACGGCACCCAGGCAGTAGACACCTCACAAGTCAGCGTAGCTTAAGCCCATCTTGGGCCTTAGCTTTCTGGATTGGTCACTAAATTCAAGGGTGGGAGCTGCATCGTAAAAACCGTCCACCCGTGGCTGCTCTCGACTTGAATGTTACCTTGTAGCTGCTCTACCAGCCGCTTGACTAAGGCTAGGCCTAAACCAGTACCTCCTTGCTTCCACGGGTCAGCATGGGGAACCCGATAAAACTTATCAAAAATTCGCAGGAGTTCTGTTGGGGGAATTTCGGCTTGATTTTGAATAATTAGGCAAGTGAGAGGAACTGACTCAAAAGGTGGTGAAGTACTAGTCACCTGCTCTGCCTTCAGAATAATTTGGCCACCCGCCGGGGTGTACTTGCAAGCATTATTCAGTAATTCGACTAACATGCGCTCTAAGCTGGCGCGATCGGTAATTAAGGGCGGAAAGTTTTCTGGCAGGTCAATCTTGATTACCTGTTGATGTTCTTGCAGGCGGGAACGGAAAGGCTCAATTAAGCTAGAGAACCAATCCTGTAAATTGATCGCCTCTACTAGAAACGTGGGATAAGATGCTGCTTCTAAACGCTGTAAATCTAGTAGGTCGTTAATTAGGTCAATTTCACGAGCACATTCTGCTTTTAAGATTTCCAAATACCGCTGTTGGCGTTCAGCGTTGGTAGCGATCGTCAACATTTGCAGCGCCATTTTCATATTTGACATCGGCGTCCGTAGCTCATGGGACACCGTGCTCAAAAAGTCATCTTTGAGTTGATTCAATTTTTGCAATTCTGCTACGAGCCGAGCTTGTTCAGCCTGCTGGCGGATTGCTGCCTTGGCTTTGAGTTGCTCTGTGCGATCGCGGAATACTAAAACAGCGCCCATTATTAAGTGTTGGTCGTTCTGTAGCGGCGTAATACTGTACTCAATGGGAATATCTTGGTCGTCACTGCATCTGAGGCTGGTTTCTACGGCAGTTTTCATGCCCAGGCTGGTGTCAAAGAAGCTGCTGATGGGCTGCTGGAGGATGCTCTGAGTGGCTTCATCCTCGGTTTGGAAAACAGCGATCGTGGGCTTCCCAAGAGCTTGGGCTTGCTGCCAGCCAGTCAAACTTTCAGCCACGGGGTTCATGAACGTAATCAACCCTGTCGTGTCAATTGTAATCACAGCATCAGCGATGCTTCTCAAAACAGTTGACAGCCACTGCTCTCGCTCTTGCAACTGCCTCTCTAACCGATGCCTGGCTAAAGTAATTTCGATCGTTGTATTGAGTTCTCGTTCTTTAAAGGGTTTCAATATGTAGCCGTACGGCTGAGTTTGTTTAGCACGAGCTAAGGTGTCGTCATCAGCGTAGGCCGTCAAGTAAATAATTGGTAGTTGAAAGCGGTGGTGAATTTGTCTAGCTGCTTCGATTCCATCGATCGCACCTTTGAGGCGAATATCCATTAAGACTAAATCCAAGTGACTCTCGGACGCTCTCAAAATAGCTTCTTCACCAGAAGCAGCAACCACAGGCACTGCATAGCCAAATTTCTTCAATCTGTTTTGCAGATCTTTGGCGACAATGCTTTCATCCTCAACCACCATTATGTTTATAGTTGTCATTTTCCTAGGTGAGTTTTAGTTAGAAAACACAATCTCAAATTTGACGCCATTACTCTGATTAATTTCAATAACCCCCTCAAGCTGCTGAGTTAGTGCGTTCACTAACTGCAAACCTAAAGAATCGGTGTTTTGATAATCCAAATCTTTTGGAAGACCAACTCCAGTGTCGCTGACCACAAGCATCAGGTGATGAGCATCTCTAAGACCAAAAGAAATACAAATTTCTCCAGTGTGCCCCTTGGGAAATGCGTGCTTGAGTGCATTTAATACCAATTCGTTAATAATTAGGCCGCAGGGGATCGCAGTATCCAGACCCAACCAAATTTCATCTATATTAATTCTTAAGGCGATCGCCTCAGAATTAATTTCATAGGTGTAAAACAAATTAGTCACAAGATCATAAATATACTCAGAAGCATTAATTCGGGCCATATCTTTTGACTGATATAACTTCTCGTGAATTAGTGCCATTGACTCAATTCGGTTTTGGCTTTCCCTAAAAATAGCCAGCGCCGCACTATCGTTCAGATACTGAGCTTGCAAATTCAACAAACTGGAAATAATTTGCAAGTTATTTTTAACCCGATGATGAATTTCCTTCAGTAAAACTTCTTTTTCTCGAAGCGACGTTCTCATATCTTCTTCGATTTGCTTACGATTAGTAATATCAAAACGAATCGAAAGATACTGAAACGGCTGACTCTGTTCATTAAGAAAAGGCACGATGGTCGTATCAACCCAGTAGTAACTACCATCCTTAGCACGGTTCTTAATTTCCCCTTTCCAAACTTTGCCCTTGGAGATCGTGACCCAAAAATTTTGGAAGAAATCCAAGTCGTGATAACTAGAGTTAATCAGGCGATGGTTTTTTCCAATCAGTTCCTCTCTGCTGTACTGGGATAGTTCACAGAACGTGTCATTAACATAATTAATCGTACCTTTTTGGTCAGTGGCAGCCACGATCGCCGCTTGGTCTAAAGCAAACTTAATATCTGATAATTCTTTCAAAGACTTTTGTAGTTTTGCCTCAGCCTGCCGCCGCTCAGAAATATCTTCAATCACAGAAATGAAATATTTGGGCTGAGTCGCTTCCCGCATCAGTGAAACAGTTAAATTAACCCAATTTGTAGAGCCATCTTTGCAGATGTACCGCTTCTCCATCGAGAAAGTCGAAATTGTCCCAGCTAAAATTTGGTGAACATGTCCCAAATCGGCGGCTAAGTCATCAGGGTGGGTAATGTCTTGAAAGGTTAGATTGAGTAGCTCTGAGCGGCTATAACCAACAATGTCACAGAGCTTTTGATTAACCCGCAACCATTGCCCATCCAAACCAACATGGCCGATCCCCACCGCAGCTTGTTCAAAAGTTGCCCGAAACCGTTGCTCACTCTCTCTCAGCGTGGCTTCCATGTGTTGCCGCTCAGCAATTTCTAACCTCAGTTCCTTGTTGACCTGAGCGAGCGCTGCAGTGCGTTCTGTCACCCGAATCTCTAGTTGGCTATGAGTGGCTTGGAGTGCTAATTCCGCTTGTTGACGTTCTAGAATCTGTTGCTCTAATTCCCGATTAGTTTTTTCTAACTGGGCAGAACTCGGTAAGGCCAGTAGTTTCGGCATTAGTGGTCCCAGTTCCAGAGCGGTGAAGAGAGACACTATGGCGGTGAAAGCCTTGATTGTGCCAGACACCCAATAAATCGGATACCAGAGGGTCCAAACCTCTAAGATATGGGTGGTGCCACAAGCAATAATGAAAGCGCCAAAGAGCAGAAAAATCCACGGAAAAGGAATGTCGCGGCGCTTGTGGATAAAGTAAAGCAACAAAACAGGAATTGAGTAATAAGCTAGGGCGATCGCTAAATCTGAAATCGCATGCAGCCAAACTAAGTGAGGTTGCCATAGATAGCAATGCCCATGTGGAATAAATTGATCCGAAGATAAAAAATTGCTAAAAAATTCCCACATAAAATCTATTATTTTATTTTCATGAGTTCAGCTTTTGAATCATCAGTTGGTTTGCTTCATGATAGGCATTACCAGGATTGACTTTATCTAAAAGCAAAGAGATCTTTAGTAGTTTTCCTGAACCAAGAAATCTAAATTATAAAGTTTGAATTCTAGGGATTAGAGAGAGGTTGTTCTATCTCAAACTTTGTTCTATCAACCGCCCCAGTACAGCCGTAATCGTACGGAAGTCATTGAGTAATCAACCCTTCATCCTTTTCTATGTTTTGGATTCACTTCCCTGCTCTGGTAAAAAGCTTATGTAGATTCACGCGAATGTAAAGTGGGCTTAAGCACTGGTCAGAACCTACCTCAGTTCCAGAAACCTTTTGAACCTTAAAATAGGCCGAAAAATAGATAAATCAGAACACTAAGTGGCAGGATAGAAAAGTTGGCTTAGGAGTATCGCTTGGCTGAGTTGCAACGATTGGCGATCGCGCCCACTCAACTGCATCAAGAACAAATTTGCTTAACCGCAGAGCAACAGCATTACTTGAGTCGAGTCTTGCGGCTCCGCTCTGGCGATCGCTTTATTGCCATGAACGGACAAGGTCAGTGGTGGCTAGCAGAGCTATTGGCGAGCCCAGATCAATCACTAGAAGCACAGATTATTCAAACTTTGACGGTTGATACTGAGTTGCCTATTGCAATCACGCTAGTTGTGGCTTTACCGAAAGGCAGTGGATTTGATGAGGTGGTACGACAAGCTACCGAACTAGGCACTAGCTGCATCGCGCCTGTAATTAGCGATCGCACCTTGCTGCATCCCAGCCCCCAAAAACTAGAACGTTGGCGGCGCATTGCTCAAGAAGCAGCAGAGCAGTCTGAGCGACAAGTGGTGCCTACGATTCTGGAACCCGTCCCACTAGCGCCTCAACTTCAGCAATTGCTAGCGACAACTCCGGGCACACCTAAGGTTGTTGGGTACTTGTGCGTCACTCGCTACGATGCCCCCCATCTGTTGAACTGCTTACAGAGAGATTTAGGGTTTGGGAATCAGCAACCGTCGCTGTCTGCGCTATCCTCAATGGTAATTGTGACTGGGCCAGAGGGTGGCTGGACAGAGGCGGAAGTTGAGCAAGCGATCGCGCTAGGATATCAACCTGTGTCCTTGGGGCAGCGCATTCTCAAAGCTGTCACCGCTCCCTTAGTAGCCCTCTCTCTAGTCGCTGCAGTGGCTGAGGCCACTCCGAGTCCCATCTCCACCACATTGCCAGGGTGAGCTGAAGAAATATATGACTGAGCTGGAACAAGTAGCGGCTGCCTTTGACAGCAAGGACTATCGCACTGCCGCCCAATTGCTGAAAACATTGCTACAGCGCATGCCAGAAAATCCTTGGGTGCAGTTGTATCTAGGGCGCATGCATGAAGTATCAGGGAAGCTAGAAGCGGCTGAGACAGTTTATCGGCAGCTCCTCCGCAACTCACTGCATCCCAAAGTGGCGACGCAAGCTCGGCAAGGGATACAACGAGTGGAAGCAATTGTAAAAGCGCAACGGCAACAAGCGATCGCTGAAGCAACGGCTGACCCTGCCAACACGGAACTCGGATTTTTGATGCTGGCCCCAGTAACGGGGGAAGCCAGAAACGTCGCCGCCCAGAATTTTGCTCGCATCATGAAGCTGGATGCCTATACCGCCCGGATGCAACTACCCAGTCGCAGTTGGCAACTGTACCGCACTGGCCCCATTGGGGAACTGCAAGTCTATGGCCAAGAGTTACGTAACGCTCAGATTCCTGTGTATTGGGCGGGTTTAGCTGAAATCGAAAAGTTGCGCGTCTTTCGCGTCCTACATTTTCAATCAGTTGCCCCCCAAATTACTGTCGTTTGCCACAACGAATTTGATCAAGTCGGGTCGCTAACCTTTGAGTGGTCAGAGGTGACGCGGCGGGTTGAAGGACTCCTGCCTATTTTTGGTGATGTGATTGATCAAGGAGCTTGGGGCAAGCTGCAATGGAAAGAACAGACCCAAGACTACGCGCATGTTTGGGACTTGCATATTCCGGGCCGCCAGTCCATCCTACGATTCTGCGACAGTAACTATCTGTTTCAAGAAGATGCCGCGATTGCTGACCAGGTAACGCCCCAGACCACCACTCGAATTAATTGGAACCACCTGATCGCGTTTCTGAATCAGAAATTGCCCAATCTAGAAACTTGGTCAGATTTCACAGGCTTTGCTGAAACTACAGCAGACCATATTCCCCCCTTAAGCCGCATCAAACCGCAAATTGACATAGAAAGAAAAGCAGAGACCCATTGGGACCCTGCTTTTCAGCTCTATAGCGCTCTGGTATTTTTGCAGTCAAGTTGAAAAAGACTTAAAAGAGGCAAATTAGGAGAGGAGAGCCTCAAAACCTAGCAACTAGGTAGGAACTTTAACTTGGCGAGCCATATCCAAGAAGGAACTCATGTTAGGGCCAGGACGACGGCGATCGCCAAAGCTAGAAAATGCGATCGCAGGTTCAGACGACTTTTGTCCGTTCTGGTTATTCGCAGCGGCAGGAGCGGGCTGAGCAGGAGCGGGTGGCGTTGCTTCAGTTTTCGCAGCCTCAGCCTTGGCAGCCTTTCTAGCTTCAGCCTTCCCAGGTTGAGCAGCGGGCTCTGGCGCTTTGGGAGCTTCGACCTTAGTAGCTTCAACCTTGGCAGGTTGGGCTTTCACGGGTTCAGCTTTTGCAGCTTCAATCTTGACAGGTTGCCCATTCGCTGAGGAGTCATCAAATTCCATGAAATAGCCTGACTTCCGCTTAGGCTGTGGCACAGCACTGGGCGCATCTGCGGATGACTTCTTGTTAAAGAAGCTAGTTACAAAGGCCAAAATTCCATTAATTAGTTTCTTAATAAAACCGAACATGATACCCGCTCCTACCGTTGGTCCTGATGAGTTGAATGAAAACCCGAAAGATTGAAGCTAGCTGAGACTTAGAGCTGCTTAATCTAATTGATTTAATTATGAAAATTATGAAATTTTCTGATTCAAAAGCACAAGATTACTCAACATTAATTTACAAAAGTTTATTGACAGCATAAGGAGTACAAATACTTATCTCCCAAGAGCTAGATTAAGCCAAACTGCTTTTCAGACTTTTAGGTTGCTGCTCAGAATCAACTATTTGCCCTTGGCTTTTACCCTTAGCTTTTGTCTTTAGCCAGTCTATTAGCTGTCCTAAATCAAGCTCAAAATTGCGATCGCTACTGTCTAAGCTAGAAGTGTAAGCAGAACACATTAAGGAGTTGCATGGGTTTTCGCCATCCAGTGTTGCTAATTCACGGCATTAACGACACCGAAGCCGTCTTCCACTCCATGTCTCGTTGCTTAACGCGATTAGGTTACTCAGTCCACAGTCTTAGCTTAACGCCTAACAACGGTCATTTAGGCTTGGAACATCTAGCAGCTCAAGTTTCTAATTATGTAGCTAGAACCTTTGCACCAGAGCAACACTTTGACTTAGTTGGCTTCAGTATGGGTGGCATCGTTAGCCGTTATTACGTGCAGCGCTTAGGCGGAATTGCCCAAGTTAAACGTTTTGTCACCATTGCTTCACCCCATCAAGGTACCTGGCTCGCCTACGGCTCTGAGCGGCCTGGTTGCAGACAAATGCGGCCTGGCAGTGCTTTTTTGCAAGACTTAAATCAAGATGCTGAGATCTTGAAACAGCTCGATTTCACCTCCATTTGGACCCCGCTAGACTTGATGATTGTGCCTGCAAATAGTTCGCTGATGCCTGTGGGTCAAAGTGTGCCAGTTTGGGTGCCGAGCCATGCTTGGATGGTGTCTCATCCCCAAAGTTTGCAAGCCGTGGCTTCCTGTCTCCAAACTCCGCTCCAAGGTTCTAGCTCTAGCGATCGCCCACTTGAGCAAAGTCGCGATCGCCAAAAATTGCCGCTGGATGGCAGTAGAACTTAAACTCCAGCAGATTGTGAAAGGGATCTTCGAGAAAGAAGGTGCGGTGTTCTAGAGGCAGACCGGGGAATCGGCGCTTTGGTTCTTGGTAAAAGCGCAATTGCCGTTGTTGCGATCGCTCTAGCAATTCTTCCCAATCGGATTCTGAGGTAAACACCAGCCCAAAATGTCTGGGATAAATGCCTCGTTGTGGGATGAGTGGTTCTGAAGTCGTGTGAGCTACCAGTTGATGCCCGTATAAGTTGAGGATCACAGAGGTAGCATTCTCGCGCCCTACCGTACATCCCAATCCTTCCGCATAAAAGGCTTTAGTTTGAGCAATGTCAGCTGCTGGAAAAGCCAAGTGAAACAAGACAGTATTCATAAACTCTAATTTCAGCAAACTACCTCTCTTAAAGATAGTTTCCGATCCAAATATTCTTTGAATTTAGAGTTGGAATCAGGCCAGGAACGGTGCCAGAAAATATTAATTAGTTAAGTGAGACACAAAAAATAATTCGAAATTCATACTCAAACCATTGCTTCAGATACTACATCAAACTCCACAGAACTATTAAGAACTGCGTGCAATCTCTCCCAAGCTATCCTAGATTATGGTCTGATTTTTTACAGGTAGTCTGCTCAATTCTGCTTAACTTAACCACATGATTGCAGACAGTACCGCCGCTAAAAAACAGTCACTCAAAGTTGGCCTATGACTAGAATTTACTTTGCTACTAACCGCCGTCCTAATCGAGCCGCAGACCCTGATGACTTTGGTAGTAACTTTAGCGACGATGGTTTAGCAAATTTACGCTTTGGTCGAGCCGAGGTGTCAGGCAGCAACTTTGATCAAATTCAGATTCGAGTCGCTTCTGAGGACTTATTGGCAGACCCACCTGTGTTGGGTAGCCAAGCCATCTTTGAGCAGGTGCGTCAACAGATGGCTCAGACAGGTGAAGATACCATTATCTTTATTCATGGCTTCAATACTTCCTTTCGCGGAGCTTTAAGTCAGGCAGCTCGGCTACACCAAGTTTTGACAGCTAACGACCCCATTGAGCCGACACGTCCCTTGCGGCTGAATATGTGTGTCTTTTCCTGGCCGTCGGATGGTTCCTTGCTGTTGACCAATCCGCGATCGCGCGATGCTGTCGCCTACAAAAACGATCGCCTAGATGCCGCGGCCTCTGGGGTCGCCTTTGCGCGCGCCTTCTTAAAAATGGCTGATTTTATTAATGATATTAATCAGAACTCTCAGCCCCGCTGCAACCAACGATTGCACCTGATCGCTCATAGCATGGGCGCTTATGTGTTACGAGCTGCCTTGCAAGAAGTCAAAAAGCAAGTCGTTCAGTTACCTAGGATCTTTGATCAAGTGTTGCTGACGGCAGCCGATGAAGACGATGATGCCTTCGATTTCGATTACAAGCTATTTTCCTTGCCTCGCATTACTCGTCGCACTAGCGTCTACTTCAACCGCAACGACTTAGCTTTGTGGGCTAGCGACACCTTAAAAGGGAACTCTCCCCGCTTGGGCACCGATGGCCCTATGCAACCACAACAACTGCCTCGCAACGTCTACCCAATCGACTGCACCGATATCATCTCCCGCATTACCGATCCCACCGAGCATGGCTATTTTACGACTGTGCCGCGAGTCGTGACTGACATGCGACAGGTGATTCGTAATCAAATCCCAGATGAAATCCGGGGGCGACGCTATATCCCTGAAACCAATCGCTATCGGTTGCTCATGGGACTCGACCCCCAAAATCGCTAAGACCAATCTCCCCCAATCCACTCTCCCAAGCCAAAAAGAATTATAAATCTGTCTCCCCTTCCCTAGTAGGGAAGGGGCTGGGGTTAGGTCTCAAGTTGCCTGACTAGGAAGAAATTTCAGGGAAACTCCATTCATACAGTAGCGCTGCCCTGTAGGCCGAGGACCGTCGTCAAACACGTGACCGAGATGCCCCCCGCAACGGCGGCAATGTACCTCCACTCGTGTCATGAACCAAGACTTATCAGTAGTAGTCGCGATCGCATCCTCAATCGGAGCATAGAAGCTAGGCCAACCCGTACGGCTATCGAATTTAGTTTCAGAAGTAAATAGTGGCAACTCACAACCAGCACAGATATAAGTGCCCTGACCATATTGCTTGTCTAGTGGGCTAGTGCCAGCCCGTTCTGTTCCATGCTGACGCAGTACTTGAAACTGTTCTGGCGTCAAAATCTGCCGCCACTCTGCTTCTGTTTTAGTAATTTCAAAGTTTTCGTTGGTAGTTGTCATAGCGCTTGAGTTTCCACGTAAATAAGATAAGCCCCAGGCCGAGCCAACAATTGCCGCACCCGCCCAGATAAAGTTTCGTCTCTGCATTCCTCCATTATGAAGTCTATGAAGCGGCTGATCAGCCAGCTAAATTCAGCTAGCAACTTTTTGGAGGGGGTCTGGGGGACGCAAGCGGCCCTCAGCGGGGGTTTGGGAGCAAGCGCCCTCAAGATTTTGATTCAAGTCTAATGAACAAGACATCTCGCCTGTACGCTAGGGTGAAGTTGTAGTCAGCTCAAGTTCTACCAAGCCCTTTGTGAGGTCACAGCATGGATCCGCTAGAAAGCGTCAAGATGGCCGTTACTACCCTTACTGCCAACAAACTGCGAAGTGGCCTGACCATGCTCGGCATCATTATTGGCAACGCTTCCGTGATTGCGATGGTAGGAATCGGGCAAGGAGCCCAGAAGTACGCTGCCGAGCAGTTTGAATCCTTAGGGCCGAACGTGTTGTTCATTGTGCCTGGATCGAGAGAAGCCCAGCGCTCCACCTTTGAAGTTCCCAAAACGCTGGTTCTGGCTGATGCTCAGGCGATCGCGACTCAAGTTCCATCCGTCAATGCCGTCGCTCCCCAAATCAACAGTCAGCAACTAATCACTTATCGCAATAAGAACAGCAACTCCATCATCATTGGCACCACACCAGAATTTCTTACGGCCCGTGACTTTGAAGTCGGCCAAGGCCGCTTTATCAGTGAACTGGATTTAGAACGCAATAACCAAGTCGTTGCACTTGGCGCTGAAATTGCCGAAAAGCTGTTTGGTAGTGAAGAACCTGTTGGTAAACAGATTCGGATTAAAGATGTCAGCTTTCAAGTCGTTGGGGTCATGGAGGCGAAAGGAGCCTTTCTAGGCAACAACCAAGACGACACGCTTTATATCCCACTCACTACCATGTCCAGCCGCATTGTCGGGCGCACGTCTCCCTATGGCATCGACTTAACCTTCATTGTCGCCTCGGCCAAAAACGAGAAAAGTGTGGAAGCTGCCCAGTTTCAAATCACCAATTTGCTGAGACTGCGACATAAAATCGCTGGAGATGATGACTTCACGGTGCGATCGCAAAAAGATGCCTTGGAGGTAGTGGACAACGTCACTGGAGCGCTGACCATTATGCTAGCGGCGATCGCAGGTATCTCCCTTTTCGTTGGTGGCGTGGGCATCATGAACATCATGCTGGTGTCCGTGCGAGAACGCACCCATGAAATTGGCCTCCGCAAAGCTATTGGCGCAACCCAGCAAGACATCCTGATTCAGTTCATGATTGAGTCAGTAATTTTGGCTGCTCTAGGAGGCGCAATCGGTACCTTTATCGGAGTTGGTGGCATTGGGTTAGTGGGTGCAGTTACTCCCTTAAAAGCAGGCGTTTCCCCGATCGCAATTCTGGTTGCAGTGGGCGTTTCGGGTGGCATTGGCTTGTTCTTCGGAGTTGTGCCTGCGCGTCAAGCCGCTAAACTAGACCCCATCGTCGCCTTAAGAAGCGCATAAAGCGCCTAAAAGATAATGCATCAGAAAATTGCTTAAGGAGTTGTAGGAGCGATCGCCATGCCAAACTCTGTGATTATCCGACTAGAAGATATTGCGAAAACCTACGGCTCCGGTGAAACCGAAGTCCGAGCGCTCGCAGATGTAGACTTGGTGATTGAAAAAGGAGAATATTGCTCCATCATGGGCGCTTCCGGTTCTGGGAAATCCACCATGATGAACATGATCGGCTGCTTAGATCGCCCCACATCTGGCAGCTACTACCTAGATGGTGTTGATGTTGCTCGCCTCGGAGATGCCGAACTCGCCCATATCCGCAATCGCAAGATTGGGTTTGTCTTCCAACAATTCCATTTATTGCAGCAACTTAGCGCTTTAGAGAATGTGATGCTGCCGATGGTTTAC
Organism: Trichocoleus sp. FACHB-46; assembly: GCF_014695385.1. Classification (NCBI taxonomy): domain Bacteria; kingdom Bacillati; phylum Cyanobacteriota; class Cyanophyceae; order Leptolyngbyales; family Trichocoleusaceae; genus Trichocoleus; species Trichocoleus sp. FACHB-46. The sequence continues at coordinate 125,323 of NZ_JACJOD010000006.1, read as the reverse complement.
GCCAACATCCCCAACGACGAACGCCGCGATCGCGCCGCAGAAGCCTTGAAACGAGTGGGCTTAGGAAACCGCATGAACAATAGACCCAACCAACTCTCTGGTGGACAACAACAACGAGTCGCCATTGCTCGCGCGATCGTCAATCGCCCCGTGCTGTTACTCGCAGACGAACCTACAGGTGCACTCGACACCCGCACCACCAAAGAAGTAATGGACATCTTCACCGAGCTCAACGCCAGTGACATCACCATCGTCATCGTCACCCACGAACCCGATGTCGCCCGCCTCACCAAACGCATCGTCTGGTTCCGCGATGGTCAAGTACTGCACTCCCACCTGCACCCTGAAGAACTCGGCCAAGTGGCAGCCGCATAACCCTAATTCGCAATTCGGAGTTCGCAATTCGTAATTGAGTTGCTAGCAGACTCAGCAATTTAAATAATTATTACGCTGCTCTTAATGAGACGGATGGCTTGAAGTTTAAGGGAAAACTGAAATTGAGGATGCCAGTTCCCTTTAGGTAAGCCCTGCCATGTCCCGCAAGTTACCAATCCCTTTGATTTTGCTAGTCGCCATTTTATTCATAGCCCTAGGCGACAGCTTTTTACCCCAACCCCTGAGTGGAGCCAGCCTTAGCACCCGTACTGCTCTGAATTCCGCGATCGCAGGTATCTTTCCTTCCTGGCGACCCAAAACCAAACCCTACGAACGCACCGAAAAAGCCCTAGAACAAGAACAAAGCGCTCCCTAAACTCTAAAACCTCTCCACCGAAAAGCGGAAAGAAAACCAAACCCTTTTGGAGGGGGTCTGGGGGACGCAACCGTCCCTCAGCGGGGGCCTCAATGGGGATTTAGGGGCAGGTGCCCCCAAGTCCTCCTACACTTAGGCTTCCTTCAACCAGCTAAACATCGCCCGCAGATCCTTACCCACGTCCTCGATGGGATGTTCTGCTTCCTGACGACGCATCGCTGTAAACCCAGCCTTACCCGACTGGTTTTCTAGCACAAACTCACGGGCAAACTGACCCGACTGAATTTCACTCAGCACCTTCTTCATCTCAGCACGAGTGCTATCGGTGACAATGCGAGGACCACGAGTCAAGTCACCATACTCGGCTGTGTTGGAGATGCTATCGCGCATCTTCGCCAAGCCACCTTCCACAATCAGATCCACAATCAGCTTCACTTCGTGCAAGCACTCAAAGTAAGCCAATTCTGGTTGATAGCCAGCATTCACCAAGGTCTCAAAGCCAGCCTTAATTAGCGCACTCAAGCCACCGCACAGAACCACCTGCTCACCAAACAAGTCAGTTTCAGTTTCTTCGCGGAAAGTAGTTTCTAGAATGCCACCACGGGTGCCACCAATGCCTTTGGCATAAGCCATCGCCAGATCGCGAGCTTGACCAGACGCATCTTGATACACCGCAAACAGAGCAGGCACCCCTTGGCCTTGCTCATAAGTCCGACGTACCAAGTGACCAGGACCTTTGGGCGCAGCCATCACCACGTCTACATCGCTAGGAGGCACGATCTGACCGTAGTGAATGTTGAAGCCGTGCGCAAAAGCAAGAACTTTGCCTGCCTTCAGGTTGGGTTCAATCTCTTCTTTGTATACGGTCTTTTGCACTTCATCAGGTAACAAGATCATGATGAAGTCAGCCGCAGCCGCAGCATCAGCTACGCTTTTAACCGTCAAGCCTGATTCTTGGGCCTTTGCAGCAGATTTGCTCCCTGGATACAGCCCGACGATGACGTTCATGCCACTATCTTTGAGATTGAGAGCGTGGGCATGACCTTGAGAGCCATAGCCAATGATTGCAATGGTTTTTCCAGCTAATAAGTCTAAATTGGCATCAGCGTCGTAATACATTCGAGCCATATCGGGTGTCTCCTGACCGCATGCGCGTGATTCTCTGCAAACTCTTAATCTTATCAGACTTCTGTCTCAGGGTCGTTGCGAGCAAGTAAGGTTAAATTCTAATCAAATTGTAAAACAAGGCACTCCCTGCCGCCCGTTAAAAGCAGCTCCAGAGTTACGTTGTTATTTGAGCTTGAAATACATTGCTAGAGCAAAATGGACCATCCAGACCATGATCCTTTAACTGGCTTACCTACTCTGAAGTTAATGCAGGAGCACTTTGCCTATTTGGTGGGTGAGCAGGATCAGTTTGGAATGCTTTTGTTAGACATTGATGGATTTATCCTCTTTAACTCGCTATGGTCATCAAGCAGGGGATCACAAACTTAAACAGCTTGCCTATCTGATCCGCCAGGTCACGCCAGAAGATGCAAGCGTTTTTCGTTCTGGTGGAGATGAGTTTGTAGTTTTTCTAGGTAGAAGACAGATGGCAGAAGTTGCCTCAGTCGGAATGAAAGTTTGTGGCATGGTCAGACAGCACTTTTCATTCGTACCCCCAGTGGAACGCTCCTACTGTTTTCCCGACGGGAGCTATCTCAAGATTCAGGCTGCTTTCACAGTTTCATGCGGAATTGCTTTTTATCCAGCACATGGCAAAAATTTTGTTGCTCTACACGAAGCAGCATCAACAGCGATGTGGCAAGGCGGCAAGCGGTTGCATGGAGGAGTCCTGGTTGTAGCAGAGCTTAAAGATGACTGCTGCTAATTAATCTAGCCAATCAGTCGCAAGTAGATAGCTTTTCTAACTTTGTATCGAGGCTGAAGCAGAGAATCGAGCACCACATCAAGGGCTGGAACTTTGCTTTACTCAAACTCTCAGAGCTGCGTTTGCATTCTTGCATGCAGGTGGGAACTGCCCACGCAAACAGGTGCTAGAAGCAGAACTGCCTAGAACGCTGAAGCTCCTGGGAGTTGAGGCAAATGCAGACCAACAAGCTCAGGCGATCGCCGTTTTCTCAACTAAAACTACAACTAGATGCCCTGGAGGCTTACCAGAGACTAACTCAGGTGGGTTGGCAGCTATTTGCTTTAACTTGTAGAAAAGCTAAAAACGCAAAAAACCCCCTGAGTAGGGGGGATGAGAGCAAGAAGTTCGTCACAATGATTAAGCTTAAGCAGTTATTAGACTACTTGTTGTAGGGCTTCCTCTTGGAGAGCATTGAAATCTGCACCACGAGGCAGACGCTTTTTAGCTTCTTCGTCCAGCTTTTTCCGAACGGTTAAATTAGCAATTCCAGTTGCTGGCAAGCTATAAGTTTGTTGGAAGGTCTTCATGGCTCGCAGAGTCAGAGGACCGTAAAATTCGCTTACAGGCAGCTTAGCATTGACGGTTAGATTCAAGCTGTACTGAAGATTTTTCACGATTTGTCCAGCTTTAATTTCTGTTGCGGCATCTAATCTGCCTGTAATTGGCAAGCTGTATTGGGCTTGAAATTCGCGTAATGCTGCCTGAGTGTAGATATCTAAGGTGGCGTCGTAGTTGCCGTTAATGCCGTTGGGGCCTAGGTTATATCCCAATCCATCCAAAACTTCTTTGATTTGAGTTAGAGAGTAAGCCATGATGCAATTCCTGCTGTTACTTGAGTAAGGGCTCGATTGATCTCAAGTTAGCTTTGGCAGCGCTGCTGTCACCTCCTACGGTGTGGTCATCCAACGGCATGAGCTTGTTTTCCTCCCATTGGGTTGAGAAAATGCTGGTAGTGAAAGTGAAGTTATTTAATTGCTAAAGTTATTTTTCGGTGATGTGGACGTATATAAAAGCACTAGGCGATCGCGGATTTAACTAAAAATTTCCGAGGAGCAAAATAAGCCGTAAAAACGGGCTTGATTGGAATCCCAGGGTCGCGTAAGAATACTAAATCCAAGTCCGCGACTTCACACACGGTAAGAATGAATACACAGCCAGATGACCAGCCTCATTCTGGGAGTACCGATACCGCGATCGCTCAGCAGTTTAGTCAGGCCGCTGCTCGGTATCAACGTTTTTCTAGTTCTTTCAGTCGTACGCTCAACCCGCTCTTTAGTTTTTGCGATTGGCAACTGGTACCGCTAGAGCGAGGGGTGGAGCTAATTATTTCTTGTACGAGTAGCAATGTGCGATCGCAGGTGATCAACAGTTTGCTACCCATTTCAACCAGGCTACAAAGCTTGTTTGGGTGTTCTAAGATTCGGGTTTTGGGTGGGTCTTATCCGTTTGAGACGAGTACGGATGAGGTGATCCGTCATCACCGTTATTGGAAGCGGTACGACAATCGTTAAGTATTTGCTAAGAACCAGGCCATTGAGGGCGTTTGCCCCCAACCCCCGCTGAGGGACACAACCGTCCCTCAGACTCCCTCCAAAACAAATTAACTTCCGTTGTTTACTAAATTAGTGCGTCTTCGCTTCGGGGAAGGAATTAGGGATTAAGTTACTTCCTGCTTGGGTTTCTGGGTTACGGGTGTACCAGTAGGCCCAGGCAATTAGCACAGCTTGGAGAGGAAGCCTAGCCCAGTACAGAGCTTGGTTTTGGGGGATCCCGTCAATCTTGATGTTGTGCAATGTCATGTAGATATTGGCAGGGAACACCGCAATAAACAGGGAAATTAAGCCCCAAGCTGCTGCCACACTAACGAAGGGAATCATTAAGCCAATGCCCCCTAGAATCTCAAAAACGCCACTGATGTAGACGGAGGCGAAGGGGGGAAACGGTGGCGGTACGATGCGGGCGTATTGTTCTGGTCTGACGAAGTGGCTGATGCCAACAATAATCAGACAAACCGCAAAGATACCCCGAAGGATTTCTTTGCGGCGATAACGGGATTGAGGGGCAGAGGACATAGAAACTCTGGAAAACGCTAGTTCAACGGTAGCGATCGCTTCTCCGTTCTGCGTCTACCAAGAGTTAGCTTTTAGCGTCGCCCAGAAACTGTAGGAGGGGGTACTTCCACAGGAATGGGTTGAGGAGCCAAGCGCCGTTTGCGTCCGAAGCCACCATGCCAATCATGGAGCAAGGTGTAGAAGCAGGGAATGATAAATAGAGTGAGCACTGTGGCAAGGGACATCCCAAAGAAAACCACGATCCCTAGAGGCTGCAAAAATTCTGACCCTTCTCCAATTCCCAGCGCGAGGGGAAATAGGCCTAGAACGGTGGTGACAGTGGTCATCATAATCGGACGTAAACGTCGAGGAGCGGCGGTGAGAATGGCGGTGCGGCGATCGCAACCCTCCTCTTCTCGAATCTGATTGGCTAGTTCCACCATGATGATGGCGTTATTGACCACAATCCCCACAAGCAAAACGGCTCCAACTACGACTGTGGCACCGATCGCGGTTTTGGTGACGTACAGACCTAAAATGCCACCTGCTAGCGCTAAGGGCACAGTCAGCATGATTACCAACGGATCAATCAGGGAGTTGTACTGCACCGCCATGACCACAAAGACCAGAAACGCAGCCAGCCCACCAAGGGTCTTTAGAGAATCTTGCAACTGACGACTTGACTCCGCTGCAGAGCTAGGCAACACTGATACTCCTTCGGGTAGCTCAATTCCAGCTAGGACTGTATTGACTTCCTCCAGGGCTGCGCCCAAACTAGCTCCCTCATTCAAGCTGCCTGCAATGATAAATACTTGCCGCTGGTTGATGCGCTGAATTTCGCCGGGTGCTTGACCTTCTTCAATCCGAGCCACATCACCAAGTCGAATCCGGCGGCTATCTTCAACAAACAAGGGAAGTTGAGCCAATTCAGAGGCTTGCTGGATGGCTGTCTGATTGAGTTCTACTCGCACATCCACTAAGCGGTTACCTCGCTGGAGTTGCGTGGGTACTGAGCCTTCTAGGGCAGTTTGGATGGTGTCACCAATATCTTGAGTCGTTAAACCAACAGTAGCCAGACGTTCCCAATCTGGGCGAATCTGTACTTCTGGTTGGCGTTCATCTGCATCGGGTCGGAAGCTGGCGAGAGCAACGCGATCATCCAAAGCTTGCAACGCCTGGCGTCCAGCTTGGCTCAGTTGTTGAGCATTCGGGCCTTGTAGAATTACATCAATTTCTGCCCCCCGCACTGGAGAGTTATTCAGCACAATGCCTCGCACTTGGCCAGGGTTCAGCCGCAGTCGAATACCAGCCAAATTTAGTTTGTCAAACTCTTTGCTGACTCGAGCTACATAAGCTTCAACATCGCTGCCAGGCTTGAGTGTAACTGTGCTGGTAGCACGGAGCGGGTTGGCACTCGTGTTGCTGCCAAACAAAGAGCCACCGACGGTCGTGAAGGCATAATCTGTCTCAGGCTGTTCCAGCAGAATTTGATCGACTCTAGCCATCACCTTCTGACTGGTTTCGAGCGGGGTACCTGGGGGAAACTGAGCCGATAAGTTGGCTTGACCTGTGCTGATGCGTGGCAAAATTTCTTGAGAAATTTGACCTGCCATCCATAAGCTGCCGCCACCTAAAACGACAATGACGATCGCAACCACGACCAATCGGTGACGCACCACTTTGGCTAAAGTATTAGCGTAGCTACGAGTGGCTGAGTCGAAGCGTTCGTTAAATTTCCGCAATATCCAAAAGCGATCGACATGACTCGACCAAGGCAGCATCAGCAGTCGCGCCGAGAGCATCGGCACCACTGTGACGGCAACAACGAGAGAAGCAACTACCGCAAAGCAAATGGTGAGAATTAATTCGTTGAAGAGTAAGGAGACAAAACCACCAATTAGGACAAATGGCAGGACCGACACTAAGTTGGCTCCAGTCGCTGCCACCAAGGAAGACTCAACTTCTCGGCTACTCTCCTCAACGATTTCATTCGCGGCTTGGGTCGAATACTCAGTTGCAGTTCCCTCGCCTGCACTTTGCCTTGATTCTGCGACTCGCTTATTAATGTTCTCCAAAATGACCACAGAGGTATCCACCGCTTGGCCAATACTAATGGCGAGCCCCCCTAGACTAAAAACGTTGAGGGAGAAACCAGACAGCTTCATCACGATCGCCGCCGCCAAGGCACACAAAGGAATCGTGAGAGAGATAATGAATGTCTGTCGTAATGAACCTAAAAACACCAAAACTGAGAGAGCTGCCAAACCTGCGCCTGCTATCCCGGAACCTGTCACATCGGAGATGGAGTTACGAATAAAGCGCGACTCATCTAAGGTTGGACGGATCTCTAAGTCTTCTGGAATTAAACCAGACTGCTTGAGGGCTTCCAGCCTTTTTTTGACACCATCTACCACTGCAACTGTGTTGGCATCGGGCTGCTTTTGCACGCTGACTTTAACGGCAGGCTGGCCATTCAGCGCCACAAATACACGCTGTTCTTCATTACCGTCAATAATCTCAGCAAAGTCTCGCAAGTAAACCCGACTAGTCAGAGGAGAACTTGCAGAGGAAGTACTGTTCCCCCCTTGTGTGGTTCCGCTACTAGGTGCTTGGTTCGTAGCGGAGCTTCTGCCTCTCGTTTCAAATGACAAATTAGCAATTTCGTTGGCGTCTTGAAATCGACCCACGGTGCGGGTCAGTGGTTCTACGCTAGAGCCTAGAATGCGACCTCCAGCCACATCGACGTTGCGATCGCGCAGGGTATTCAATACATCTGTCAGCCCCACACCAGACGCTTGCAGACGGTTGAGGTCGATGTTGACTCGGACTTCTTCGGCCACACCACCGGAGACATCGACGGAAGCAACCCCAGGGACAACGCCTAACTCACGGGCTAGCTCTTCATCGGCAAACACGCGCAAATCCACGCTTTCACGGGAAGGCGAAGTTAGAGCAAACTCATAAACAGGTAATTGCGATGGATCAACCTTAAAGAGGCGCGGCTCCTCTACCGTTTCTGGCAAACGCCCCCTAGCTCGGTTGAAGGCAGCCGTGGCTTCATTCAGAGCTTGGTCAATATCACCACCTGGCTGAAAGAACAGGTCTAAACTCACCTGTCCTTCGCGCGTTTGGGAATAGACTTGCACCACTCCCTCGGTTGCAGAAAGCGCTTCTTCCAGGGGCTTGGTGACTTCATCGACTGCCACTTCTGGAGAAACTCCCGGCGCATCTACCCGCACCCCAATCCGGGGATAGGTAATGGAGGGCAGCAGATCAACTTGCAGCGTCGTGAGGAAGAAAATTCCCACCACAATCACGGCTAGGGTCAGCATCAGGGTACCGATATGCTGACGAATCGCGATCGCACTGACGCTAAAGCCTTTGGGTTGAGGAGCTTGCATTACCGCTGTTTCCCTTGGTTTGGATTAGGTTGAGTCGTTCGGGTAGGCTGGGTGGTTTGAGTGGGTTGAGTCGGTTTTTGAGTTTGGCCAGGTTGAGTTTCCGAGAGAATGCTTAGACGCACCGGGGCACCATCCTTAAGCGGTCGGCCACTACGAGCTACAAACTCTTCACCCACGCGCAAGCCAGACAAGATTTCCACTTTCCCGTTAGCTTGCTGGCCTAAGGTGACAGAGCGGGCCACGGCTTTGGGTTCTTGGGTATTGCCATCCACGACAAATAAAGTGGCATTACTAGTGGCGTTAGTGCGCTGTTGCTGGCCTTGCTGGTCTCGCTGACCTCGCTCTGACTGAATGGCCGATTCTGGCACTACGACCCGTTGCGATCGCCCCTGCACAAAACTCACTCGCGCAAATAGCCCACTACCCACACGACCATTCTCGTTGGGAATCGTAACTTCAATCGGGACGTAAAGAGCATTTGCCACAGGCGTAATCCGAGTTACTTCCCCACTAAAGACTTGATTGGGAAACGCATCTAAGCTCACCCGCACGTCTTGCCCTTGGCGAATGGTGCCGAGTTGCTTATCCGCGACGTTGACGATGACTTTAGCGCTGCTCAAATCACCCAAGCGCAGAATCTCGGTGCCTGGTTGCACCAAAGTGCCTGGGTCCATTTCTCGCTTCAGCACCACACCTGTCACCGGGGAACTCAGCGTTGCATAAGATTGCCGCTCGTTCGCTTGAGCCACCACAGCTCGCTGAGCTGCCACCCGCCCTTGAGCCGCCACCACTGCCTGCTGCCTGGTGCGGACTTGCTCTTGAGCCGAGCGTAGAGCTTGAGCCGCAGTACGAGCTTCAGTCTGGGCTTGTTCAGCAAGCTGAGCGGCGATCGCTCCTTCACGCAACAACTGTTGGAGCCGCGCCGCATCGGATTGGGCTTGTTGCAGTTGGAGCCGCGATTCTTCCACCTGCGTCCTGGCATCATTCACTTCCGCTTCCGCTTGAGCCACTTCCGACTGGCGGGTAGCTAATTCCGCTTGGGCTTCCGTGACTGAGGTAGTCAACAGCGAAGCATCTAACTGGGCGACTGTTTGACCTTCACTAACCGTATCCCCCGCATCAACGAGGAGATCGAGCAATTGGCCTTCCACTTGAGCCCGCAGAGATACTTCCCGCAGCGGCTGAGTTGTTCCGGTAAATTCCAAATTTTCTTGCAAGGAGCCAGTTTCAGCGATCGCCACATCCACTGGAGTTGGGCCACCGCGTGCCCCTCCGTTCTGCTGCCGAGGTGCTTCTGCATCTGCTTTGGTGAAAATTCCGCAGCCTGATACAGTTACCAGCAGGATCAGCAGCAACGCTCGACTGGCCAGCAGTAGCGGAAATCGTTCTGAGGTTTGAGGCTTTACGTCAGCAGACTGTGGCATAACTTGAACGAACCACTCGAACGTCGTTTCTGAAATTTTAACTTTGCTTTACAAATTTCGGTACACTTACTAGGTATATCAATTTGTTATAAGCAAATTCTTTGAATTAGCCCATGCTTGAACTAGCCGCTCTCGGACTTCTGCAACAGCAACCGTTGCATGGATATCGCCTCAAACAGCAGCTAGAGCAGTTTATGAGTGGTTGTATTAGCGTCAACTATGGGGCGATTTATCCCTTGCTCAAACGCTTAGAGGACCGGGGTGACATCATGACTCAAACTGAGGAAGCGAGTCAGGGAGGCCCCAGCCGGAAGATCTACCAAATTACATCTCAAGGACGCGATCGCTGGAAGCAAGAAATGATGGCTCACCCCCACGAAAGTTGGGTGAATGCGCGATCGCGGTTTTGCATCAAGGTTTTCTTCTTTAGCCACATAGAGCCAGCCGAGCGGCTGAAGTTAATTAAGCACCGCTTAATGACTTGTCGGTTGCGCTTAGAAAGTCAGCAAGCCGAGCCAACGCCGAGTGATCCGTACCAAGCGGCGATCGGGCAACGATTTGAGATGGTGTTGCAGGATGAAATTCAGTGGTTAGTCCTGCAACTGCAACAGGAAAAGCTGGACAGTTTGGACAGTCCACCTCAGCCTGCATCCATGAGCCTAGATAGATTTACGGCTTATAGCGAATTCTCTTAAGGCCAACGCTAAAACCCAATTTGCCGCCACGATAGACTGATTCATGATTTAGTGATTTAGTAGAAATTGGCACAGAAGACACACCTAGAGTCTGTCAAGCAACCAACTCTGCTTTTTTGATTTTGCTCAATTCATTCATGAGAGGGAAAGGGTAATGACCCTTCTAGTTGTGCTATGAATCCAAACCTCAAAGGGCTAAACATCCCAGCAGAAGTTTTTGAAGCTCTGGAGTTGCGATCGGCTATGACTGGCGTAGACAAAGCCGATTTAGTGGTAGAAGCCCTGCGGCAAAACTTGGATCTGGCTTTCACCATCGAGCATTTGATTGCTGAGATTGCCAGCTTGAAAGCGAATGATCAGAAGTTAGAAGTTGATGTTTTGGATCTTAGGCAGAAGGTGGATGGTCTAGAAGGACGATTTGCTGGCCTCAAGACTGCGCTGGAGCGAAATACCGAAATTGCTTTAGGAGCTAGGATGCGATGCACCAGAGCAGTAGCCCAATCTAGAAGCTTAGTGGCTCAAGCTCGCAGCACCCGCCAAGCTGTTGCTGAGCGTCGGAAGCAATCGTGGTCCTAAGTTGAGTGAGGGGTGGTACGTCCTGCTAAGTGGGCAACTGTCGCAATCAGGTCGGATGGGCTCACAGGCTTGGAGACATGCAGTTGAAAACCAGCTAGGAGTGCACGGTTTCGGTCGTCTTCTCTAGCATATGCAGTCAAGGCCGCCGCTGGAATGTGCCCTCCCTGCTCGGCTGGTAGCGATCGCACTTGATGAATCAGGGTATAGCCATCAATCTCTGGCATGCCAATGTCGCTCACCAGCACATCTGGGCGTTGCTGCTGTATGGCCGCCAAAGCTTCTGTGGCAGAAGCAGCCGCAATCACACTCGCACCGCATTGTTCTAAAGCAGTCGCGACAAATTCGCGGGCATCGGGTTCATCATCCACCACCAGCACTCGTAAACCTTGCAGATCGATAGATGGTTCTGAGACGCCTAGATTGCTGCTAGTCGTAGAAGCTGGCTCAGGGCTGGTCGATTCTAAGCGAGCCATAATCAAGGGCAATTTAACCCTAAAAGTAGCTCCCTGGCCTTCGCCTAGACTTTCGGCTTGCACTACTCCGCCATGCAGTTCTACCAAGTGCCGCACGATCGCCAGTCCCAATCCTAAGCCACCATAGGAGCGAGTGGTAGAACTGTCTGCTTGGCGGAAGCGCTCCCAGATATAAGGCAAAAATTCTGGGTTGATACCTCGCCCTGTATCACTGATGATAATTTCCGCCTGAGCCTGGTTCCGCCCTAGCTGAATTTGCACTCGGCCACCGGATGGGGTGAACTTAATGGCATTGGAGAGAAGATTCCAGACAATCTGCTGGAGGCGATCGCTATCCCCAGAAATCGGGCTGGCCGATGAGTCCAGCACAGATTGCAAAAGAATCTGCTTAGCATCGGCAGCAGGACGCACTGTCTCGATCGCAGCTTCAATCACTGCTACCAAATCCACCGGACGCACTTTCAGCCGCAACTTACCCGTGATGATTCGGGAAACATCCAAAATATCTTCGATCAAAGTTGCCAGCGAGCGGGTGTTGCGTTCCACTGTTTCTAAAGCCCGTGCCACCATCGCTTCGTCAAACTGGCGCGATCGCAACAATTGCGTCCAACCCAGCATGGCATTTAAGGGGGTTCGCAACTCATGGGACAAGGTGGCTAAGAACTCATCTTTTGTGCGGTTGGCATTTTCGGCTTGGGTGCGTTCTTGTTGAGCAATCGCATAGAGGCGGGCATTATCCACCGCGATCGCTACGCGACGAGCCAAGTCTTCGGCCAAGGCCAAGTCAGCTTTACCATAGCGCCGACCTGACTCAGCAGCCACAAAGATGATAGCTCCTAGAATCTGCTCACGCGCTACCAGCGGCACGATCATTAAAGATTTGAAGCCAATTTCCCGCATCAGCTTCAAATGCTGAGGATCACGGGCTCCCTGCACCAGCATGGCATCAGTGACTTCTGGGTAAAGTTCGGCATGGCCAGTCCGTAACACTTGGGCTAGACCTGTGGAAGCATTCGGATCGAGCGGATATTGCTGGCGGAGTTTATGTCCTAGCTCGACTTTGGCTGGATCAACATGGGCAACCACCAGTTGTTGCACCGCGCCATCGGGCTGAATGATATCCACCCCACACCAATCCGCTAAAGTGGGCACCACCAGTTGAGCAACGCTCGTGAGCGTAGTTTCGTATTCTAGAGAGGAAGCAAGAACCGTACTAGCTTGGGCGAGGAATCGTAGCGCCTCTTCTGCTCGCTTGCGCTCGGTTAAATCTAAGGCAAAGGTAATTCCTACATTCGGATCTTCTTCCAGCCGGGCACCACCCACCAAAACCGGAATCCGACTGCCATCTTTGCGAATGAATTCCTTTTCGTAAGCAGAGCAAACGCCACCTCTCTGATCTTCTAGAATGGCCTGCTCATCTAGATAACGATATTCAGCAGGAGTCAAGGCATCCCAACGCAGCCGACCTGCTGACAAGTCTTCGGGTGTGTAACCGACCATTTGCAGAAAGGCGTGGTTGGCTTCCAAGATGTTGCCAGTGCGCCCCGCAAAAAACAAACCGATAATATCTGCTTCAAATAAACGCCGGAAGCGCCCTTCGCTATTTCTGAGAGCAGTTTCTATTTGTTTTTGTTCAGTAATATCCTCATGCATGAGTACTACCTCACGCGGGCGGCCCTGCTTGTCCTTCACGGGGTAGATAAAGGCTCTCACCCAACACTGAGAGTCTGAGCGCGAAGCGATTCCGGGTAGCGTAGCTTCCAAGTCATACAAGACCGCTGGGATAGCGGTGGCGACTCCGGCGAATCCCCGTTGAAGATAGGGCATGAGACCTTTCTCGACCAATTGCTGATCGGCCAAAACGTTGTAGTCACCCAACTGCTCTAGCGTGATGCCCCACAGTTCTTCCCAAGCCTGGTTCACCTGAATCGTGCGACCATCAGGTGCAAAAATTTGGGTGCTCCAAGGTGATTGCTCAATTAGCGTCCGGAAGCGTTCTTCACTCTGGCGCAGCGCTTGTTCTGACTGGTATAACTCCGCCAGCGATCGCTCAGCGACAGACCGAGCCTGTACTTGCGATCGCGTCACCCAAAACAGCGCCAAACTCAACCCAATTCCACTCAAGGCAATGTATGGTACGAAGCTCTTGCTAGAAGCTAGTTCAAACTCTGGGCTAGAGGTGAAAGTGATGTGCCAAGCTCGACCCGCAATGGCGATCGCCCTAGATGTAGTGAACCGAGGACGGTAAGGCAAGCGTTGGTGAATCCGCAATCGATCCGAGCGGTGCAGCAAGCTTTGTGGGTTTCGATCAGATCCGTCATAAATTTGGAACTCAACCGCTGGATATTGTTCATTGCCGAAGATACCTGCCATCAGGTCATCGGCTCGGAAAGGACTGTAGACGAAGCCTTGCAAAGCTGACCGCCGCCCGGCGACTGTACCAGGAGTATCCCCCGTACGATACAGCGGTACATAGATCAAAAAACCTGCTTGCTTATTTTGCTCAATCTCTTGTAAGAGAGTCACTCGACCCGAAGCTGCCGCAGCTCCAGAATCACGAGCCTGCTCCATCGCTGCCCGCCGCACTGGTTCTGTAAACATATCAAACCCGAGGGCTGCTCGATTGCGCTGGTCGAAGGGTTCTAAGTAAATAATGGCGTGGTACTCGGCTCGCGGAAAGTCTGGTTGAATGGCAAAGTTAGTAAAGCCCTGCTGTCGCATCTCACCAATAAAAGCATCCTTGTCGTCTGTCGTCAGCCGTACCGAGAACCCAATCCCTTGAGTGCCTGGATAACGCCGCCCTAGTTCTACCTGTTTTACATAAGTGCGAAATTGGGCTGAGGTAAGGCCCTGATTGACAGCAAACAATCCACTACTGGAGCGTAGTAGGGCGATGTAGGTTTCTAAACGATTTTGAATTGCATCTTCAGTCCGCTGAACTGCATTCTCGAATCGTATTTGGTCTTTGGCTCGCGCCACAGCCGCCACGTAAGCAGTCGCAACGGTGGTTAGCAGCAATGCTCCCCCCAAAACGAGATAGGGGGTCCAAGTACGACGGGGCCGAACAGGTGGCCAAGGCAATCTCAATTTCATGTTGACGCTGACTCAAAGAGCGAAGCGAGGACGGCGATCGCTCCAAGGCTGTAAGGCTTCAATCTGAGCCGCCAAAGCAATCAGAGTAGACTCCGCCGCAGGTCGCCCCACAATTTGCACCCCCACAGGCAACCCTCGCGGATCAAATCCGGTTGGAATGGCGAGCGCAGGTTGACCACTGGCATTAAATGGCGGCGAAGGAGCGACCCAATTGGTAATTTTCTGCAAGGTTTCGGCAGGGTCTAAGTCAGCCCATTCTCCCACCCGAATTGTGGGGTGCAGAAAGACAGGCAGCACCAGCGCATCATAGGTATTGAAGAAAGCCACAATGCGACGGGCGATCGTCTGCATCATCCCCACCGCTTGCAGATATTCCCCACAAGAATCAGACTGCTCTAGCATCCAGCGATTCATCGGTTGCAGATACTCCCCTGGAATTCCGGATGCTGCCACTCCCGCTCGCCAAACCACTGTAAACGGCTCTACCAGATCCGCAAAGTCAGGACAACCCGGTTCAACTTGATGCCCCATCTTTTCTAACAACTTCACTGTATCTAAAACCGCTTGCTGACAAACGGGCTCAGCTTCTCCAATCGGTTGCACCGCAGTCGAGAACGCAATTCGGAGCGGTGGTACAGGTTGCCCAGCCGTAGCTTTGGCTTGCTCTGCCACCTTAAGGAAGGAAGGATTCGGGTCTGGGAGCCAATAAGGATCACCTGTGGTGTAACCGGACATCACATCTAGCAGGGCTGCCGCGTCTGTGACGGTGCGGGCCAAAGGGCCATTGGTGGCAAGCCCACTCAAGCGATCGCCTACAGGTGCATAGCTAATTCGGCCTCTAGAAGGCTTAATGCCCACCAACCCACAACAAGCCGCTGGCCCCCGAATCGAGCCACCACCATCAGAGCCTTGAGCGATCGCACATAGCCCTGCCGCCACTGCTGCTGCTGCCCCACCGCTAGACCCACCGGGCGTGTAGTCCAAATCCCAAGGGTTTCGAGCGGGAGGAAAGCCTAGAGGTTCTGTGTAAGGAAAAGAACCCAGCTCAGACGTTGCGGTTTTGCCCAGGATCACAAAGCCTGCTTGCCTGATCCGCGTCACCACGCCATCTTCATAGTTAGCGATATTGTCTTTCATTACCGGAGTGCCGTAGGTACAACGCACCCCTAGCACCGCACTCAAATCTTTAACCGAAATCGGCACCCCAAAAAACGGTGGCAGTTCATCAACGTTGTTCTGAGCGAGAATCTCTGTTTTGGCTTTGGCATCTGCGATCGCCTGCTCTGCGGTGACCGTGAAATAGCTACCAAGCTGACTATCTAACCGTTGAATCCGCTCCAGATACAGCTCGGCTAGTTCTAACGGCGACACTGTTTTGGCACGAATCAGTTGTGCTTGCTCAACAGCGGGGGTAAAGGCTAACTCAGTTCGATCCATAGTTTTCTTCCAGCGATCGCGATACTTTACCAAAACAGGTGATTCAGAGATTTGCGGAATAGCCTCACCCCGTTTGGTTCCTGATAATCTAGGGGCAACAGTTGCAGCAAAGCCGCTTGCAATGCGTCCATGGCGGCTTGGGCTTCATGAGGTTTGGGGCGATGGGAGGCAGGAAAGTGCAGCGGTTCACCAAACCTGACCGTTAAAGTTTTACGAAAATAGAGGTCTTTGGTGCCGATTAACGCAACTGGCACAATGGGTACTCCTGCCCGCAATGCATAGATCACAGTCCCCCGTTTTAAGGGTAAACGCAATTGTCCTTCTAGCGTGCCCAATCCCCCCTCCGGAAACAGGATAATGCCATCACCGTGAGCAAAAATTGCTTGCACCGCCCGATCAATTTGCCGCAAAGCCGCGATCGCATTCCCCGCCGGAACATCTTGCTCCAAAGCCGCTGCTAGCTCAGCCAAATCGGGGCGATCGCATTTGGCCGCCTCTATCACCGCAGTTTCCTCTCGCCAGCGCCGCTCGACCGGAATCACCCCCCGCGCCTGCCGTAACACCTGCCGCTTCCACCACTTGTTATAGAGCGTCCGGGCATCCGCCAAGATGTGGTAGTACGGCACACCTGGAACTTCCGAGAGCAGCAAGAACGGGTCAATGTGATTAAGATGGTTAGCTGCAAGCAGAGCTGGGCCTTGGGGAATCCGCTCCGGATATTCCACTCGCACCCGAAACAAACTGTGAATCAGCGATCGCAACACAGTTCGCCGAAACTCACCTGATACGGGTCGCTCAAACTGACCTCTCGCGATCGCCTCTGTCTCATCTAGTGCTGATTGAATACTGGCTCGAACTGTGCGATCGCGAGCTGCCGCTAACCCCTCTTGCACCCGCTGCACCACCGCTGGAGTTAACTTAGGTAGCGCTTGAATCGCTCCTAGATCATCCGATCGCGATTTACCCACCACATCAAAAGTTGGCTGCTCAGAAGGGGGACTGCCCATGCTCCCAATCTCACCTGAGAATGTCTAGCCAGTATAGGGCGAAAATTTTACCCTGACCGAATCACTCCACAATGCTTTAATTTCGTCACTGTTGAGAGGCGATCGCTCTCTACCCAAAGCTAATCCTTCACCTCACGAATGATACGGCAAGGATTGCCTACTGCAAGTACTCCCTCTGGAATGCTCTTCGTCACTACACTGCCTGCCCCAATGACTGAACCCGCCCCAATCTGGACACCCGGAAGGATCAGGGCACCACCGCCAACCCAGACATCTGAGCCGATCTCTATTGGCTTAGCCAGTTCCAAACCTGTACGGCGATCGCTAGCGCTGAGTGGATGAGTCGCTGTGTAGATTTGCACCGCAGGCCCAAACATGACATTGCTACCAATCAAAACTTCGGCAACGTCTAAAACAACGCAGTTGAAATTAAAGAAAACCTTATTGCCCAATGTGATGTTAGTGCCATAGTCGCAGAAGAACGGTGGCTCAATCCAAACCTCTTCATTTGTGATTTTGAACAACTCTTGGATAATGCGGCGACGCTCCTCCGGTTGGTCATCGCGGGAATCATTGAGCGTCTTGATTAACAGGCGAGCCCGACGGCGTTCAGCGCAAAGTTGAGGGTCGAGTGGGTCATAAAGCTCACTGCTCAGCATCTTGTCCTTTTCGCTTTTCATCTGCCCCTCCTAGCCCAACCGCCAAAACTCACTTGCCGTTGAGTTCACCGCTAACCTAGCATCTGGCTTCAGCGATCGCAGCTATTAACTCTTTCCCAAAGGCGATCGCCTTTGTCCTGATTTGCTTATCAGCAAGGTGGATGAAGCGAGAACAGGAGACTGCAATTGGGCACACTACAAGCATCTCCTCCGCCACCTCCACAGGGCAAACTACCGATGAATAGACGCTTTCAGACTAAAGGGCTTTTTCAGACTAGAACACGTAGTTCCCAAGGATTTACCATCTTTGACCTAGCAGCCTATCTCTTCTTAGTTGGCTTGCTCGTCCTGGCCTTACCCATTTTTCTACAACCCTCTGCTGCTAGTGGTAGCACCAATTACCGGAGTCGAGCCGTTTTACCGCTGCGTTTAGAAATCGGGCGCTGATTCTGAGGAGTGGCAGCGTTATAGATTTTCTCATTCGCCTCCGCCGACTTGAATAGATCCACTACTGGACGCGGATAATCCACACCAATTCTGACGTTGAAGCGCTGTTGTTCGACAGGTTGCAGTTTCCACGGTTCATGTACTTTCGCAGCAGGAACATTGGCTAGCTCTGGTAGCCAGTGCTTCACATATTCACCCTGCGGGTCGTAATCTTTCGACTGCTTGAGAATATTGAAAAAGCGGAAGCCACGGGCATCATTGCCCACACCAGCCGTATAGTTCCAGTTGCCCCAGTTGCTGCACACATCGTAGTCAATCAGCATCGACTCGAAATACTCCGCACCGATTCGCCAATCAATGCCCAAATTCTTCGTCAAGAAGCTCGCGACATTTTGACGACCGCGATTGGACATAAATCCCGTTGCCGCCAGCTCTCGCATATTGGCATCCACCAGCGGAAAACCCGTTTGCCCTTGCCTCCACAGCTCAAAACGCTCCGGGTCATCTTTCCATGCGATCGCCAACCCTTGCAAGCCAGAGCGATAGAACACGCGATCGCCATGTTTGGCACAGACAAACCGGAAATAATCGCGCCACAGCAGCTCAAAAATCAGCCAGTAGGTTGAATCATTCTTAATCCGCTGGGACTCATATTCCTGCACCTGCTCATAGATGTAACGCGGCGACAAACAACCCAACGACAGCCAAGGCGAAAACTTCGACGAATAGTCTGCCCCCAACATGCCATTGCGCGTCTCCTTATAGGTTTTGAGGCGATCGCGCTGCCAAAAATATTCATGCAGCCTTGCCAGCCCTGCCGTCTCCCCACCTTTGAACTGCACCACCGCACGTTCATCCACAACAGGCAGCTCCAAACCCAAATCTGCCAGTTGCGGCAACTCACCCACCTCTACGTCGGGCAAAGAAGGCAACTTCTGAGGCTTCGGCAACGCGGGATCGACATTGGCATACTTCTCCACCTGCTTCCGGAAATTGGTGAACAGCTCCGGTAGCTCAGCAATCTCAAACGGCAAATTATCGGGATGATAAAGCGTCTGACCCCACAAAGTCTTCAGCTCCACCCCTAAAGGTTGTAGTGCAGTTTTTAATGCCCTTTCGATCACCGTCTCCTCAGACGTAACCTCGCCATAACAGTAAACCGCCGAGATCTGCAGTTGATTAACTAGTTCCGGAATGATGGCCTCAGGCAAACCCCGACGCACCACCAAATCACTGCCCAGCGATCGCAAGCTTTCCCGTAAATCTGCGATCGCCTCCAACAGAAACTGCGCCCGAAACGCCCCCGTCTTTGGAAAACCAAACGAGGTTTGATCAAACTGCCGAGCATCAAAACAATAAAAAGGAACCACCTCAGCCCCAGCCTGCAGCGCTTCATGCAGAGGCTCATGGTCATGGAGCCGCAAATCATTGCGATACCAAATCAAAACTCGTTTTTCAGCCACAATCAATCGTTCCAGCCCAATTTCTTAAATAGATAAAGCTTAAACAAGCCCCCCTACCCCCCAAGCTTGGGGGAACCAGATTAAAGCATAGGTAAACATAGCTCTGACTAGCATCCACAAGAGGAACTGAAGAGAGTAAGGGTTACTTCTGGAGGGGGTCTGGGGGACGCAGCCGTCCCTCAGCGGGGGTTTGGGGGCGAGTCCCCCCAAGGCTCGGATTTAGCCCCAAAAACTAAAAATCAGCACTTAAAGGCGTACGCGGGAACGGAATCACATCTCGAATATTCGTCATCCCCGTCATAAACTGCACCAACCGCTCAAACCCCAAACCAAAACCCGCATGGGGCACCGTTCCATAACGACGCAAATCGAGATACCACCAATAAATCTCTGGGTCTAATCCTTGGGCTTTAATCCGCCGCTCCAGCACATCTAGGCGCTCCTCCCGTTGCGAACCGCCGATAATCTCCCCAATCTTAGGGGCCAGAATATCCATTGCCCGCACCGTTTTCTCATCATCACTTAGGCGCATGTAGAACGCCTTGATCTGCGTTGGGTAATCTGTCAAAATTACAGGCTTTTTGAATACTTCTTCCGCCAAGTAGCGCTCATGCTCCGACTGCAAATCTAGACCCCACTCCACAGGGTACTCAAACTTACGATCGCATTTCTCCAGTAGGGCGATCGCATCAGTATAAGTCAGCCGCTCAAACTGATTATTGATGATGTTGTCCGCCGTCGCCAGCACTGTATCATCAATCCGCTGATTGAAAAACTCCATATCTTCCGGGCAGCGCTCCAACACCGTCTTGAAGATATGTTTCAGGAACGCTTCGGCCAAATCCATATCGCCGTCTAGGTCACAGAAAGCCATCTCTGGCTCCACCATCCAGAACTCAGCTAAGTGGCGGGAAGTGTTAGAGTTCTCAGCTCGAAACGTCGGACCAAACGTATAGACATTACTGAATGCCATTGCCATGATTTCGGCTTCGAGCTGCCCACTCACCGTCAAGTAGGCAGGTCTCCCGAAAAAGTCTTGGCTGTAATCAATTTCTTTCGCGTCCGTTAGCGGCACCTGTTTCAGATTCAGGTTCGTGACTGCAAACATTTCCCCCGCCCCTTCACAGTCACTCGCCGTGATCACAGGGGTATGGACCCACAAAAAGCCCCGCTCTTGGAAAAATTCGTGGATCGCAGCGGCACAAGCATTCCGCACCCGGAATACAGCCCCTAGGGTGTTCGTGCGAGGACGCAAATGACCAATAGTACGCAGAAACTCAAACGAATGCCGCTTCTTCTGTAAAGGAAAGCTCTCTGGATCGGCTTCTCCGTAAACCGTTACCGATTGGGCTTGCAGCTCAATTCGCTGTCCCTTGCCCTGAGAAGGAACTAGAACCCCAGAAATCTCGATCGAGGCACCCGTGTTGGCCTGCTTCAGCACTTCCTCATAGTTGGGCAAGTCTTGGTTCAGCACCGCTTGTAAGCTGGCTAAAGCAGAGCCATCGTTAACTTCTACGAAAGCAAAGCCCTTCAACTCTCGCTTGGTTCGCACCCAACCCTGAACGGCGATCGCTTCATTGGGTTCACCGCTGCGCAATACTTCTGCAATCCGTCGTGTCGCTATCATCGTTAAACACTAAAATCGGGGGCTAATTGGCACAGGACTTCAAAATCCAGCCTACAACAACGCCCAAACCACCAAAACGCATCGCTTGCCAGAAAACATCCTTCAAGCTGTTCCAGGAGAGTAACTGGCTTTCTAGGGCGACCTCCAAGGCATCTAACTGCTGCCGAATTTGCTTGAGTTCTGCTTGGAGTTCTTGGCGTACTTCCTGCGATCGCGTCCGTCGCAAGTCACGTTGCACTTGGTCCAAATGCTGTTGCAGATTGTTCTGACGGGATTGGTCGTCCTGAATTTGAGTGTAACGTTCTTTGAGAGATTGCAGCGATCGCTCTAGTTCCTGTACCGTCTCCGCAAACTCTTGATCGAAAGTCGCTGAAGATTCATCAGCATGAGTCAGTTCGGCATCCGGTTCAGGCGGTGAAGGCGATGATGATTCGGGCGGTAGCTTCATGACAACAATAGTAAAGTAGGGTTAGATGCCAACCCAGCTCACACGCCTTTAGGACTTGCTTATGCCGGATGCAACTTCCAAACCAGCAGCGATCGCTCAAGGTCTCACTGCCCCTCAGACCGCACATCTGCAAGAATTGAGCACTCTCGAACTGGCTCAAGCCCTAGCAGCCCGCTTGACCTTAACAGACATGGACTGGCATCGGCTAAAGTCTAACCGGAAAGTGCGTGCTAGCGAACAAGCCGCCGCCGCTTTAGTTTTTTTGCTCAAAGATCAACCAGAAGAAGCTTTAGCCCGTTTTCGCCAAGCCGCTGGATGGCTCGATCGTTCTGTGTCTGCGCCTCCGTGCCCAACACATGGCCATCGCCCAGCCAGCTACCCACCCAGCTCCGATTCCGAAGTTTGAGCTTCCGCAGGCTGAAGCACCTGAGCAAGCTTTAACGAGAATGTTTTAACTCTGATCAGCTTCCGCGTCCTGACTGGGATCAAGCTTTCGCTCTGGCAACGTCAATTGAATTGCGCTTGATCCCCGTGATTTAGTTTCCACAATAGCTGTAGTCGCTACCGAAGTCGTGCCTTTCACGATCGCTCCAGAGCTAGAAAACGCTTCGCCGACTGGCTGGTAAATCAGGGTCAAGAGGCAGGAGCAACCAGCCAACAAGAATAAATCGAGATTTTTCGAGCGAGATAACCAGTTGTGCGATCGCTTCACAGTTTTAACCATATTGTTCAACGAGAATCCTGACACCAGTGACTGATTTTTAGGAGCACGAGTGCCTGATCACTCAAAAATAGTAGCCTACATTACTGAAGATGCTGCTTGAGTGAGTGGCATCTCACCTAGAATGCCCCAAATGAGGACATTGGATATAAAAGCCAAAATTATTAGCGAACCAGAGGCAACTTGAAACGATTACTCACCTCTTTGCACAGTCTTAACTCAGTCCCAGAAGCGTTCCACTGCACTCGGTCAAACACTTGGTAAAGAATGTACAGACCCCGACCGCATTCTTTCTCGTTATGAGGTAGGTGTTCTGAACAACCAGAGCTACAAGAGGTAGGAGGCGCGAACCCTGATCCCTGATCTGAAATCACCCACCAGTACTGATTTTCCACTACAGAGAAGCGAACTAGAACTGTCTTGCTAGGGTCTAGTTTGTTCCCATGCTTCGCCGCGTTCACTAGTGCTTCTTGTAGCCCTAGCCTAAGCTCTGCTTGCCACTGAGCTGGAACCTCTGCAAGCAGTAAATCTAGAACTGGATAGAGATAAAGGGTAGAAGCAAAGCTAACTGTGCCCCAATTGCGCCCTACAGGCCGAAGTGAAACCGAAATCACTTAAAAAACCCCGTAGTTTTCAGGTGGATAAACAAACATTGGTTTGTTAAGCAATCACCCTGAGAATAACCTAGTAACCTTCTTTCACTCAAGCCTGAGTTGGTTAGTGTCATGCCTTTAAACACTAGAAGGAAGTCGCCAGCCTAACACTACGGTAATTACTGAAACTTATTACAGAAATTACTCACTAGATCAAGACTGAAACAAGTTGACTTTCTATAGCTCAATCTACGTTGCATGAAGGACAACGCTTCTCAGGCTTTTTAAGTTTTTAGAATTATTAATCTACTATTACCATTGTACCGAAACCTCACTCAAAAATATAGTCAGAAGACTAATTTGAGCTCGTGTCAGTTCATTCAGGAGAGGCATCGCGAGCTGCAAGTCTAGATTTGCGGTAGTTGCAAGGACTGTAATGATTGAGATAAGATGCGGCGAAATTGGGCAAACTCAAAATTCTCAATGGTTTTTCGACGGAGAATTTCTGGCTGGCCCAGCAAAGAATTAGGGTGAGTTCCCTGGAGGATCTGTGTGAGATTTTTCGCGATCGCCTCTACATCATCGGGATCAACCAAGCAGCCTATTTCCCCATTGAGGAGGGGATCAACGGCTCCGTCTTGGTTTCCGGCCAGAACTGGTTTGCCGCAAGCTAAAGCCTCTAAATAAACAATGCCGAACCCTTCTCCACGGCTTGGTAAGGCAAACACATCACAAAGATTGTAGTGATCGCAAAGTTCTGACTCGGGCACAAATCCGGTTAGGGTGACACAATCTTGAAGATTGAGCTGGTGCACCAATGCTTCTATGTAAGGCACATTGTTCCCCTTACCAGCTAGCACATAGTGGGCATTTGGGATATGATGCCGAATTTCTACCAATGCCTGAATAATTTGGTTGTAACCCTTGTAGCCAGTATTTTGATCAAGGCGAGAGACAGTCAAGATCACGGGTTGATCAGGAGTTAAACTGTAACGCTCTAATAAATAGTTTGGTTTAGGCGCAATTTTAAAGCGGCTAGCATCAAAGGCGTTGGGCAACACAGTTACATGATCTGACGGCAGAGACTGTTCGCGTAACAAGCGATCGCGCGTGTAGTGGCTGACTGCCATCACTTGGTCAGCTCGCTGGAGCACAGCCTTGAGCGCTGCGTTCTCAACATTCCAAGCTTCCAAGCCATGTAAAACCACGCCGTACGGTACCCCCGTCAGACGCTTAAACCAATCAAAGACCACGCTGTAAAAATCTAAGTGGGTTGTCAAAATCAGGGTCGGGCGCTGCCGAAGCCCTAAGCCAACCATTTTGGCTGCTGCTAGGCTCGCCATCCCATACCGTCGCCATAGATTGCGATCGCCATGAGATTGCCCAAAGTAGTGAAACCGAGTCTGAGGCAAAAACTCCAAGTCTTGAAGGTTAACTTTGTCAGAGCGGTCATATTTTAGAAACACATCATATTCAGCTTCTGGATATAACTCCTGCAACGCCCGAAGTAACACTGCAGAGTAAACTTGAATGCCACCCATGTAGCCAAAAATGTTGGGAAAGAGTAAATAGAAGTGAGGCTGCTTCACAGTGTCGTCCAAGGTCGCATGATTCAACTTACGGCGTAACCCATGTAGATCCCTGAAGTTTGGGTTAACAATCATGGTTGGTAATTGCTAAGTCCTGGCTACTAATTGCGATTGCAGCGATTTTTATGTAAACCATAGTAAAAAAAGGTGAACAGTTTTTCTAGCTGCTCACCTTTTTCTCAGGTTGTTAATTGCGGCTTATTTACGCTTTCTCAGCTGCACCTGCTTTGCGACGACGACCCATGAAACCAAGCGCACCGACTCCTAGCAATGCACCAATTGTGCCTGGTTCAGGTACAGATTCCGCAGTCACGATAAAGTCGTTATAATCTCTGTCCCCTTTCCAAGAATCATTTACAGCAATCAAGGTAGTTCCTGGTGCAGCAGTGATGGTTTTCTTGGTTCGTTGACTCAAGTCGGAGCCATTACCCTTGAAGTTTGTGTAGTAATCAAAGGTTTCACTACCGCTGACGAAATTGAAGGAGGTTTCAGCAGAATCTGTATAGACAGTTTTGGCTCCCTTGGCAGTCAAGCCGAGGAAGTAGCTGACACCTTTAGCGAATGTAAAGGTAGTTTGGCAAGGCTGTACGGATAAAGGACAGGTTCCTTTCGCATCGTTCTTGTTGCTGCTACCTGGGTCTTTGGCCTGAAGCTCTGTGAATAAGGTTGTCACGAACTTTTTGCTGGAGTCATAGACATTGAAATCAGATTGATATGCACCATGGGATGCAAAGAAGTCAAACTGAACATTAGTCGTGTTGGCGAAGGAGAAACTCCCGTCTGTATTAGAGGTAGCACCCGCGAAGCTAAAAGCTTGTGCAGGAGCAGAAACACTCATTAGGGTAGAAATAGCAGCTACAGCTACTAAAGATTTGCAAGGATTCATGTTGTGTCTCCGTAAGTAATGCGTGACGTAGGCAAAAGCCTTTCTAAGGTGGTACTAATTACCTTTGAAATTTTTTGAGCTCCCAGCTGAAACAAGCTGGAGTCCTGAAGTCAGACTGATAAGGACCACACGATACGTGCATCGGATGGGGCGGTAGATGCTAAGGGCCGAACGGCCTAGAGCCTGGCTTGAGAACTGAGTCGGAAGACTGGATGTAGGAATTCATCCTTTTCCAGCCAGGTTACTGTAGCGATCGCGTAATTCAGACCAGGAACTACACTAAGTTTCAACAGTTTTAGCGACTAGAAGCTAAGTGTTAAAACGACTACCTACCTGAATGAAACTGTCTTTTGCTTGACCCTGCCGTAACTACTCTATACACGGCTAGTGGGAAGTACCATCGTGGCAGGGCAATCTTCACTCATTCTTTAAGTTAGAAGGTATTCAGCTGTAGAGAATTTAATGAGTACCTTCATGATTGGGTTAATTTCAATCAATTTAAGCTCGAACTATTGTGGTGATAACACGCAGGCAGGAAGCATGTTTTTTGACAAAATAAAACCCGCCCTATGACTAGGGTGGGCTTAGCTTAATGCCATATTTCTAAAATTTAGTCTGGGCTCAGCGATGGGTAATTCGCCTTGCCCAATATTATGGACTTAGCTGGACGACAAATTGTTCCTACTAGCTGAACTTTAAGGAAAACCCATGTCCGCTTCGCAGTCGCTTGATACAGTTTCTTTAGACAGATTGCAAGGTTTCTTGGGCTTCCTGAGCTACTTGCGGCACTTGGTCTTGAGCTAACGTTGTCAACGCTGACTGCGCTTCGGCTCCACCGAGTCGTCCTAAAGCTTGCACCAACCGATGGCGGACTTGCCAGTCAGGATGAGAGGCATAGGACACCAACAAAGGAATAGCGCGGCGATCGCCTAATTCCCCAAGCGAACCGATCGCCGCCATTTCAACTAATTCGTTTTCAGAAGTCAGGGCCGTTTCTAACAACTCAAAACCACGGGGATCACCGAGTTCTCCCAAGGCCGCAATGATACTGAACTGCACCAACCACTCTGGGGTTTGTTGATAAAGTTGCTGTAGATCTTCCAGCGCATCCTGTAGTTTCAAGGCTCCCAAGGAATCAGCAGCGGCAGCTTGCACATCAGGCTCTGAGTCATTGTGTAAGCGATCGCGCAAAATCGTTGCGGTTTGAGCTAGATCGTGGTGGCCCAGGGAGGAAAGCTGGCTGACCGCCGCATAGCGAACTCTTGCACTACTATCTGCTACTGCGGTTTGAATCAGTTCAAAGGCCGTAGCAGGCTCTAGCTGGCGGAGTTGATTCACTCCTCGCAGGCGATCGCCAAAGTCTTCTGAGTGCAGTAAAGCTTGCACAGATTCGGGCGTAATACTCATGTTGATAATCTCGCTTTTGGTATGGAAATGGCGATCGCGGCACTAGGTGCCTGATCTATCAATGTTTTCAAGCAATTGATTTTGTTAATCTTGGTGGGCAGCCATCGCTCGGACAATGTCACCCCGCGTTAAAATCCCAATGACGTGACCCGTGGCATCTAAAACAGGCAGGCGATGAATACTACGCTCGTGCATTAAACGAGCGGCCTCTTGCAGTGGTTGATCGGGATTTGTCGTCACCGGGTCGCGACTCATCACTTCCCCCACAGTTTGACCCAGGGCTTTATGTAAGTCCCGCTCGTAACGGGATGGATTTTCTAAATAGATCACACTATCTAAAATCATGATGTAGGCAGGGGGGGTGGCTCCAGTTTCCTGCCACATCAAATCTGTTTCGGAAACAACACCGATTAATTTGTCGGACTGATCAACGACTGGTAGGCCACTGATTCGTCGCTCTGCCAAAATCTGAACCACTTCCTGAAGCGGGGTTTCAGGCTTAACGGTGATGGGATTGCGGCTCATGACTTCCGCAACAGTTTTGGGCATAGCAAATGCCTCTCCTAATAGGGCTCTGGCCTCATTCTAGGCAATTCTGGGGATCAACCGAAGGAGTTTTAAGGAGATTTATTTTCCTGAGATTTATAGAAGGCGCTGTAGCTGTCCTAAATAATTATCCGGTTGAGGTTTGTGAGAGGCGTGCCCTCAGGGGGTGCGGCTCTCACAAACCCTTCAGGACTTAGGCTTAAAACAATGAGCCATCCTTTAAGGACCAGCTGGGCGAGGCGACGCAGTCACCCCTGACGGACTTTGCAATAACTCCAGCGCCGACAACCCTTCTCCCTGAGAGCCAAAGTACCAAAGGGTAGCAGCGGCTTCTGCCCGCGTCACTGATTTTTTGGGTTGAAAGAGCGTGGTATATCCCAAAGCTCGACGAATATTGGCCAAATCCCCATTTTGAAAATCAGCCAAGACCGCTCGCAGCGCTTTCGGATCAATTTTCCCAGCATCTTGAAAGCCCCAAGTTTCTTTCACTGCATCCAAAGAAGCAGCGGGCAGAGCTTGGCGGGTATCGAGCGGCAACTTCCACAACAACATGACTTCGCGCGTCAATGGAGCATCGGGCCGAAAGCTGACTACAGTCGCCTCACCGGACAAGGGACTCGGAATAATACCTGCTTCAGCTAGCCCTTGAATCACTTCAAAATCTGGGTTAGTTTTCGGCACATCTTGAAATACAGGCTTGGTACCACTAGAACCCAAACGAACTTGTTGCCCAGAGCGATCGCTATAAATGCGGTTGTTGGCTGTAACTAGCCAGCGGGCATACTCACGGCGAGTAATGATTTTGTTTGGCTCAAACAGGGTTGAGCGATTGGCAGCAGCGCTTTTGGTGTCGCTAGAGCGGAGGGGTAAAACTCCTAACTGTGCCAGATCTTTGAGGTAAGACCGCAGTTCTTTTGGGGCTTTATCGAGGTCGGTGAACCCTTGAGGATTCGCCGTAACAGGTGTGGATGTGGCTGGGCTGGTTGTACCTGATGCGGTGGCTCCCTCTAAAACGGGACCGACAAACTCCGAATCACCGGGTTGGGGAGCCTCAGAATTGGGATTGACCGCTTGAGACGCAACACTGCCACTCTCGTAGGCGTAATCAATCGTGAATACAGTACTGGTGGATGAACTACTAGGGATGGGGGTTGAGCTAGGGGCAGGGCTAGCAGTATCAGGACTAGCATTATCAGGGCGATCGCTGGGAGTAGGCAAGGCAAAAGTTGCCGTAGCTCCAATCGCCACTGTGATTTGTAAGTCATTCCGCCGTGCCACCAAGGTAGCAGGCAAATCTTGAGTCGCCTGACTTACCAATTGCCAACCATTGGTTTGCAACTGCTGTAAATAAAAGCTTTGTACAAAGTTACTCGGATCACCGCTGGTCCATTGGGCTTGTCCAGTTGCCTTCTCCGTTGGGTTGGCAGTGGCATTCGTTGCGGCACCTGTCGGGGTAGGACTGGCAGGAGTCGGACTAGCGACTGGAACAATGTCCTGTAATTGTGACTCTGGATAAATCGGAATTTCTGCCGGAAAGTCAGCGGGTCGGTTGGCATTCGTTGCAGTTTGCCCATCACCCCCTGGTTGCCCCACATTGCCAGTACTCTCTCGCAACTTAGAATCAGCCGCTAGAGAGTCCTTGAAAACATTACCTGTGGAGCTGTTGGCACAAGCCGTTAAGACAACGAGCAGCGAGGCAGCCAAGCCAGCCCGTACAGTGGGGCGTCGATTGGGTAGCACAGCAAACTAAACAGTGAACATCAATTCTACGCTAGCGCAGATTGGTCCCAACCAGGAATTGGCCCGTTAATCTAAATTGACGTACTTATCTAGATCCTGAATCTGGGGGTCTGGAAACTGCTGCAAGACTCGCCACAAGACAGTGTAGGTGCCATCGGAGTGCCGAATCACTGGCCGAAACGCTAGAAGGTGGTCACTACTAGGGGTTTCTAGTAACAGATCTAGATAGCGGCGATCGCTACGAGACACAGGTTCTCTACTCATCACAATCTCTGGCATCTGGAATTGCAGCGATCGCATTAAATAAGTTTGGTTCAAGCTAATGGGGGCTTGGCTCATTAATGGCTGATTCAGCGCTAGGTTATTGACTTTTCCACTCAAGAAGCGGCGGCGATCGGTTTGAATCGCGTCGAGTTGATTGGGTGGCGCATAAGTGAGAAAAAATTGCCGCAGATCAGGAGCTAACTCCACTTGCTGAGTCGGGAGTGTAGCTTGCAAAGACTCTATCGGCACATCTCCCATCGGAGCCAAAAAACCGTAATTTAAGCCAGACTGCACGAGTTGAAAGCGGCCATTCTCAATCTCCAGCAGAAATCGAGGGGTGAATTTTGCCTCAGACTGCACCAAAGGGACAAATGGAAAGCGCTCAGCGACCGTGGGTTCTAAGCGATTCTGTAAAGCGCTGGGTGGGGGGCGGTAAGCCTCAGACAACAGGACACGAGCAATACCAGTGTTGGGCTGCTCTAGAAACTTGGCATAAAGCTGACGTTCTTTGGGATAAAGCCCGTAGGCGTATTGATCTAGAGCTTCTACTTGCCGAGTGGGAGCGGAAAAGCTGGCTGCATTGGGGAAAGCGCTTTGGGTACGAGTCAACAGTTGCTTGATCGATTGCAGAAGCGGAGCGGCTTCTGGAGGCGGGGCGATCGCGGGTGACATGGGTGGCACATAATCCGCGATCGCTGTTTTCGCAGCTTGACCAATTACAAGTGGCTTCTCAGTCGGCAAAGTGGGAGCGGTGCCATAGCGGTAGGTGGCTGGTTTGCCTAAGTTAGGGCTTTGAGTGGGGGTGCCTGGGAGCGAGAGAGCTTGTCGTTCTCCCACGACTCGTAGTGGCTTCACTTCCGCGATCGATGCCAGCATAAACAGGCGGCGATCGAGTAAATCACCTAGGGACGCTAATCTTTGAGTTGATTGGTATAGATTGCAGTAAACGGTACCCTGCGACTGACTAAGGCCAGAGCCAACCGTGAACGGTTCTTCTGTATTGCCAACTCGGATTCTGGTAGGCGCACAGAGTAAGTTAGGCAGGGGATACTGGCTCTTAAGAAACCGATCTACAGCCGCAGTCTGTAAAGTTAGTTGCCCTCGTGCCGCCCGCACTTGATTTGGATCAGGCTCAGCCACCGCCCGTTCTATGCGATTGACTAACAAAATTTGGGCTTGCAGCAGTTGCTGGGCTTGGGGCCAGAACCCTTGGGCTCGAATCACCTCAGTTGGTACGGCATCGGTTTCTGCGGCAACCGCTGGGGGCTGCATTAGCAAGCTCAGCACTGAAGACCCCAACAGCAATACGGAAAGACAGCGCATGGCAACTAACCCGGATATCTGGACGAGGACAGATCCTTTCTCAAGTTCAGGGTGCCCGATTTAGTAAAAAAACTTAAACCTCAGTTAGCAATCGCGCTACAAAATCTCTCTCTAGACAGAAATTAACGCTGCTCCAACAAATTCAGGTAACTCAACCACGATCAATTAGTATCAGCTAGTTCAACAGTTATCAGTTTGATGCGACTTTATGGCCAATTGGGTAGGATGACAAGCGATCGCTCAATCTTTGCAGCGCAATCCTTGCGGCCCAGTCCTTGCAGCCCCAGCCTTAGACTTTAGGGTGCGATTTTTTGACGCTCCAACCGACCACTGTCAGGCCAGCAGTCTTAGCCCTGGCTAAAGCTTCTTGTGAAGTTTCCCCTTCCAAAAGCTCACATTCAATAAAGTCGGGAGCCTCGAAAAACTGGTAGCCCAAGGGCAAGTGTGGCGGCAGATGAGAACAAGTGAAAATTATTTTTTGATTCATAAATAATCATAAGTATTTGTAGATAGAGGTTCTAGATTAAAAATTCTGTCAGGTTAAAAAAACCGCCAAAGCGCTTATCTTTATGCACACTTTCAAGAAAACAGCAATACCCACCCAGAGGTGTCTTAACTCCAACATACCTTTCAGTAGCTTTGGGACTTTGGTTTATGGATTCAGACAGCTCAGGTAGTAACTTGGCTTAAAGCAGCAGCCAATTGTTGCAAGTGAGCTGAAGTGTGAGTAGCCATCACCGTAATCCGAACTCGGCTAGTCGGCACCGTGGGGGGTCGAATCGCCGAGGCAAAAATTCCAGCTTGTTTGAGTTTTTGCCCTATCTGGAGCACCGTTGCCGCATCTGGCACTTGAAAGCAA
Source organism: Trichocoleus sp. FACHB-46 (assembly GCF_014695385.1). NCBI lineage: Bacteria > Bacillati > Cyanobacteriota > Cyanophyceae > Leptolyngbyales > Trichocoleusaceae > Trichocoleus > Trichocoleus sp. FACHB-46. The sequence continues at coordinate 93,928 of NZ_JACJOD010000006.1, read as the reverse complement.
AGAATCGGTGACGCAGAGGGGAGGGGCTTTAGCTCAAAAGCAATCGGAGCATCGCTCCAACTTTCCGCAATTAATTGTTGGAGATGAGCTACATTCTGCCAAAGTTGAGCCCGTCGCTGCGGTTCTTGCTGCACGATCGCGATCGCGGCTGAGGCCGCGGCAGTATCCGCCGGAGAAAGACCTGTAGTGTAAATCCAAGTGGGGGCGCGGTTGCGTAAGAAATCAATCAAAGTAGCAGAGCCAGCCACATAACCGCCCAAACTACCGAGCGCTTTGCTCAGAGTGCCAATTTGAATTAAGGGGTGCCCAGTACAACCGAAATGCTCAACGCAACCTGCTCCCGTCGCTCCCATTACGCCTGTGGCATGGGCTTCATCCACCAGCAGCATTGCCTCAAACTCCGTGGCGATCGCCAGCAACTCTGGTAAGGGGCAGAGATCACCGTCCATACTAAAGACGCTATCGGTCAGAATCAAGCAGCGACGGTAGCGATCGCGCTGTTGGGTTAGCTTGGTGCTCAAGTCAGCCACATCACAGTGGGCATAGTCCACTACTGTAGCTCCGCTGAGAATGGCTCCATTCTTCAAGCTGGAGTGGTTGTACTGATCCGACAAGATCAAATCGCGCTTACCGACCAAAGTCGCGATCGCGCCCAAATTAGCCAAATACCCAGAGCTAAACACCAACGCATCTTCAGTTTGCTTCAGAGCCGCGATCGCTAGTTCCAACTGCCGATGGAGTTCTCGATGCCCCGTAATCAGCCGTGACCCCGTACTCCCCGTACCAAACTTTTGTGTGGCTGCGATCGCCGCTTGAATCAGGCGATCGTCACTGGTTAGGCCCAAGTAATCGTTGCTCGCAAAGTTGAGCACTTCTCGCCCTGCTAAGCGCACTACTGGCCCAGCTTGGCTTTCAATTGTTTGCACCGAACGATACCAATCCGCTCGGTGAATGGTTTCTAGGGACTGTTTCAACCAAGCATAGGGATTCGTAGCCATTCTCAAGTATGGCTCCTAAAGATTAGCGCCGCCAAACTTCCATCCCATTGCGAACATCGCGATCGCCCAACCAAGCGCTAGGGTCGCCTTGGACATAAACGCCGTCTGTCTTAGAAAACACCACTCGCAGCGTACCTGTGCGGCCAACATTCAGATAACCCGCCGACCAAACATCGTACTTGGTAATACCAGTCAGGACAACTCGATAGCTACCAGGAGCCAGATTCAACACCTGCCGACGATTATAAAGCTTGGGACGGTAGACTTCTTCGCCATTGATCCACACACTCCCCCAATCCTTGCCTAACGCATCAAACTCTACCAGAACAGGCGGCTGAATCTGCTGCGGCTGAACAATGATGATATTGCCGCCATGAGGATAGCCAGGATAGCCCCAAGGGTATTGATTCACCGGGACAGAAATATGAACTTGGCCAGATAGAACCAAAGACGAGAGTAGCACAGGAAACATAGACCTTGCCCCATATGAGGGAAAACCTGAATCCCCTCGGTATCTATAGAGACAAGTCTAATGCCTACAATTGTTCCGCCAAGTACTTGTTTTGCCAAGGAATTATTCTGCCAAGCACTTGTTCCACTAAGTACTGGCACTACGTAAATAACTAAGTAACCAATTTGCCATTGTGGCTCGGCGCGTCAGTCGAGGCACCAGCTCACCTACCTTGTAGCCAGTAAACCCTAACTGCTCCTTCAGCAACTGTTTATTTTCTGCTGGAATCGATCGCGTCAGCTTCACCGTTGCGGGGCGACTCTCAATAAAATCTGGAGGTTCAGGATACGCCTCTCGCCAATCTGGAGCCACATCCGTTACATCCCAATGCCCATTCACGTCATCGTAGCGATATCCCAAACAATGCCAAACCAAACCATTGGCGATCGCATCATCAATTTTGTCGTTAAGGATATCCCAGACAGTATCAGGATTGAGAGGAGGTAGATCAGACATAAACGAACCACAGAATTCGCAAAAACTTTTAGCCCGATCTAAAAAATTACCCCAAATCCAACCCAAAAATTTTTTCTCCTTAAAGTCTCCTTCTCCTATTCATCAGGTATACTCAACACCCCAATGCACTTCTGGAGGGGGTCTGGGGGACGCAGCCGTCCCTCAGCGGGGGTTTGGGGGCAGGTGCCCCCAAGCTCTTTTCTTATACAAACTAGGTCAAACAACCACAAAAATCTTTTACAGACGATTCAGCTCACCCAACACCTTAGGTGAAAACAGCGCCTTCTTTGGGCTCAGGACCAATGCAGGAAACCACATTCCGCATAAACGTAATTTGGTCATTAAACTCTAGCCCCTTAATCGCATTAAAGAACTCTTGAGCATCACCAGACATTTGATAGTCAGAAGGCACATTAACGATCTGACCGTTCTCCATGCCTTGAGCTAACAGATACCAGAAAGCCAATCTGTTGCTGGAGTTGAAGTCTCCATAAGAAGTACCAAACTCCGAGGGTTGGCCAGCTACGACATCCCGTTGAGCTTGGAGCTGTTGATCTTGAGGCAGTTGTTGAATGCGATCGACAACCCCTTGAGCGATCGCGAAACCAGAGGTGTCAGGGCCACCTTTGGGGGTGAGAGAACCCTTCAGTTCCTCATAAATAAACCACAAAAAAGCAAGTTGAGTATCTGCATCAAAGGATTGGAAACTTTGGATCGCTTGCTTTTGATTATTGGCAATGTCAGTGTATGTCATAGGAGCTTGAAATTAACAACCCCTGAAATTTAACAAGCGGTACAGTGGGCTTAACCCTGCTCAAGACATAAGCTTCTAACTAAAATCATTACCTTTAACCCAACTATTGACAGAGGTTAGTTTCTGGCAGCGCCATAAATGGAGAGCAACATTCATAAGACTAATAGTCAAGCTCAAGCCTCGATTGTGAGCGCTGAGTTCCGCATTAGAGGGCAGCTAAATGGCAAACGTTAACCACCCAAGAGCACATGTTTGGATTTCTGGGCGAGTCCAAGGTGTCGGTTATCGCATGTCAACTTGTCAGGCCGCAGAAACCCTAGGAGTCAATGGTTGGGTCAAGAACTTACCCGACGGACGAGTAGAAGCAGTATTTGAGGGTCCACCAGAATTGCTGGAAGAGATGATTCGGTGGTGTCACAAAGGGCCACAGATGGCGGTCGTCCAGGAAGTCAAAGTGGAGTACGAAGAGCCAGAAGAAATTCAAGGATTTCATACGAGTCGCTGAACGAGCCCAAAATTAGCAGCTCATTACAACACCACTACGACGGCGGTCGCCCGCACCCGTAATGGTTCCGTCTGCATCTCGTATCACAGTATGCACGCCACCAAAAAACATATTTTCCTGCTGCCACAACACCCGTTCATCGTCCGGCGGCAGATGCAGTTTGCTCAGCTCAGCCTCACTAAATCCTGGCTCAACATTAAATACAGAGTTTTCCCAATGAATTCGTGGACTCTCCACTGCGGCTGCCACAGGCATTTGGAAATCTAAAATATTAGAAATTACTTGCAGAATTGCGGTTCTAATTCGATTGGAACCCCCAGAACCCAAAACAATTTCTGGCTGTTGATCTTTCAACACAATCGTAGGAGCCATCATAGACGCAATGCGCGTATTCTCCGGCCATTGATGAAAGCCATTTGGGTTCAAATCTTCCTCTCCCAACATGTTATTCATCATGATGCCAGTGCCAGGAACTATGTAACCGCAACCTTCGCCATTAGAGGTAGTTACACTCGCAGCATTGCCTTCATCATCAATCACGCTCAGATGCGTTGTACTGCCCCACTTATTCACGGCATTCGATAACTGCGCCTGATACACTTCCACTTGAGCACCGTCCAGAAATGCTTGAGAATCCTGCTGGAAGAGTTGGTAAGATTGCTCTCGACGCGCTGCATTCGTCAATCGCATCGTTGTAGCCAAAAGATCTAAATGTTGAGCACTGCCAAACCCAAAAGCTGTCAGATCGATCGCAGACAAAAGCTCCAAAGCAAACGCAATTAAAGTGCCGCCAGAGCTAGGAGTAGGGTTGGTCAATAGAATATTATCGCGATAATTAATCGTCAGAGGGTGACGTTCAATCACCTGATACTGCTGCAAATCTTCCAGGGTTAAATAACCACCAGAGTTTTCACAGTCTTGAGCAATTTGATGGGCAATATCACCTTGATAAAATCCCTTCGGTCCAGTTTTAGCTAAATAAGCTAATGTCTCTGCCAAGTCTGGCATCACCAAATTGGTTCCAAGTGCGACCAATGGACCGTCAGGAGCAAAGATTTGGCGTGATTCTGCCGAAGCGGTCAGAATAGGGCTGAGAATTTGAAAGCAGAAATATTGAAAATCAGAAATTTCTACACCGTTTTTGGCATAGTGAATTGCAGGTTCTGCGATCGCCTGAAACGGCAACCTACCTAACCTTTGGTGCACGTGAAAAATGCCAGCCACATTTCCTGGTACTCCCATCGAGCCCAAGCCAATGTGAAATTCTTGAATCGCCCCACCAAAGTTGACATCAACCGGGTAAAAATCTAAAGCAGATTGGGCCTTTTTAGAACCAGGTGTTTGAGTAAAAAAATCGAATAAAATATCTTCTTGCTGAGACGTATGCGCTAAAAGAAACCCTCCTCCTGCCGGAGAAGTCAGCGTCGGCTCCACGACAAAAGCCGCCATTACCGCTGCGATCGCCGCATCAAAGGCATTACCCCCTAAGCGCAACATTTCCAGCCCTGCTTCGGCTGTTTTGGCATGTCCCGCAGCAATCACACCGTGAGTTGAGTTTGGCATAATCTATGTTTTCTGATCGAGGCGAATCGCTTGTTCTAGAGCCGCTTTAGTTTTGGCCCGCTGCACGTAGGCTTGCAACTGAGTGATATCCCAACCAATTAGCATACTTAGGTCTTCTAAACTCAACCCCCGCATCAGCATTTCCACACACCAAGTTGGTTGGGCTTGCTCAATCCGGGGTGGGTGCCCTTCCGGGGTCAACAAGTTCTCTATCATCTGCTGCCATTGCGATCGCACTTCCACCTCTGAAATCGGTTCGCCCGTAGCCGAAAGAAACAAAGCAGACTGGGCATCTTTACGACTTTTGAGCCAGTGAGTCAGGGGATTGCGAGTATAGGAGCCATAGCGTTGCCCCAAAATCCACTGGTTGACTGGTACTTGTCTCACCCCATTGCGAAGCACTTGCAACCAATGTTGCTGAGTGGCACTAAACTGCTGCGATCGCTGCAAAGCACTTATTTCAGACACACTCAAACCCGCTGCAAACAGCACGTAGGCGATCGCATATTCTTGCAACCCCCGTTTTTTCGCTTGTTGCAAAATAGCATGAACTAAAGGAGCAGGAAGATCAGCTATAGATTCCGAGCCCAAAGGAGCGATCGCCTCCCCAGGATAAGCCGTCATCGCTTCTAGCTGCGCCTCTGACTGAAACACAGCTCCATGCAAAAACAGCTCCACCAAATTATCTAAAAAGTCATCTCGGCTTTCCCAGAGTTCGTGAAACTCACTCGTGAACTCGATCACGGCATACCCCAACAACATGCCGTTGAGCAGACTAGCCAACTTTTCTGCCGGAAGGAGAGTTCGCAAATGTCCCTGATGAATTACTGTGGCTAAATACTCGGCAACATAACGATTCGCCTCTGTGATGCCTTGCCCCAAAGCCTGGCGATTCTCGGCAGGATACTGACCTGCTTCCCCAACCACAGAGCGAACAAAGTCTGGCACACGCTCCAGCGCCTGGAGACAAGCGTTAGCATAGTCTTTAAGGGTTTGGGCAATATTGCTAGTTTGGTTGGCCTGCTGGATCAGAGACTCGCCGAGTTGGGTAAACATCCCAGAGTCCTCCAGCACCGCCAGCAGCAGGCCATGCTTGTTGCCAAAATGCCGAAATAGCGTGACTTCATTGACCTCTGCTAGTTCAGCGATTTGTCTTGTTGTGGTTTCGGTGACCCCCTGAGCCGTAAACAGCTCAATGGCCGCGTTAATGAGGCGCTGTCGCGTCAGACTTCGTTGAGCAGACATAGATAAAATGCAAGTACCACTTGCAATTGCTGGATGGGATTGCTAAGCTATGTAAGTATGGCTTGCATCCTCCTACTGTAGCGGTCTTTTTTGACTTCGATCAAAACCAAGGCACAACCAGTGAACAGCGAGGGCGAGTTCACCAGTTCTGAAACTCCCCAGCACTGGTTAAGTACGGCATTCAAATAGGAAATTTATGACCTCTAATTCCATTGCGCCTGCTGCTACAGGTAGGCCATCCCTGTCGCTGAGTTGGTCTAATGTGCTCTTTTTCGGGAGCTTTCATGCCATCGCTTTGCTGGCACCTTGGTTTTTTTCGTGGTCGGCTCTAGGCGTTACCCTGTTTCTCCATTGGCTGTTTGGCAGCATTGGCATCTGCTTGGGCTATCACCGACTCGTCAGCCACCGCAGTTTTCAAGTACCCAAATGGTTGGAGTACGTCATCATCACCATCGGAGCCTTAGCGCTACAAGGCGGGCCAATTTTTTGGATTGGAGGTCATCGCCAACACCACGCTTTTGCTGAAGATGTAGACAAAGATCCCTATTCTTCCAAGCGCGGTTTCTGGTGGAGCCACATGCTCTGGGTTTTGTACCCGCGTGACGAATTCTTTAATCCCGAGAAGTACTACAGATACGCTCCCGATCTGGCTCGTGATGCTTACTATCGCTTCCTCGATCGCTATCATGTGTTTCTGCAAATCCCGATGGGCCTAGGGCTATACGCGATCGGTGGTTGGTCGTATGTGGTCTGGGGTCTGTTTTTACGCGCAGTACTGTTGTGGCATAGCACTTGGTTCATCAACTCTGTCTCTCACTTGCGCGGCTACCGCACCTACGAAGTGGAAGACAACTCCCGCAATCTCTGGTGGGCAGCTCTGATCACCTATGGCGAAGGCTGGCACAACAACCATCACGCTCAGCCAAATGTGGCACCCGCAGGCCGCCATTGGTGGGAAATTGATGTCACTTGGTGGGCAATTAAAGCGCTCAAAGCAGTTGGCTTAGCTAAGAAAGTGGTGATGCCACCTACAGTAAAAACAGCCAATTAGTTAATACTTACTCGCTTCATTAACAGGTATTAACTCACCTGCAAACCTCAAGCCTTTAGATCGCAGTTCAAGTCACCCTTGTCTCGATTTAGAGGCTTTTTTGATGCAACTTAACTTGTGGAGAAGAGGTTGAGCGATCGCCCCTGTCTTCGAGAGCCAATTCCTGAAATTGCAGATGCCGTACGTTATTTGGATGCAGCAGTATCAGCCCACCTTATCGGACGATTTGATTTGGCTGAGGCTTTGATCTGTCTTGCCGATATTCCCACAGTTCGAGAGTGGACAGAATCTCTCTGGGGTGCCAACAGTCCTTACACGCAGTACCGAGTTGTAGCGAACGCACCTCCGCACTTGCCGAAAGATCAACGGGTTCCAAATCGGATGCCAACAGCAGCCCAAAAACATTTTCTGCATCAACGGGACGGCTACCACTGTAGATTTTGCGGTGTCCCAGTCATCCGAGGTGAAGTCCGCGATCGCCTCAGAAAGTTTTATCCAGATGCCCTACCGTGGGGAAAAACGAATCCAGAACAACATTCCGCCTTCCAAGCTCTATGGTTGCAATACGATCATCTGCTGCCTCACGCCAGAGGTGGCAACAATGATTTAGAGAATGTCGTGATTACTTGCGCACCCTGTAATTTTGGTCGCGGCAGTTACACATTGGAAGAGGTTGGTTTAGCTGATCCCAGACTACGAGAACCCGTTCGCTCAACCTGGGATGGCTTGGAGCGATTCTGTTGAGATAGTATTCTCGATGAATAGGACGATTGCTGGCAAATAGATGACGCATCGTTACTAAATTCTACTAGTTAAAATGCTAAAGGATGGCTCACAAAAACTATACAAAGAAACGAAGGACTGGCTTAATTTATTAAAGTTGTATAGAAAAAATAAATTAGTTACGTTTGAGCGTTCACTTTTAGATTGTTTTGTAAGCTTATATCCATGAAGATCCATGATGGAAGATGATCAAATCGTTAATCAAAATGATGAGATAGGTAGAGTACTATTAATTGACTTAGAAAATTGTCCTGATCAGATTTATCAGCTACAAAAAAATTTGGAGCAATTCTCACAAGTTGTAATTTGCTACGCACAAACTGGAGCCAAAATACCTCTTGACTGGCTTATCCCATTGAGTGCAACAGTGAGCTCAAATAAATTGAGAATCTTTAAAATGACAAATGGTGGTAAAAATGCAGCAGATTTTGGTATTTGCTTTTTTGCAGGTGCCTTAATGCAACAGCTACATAGAGAAACACATTTTGCAATTATTTCAAATGATACTGACTTAGATCATGTTGTAAATTTACTTAAAAGCCAAGGACGTTCAGCAGAGCGTATAGGCACCAAGAAAGAGGAAAAGAAAATTACTGCTACAGTTACAGAAACTACAGTTAAACCTAGGGTTTTAGTTTCGCCAATCAAAACATATTGTATGCATCTCGTTACCTACAGTAAAAATAGACCAGCTAAGAAGGATACTTTGCTTAATAGTATCAAGAACAAGTTTAAAGATTCACCTGAAGCAGCAGAAGAAGTTTTTAGATTATTGACAACGCAAGGTGCAGCAACAATTTCGGAGAAAAAAGTTTCTTATAACGATAAGAAAATAAAAGAGCTTGCAAATCAATCCTGATATGTTAAAAACATTAGAAACCACTAGAAAATAGGTATAAAAAACAAGGCAATTTATTATAGGAGCGACCGCCTTGTCTAACTCAGCGATCGCCCCTCCAACTCCTTACTTCAGAAACACGATCGTACAAATTCTGCTAAGCGCTCCATGCCTGTTTCGATCGTGGTCATGTCGGTGGCGTAGGAGAGGCGGATGTGGTCATCTGCACCGAAAGCAACACCTGGAATTACCGCGACCTGTTGGGTTTCAAGCAACTCATCACAGAACTCTAAGGACTTGAGGCCAGTCTTGCTGATATTGGGGAATAGGTAGAAGGCTCCGTCTGGTGGCGGGCAGCTCAGACCAGGAATCGCGTTGAGGTGATCTAGCATCACTTGGCGGCGTTGGGCAAAGGCTTGCCGCATTTCTTCCACGCAGTCTTGAGAACCTGTATAAGCCGCGATCGCCCCGTATTGAGCAAAGGTGCAGACATTAGAAGTGCTGTGGCTTTGCAGCGTACTGACTGCCTTGATTAAATCCGTCGGGCCTGCCAGGTAGCCAATTCGCCAGCCAGTCATCGAGTAGGCTTTGGCAAAACCGTTACTGATAATGGTGCGGTCAAAAGCGTCTGGACTCACCGCTCCGATGCTGAGATGTTCTGCGTCGCCGTAGATCATCTTTTCGTAGATTTCGTCAGAAACCACTAGGATGTCCTTCTCGACGATGACTTGAGCGATCGCACGAATTTCATCGGGGGTGTAGACAACGCCTGTAGGGTTGGAGGGCGAGTTGAGAATAAACAACCGCGTTCTGGGCGTGATGGCTTGGCGCAGTTGGTCGGGGGTGACTTTGAAGTCACTGGCAGCATCTGTTTCGAGGATCACAGGCACTCCTGCGGCGAGCTTCACCATTTCTGGGTAGCTAAGCCAGTAGGGGGCAGGAATAATCACCTCATCGCCGGGATTCAATAGGGCCAGCATAAGATTGAACAGAGAATGCTTGCCGCCATTGGTAACGACAATCTGTTCCGCTCGGTAGGACAGGTGATTCTGGCTTTGCAGTTTCTGGGCGATCGCTTCTCGCAGCTTCGGTTCCCCTGCCGCTGGCCCGTACTTAGTTTTGCCCTGATCCAGCGCTTGCTTAGCAGCTTCTTTGATATGCGTGGGGGTGTCAAAGTCGGGTTCCCCAGCGCTGAAACTACACACATCAATGCCCTCGGCCTTCAGAGCTTTCGCTTTTGCGGCGATCGCCAATGTCAAAGAAGGTGATACCTGCCCCACTCGTGCTGCCAGCTTCATTACGCTTTCAGGTTTGTTAGATGTCAGATTCCTAGATTAATCCAAAATCTCAAATCGCAAAGCGTCAATCACAAAGAAATCATCAGGCGATCGTCACATCGGGTGACAAGTAAACGTCTTGAATGGCGTGAAAGAGTTGCACTCCTTCCTCAAACGGACGCTGGAAGGTCTTACGGCCTGAGATTAAGCCAGAACCCCCGGCGCGTTTGTTCACCACAGCAGTCCGGATGGCTTCGGCAAAATCATTTTTACCGGAAGCACCGCCAGAGTTGATCAGGCCCGCTCGTCCAGCGTAGCAGTTGAGCAACTGATAACGGGTCAGGTCAATGGGGTGATCGGTGGTGAGTTCGGAATAAACCTTCTCATGGGTTTTGCCGTAGCTTGCCCCTGTGGCTTGGGCAACTGCTTTATAGCCGTTGTTCAGTTCAGGCAATTTTTGCTTGATGATGTCGGCTTGGATGGTAACGCCGAGGTGGTTTGCCTGGGCGGTGAGGTCGCCCGCGAGGTGATAGTCTTTATCTTGCTTGAAAGCGTCGTTGCGTAGGTAACACCAGAGAATCGTGGCCATGCCGTATTCGTGAGCAAGGGCAAAGGCTTGGCTGACTTCTTGGATTTGGCGATCGGACTCTTCGGAACCAAAATAAATGGTGGCTCCCACGGCCACAGCTCCCAGATTCCAGGCTTGCTCGACGGAGGCAAACATGATCTGGTCGAATTTGTTGGGGTAAGTGAGGAGTTCGTTGTGGTTGAGTTTAAGAATAAAGGGGATTTTGTGGGCATATTTGCGCGACACGCTGCCTAATACGCCGAGGGTGGTGGCAACCGCGTTGCAGCCCGCGGCGATCGCTAATTTAATGATGTTCTCGCTGTCGAAGTAGATGGGGTTGGGGGCAAAGGAGGCACCCGCAGAGTGTTCAATGCCTTGGTCTACGGGCAGAATTGACAAGTAGCCTGTGTTGGCTAAGCGGCCATAGGAGTAGAGCTGTTGGAGGCTCCGCAAAACTTGGGGGGAGCGATCGCTCTGGGCAAAGATGCGCTCGATCCAATCGGGGCCAGGCAAATGTATAAGGTCTTTGGAAATTTTGGCTTTGTGGGTTAGGAGGTCTTGGGCTTCTTCGCCAAGCCAAGATTCGATGGACTGCGGCACAGATAATGTAGCGGTCATAGTGCTTGTCCTCTGCTTCAGAACGGTGATCGTCTGTTGTTCTCTCTATGGTAGTTAGCTTGTCTAGGAAGTGGTGTACGTGTCTGTATCTACAGAATCATTTGCGAATCCGAGCCTTGGGGGCACTCGCCCCCAAACCCCCGCTGAGGGACGGTTGCGTCCCCCAGACCCCCTCCAAACGAGTTTAAGTGTTAGTGTTTCGACTTCTTAAATTCTTTTAGCTCCTGCCTTACCCTCCAACCCTCACCCCTCACTCCTCCCTGTACTATGGGAAAGGGTTATTTGACCTGATCCGTTTTTGCAAATAGGTGTCTTCAGCATGACCGCAGTCACTCCGAATCCTATGTCCGCTGTTCCTGCTTTCTGTGAGGGCATTCAGTATTTTGGTGATACGGTGCCTGGGTTTGATGCCTATGGCCAAGCTCCGGCGATCGCGGAGGGGCAAAAGGCGATTGCGAGTTCGACGGATCAGGCAGCGGTTTATCAAACGATGCTAGCGGCGGATGCGTTGCGTTATCTGATTTTGCAGGTGACGGCAAGTAAGGCTTCGGGGCATCCGGGTGGGTTTGCCAGCCAAGCGGAGGCTTATGCGGCGCTGGTGATGTTGGGTCACAAGAACATCATTACGGAGGTGGGGCACCACGCACCTGGGTTCTACAGTGGGATGTTTCTCGATCGCTCGTTGGAAGCAATGGGCATCAAGACGGTGCAACAACTGCGCGATCGCTTCCGGGAAAAGCACGGGCTATTAGGGCACTTGTCGGGCTTTATTCCGGGCATTTTGGCTCCGGCGGGACCGTTGGGACAGGGGCAACACTTTGCGATGGCGGCGGCGCTTCTACACCGGAACACGCTATTTCCTTACACGGTAGGCGATGGCGGTTTGGGTGAGCCTTACATTATGAGTTCGATGGCCCATTTCCACACGGCTTACCCGGAAGCAACCAATTTCCTACCCGTGTTGGTTTGGAATGGCTTTAGCCAAGAGCACCACAGCATGGTGTCGCTGAAGTCTAATGAGGAAATGCTGGCTTTCTGGCGCGGCAATGGGTTTGAGGAAGTAATTTTGGTGGATGCCAAAGCCTTCGATGACCAGAACCAATCTGGAGATTATGTCGATAGCACTGCTTTTTCATTTGAGCAGCGGTTGGCGTTTACACAGGCGGTATTAGCAGGAGTAGATCAAGCAGCTCAGTCAGCGTTGGGCGGCAAGCTGACGGTATTTATCATCAAGCAACTCAAGGGGGCTGGGGTACATGCTCGCGGTGCGAAATCCCACAACCTCTACGCCCACCACACCCTCGACAACCCCGATATTGTGGCAGCACTGCAAGCTCGCGCTTTGCCAAGTAAAGCTTGGGAACTGGTGCGGACCAATTTTGAGCGATCGAATGGGGGGCCATCCGCTAAAACTGCGGTGACTGAGTCGGAACTCCCCTTGCCTGACTTGGGCAAACTACCTCTAGAAGAGTACTCGGTGGGTGGTGATCCTAAAGTATCTACGACAGCGATGGGGCACTTGGTAGCTGCGGTCGGGCAACGCGATCGCAACTACATCGTGACAAATGCGGACGGCAACGAAGCTTCGGGAATTGCTAACATCAACCAAGCTCTCAAAATCATTCATCCCACCACCGACGATCTCTACAACCAAAGCCCCACAGGTCAGGTTTACGAGCCTTTGAGTGAAGATGCTTGTGCAGGACTGGCCGCAGGTTTGGCATTAATGGGGAGCCGTACGCTCTGGTGTTCCTACGAATCATTTGCCATCAACGGCTTACCGATTTGGCAAACGGTGACGCAAGCCATGTCTGAGCTGCGCCGCCCCACCCCTTCCACCGTGACGCTGTTTACGGCTGGAGCCTTAGAGCAAGGCCGCAACGGTTGGACTCACCAACGGCCCGAAGTGGAAGCCTACTTTGCCGCCATGATGCGGAATGGCAACGTGTTCCCGCTGTTTCCACCCGATGCCAACAGCATCCAAGTTTGCTACGACTGGGCCTTAACGACTAAAAACAAAGGCATTGTGATCACAGCCAGCAAATCACCTCTGCCGATTCGCACCACGTTTGCCCAAGCTCAGCAAGGGTTAGAGCAAGGAGCCGTCACGCTCCAAGAAATCGCAGGTACAGAAGGCGGCAAGCTCGTAGTCTTGGCCGTGATTGGCGACATGACCCTCATTCCAGCATTAGAAGCCGCTACCTTCTTGGAGACAGAAGGACTCGCGGTGCGGGTCGTCTCCATCGTCAACCCCCGTCGCCTCTACCGTGCCTCTGATGTGGCTTGGGACACCTGCTCTGAAGCTGACGGCACTTTCTTGGATGATGCTGGCTTTGCAGCCCTATTTGGCGGCGATGCCCTGCTCGGCATTACAGGCGGTGCCAGCGGCATGCTAGAGCCGATCATGCTCCGCAGCACTAGCAAGCGGGACACCTTCGCTTGGAAACGAGGTGAAACCACAGCCAGCGCCGGAGAACTGATGGCTTTCAATGGCTTGACTGCGGAAGCGATCGCCAAACGTGCGATCGAACTCGTTCATTAAGGCTAGAGCATAACTCTGCCCCTATCCGTCTCTTGCTAAGGTAGGGGCACAGCAGGTTTCGAGGAGCATCGACTGATGCGATCGGATTTACAGAGCTTGGAGATTACTAAAGGCGAGCTACGACGGCTGAGTGGGATGCGTCGCGGTGACTTGCTGATTCCTCCTACCAGAAGGCAAGTGAGCTGGGAAATTCTCAGGACTCTACTCGCGATCGCCCTCCTCGGTCTCAGCTATTGGGTTTTAGCCCTAAACTTTGCCAACCACACTTTTCTGCTAATCGCGTTGCATCTCAGTGCGGTGGTAGGGCTGATTGTAGATGATGTGCAGACGATTCTCTTTAGTCAGAAAAATCGTCATCTAATTAATCTGGTGATGGATGTCGATCGCTACAACGCGGTGATCAAAGCGATTGACATTAATGATCAAATTGAAGCGGCAGGTAACTCAGAAGTAGCTCTGAACAATCGTGAGCAGGTAATTGAGGCTTTGGCGCTCACCAGAGCTGATTTAGTTCGGGCGCTGAAAACGGAAAGGATTTTGCGAACAAATCAACGCTTCATTGCTCGCCATTCGGATTTATTTGACAATAACTTGACAGCTCTAGCGACTTTACAAGTTAATGATCAAGCCAGCGAGCATGGACGATTGCTGAATCAGGCATTGGACATCGCAGTCGATGTGCAAGCAGAAATGAAAAAGTTGCAAAATCAGCGATTCAGTTAAGCATGACTACCAAGCCCAAAATTATTGTTCTAGATGACGACCCCACGGGTTCACAGACCGTGCATAGCTGTCTGCTCCTGACTCGCTGGGATGTAGAGACGCTGCGAGTCGGGTTAGCTGATGAGTCTCCCATCTTTTTTGTTTTGACCAATACTCGTGCCTTGTCACCCGAAGAAGCCACAATCGTGACGCGGGAAGCTTGCCAGAACTTAAAGCAAGCGATCGCCCTCGAATCCATCCAAGATTTTCTAATTGTTAGTCGCTCTGACTCCACGCTACGTGGTCACTACCCCGTCGAAACCGATGCGATCGCGGAGGAGTTGGGTCCGTTTGACGCTCACTTTCTCGTCCCTGCTTTCTTTGAGGGTGGGCGATTCACGCGAGACAGCGTCCATTATTTGGTGGTGAATGGGGTGCCAACTCCAGTGCATGAAACCGAATTTGCCCATGACTCTGTGTTTGCTTACCACCACAGCTACCTGCCTGATTATGTGGAGGAGAAAACTCAAGGGCGTATTACTGCTGATCAAGTTGAGCGCTTCCTCACGGCTGACATTCAAGCTGGGGTGCGCGATCGCTTGCTGCAACTCAACCACAATCAATGCGGCGTAGTCGATGCGGAAAACCAAGCCGACTTAAATCACTTTGCAGCTGATATTTTGGCAGTAGCGGCCGAAGGAAAGCGGTTCTTGTTTCGCAGTGCGGCCAGTTTGCTTACCGCGCTAGCTGCCCTACCTCCCCAACCCACTGCGCCAGAAGATATGGCCCAGTACGCCAGAGATGGCAAACCGGGGGCAGTGATTGTGGGTTCTCACGTCAAGAAAACCACGGAACAGCTAGAACGCCTGCTGCAAGAACCAGGGGTTGTGGGGGTTGAGGTGACGGTGGCGCGGTTAAAAGATGGTGATGCGGGAAGTCGTGCTGCTCTCTTAGACGAAACGTTGCAAGCAGTCCGTGAGGCTCATGATGCTGGAAAAACGCCCGTGGTTTACACCAGTCGCCAAGAACTCACCTTTGAAGATGTGCAGGTACGCCTAGACTTTGGTACAGCCGTTTCAGCGTTGCTAATGGATGTCGTGCGCGGATTACCCCGCGAGATTGGTTTTCTCATTAGTAAAGGAGGCATTACCTCCAACGATGTGCTGAGCACAGGCTTAAACTTGCCTACTGCTCGACTCTTAGGCCAAGTTCTGGCAGGCTGCTCAATGGTTTGCACTCCCGCCAACCATCCTCTCTTCCCCAACTTGCCTGTGGTGCTGTTTCCTGGCAATGTGGGGGATGCCGATGGGTTAGCTACGGTTTATCGTCGGCTCAACAAACCTAGTTAAAATACAGTCCTACCCTCTCCATGAGGAGAAATGAATCTGCAAAGTCTCCCAGAATCGTTTCAGGTTCTAACCGCTTAGGCACGTTTCGCATGACCTCTGATTCTTCCAACAATCCTATTGCTGCTCCATCTGCTGCCCCCACTCAAAGCAACGCAGTTGTAACTCCTAACCCTGCATCTGCCGGAGCCACAACCACAAGTACAGCGCCACCTCTCAATCCAACGGCACCTGCCGAGTCTGCTGCGGAAAGTTCTGTTACGGCTGGTGGCGCAGTTCCTGATGCCGCTCCCGATGCGGCTGCTCAGCCCGGAGAGTCAGCTTCTCCAGAACAACCTCTGATCAAAGACCTCCAGGTGCGGTTTAAGAGTGAAGAGGGGCAATTACTTTTGATGTTGCCTCCCGAAACGGAAACGACAGATCCGCCTTCCCCGACTGCGCTAACTTGGGCGGACTTGTGGCAACAACTCAAGCAACGCTTATCGGGAGGCGATCGCTTTTGGCAACCCGGAACCGTTGTGCATTTGATAGCACGAGATCGCTTATTGGATGGGCGACAACTCCAGGCGATCGCCGATGCCCTCTTGGAAGTGCAACTGCAACTCAAGCGGGTCTCCACAAGCCGTCGTCAAACTGCTGTTGCCGCAGCCACCGCAGGCTACTCAGTTGAGCAACAAGCTCCTGTGGCTCACCTCAGCCAACCGACTGCTACTCCACCGCCCGCCTTAGCTGATCCGCTCTACATTCAGACCACGGTGCGTTCTGGGGTCGAGATTCGCCATCCCGGTACGATTGTGGTGCTCGGAGACATCAACCCTGGCAGTTCTCTGATTGCAGACGGCGATATTTTGGTTTGGGGGCGGTTGCGGGGTGTGGCGCATGCGGGCGCGAGTGGGAATACCCAGTGTCGAATTATGGCGCTGCAAATGGAGCCGACCCAACTGCGGATTGCTGAGTCTTTAGCTCGCGCTCCTGAAAAGCCACCTGCGCAGTACTACCCAGAAGTGGCTTATGTTACCAGCGAAGGAATACGGATCGCCCGCTCTGCCGATTTCGCTAAAACTCAACTGCTGATCTCTATCCAGTCAGGCCAAAACTCCTGACATTTTGACGGGAGAATGGTTGAATGAAGAATTCTAGGTTCTGCGTCAGTTTCACCGATATTGGTTCTGGTGCATTGGAAGCGGCGATCGCAGACGATTAATAAGTCTCGCTGAATTAATTTCGGTGAAAATGCGGTTTAAGTTAAAGTTAATTGAAAGTTGAAGTAAAGTTCATTCGTCTAACCACCTCATGAGTCGCGTTATTGTTGTTACATCTGGAAAAGGAGGGGTGGGCAAAACCACCACCACAGCCAACTTGGGCATGGCCCTGGCTCAACGAGGTCGCAAAGTTGTGGTTGTGGACGCAGATTTTGGCCTGAGAAATTTAGATTTGCTGTTAGGCCTAGAAAATCGCATCGTTTATACAGCGGTGGAAGTGTTGGCGGGTGAATGTCGGCTAGAGCAAGCGCTAGTGAAAGATAAGCGCCAAAGCCGTCTCGCCTTGTTACCCGCTGCCCAAAACCGCACCAAGGACGCAGTCAGTCCCGACCAGATGAAGCAGGTGGTTAGCGCCTTAGCTAAAGCTTACGATTACGTTCTAGTGGATAGCCCTGCTGGGATTGAGATGGGCTTCCAGAATGCGATCGCCGCTGCTCAAGAAGCTTTGATCGTCACCACCCCAGAAATCGCCGCAGTCCGAGACGCAGATCGAGTCGTGGGTTTGCTAGAAGCCAATAACGTCAAGAAAATTCGTCTGATCGTCAATCGCCTCAAGCCTGCGATGGTGCAGGTCAATGACATGATGTCAGTGCAAGACGTGCAAGAAATTCTGGCCATTCCTCTCATCGGTATTATTCCTGACGACGAACGGGTGATCGTTTCCACCAACCGAGGGGAACCCTTAGTTTTATCCGAGACTCCTTCGACCGCAGGCACTGCTTTCAGTAATATTGCCCGCCGCTTAGAAGGCGAAACTGTAGAGTTTTTAGACCTCACCCCTAACAACGGCAGCGTTTTCTCCCGCATTCGTAGATTTTTTTCCACCAAGATTCTCTAAACCGCTTTTCCTAGGTCAAGGCTTTTACTCAGATTGCATTTACCGCATCGCTAGCCTTTAGCCTCTCTTTCTATTCCATGCTTTTGCCAGACTCTTGACCCTCCCCAAGCTCCATGATCAATGAACTGTTAGAACGCTTATTTCCCCGTCCAGGCAACGAAAGTAGCCGCCAAGAAGTGAAGCGCCGTCTGCAATTTGTTTTGGCTCACGATCGCGCTGACCTCAGCCCTGAGTCGATGGATCAAATGCGGCGAGAAATTTTAGACGTGGTCTCTCGTTACGTTGAGATTGACGCTGAGGGTCTGGAATTTTCTCTAGCTAACAATGAACGAGTCACGGCTCTGATTGCGAACTTGCCTATCCGTCGCGTCCGGCAAGAGCCTGAGGAGTCATGAGTGCTAGCGCTTCTTCTGATTGCAACTCTCTTGCCAGTTGTGCTCAAGCCCTAAAGCTCGATCAAATCCAGCGGCATGTCTTTATCTGCGCCGACCAGACGGTGCCCAAGTGCTGCGACAAGCAATTGAGCTTAGCATCCTGGGACTATCTCAAGCGGCGCTTGAAGGAACTGAAGCTCGACACCCCTCCTGCTGCGACTGGGGCGATTTCTAAGGAGGCGATCGCAGATTCAGGCGCTGCCGCATCTCCATACGTTTTTCGGACTAAAGCCAACTGCCTGCGCGTTTGTCAGCAAGGCCCCATCTTAGTCGTATATCCGGATGGAGTTTGGTATCACAGTGCGACTCCAGAAGTGATTGAGCGCATTATTCAAGAACACTTGATTGGCAATCAAATTGTGTCAGAATTTGCTTTTTTGACTCATCCGTTGCCGAATTCGTCCGAAACCACCGCTACAATCGACCTAAAAGTTGACGATTCAGCCACTGAAACCCTGGCAGTAACGCATGATTGAGCGATCGCAGCTCTAACTTTGTGTAGAGGAAAAAACGCCAGCATCATGGCTTAACGATTAAGCGAACCTAAGGTTATTTCTCGCTTCAAAGCACCGATGGCTACTCTTGTTAAAAAATACTAATCAACTCGAATTAAGCCTATTTTGCCAACGATACTTTGATAATGAAAAAACTTGTTAAGTCTGCTGCCAAAATCACCTGCCATTCTTAAAGTAGGTAAATAATTGATGAAGTCAGCAACCTACTAGACTAACTGTCAATTCCTGATCAGGCACTATATTAATGAAGGGATACGTAGCAGACAGTGACAGGTCTAGTAGAATGTGACAACAATACAAAAAGTTCTATCTACAAACTTTAATTAATCCAGGCATGGCGAGTGACAAAGCATGAAGGAAGCGAGCGTGGGAGATCATAAACGGCTACTGCTAATTGATGACGACCCTAATTTAATTCTGTTAGTCAAGGATTACCTGGAATTCCGCGGGTATGAAGTAGTAACAGCAGAAAATGGCCGTGAAGCGCTAGAAATTCTGGAGCAAGATATTCCAGACATGATTATTTGCGATGTGATGATGCCAGAGATGGACGGCTATTCACTCGTAAAGCATGTGAGGGAGGACTCTCGCACTAGCTGGATTCCAGTTCTATTCTTATCAGCCAAGGGACAAAGCCAAGACCGCGTCAAAGGGTTAAACACCGGAGCCGATGTCTACATGGTCAAGCCCTTTGAGCCTGAGGAATTGGTGGCTCAGGTGGAGTCCTCGCTGAAGCAAGCATCCCGGATGATGCAGCATCAAACCAAGGGCGTGGATAATGGCCCCAAAATCCAGGTACCCTTTGATGTCGAGCTGACTCCAACCGAGTTAAAGGTAGTGCAGTTTGTGGCCCGTGGGATGGCCAATCGGGAAATCGCTGACGAATTAAATGTTAGTCAACGGACGATTGAAAGCCACGTCAGCAACATGCTGGGCAAAACAGGTTTACACAACCGCACAGAGTTAGCACGCTGGGCGATCGAGAACAATATGGCTTAGTGGTGGTTCTCAACCACACTGAAGAGTAAAAGCAAAAAAGCAGGGTAGAACGAATTGATTTCAGTTCTACCCTGCTTTTTTGTCTCCTGTCTCCTAGTTCCTATCCCTCACAACCAACCGTCTCCATCTGGATTGGGTTTACCCCAAATTGTGATGTTCAGGGATTGCAGATAGGCTAACGCTTGCTGAAGTTGCTGAGGAGTCCCCCGCAGTTCTAGGTCGAACCAGCCATCTTCTTGAGGGTTGGGGCTGAGTCGAGCCGCAGTAATGTTAACGCTGAGGCCATGCTGGGCTGTCAGGTGAGAAATAATTGGTTCTTGACGACGTTGGGCTGGAATCCGCAATTTGATGCGAACTTGGGTTGCGCTTTCAGTGCATCGAGGCAGACGCGATCGCCTAGCACCGAGCACTGTCTGGGGTTTCCCGATCCCGCTAGATTGCTCTTGCTCCAGCATGGGTGCCCGCATTACCACCCATCCTCTTGAGCACTCGAATCATGCCAAATTTCCAGGTCTAGCTCATTTAAGTAGAGCAAGGCACTGTCAATTTGGGCAGCGGTGCCTTGAAGTTCTAGGTCAAACCAGCCATCATCTCGCGCGTTCGCCCCCAGCAGAGCTGCTGTAATGTTGACCGTGAGGCCATGCTGAGAGATTAAGCGAGAAATCACAGGTTCTTGATGGTAGTTCTTGGGGATACGAATTCTAATGCGGGTTTGAGTGTATCTATGATCCGCAGCAGAGTCCTGTCCCGATGGCTGGGATGCGTCAAGAGCCGTGGCTTCTTGGTTTTCGCGATTTAGGGGAGCATAGCGATCGCTGTCATCTGTCAACATGATCTGCCTCCTATTCAATATCTTTGATTTTGGTTTTACGTTCCAAAATTTCCTTCAGTATCAAAGTCACAACCGCCAGAAAAGCGAGCAAAACTGCCGCAGAAAAGGCCGATTGCGTAGCGTATTGCTTATACGCTTCTTCCACAAACAGGGGCAGGGTTTGAGTTTGGCCAGCAATGTTGCCCGACACCACAGAAACCGCCCCAAACTCGCCCATGACTCTGGCATTGGTCAAAATCACGCCGTAAAGCAAGCCCCAGCGAATATTAGGAATCGTGACTCGCCAGAAAATCTGCCAATCATTAGCGCCTAAAGTTCTGCCTGCTTCCTCTTGGTCACTGCCTGCCTCTTCCAGAACTGGAATCACTTCACGAGCGACAAAAGGCAGGGTAATAAAGGCACTGGCTAGCACCATCGCAGGCATGGCGAAAATAATTTTGATATTGCCCGATTCTAGCCAAGAGCCAAACCAGCCATTGCGTCCGTAGAGCAACACAATCATCAAGCCCGCTACGACTGGAGAAACCGCAAAGGGCACATCCAGCAAGCTAATGAGAAAAGTGCGTCCCCGAAACTGGTTGCGGGCAATCACCCAAGCCGCACAAAGCCCAAACACCGTATTGATGGGCACGACAATCAGCGCAATTAAAAGCGTGAGCTTGGCAGCATGGAGGAAATTGCGCTCCGTCAAGTTGCCTAAAAACGGCCCTACTCCATCCTTAAACGCTTGCACGAAGACGTTGAAAGCGGGAATAAACAAGACCAACGCTAAGTAAAAGAGCGCAATGCCAATCAAAACTCCCTTCACCCAAGTTCTTTGCTGAGTCGGAGTTGGAGCTTTCGGCTGGGAGATTTCAGGATTAAAGGATTTACCTGCCAAACTAGAGCTCATACCGCCGTCCCCAAGCTTGCAATAGATTAATTGCCAAAAGAATTAGAAGCGAAATGCCCAACAGAACTGTGCCAATCACAGTGGCACCCGAATAGTCGTATTGCTCCAGGCGTTGAATAATCAGCACGGAGGCAATCAAGTCTTTGAACGGGACGTTAGAAGCCACAATGACCACAGACCCATACTCACCGACCGCTCGGGAGAAGCCCAACGCCACGCCAGTCAAAATCGCTGGCATCAAGGGGGGCAATACCACCCGCCGGAATGTTTGGAACTGAGAAGCGCCTAAAGACCAAGAAGCTTCTTCTACTTCTTTCTCCATATCCTGCAATACAGGCTGGAGAGTCCGCACCACAAACGGTAGGGAGATAAAGATCATTGCCACCGCTACCCCCAATCGAGTAAAGGCGACCTTAATGCCAAAAGGCGCTAGCAAAGAACCGATCCAGCCGTTGTCGCTATAAACTGTGGCTAGAGTCAAACCTGCTACTGAGGTAGGCAAGGCAAAGGGTAAATCGATCGCGGCATCAATGATGCGTTTGAAGGGAAAGTCGTAGCGAACCAAAACCCAGGAAATTAAAACCCCAAAAACGGCATTGATCAGGGCCGCAATCAAAGCTGTGACAAAGGTGACGTTATAGGTAGCCAAGGCGACAGGGCTAGTCGCAATTCGCCAGAAGTCAGCAGGTTTTTCGGTACTTGCCTTAGCAATCAGCGCTGCCACAGGCAACAACAGCATAATTGTGAGATACCCCAGCGTGATCCGCCAAGGCCAAGACAACCCTAAGAGCCGTTGAACCGGATTTTTGGGTTGAGGGGAAGCAGATGGAGAAATAGTTGAGACAGCCATAAAGCAATTTAAAGACAGCAGCCTAGGTCAAGCTAGGAGATCAAAAATAAATCGGGGCAGATGCTTTTAGCCGTTGATCTTGAACTCATCAAGTATCCCAAAAGCCTGCCCCGATCGCCCGCACAAAGAGGAGAGTCAGCGAGTGACTACTACCTATTTGCCTTGAATCTGGTCGAAGATAGCACCATCATCAAAGAATTTCTTCTGGACTTCACTCCAGCCGCCGTAATCTTTTACAGTGGCCAAATCTTTCACTTGGGGATACTTGCTTTCCAGAGATTTCGCTTGGGCACCATTGAGGTCGCTCAGACGGAAACCTGTATTGGCAAATTCTTGCTGGGCTTCTGGAGAGAAGAGATACTGCACAAAAGCTTCTGCAACTTCGCGAGTACCATGCTTGTCTACGTTCTTGTCGACTACAGCCACTGGGTTGTCAATCGAGACGTTGACTGCGGGGATGACGAAGGGAAGTTTTTCGCCGTTTTCAGCGGCTAAGAGAATTTCGTTCTCATAGTTGATCAAGGCATCTCCTTGGCCCTGCTTGAAAAAGATGTCACTGGCTTCCCGCGCATCTCTGGGCAGAACGGGCACATTTTTGTAGGCTTTAGCTACAAATTCTTGGGCTTTGGCATCATCCGCACCTGACTTCACAGCAGCATTCCACAGCGCCAAGAAGTTCCAACGGGCACCACCGGAAGTTTTAGGGTCAGCGGTGATGAAGCTTATGCCATCCTTACCGAGATCTGTCCAATCCTTAATGCCTTTGGGATTGCCTTCGCGAGTGACGATCGCGGCGACAGAACGGCTAGCCACAGCATCGTTAGGAGCTTCTTTGTCCCAACCCGCCTCGATTAGTCCAGCCTTTTCAATCTTTTGCACATCAAAGCCGAGGGCTAAATGCACCACGTCTGCCTCCAAACCATCGATGACAGCGCGGGTTTGGGAGCCAGAGCCACCGTAGCTGGGCTTGAAAACCACAGTTTGGTTGTGCTCTTGCTGCCACTTCTGCACAAACTTAGGAATAATCTTGTCGTGAGCTGATTTGGTGACAGCAAAAGAAACTAGAGTCAGTTCAACTTCTTTTTTGGCAGCACTCCCACCTGTAGCACCTGGAGAGCTAGCAGTAGTAGTGTTGCCACCATCGCCAGAGCAAGCGGCGATCGTTACACTCAAAGTCATGCCGACTAGGAACAGTGAGACAAAGCCTCTCAGGGAACTGAATTTCAACCCATTGAACATTTGCGGGCCGCAGCAACGCAGTATGTTGGTCCAGAACTTGAGTGCATTACTAATTACCCGTTGAGCTGGCTCCTCTCGTCGTTTCGAGCCACGTTGCCACAGACCCATAACCTTTAATCTCCTTTCAAACCCCAGTTAGTCGGTCGGGATACCGGATTTCCATCTGAACATAGATAGTACCGAGAGATTTGCAAAAACGCAAATAAATTGTCAGGGGATGAAGCGATCGCTGATTTTTAATTCAATTAAATTTGGAGTGAGGAGTGTTGCAGAATTTGATATACTGATTTTTAGCCAATGCGCTGGTGTAGCTCAGTTGGTAGAGCAGCTGATTTGTAATCAGCCGGTCGCAAGTTCGAGTCTTGTCACCAGCTTTTAAACTAGAAATATTTTTAGCATGCTATTGCTTAACCGCGATCGCCTGCATCAAGCAGTCCCGATTAAGTAGCATTTCAGGATTTAGCCGCTAATTCCCGAAGAGTGAGTACTGCGGCAATCTTTCTACTCTGCTCATCATAAATGGGGCGGGCATTCCCTTCTACCAGCACCTCCGTCCCATCCAGTCGCCGGATGCGCCAGCGAGCTTCAGTCACGATCTCGTCTCGCAGTGCAGCGCGGCTCAGGGGGAGTTCTGCTGGAGGGTAGGGTTTACCATCCACTGTATAAAGGTGATACGTATCGGTATAGCCTTCAGGCAGCACATCTAACTTGGCAACTCCGTGGAGCCGAGAGGCTGCCTCGTTGACAAAGGTGATACGTCCCTCGGCATCTGTGACAATGACTCCCTCAATCAGTTGTTGCAGAATGGCATCTCGCTCTGTGGCAATCCGGGCAACACGCTGCCGTTCCAGCACTTCTTTGGTCACCTCAATATTCAGGCTTAAAATCCCGCAGACTTGCCCAGTGGTATCTAAGAGGGGCTGGTAAATGACATTGAAATAACCCTCATACATTTCCCCGGTACCATGGCGATCGTAGCGGACTAGCAATTCCTTGCCCTCGTAGGTCTCGCCGGTGGCATATACCTGATCTAGCAGCTCAAAGAAGCCCTGTGCTTCTAGTTCCCGAAAGGCATTTCGCATCGTCAGACCTTCAAAATTGCGATCGCCAATTAGTTGCTGGAAGCTGCGGTTATGGATCTCAATTCGATGCTCTTGCCCTCGCATAATGCAGATAGGTACGGGGGCATATTCAAGCATATTCCGAATTTCCGCCCGTACTGCTTCCTCTCGGAGCACACGAATGCGATCTGAGATGTCGCGGCTGAATAGGATTAACCCCTGTTCAGTGGGGACAGCCCGCACTTCGTGCCACGCATACAACCCTGGAAGAAACAACTCAAATTTGACAGCAATAGAACCTGTGATGGCGCGTCTTAGTTCTGCTTCTGCTGGTGTATTGAGCAGTTCGGGAAAAACCTCCCATAGAGAGTGACCCAACAACTCAGCTCGTTTACGTCGCAGCAGAAGTTCCGCACTATAGTTAACGCAGGTATAGTTCCAGTCTTTATCTAGTTCGGTAACTGCATCAGACGTATATTCCAATACTGTCTCAAGATCCAAATTATTCCTCCGTTCCAGGCCAGTCGTATATCAGTAGCATTTGTTAGAAGATGCCCTTCATACATCTAGCGATAGCCTGATCTAAAGTCGCTCGGCTTTTCAGAGATAGTTCTGGAGGCTGAAGTGTGGGTAGTTGAAGTGAGACTCTTTAGGTATCAGTCAAAATAAATCTGCTTTGAATATCCCAGCTCAGTCACGTTGGATATTCAAAGCAGATTTAATGGTTGCTGTTAGTTGTTTGCTCCTATTTAGGCCCTGGAGCGTGGGGTGCGACTCTGCGGGTTATTTAATTCGATTCACCTTGATCAGATCTTTCATGATCACTCCATGAATTCCCTTGACGATATCCACAACTTGAGTGACCTCAAAATCTACTGCGGCACTGCTCAGTTGTAAAGCTTCTTGCCCATTGAGGGGTGTAACTTCTGTAATAAAAGTCAGGCTTTTACGCACTGCATCCTTCATCGCTTCATCCAAATCTTGATTCAGCCCAATCGGAACAAAGGCGATCGGAGTTTCTAGGAACGGTGCGGTAAATGTTTTTTTAGCTGCAAGATCTTTGCGGAGAGTAATCCGAAATGTTGGCTTTAGAGAACACTCGATCGCGGTTAAAGCAACCTCTCCATCTCCTTGAGCACAGTGAGGATCGCCAGTATACATCAGGGCACCAGGAACTTGCACAGGGAGATATAGCGTAGTTCCCGCTGTGATTAAATTCAGGTCAATATTGCCACCATAACGGCCTGGAGGCACAGAGTTTACGGTTTCAGCATCATTTTCAGGCGCAACACCAATCAGCCCCATGAATGGTTTTAAGGGAATCTCATAGGAAGGCGAACCAGGCGTGTCAGGTTTCAGGATTCCTAATCCAGTAATTCCTTCTCGCTTGAAGTTGGCGTACTGGAGCTGAGAAGCAGTCTGTCCTTTGCGCGTTCTCAGAATCGCCTGAACAGCTTGAGGATCAGTCACGATTTTGATGTATTTGCTATCAGCGACCTTGTCCCCGACAGGATATTCTCCGGGAAGCGCTCCTTTACCCTTACGGCTACTCACAAACCCATAAGAGGCACGGTGCTCAATCTTGAGAGTTTCAATTTGCAAGACATCTCCGGGCATGGCTCCTTCGACATAGATCGGCCCAGTCACGACATGAGGCCCTTTGCCATCATGAGGGACGTTCGCTCGGACAGTTAATTGGTCTTGCAGGATCTCTTTTTCGGGCACTCCTTTCTGAGTCAAGAACTCGATCGCTCCAGCGGCAGTACCATCCTGGGACTGATCTTCCAAAATGCCTTCGTGGGAGACGGTCTCAATGGTTACAGTGTCTCCAGATCGAATGCGTAGAGCAGGCTTAGCTGTCTTGCCATACAAACGTCCCCAAATCACAGTTTCTGGGGTGGATTTGAGCAGATACTCTTTTGCCCAAGCGGGAGAGTTGGAACTCCAAATGCCTAGAACCAATCCAGCCAATAACCAGGTGTGGTTTTGCCTCACCATCCCGCTCACGCCTCACTTGACGACTTCAGCCGTACCATAGCTTCACTCATCCGTATTATTTGTACCCTTCACTACATTCCCTTGTTGAGAAATCAGCGAAATTGTCCTTGAATCAGGCAATTTTTAGCAAAAATCAGTGCGTTATTAGTTCGCGCCGTTGAGGGTAAAGCGCATAGAGACTGACACGAAATTGCTTTGATTTTTTAGCGAGCCGTTCATCAGCAGTTCTTTATCACTAAGGGTTAGGAGAATCAGCAATGCCACTTCATCATCAAGGCTGGATGCTGTTATCAGTCCTCGCAACTGGGGTGGGACTAGCGATGCCATCCCAGGCTGAGAACTTGGCTTACGTGAACTACTGGCTGCTGGATGCTAAACCCACTGTGAAGACGCTGCACTTAAACCAGCAACCGATTCATGCCTCTTACTCTCCAGAGCAAATCATTCCATCCCAACGTATTCCTGCGGGAAAGTACGCCCTCTCTCTCAATTCCGTCTCGTCCCAGCCAGAGTCTCAGCCAAAACAGAGCTTTAATTTAGAAGCTGAGCAGTTTTATACCGTAGCTCTATTTCAGAAAGGCCAGGTACTCCAAGGGCTAGTGCTGAATGACAAGCTGAGTCGTCCTGAACCTACAGTGAGACTGGTGAATCTCATGCCTGAGCCTGTCCAAGTGACGATCAATCAAGCTCAGCCGAAAGGATTGGAGCTGCAATCGGGCGAACAAAAGGATGTAGCGATCGCGCTCGATAGTCCCTCGAAAGTCGGTCTGGTTACAGTGAAAACAACTGCTAAATCTAATCCGAGTCACTCTGCAACCAAAACCTTCGGCGTTGGGCCTGACTATGCTTCTGTGGTCGTGATTAGCCCCCAAGCAAACTCACTCAGACTAACTCGTTGGCAGTACGATCGCTGTGCTGTCCGCATTGAAACCTACCAATACGAAGATGCCTGTGGCCATTCAGATTAGGCAACCAGAATAGTCAACAGCTAGCGGGGGCGACCGAGGGTGGTGATATAGAGAACGGCTTCATCCACCGGAATGCCTAACACTTCATTCACCTGATTATCAAAGAAGCCACCAATGCCACTGACACCCAAACCCAGATGGATGCCAGCCAGGTTAAGCTTTTGCCCCAAGTGTCCCGCATCCATGTGGAGGTAGCGGTAGACGCGATCGCCGTATTGAGCCACCGCAGTCTTCAGGTCCGCCGTATGAAACACCACTGCTGCGGCATCACGACCCAAATCTTGCCCCAAGCATAAGTAATGCAACTCTCGCCGGAAGTTTTTGAAGCGGATTTGTCGTAATTCCTGAGAGTGCGGGGCGTAGTAGTAGCAGCCTTCTTCTAAGCCAATCACACCAGAAACTGCAATAAAGGTCTGAATCGAGTTCAAAACGAAATAGTCTGGATACCCATCCAATTCCTGTTCAATATAGTGCTCAGGCTGGTAAGTAAAGTCCAGTAATGCTTTCAGTTCTGCTAGGGTAATTGACTCTCCGCTGTAGGCGCGGGTAGAACGACGGCGGAGCATGGTCTCTTGCATAGCCCCTAAGTTCTCTCCCCAAACAATCGGCTGAGACAGCGTAGAAACTTTTAGGCAAAACGGAAAATTGTATTGATCCGATTGAGCCTTCTCTCGATTGGCTCGTGGTGGTATTTTGGGGATCTTTTTGAAGGCTGCGTTTGGCTGAATCTGAGTAGCTTGATGGAAATAGCTCAGCAACTCTCCATCAGGAATACTGGGATACTCGGTCTGAGTCGCCGAAGGTAAGGCTGTTACCGAAAGCGGCAAATTTTCTTGCACTTCTAGCAAATCGGCCACCGGAATCACTGCGATCGCTCCTTCTTGGTCCGGATCGAGGTAGAGCAACTGATTAAGCGCCTCGTCAGCAAATCCACCGATCAAATGCGGTCGGTAGTCATTGAGAGCGCAGGCTAACTCAATGTTGCCCAGCAAGTGCCCAGCATCCAAAAAAATGCGTCGGTAGGCGCGGTCTTGATAGCGCCATGCCGAGCGAGCAAACACCGCAGTCGTGACTAAAGCCATCTGCGTGTCATCTAAAATAGGGTGCCAAAAGCAAGCCGATTGCAATTTCTGCCAAACATTGCTGTCCCAGAAATGCCACAGCGAGTGACTTTTAGACTGATAGTTATACAACCCAGCGGGTAGGAATGGGGTCCCACGGGAAACTAAATACACTTCTGCCGGATACAGACCCCCCGCTGAAGGCGCAGCCCGTAAATAAACTGGACTTCCGGTTGTGGGAATCATGCCTGTTAAGCCGTAGCTGCAAAATAGCAGGCGCGACAATCGTTGCCACCAAGCAGTCTCTGCATCTTCAGCCAAGACTTCTTGTGAGTCAGTTAAATAAGGCTTGAGATCAAAGGTAGTGCCGATCTTGTATTCCTTAAACGGAACAGGCTGACTCTCCCAATCCAAGTGATGGCTTTTACTGGCAAGGGTTTGCGGATCATATTTGGTCCGCTCGTGGTAGTGCTGAGCAATCGAGACTCGAAGTTCTGGCATAGAGATTTCTGGGCAGTGCAGTTACGTCCCTATTTAGATCTTGACATCTCTCAGGGTTAAAGTGTCTGTTTGCGCAGAAACGCAGCTTGGCACCTGAATTGATCCTATACCTACACCCTATTCATAGTCTGTTCATGACTACAGCGAGAGTATCCCCAAGGCGACAGATGTGGCTAAAGTTTTAATCTGCCACAGTTGGAGGATAAAACAATGGCAGCAAGCTTGGAGGTTCGATGTAAATAGGTTAAGTAGATAGGTTAATAAGTGCGATCGCAATCAGGGATTCTTAAAAAAGCGTTAAAGCAACAGTATTTTTTGTCACACTATTTTACATTTTAATTACAAGTTAAGTATAAATGCTCATTATGTATCTCGCGTCAATCCTGCAAAGAGTTTGACGAAGGTACTGTCGGGAATGGTTACCATGCAGAGGGTCAGTGCCAAAGAAATACTATCTTGCTATGCCGAAGGGCAACGAGATTTTAGTAACATTGATGCCGGGGAAGTTTTTCTATTTGAAGCTGAGCTACCTAACATCAATTTACAAGGAAGCAACCTAGCCACCGCTCATCTTCCCTACGCCAATCTCACTTATGCCAACTTACAGGCAGCCCAGTTACCAGCAGCGGAAATGAGCAATATTCAGCTTTATCAAGCCGATTTAGCTGGAGCCAATCTACAAAAGGCAAATCTATCGCGAGCGAATCTGCGCCATGCCAATTTGCAAGGGGCGAATTTGACTGGGGCCGACCTATCTGGGGCAGATTTGTATAATGCCGATCTGAGTCAGGCAAATTTATCCTCTGCAAATCTTAGCCGCACCAACCTAGAAAAGGCCAAACTTCAAGCAGCCCAGCTCGCTGGTTGTAACCTCTATCGCGCTCAGCTCGTGGATTTAGAAACAGCCTATATCGATCGCACTACTATTCTGCCCGATGGTCATCGCGACAGTCATTCTCTATGAAGATCCAACAACAGCATCCTTGGCCCGCCACCGCTGAAGAAGCCACTATAATTCAGCAGCAATTGCGCGGTGACATCATCAAGGAAGACCAACTAGGAGCGGTGCAGCGCGTCGCTGGGGTTGATGTGGGCTTTGAGGAAGGTGGAACCATTACTCGTGCCGCGATCGCCGTCTTAAGTTTTCCGGAGTTGCAACTGGTGGAACACGCGATCGCCCGTCGTCCCACCACCTTTCCTTACATTCCAGGCTTTTTGTCTTTCCGAGAAATTCCTGCTGTCCTAGATGCGCTAGAACAAATCGCCACTCCCCCCGACTTGTTGCTCTGTGATGGTCATGGCATCGCTCACCCTCGACGGATGGGGATTGCCGCTCATTTGGGGCTACTAGTGAATTTGCCTGCGGTCGGAGTTGGTAAGTCTTTACTAGTCGGAAAACATGACGAGGTGCCAGAAGAGCGGGGTGCTTGGCAACCGCTTCAGCATCGGGGTGAAACGGTTGGAGCCGTGCTGCGGACCCGTGTTGGCACTAAACCTCTCTACATTTCGTTAGGGCATCGCATTAGTCTGCTGACTGCGATCGATTATGTGATGCGCTGCACCACCAAGTGGCGGTTGCCCGAAACCACGCGCCATGCTCACAAATTGGCATCCGGTTAACTATTTGGTTAACTAGGATTCGTGTTGTTGGGCGATCGCGATGGTTTGGTCAATCAAAATTCGCACAATCTCTAAAGCTTGATTCAAACTTTCCCGGGGGCGAATCTGATAGGTGTAGCGTAGACCTCCCTGTCCTTGATCAGCGGGATGCTGCCACTGCAACACAGGATATTTTTGGCCAAAGCCCGTTTGGCGTTTGATCCGCACATGCACTAGCCAAATCGGCCAGTCCCGATAGGTAGCAATAAAGTGAGTTTTGTTTTTGTCAAAGTCACTCCGTTGAGGGGCCAAACTAGACATACTAGAACCAGACCCAGACAAGGGATAGCTTGCCTGTACAGTCCTATGGGTAGATGGAACACTTGCTCTAGAAGGAGATAAGGATTGTGGAAATGACCTCGATCCGGTAGTCATGTTCAATTGGCCCCCTGTTGCTTACAATCCCAGTTCTCTTCAGTAGTCTCTACTCAATGCAGGTCAGTGATGAGAGCGACTATCTAGATTACCATCAGGTATGAAAATGCCGCTCCCGCCGCGCAACACTCAAACTGTGAGTGAAAAATACTGATTCTTGGGATACCAGAGCATCCTCCTTTAGAGTTATCTCTGAAGCTAGAATCATTAGACTTGGCTTAAGCGGTAAATGTTCCTGAGGTGACGTTAACACCAAACTGGATGTACCCGTAACTTTAGTTACAACTACGTAGTGTAGTTTTAGTTACTAGTGGAATCGATGAATATTGAGTGAATTTTTCATGACGATTCCAGCAATTACCCAGAAACTACTAGCTGCGAAGCAAATTCAAGGATTGAGTTTTACAGATTTAGAAAAAATTCTGGGACGCGATGAAGTCTGGATTGCCGCCTTGTTTTATCGCCAAGCGAGTGCTTCTGAGGATGAAGCTAGTAAATTAGTGGAGGCTTTAGGATTAGGGCCAGACGTAGCATCTGAGCTGACTGAATATCCCCTCAAAGGCCTAGGGCCAGTAGTACCAACCGATCCGCTAATTTATCGCTTCTACGAGATTATGCAGGTCTATGGCATGCCGTTGAAAGAAGTGATTCAGGAGAAATTTGGAGACGGCATCATGAGTGCGATCGACTTCACGATGGATGTAGAGAAGGAAACAGACCCGAAGGGCGATCGCGTCAAACTCACGATGTCTGGGAAATTCTTGCCTTACAAAAAGTGGTAGATCGGCAGTTTTCGGGAAAATTGTGATTATATGGGGAGCTTGCATCAGAGAAATTGCATCTACTCTAGAGTAGATCGCTTTAAGGCTCCCTGTTTCCTCAATTAATGCTTCACCATCATCACTCCTCGCATTGCGACCACTCCCTCCCCACTGCCTCTCTAGACCCAGGCAGCACCCCGATTCAGAAGCTGCGCTTACTGTGGATAGCGCTCATCCTGACGGGTTGTTTTTCGCTAGCGGAGTTAGTCGTGAGTCATCGCAGCCATAGTTTGGCATTGCTGGCTGATTCAGGGCATTTGTTCTCCGATACGCTATCACTCGCTTTAGCACTGTTAGCCACCTGGATTGCTCGTCTACCTGCTTCTGAACAAGCTCCTTTTGGCTACCGTCGGGTGGAGATTTTAGCGGCTTTAGCCAATGGGTTGAGTTTAGTCGCGATCGCCTGCTGGGTCGGATGGGAAGCGATCGCCCGTCTACAATCTCCCCCGACTGAAATCCTCAGCTTGCCCATGCTGATCACGGCTGTGGTGGGTTTAGGCGTGAATAGCTTAAATGCCTGGTTCTTGCATCACGACAGTCACCACGACTTGAACCTGCGGGGAGCCTTTTTGCACATGGTGGCCGATGCCATTAGTTCTGTGGGCGTCATCTTGGCAGCGATCGCAGTCGGCAAGCTGCACTGGCTCTGGGCCGATGGTGCGATTAGCTTACTTGTGGCTGGATTTATTGCCACTGGAGCCATTCCGCTGATTCAGCAAAGTTTGAATATTCTGCTAGAACGCACCCCTCAGCAGATTGATCTCCCAACCCTCGCAGCAACTTTCATGCAGCACGAAGCGGTGGTTAGCATTGACGCTCTGAAGCTTTGGACGGTCGCTCTGGGACAAGAAGTGCTGTGTGTGCAATTACAAGTGAACTTGAGAGATGGGCTAGCCCGCGATCGCTTGTTGCAGCAAATTCAAACGCAAATGCAGCAAGAATTCGGTATTCAGGAGGTCATAGTGCAAATGATCCTCGCTCCTTCGCAGCCCGCGATCGCGACGCAACTGTCACCGACGCTGAGCAACCAAATTGTACTTCCCAGTCAGTAAACCCGCCCCTTGGACCGTGGCAATTCCTTTCAGTGTGTTGCCCTCTACCCGCCCTGTAAACTGAATCGTTGCCGCTTGACCTTGCACTTTTTTGTTAGTGGTGAAGCTAATTTGATTGCCTGTCAATTTGGCATTGCTAATGGCCAACGTGGCATTTCCGGCTGTCGCTACACCAGTTACTTGCTGAAATTGCTGGCGCAATAGCAGATTGACTGGCTGTCTTCCCAACGGGGTAGCTAGCGTTCCTTGCCAATTGCCTGCTACCTGCGCTGGCACCACCCAATAGTAAACCGCGTGAATGCGGCCGGTTTTAGGCACTTTCACCGTTAAGGTTTTATCGGGTTTCCAGTCGCCCAGATCAAAGGCATGAGAAACCACTCGCGACCCCGGTTTAAGTTCATTCAAGAGCTTAGGCTGCAATTTAAGGTTAACGGCAGGCAACAAGTAGAGAGTTACTACGGTGGCATCGCGGAGGTTGGTTTGAAACAAATCCTGCTGCAAAAACTTGACGCGATCGCCCAAACCCGCCTTTTGAGCGCTGGCATTACTCTCTTGAATCAGCTTCGGGTCGAGTTCTACTCCAACCCCACGAGTGCCGTACTTCTGAGCTGCGGTCAAGACAATCCGCCCGTCACCGGAGCCTAAGTCATAGAGCTGATCACGATCTGTAACTCTCGCCACTTTGAGCATCTCAGCCACGACTTCATTCGGCGTCACCACATAAGGCACCTCCTTCTCCACGGCTGGGGCACCAGGAGATACGCTAGAAGCTGGGGTAACGGCAGGAGCCTCAGCCACTGGAACAGACGCAGACAAAACCGCCGGACTAGAAGCTGAGACGGGGGAGTTTGAGACGAAAGACTGAGTAGAACTGGCCAAGAGCGCGATCGCGATACCTAAAACGATGCCCTTAGCTGCCACAGCCATCCGGCGCTGAATTTCCATTTACTCGCCTCCTAACTCACAAGGGTCACAGCCATTATTAACGCGCCATACCACCCTACTCTGCATTCTCCATAACGAGAGGGAATCAAAGTTTAAGGTTCTCCCCTATTATCTCTGCTCAAACTGATCTCGCATTTCACCAAGCTGAACTAGTCAAGGCATCTAGCCCGTGGCATACTCCCCAAGGGAGACTGAAACACCCTAAAATTAAAGACCCGATCGCTGAGCCTGCATGAAGATTGCCACCTGGAACGTCAACTCCATTCGCACCCGTCTAGAGCATGTCCTCAACTGGTTGCAAGCCAATCCGGTTGATGTGTTGTGTGTGCAAGAAACCAAAGTTATAGATGCTGACTTTCCGCGATCGCCCTTCACCGATTTAGGCTACCACCTCTACATTTCTGGGCAAAAGTCTTACAACGGCGTTGCCCTAATCAGCCGCACTCCCTTAGAAGATATCACCGCTGGATTCACCCCAATTTTAGGCGAAAGCTTAGTAGGTGAACTTGATGCCCAAAAACGAGTGATTACAGGGGTTTTAGATGGCATTCGCATCGTCAATTTATACGTCCCCAACGGCTCCGAAGTGGGCAGCGAAAAGTATGTCTATAAACTGCGTTGGCTCCAGGTTCTCCGCGAGTATCTTGCAGCTTTATGCCTTAAAGACAGCAGCCAACCCAAAATTTTAGTTTGTGGCGACTTCAACATTGCTCTAGAAGACCGAGACATCCATAACCCCAAGGGCCGTGAAAAACACATTATGGCCTCGGATCACGAGCGCGCCGCTTTGCAAACAGTTCTAGAGCTGGGCTTTGCTGATGTGTTTCGCAAATTTACTGAGGATGGGGGGCACTTTAGTTGGTGGGACTACCGCTCTGGCTCGTTTCAACGCAATAGTGGTTGGCGGATCGACCATCACTACTTAACTCCCGCCTTGTACGAACGCGCGATCGCTTGCACCATCGACGTTGCCCCCCGCCAATTAGAGAAACCTAGCGACCATGCACCTGTAACTGTCGAACTGGAGGTCGCACTTTAGATAGTTGCAAACTCTTCAACTGAACTTGCTACACTGCATCAGATAGTTCACCTTCCAGTTGAGTACCCCTATGTTTTTAGTCACTGGAGCCACCGGAGGGCTAGGTCGCAAAATTGTCCACACGCTGTGTGAGCAAGAAAAAACGGTACGAGCGTTTGTGCGGCTAACCTCCCGCTATGCCGAACTAGAACATCGTGGCGCAGAGATCTTTATTGGCGATTTGCGACAAGAACGCGATATCCAAAAGGCTTGCCAGGGTGTGCAATACGTCATTAGCGCTCACGGCGCTACTGGCTCTAGTGATGGTGATGCCCAAACGCTGGACTACCGCGCCAATATTGACTTAATTGATGCCGCCAAAGCGAATGGGGTGCAGCACTTCGTCTTTATTTCGGTGCTAGGAGGCGATCGCGGTTATGAAGACTCTCCCACCTTCAAAGCCAAGTTTGCGGTGGAGCGCTATCTACAAAACAGCGGCCTCAGCTACACCATCCTGCGGCCCTCTGGGTTTTCGTCTAACTTGCTGCCTCTCGCCGAGCAGTTTAGCAACACCGGAATCTATCTCTTGATTGGCGATCCTCACAATCGTTCCTCCATCGTCAGCACCGACGACCTCGCCAGAATTAGCGTTGATGCTGTTTTTAACGAAGCTGCTCACAATCAAATCTTTGCGGTGGGTGGACCCGAAATATTAAAGCGATCAGATATCCCTGCCATCTTTGGCCGCATCTTTGATCGCGATCCCATTGTGGTGAACCCTCCCTTATTCCTATTCGACAGTGTGAGAACCGCAGTTGGTATAGTTAACTCCAGAACCCAAAAGGCTTTGGGCACTCTCCGAACTCTCCTTGCTAATGAGTTTTTCTGCACTTCCAAGGAGATAGAGCGATTGGAATCTACCTTCCACATCAAAATGGAATCCCTCGAAACCTTCCTGCGGCGATATTTGAGTGTTTAGGCGATCGCGAACCTAATCCCTATCCAGCTACCACACTGGGCTCGATCATCCAGAGCTCAGCTCCATGTACGCCATCATTGGCTGTAAAATACAGTGTTCCATTAATGTTAGTTAGATAAGTTGGGTACGAGCTCCCAGAACCAACCGAGATGTCTGCAACCATTGATGTTCCTTCTGGAGTACCATCTGTTTGCCATAATTCAATACCATTAGAACCACCATCACCTGTGAAATATAGGGTGTCATCAATATTCACCAGATTGGCCTCACTACCAAACGGGCCCTGAAACCAAAGGTCAATATCCTTGATGAGAGTTGTGCCTGCTAAAGTACCATCTGTTTTCCAAAGCCCAAGCTCATTGCTACCATCCCTGGCTGCAAAGTAAAGCGTGTCGTTAATGACATAGCCAGGTAAAGGAGAGGAACTACTAGCACCAGGACTAATATCTTTCACTAAGACAGTGCCTTCAGCTGTGCCATCACTCTTCCACAGTTCTAAGCCGTGAGTAATATCGTTAGCAGAAAAGTATAGAGTGTTGTTAATGACATAGCCTGAGAAATTGGGCGAAGAACCAAAGAAAGAATTAGGATTAATATCTTTCACTAAGACAGTGCCTTCAGCTGTGCCATCGCTCTTCCACAGTTCTTTCCCACGAATACCGTCAGTACCATAAAACAAAAGAGTGCCATCAACATTTATGAGAAATATAGGATCAGAGGATGATGACCCTGGATTAATATCTTTCACTAAGACAGTGCCTTCAACCGTGCCATCGCTTTTCCACAACTCTCTCCCACGAATGCCATCGTCTGCCATAAAGTAGATCGTGCCATTAACGTTGGTCAAACCATAAGGACGAGAGCCTCCACTTCCTGTAGCAATATCTTTGACTAAGACGGTCCCCTCAGCCGTACCATCACTTCTCCACAACTCATGACCTGTAACTTCATCATAAACACTGAAGTAGAGAATACCATTGACGTTTAGCAAACTCTCAGGTGGAGAATCCATGTGATTGACAATGAATAGTTCTTTGACAAGTGTTGTACCCTCTGCTGTACCATCGCTGCTCCAAAGACCAGATCTGAAACTTGTGCCATTGTTGATGGCAGCAGCAAAGTAAAGCTTGTCATTGAAACTAGTGAGGAAAATAGGGCTAGAGGATGATGCCCCTGGATTAAGATCTGTGACTAAAACTGTGCCTTCAGGCGTGCCATTGCTCTTCCACAACTCGCTGCCATGAACACCATCATTTGCCCGAAAATAAAGCGTGCCATTAACATTAGTGAGATCATAGATCTCAGAACTACCTGCTCCGGGATTGATATCCTTTAACAGGCTGGGCAGGTTACGACCTAGAGAAAAGTTAAAGTTGCTATCGAGGGTAGTTGTCCCATCAGTTACCGTAAAGCCAAAATAGTCGCTGGTTATAGTTCCTCCATTGTTCTGATAACTGACTCGACCTTGATTAATGTCATCTTGGGTAAAGGTTTGATTCACGCTTATGGCTAAACCATTTAACTGCAAACTGCCATTAAGAGGCACATCTTTGAGCGTGTAAATCAACTGAGTTGCATTCGTATCAGCATCTACTACTCGTAATTGATTACTATCAATCACTCTCATCGAGCCTGTTTTGAGAGTGAGTCCAGTATTATTGGCCAACAGAGGCGAAGGATTAACTGCAAGACTCAAGGAATAATTTGTGTTTGTTTCAGAATTAGCAGGCGCAATTTGCACATAGTAGTTGCCTGATTCCAGGATGCCGCCAGTGTCTGCAAGAGTTGTAGCCGAGGTAGCAGTTAAAGTTTGAAGAATTTCGCCTTGTTCGATCGCGCCATTGTTGTTGCTATCTTGGGCAAGTTGTAACGTCACTTTACCATTCTGCACATTGAGCGATCGCCGCCATTCCCCTGCTCTATCAAGCGTGAACTGATACCAATCTGCCGTGTCTGAAGCACCTACAAAATCCGTGATGCTATTTGGAGTAGCACTCAATCCGACTAACCGAGCACTAGCTAGAGAGTCACCTACATAGTCACTGCCTGGACGACCTTCTCCTTGACCAAACGTTAGGTA
This sequence comes from Trichocoleus sp. FACHB-46, assembly GCF_014695385.1. Lineage (NCBI taxonomy): Bacteria > Bacillati > Cyanobacteriota > Cyanophyceae > Leptolyngbyales > Trichocoleusaceae > Trichocoleus > Trichocoleus sp. FACHB-46. The sequence continues at coordinate 55,792 of NZ_JACJOD010000006.1, read as the reverse complement.
GTGCTCGTAGGCTTGCTGGTTATTGAAACCTTCTGCAATTAAATCTGAATTATTAGCCAGATAAACTTGAACATTAAAGTTAGGAGAAGCCAGTCGGCCCTCTGCTAAACCATGTCGCTGGAAGTGCTCATATATGCCTCGTTCATTAAGCCCAGCCGCCACTAAATCTGGATTGAGGGAGCGATAGTAGTTCAAGTCAAAGGCTGGCGCAAAAACTCGGTTCTCCCGCAATCCGTACATCTGAAAGTGCTGTAGCAACTGAGTATTGTTCAGTCCAGCATCAATCAAGTCTGGGTTGTTCGCCTTATAGTAGTTGAGGTCAAAGAAGGGAGTGAACTTTCGGCTTTCATTCAAGCCATAAGTTTGCAAGTGCTGTAAAGCCAAGTGGCGATCGCCTGCAAAGGCTTGATTCACATCTGGGTTATTCGCTAAGTAAAAGTTGAGATCTACAAACGGAGAAAACGCTCGGCCTTCATTCAACCCATACATCTGTAAGTGCTGCAATACTCCAAATCGGTTATTGCCATAGAAGGCAGCTACATCTGGATTATTGGCGAGATAAAAGTTGAGGTCTACAAAGGGAGAGAAAATGCGGGCTTCGCTCAAGCCATAGGTCTGTAGATGCTGGAATGCTTGTTCGCGACTTCCTGCAAAAGCTTGGTTGACATCGGGGTTATTGGCGAGATAAAAGTCAAGATCTAAGAAGGGAGAAAACGCTCGACCTTCTGCAACACCAAAATCTTGCAGGTGCTGGAAGAGCTGCTGATTGCTAGTTAGACCTGCTGCTGCCAAATCAGGATTACGAGCTTGATAGAATTGGAGGTTGACAAAGGGAGAGAAGATGCGACCTTCACTCAAGCCATAGGTAAGGAAGTGAGAAGATGCCTGCTCATCTGTAAGTCCAGCCAAATCAGAATTAAAGGCACGATAAAAACTAGCATCGAACAGCTGGGCAGGCATAAATTATCTTCCTTGCAAATAACGACAATCTGCAACACTAGCAGTAAGCTCTAGGTCCCTCACTCAGGTAGAATAGAGCGCAACTAGGCTTTATGAGCAAAAAATTGAGGGCTGATATGGCTCAGTTTAGGTATAGCTTTCGCTTTCAACTGAGACTAGTGAAACTACAAAGATTCACAGAGATTTTACGGAAGCCTCAAAGATTTTAATGCCTTTTAGGTATTACTCGTTCTCAGATATAAATCTTGTTTTTTTGGTCAGCACTAATGATATCGCTTCAGGAATGCGATCGCCTCAGTCTCTATTTCTGCAAGGATCTAAGGAGAAATTAACCAAGCTAGTGAAATTGCTGCAACTGCCCCAATCAAGGTATTCAAGATATTCACCACTTCGTTGGTGAGCCAATCATATTTAGATTGCAGTGTAGCCCCGATCACACTTTCTAGATTAGTGGCAATGAAGGCTGCAATAATGCACAAAGCAACACCTAACAAACTAATTAAACCCACGCCCCATCCGACAAGGGCGATCGCGGCAGAAGCTAAGATGCCCGCTAAAGTACCTTCTAAACTGACAGCGCCTTCAGTTCCACGCGGTACGGCTTGCAGAGTTGTAATCAGGAAAGTGCGCTTACCGTAGGCTTTTCCTACTTCGCTGGCAGAGGTATCCGAGAGTTTGGTGCTAAAGCTAGCTACATAACCGAGGATTAAGAGAGGGATAAAGAGACGAGCGCTGTTATCAGGGTTTAGCAGAGGAATGACAAACGCTCCTAGCGCACATAAAGCACCTACTAATGCAGAACCCCAAACATTCTCTGGACCTCTTGCTCCAGAACGCTTTTCAGCAATTCCTTCTGCTTCCTTTTGAGCCATGCCAATCCGAGTTACAGCAGAGCCAACTAGGAAATAGAACATCACGACTACATATCCCTGCCAACCCAATGTTCCCCAAATTAGAACACCCAAGAACCAAGCATGGAGTAGACCTGCTGGGGTGAGAAGTTTCTTGGGGGAGAACCAGGCGATCGCTGCTAGAACAGAGTTAAGAGCTAGAGCAATTAGCCAGGGATTGAAGGACGCGAGTTCAGCAGGCATATCTCAGGTTGCATTAATGGGGATGTAGTCATTCAAGCAAAAATTATTGAGCTTGCACCTCTGCTTTGAATTTTTTGAAGATTGCTCCTGGGGTTATTTACCAATACAAAAGCGGCTAAAGATGCGATCGAGTACAGATTCGGTGACTTCTTCGCCTGTGATTTCTCCCAAGGCTTGAATGGCTCCGCGCAGATCAATTGTCCAGAAATCGAGGGGGAGGCGATCGCTCATCGTCCCATGAACTTGCTGGAGGGCAGCTTTGGCACGAGTGAGGGCGGCGGCTTGGCGTTGGTTAATGGCTAGATCCAAATTGGCAGCTTGCAGATTTTCGGTTTGGACGGTGGCGAGGATGGCTTGCTCCAGATCAGAGATTCCTTGATTCTGGGCGGCGGCTGTGGTAACGACTCGCCGGATGTTTTCAGGATAAGTAATGGATTCTAGCGGTTGAGTGGTGACTAAGTCGATTTTGTTGATGACTAAAATCAACGGTCGGTGTTGCACTTGGTCATAGATGGTTTGGTCAGCCTCGGTCCAGCCCACTTGAGCATCAAATGTGAACAGCACCAAATCAGCGGCTTGAGCTGCCGATCGCGATCGCTCTACACCAATTTTTTCTACTTGATCCTCGGTATCGCGGATTCCTGCGGTATCCAACACTTGCACGGGGATACCACCGACTACTAGCTGAGATTCGACCACATCACGAGTGGTGCCAGGAAGATCGGTGACGATGGCGCGATCGCTACGGCTCCAAGCATTGAGCAAGCTGGATTTGCCGACATTGGGACGACCGACGATCGCCACTTTGAGGCCAGACCGCAGCAGTTCTCCTTGTTCGGCAGTGGCCAGAATCTGAGTCACTTCAGCCACCACTTGATGCAGTTGGGCTTGAATTTCGGGCTCATTCAAGGGTGGGAGGTCTTCTTCAAAGTCAATCCGGGCTTCAATTTCGGCCAAGATGTCTAAACAAGTGGTTCGGAGTTGGCGAATGGGATAGGCGAGTTTGCCTTGCAATCCTGCGAGAGCGGTTTGGGCGGCTTGAGGCGATCGCGCTCCCACTAAATCGGCAATGCTTTCGGCTTGGGTAAGGTCGAGTCGGCCATTCAGGAAAGCTCGGAGGGTAAATTCTCCTGGTTGGGCCAGTTGTGCTCCCTGTTCTAGGCAAAGCTGCAAAACCTGCTGCACCGCCATGATGCCACCGTGACAGTGAAATTCGACCACGTCTTCACGGGTGTAGGAACGGGGAGTCAGCATTAGTAGTAGTAAGGCTTCGTCTACTACTTGCTGGGTTGCGGGATGGCGCACATAGCCATAGAGAATTTGGTGGCTCTGCCAAGTCTGCTGCCCAGGAGCATGAAATAGGGTTTTGGCGATCGCGACTGCTTCAGCTCCAGACATACGCACAATGCCAACGCTTCCTTGTTGTGGCACAATGGCGGTGGCGATCGCCGCGATCGTTTTTCCCTGTGTGACTCCCCTAGACATAACTGCTCCGTAACTGAAGGCTCTATTTCTGGCTGAGACGACTAGCTAGCCTATTCATCATAGAAGTTATTTAACAATGGCAATCCAGCGCGATCGCTAAGTAATTGGGATATTGCTGAAGCAGCCTCTCAACTTCCAAGTCCCATGCTGTTTCGTCTTGACTCGGTATTATCTCTCCGCGTAGCTGTCTAGCAAATGCTTTTATTCCTGCATCCATGCCAATTTCATGCCACTGACCATCAGGAGTTACAAGAGCATAGGGAACTACTGGCGGTAAAGTACTTACCAGGCAAGGATAAGGCAGAGGTGCCCCTGACTCTCTAGATTCTTCCTGAATAAACCGATACGAATCCCACTTTCCTAAAGGATTAATGGTTGTGAGTCTGTAAGAGCCTTTTTCATCCACACCTGCTATTTCATCTTCAAACCAGTCCAACTCATACTTAGCCATCGCCTCTAAATCATCCTGAGCGACTTCCCAATCTTCTGCTAACTTTGCAATCGCTTGCTTTGGAAGTTGTTGCAATCGCTCCACCTCACGTGCGACGGCGACCTGATTCAAATACTCTTTGTAGGGTGCAACAGTCAGCTCACTGTAATAAGGCTTGAGGAGTTTTGCTACTTCAGTTTCAATGGCAGTGGCATCAGGTGGTATTAAAACAAGAGCAAGGAAGTGAGACATTGTCTGATCGCAGCTAGAAGTTCAGGGTTCTTCTAAGATAAGAACACCAAGAGGATGGATTCAATGTTGGATGCTTTGGGCACTGGCACCGGAATTGAGTTAAGTTTGCTCGCATTGGTGGGGCTGCTACTAGTGTTTGGCAGTCGTCGGATTCCTGCCTGGGTTAACTGGATGCTCGATCGCTTTGCTTCGCCGCCTGTGAAAGAGTTTTACCAAAAAGTTGTGGGGCCACACCAGGAACTCGGATGGGTAGTGGCGATTTTGGGGTTGGTAGAACTTCTGGCCCTGCTGATTCCGGAGAAACGAGGGCAAGCGTTTGTTGAAGTGCCCGTCAGCCTCGGTTTAACCATTACTGCAAGTTGGTTTGTCTCTCGTTTATTCAAGCAATTCTTTGAGTTTTATATTTTAGAAGCAGTTATTAAAAGCGGGCGGAAGTCAAATAGTGAATTCCTAATTTTGATGCAATTGCTGGCGAACGTTGGCATTGTCATCATCGCGATCGTACTCTTTGCCCAAACGCACCGCATCAACATCGTTGGCTTAATTGCTAGCTTGGGCATTGGCGGTTTATCGGTGGCTTTTGCCGCCCAGAAAACACTAGAACAACTCTTAGGAGGAATTGTTTTATATCTCGATCGCCCCTTTGTCGTAGATGACTATATTGGCTTACCAGATGGCGTATTTGGACGGGTAGAATCAATTGGTTTACGCTCAACTAAAATTCGCACATCTGGCAAAGGAACGCTGGTGATTGTACCTAATAGCTCTCTAACACAGTTAACGATTGAGAATTACACAGGTGGCAAGAAAGTGATGGCTTTGGTTTACTTGAATTTCTATCAAGTCATTGCGATCGCTGACCGAGCTTTAGTTCAGCAAATCATTATTGATAGTACAGATGATATTTTTGGCATTGATACCCAAAACACGATTGTCACATTTAAGGATTTCACCGATGCTTTAGGACAAGCGCGATCGCAAGCTCAAGTTACCTTCTTTATTTTGGGCTCAGAAGAAGTTTCGATGACGCTGCGGCGGCAACTTCTTGACATTGCCAATCAAACCATTACAGAAAAACTAAAATCCTACGGCATTACATTTGATATTGAAGAGCCAACCATTTATGTGGATGCTCCCATCACCATCTAAATCTAGATGAACATTGCTAATTCAGTTTCTAGCTTCCTGCAAGTTGATGTTGCCAGAGCAATATTGCAAAGAGCAACCGTTTTCTTATTATTTTTGCTGCTCTCTTTACTAGTTGGCCGCTACACTCCTGAAATTGTCAAGTTAGTAATTCGACGGTTTTCGCCAGAGCAAGTTGCGGAAATTTACGATCATTTAATTGAACCAATCAAACCAATTTTCAAGGTTGCTGGCACATTCGTTTTAATTTCCTGGTCTCTAGCTTGGATTCGAGTCTATCCTGCGTTTTATGGCTTTATTAAGCCGTTTATTGATCTAGCAGTCGTTATAAGTTTAGCTTGGCTTGCTTCTAGGTTATTTCGGCAATTTGTTCGCACCTATGGCATTGATTTAGTGCGGAAAGTGGGGCGAGAAGTCGATGAGCTGTTGCTGGTGGTAGAAACGTTAGCCAATGTCTTAATTGGATTTATTGCTGTCTTTGCTTTTGCTCAGAGTCAGCAGTTTAACTTAATTGGCTTAATGGCAAGCTTAGGTTTAGGGGGGTTGGCGATCGCTTTTGCTGCCCAAAAAACCCTGGAGCAATTGCTAAGTACTGTGGTGTTGTATCTCGATCGCCCCTTTGAACCCGGTGACTACATTCGTTTACCTAGCGGCTTATTTGGTCGAGTCGAATCCATTGGTTTGCGCTCAACCAAAATTCGTACTGCGGCTAAAAGTACGCTGTTTATTGTGCCAAATTCAACACTGGCTAACCTAGAGATTGAAAATATTACCAGGGGCAAGAAAATCATGGTCTTGCTCTATCTAGACTTCCTAAATAATCTGCAAGATCGAGAGCAAGCTTTAGTACAACAAGTAATTATCGAAAGTACAGATTCAGTGTTTGGGATTGACCCAGGCAGTACCAATATTACTTTTACTCAACAAGCTCCACCTCAAGCGACGCAAGCCAGAGTCACATTTTTTATCTTGGGTTCTAGTGAAAACTCCCTGCAACTCAGGAAGCGATTGCTAGAGGTTGCCAATACTAAGATTTCTCAACAACTGAGAAACTTCGGTATTGAGTTTGTACTACAAGAACCCACAATTTATATTGAATCTCCCATCACCATATAGCGTTGATTGAAGCGCGATCGCCCTTAATTTCCACTACGAATCTTTGCTAGCAAATCATAGAATGGTTGCCAGTTGTCTTCCTCGGTGATTGGTGCCCAAATCGCTTCAATTTCGGGGCGGATCAACGGTGTGGTGGGGTTATGTCGGTTGAGCCTTTGGGCGATGTGCTCCATTTCCTCAATAGGCTGGCTGATTAGCAGGGTGTGATAATGTTGCCGCCAACGGTCTAAACAGGTTTTTTGCTCATCTGTGGTGGCGAAGTCAGCGTTGTTGAGAATGCCGCCATCTTCTCGCCAACTGGCGTTGAACTGTTGTTTTAGCTCACGGAAGAAAGCGTGGTATCCCACTTCACACACTTCCAGCAATTGCAGCGTCCGTTTAATCAGTTCATCGGTCTCGGCTTCTGGTAGCTCAGCGAAGCCGAGTTTATTGAGCATGCGTTGGCGATAGACAGCATAGTAATAGTCACCAAACTTCGCTAAGCCCGCTTCCATATCCGCGATCGCCATCACCGCAGATAAAGGTGTTTGTAGCATCTCTAGATTGAGCTGACAGATTCCCGGTTGGTTGCCGTAGCAATAGCGCCCAGAATAGTCGAAATATGCTGCCGTAAACCGCAGATCGTAGCGATCCATAAAGGCATAAGGACCGTAATCGAAGCTCTCTCCGGTGATTGACATATTGTCTGTGTTTAGCACCGCATGACAGAATCCCACCGACATCCACTGGGCTGCTAGTTCCGCCACTCTTTGCACTAGCTCGGCATAGAACAAGGCATAGCGATCGCTCTTTCCTTGCAAGTGAGGATAGTAGTATTCGATCACATGGTCTAGCAGCTTTTGAATCAGATCTTTGCGTTTCAAGTAATGCAATCGCTCAAAGGTGCCAAAGCGGATATGCGATCGGTTAAAGCGCACCATTACCGAGGAGCGAGTCGGAGAGGGTTCGTCGCCGCGCCACAAGTTTTCTCCAGTTTCAATCATGCTTAAGCAACGAGAAGTCCGTACGCCTAAATAGTTGAGTGCTTCTGCTGCTAGGACTTCCCGCACGCCACCTTTTAGCGTCAATCTGCCGTCGCCACCGCGAGAGTAGGGAGTAGTGCCAGAGCCTTTGGTGCCAAAGTCGTAGAGTTCACCATCAGTACCGCGCACTTGACCGTAAAGGAAACCGCGACCATCCCCCAAAAAGGCATTATATTCGCCAAACTGATAGCCGTGGTAACGCATTGCCAGCAGCGGTTGGCGGCCCTCAAATCTCCCAAACGCCTCAATGAAGTCTTCGTCTGTCACCGCTTGCGGGTCGAGGCCGATTTTGGGCAGGAGGTCATCGTTGCGCCACCGCAAAGTTTGGGCAGGAAACGCAGCGGCAGCAACCACATCAGAGTAGTCTTCCCCCAGCGATTCAAACGCAGGTTCGTAGTTGAGAGCCAGGAAGGGATTGGTACGAGCAGCGGGGGTCATGCAAGATCACAGGTAGTCGTCCGGACTCCTTCATCCTGCCACTGATTCACCTGACTTGTGTGCTGGGTTAGTAGCGCGATCGCCTTGGCTTAATCTTCGATTTGGTTCAGGCGACGAATATTCAGCACATCACTCAGTTTCTTAACTTGGCTAAAGGTACGCTCTAGCTGAGCATGGTCGCGAATATCAATGCCGAGGTTGATCGTCGCTGTTTGGTCGGGGAAGGTCTTCACTTGAGCATTGCGGACGTTGATGTTGTTGTCGGTCAGACGAGACAGAATATCCTTCAGCACCCCGACGCGATCGATCACATCAATTTGAATATCCACCGGATAGTTCTGAGGTCTAGCTCGCTCCTCGTCAATCGGGTTCCAACTCACAGGAACGAGGCGATCGCCGGGAATTTGGTCGCTGTTGTGGCAACCTTGACGATGAATCGAAATGCCATGACTCCCGCGCGTCACCACCCCAATAATGCGCTCACCAGGGACGGGGTTACAACAACCCGCCAAGTGATACAGCAACCCTTCGACTCCGGCGATCGGCGACTTGCTAGTGGGGGCGACAGGGACAGGCCGAGTGCTGGTATGCAGTGGCAACACTTCTGGCACAGGTACTACAGGTTGTTGCGCCTTGACTGTTTCTCGTAAACGGTTAACGACCAAGCTGAGGGTGACTTCTCCATACCCCAAAGCTGCTAGCAAATCTTCCACACTGTGATAGTTGCAGCGCTCTGCCGTCACTTGCATGGGTTGAGACTTAAGCAGAGCATCAAAGCCGCTCTTGCCCAATTCTTTTTCTAACAGTTCTCGACCCCGCAATAGATTCTCATCTCGGTGCGATCGCTTGTACCACTGGCGGATGCGGTTGCGGGCTCCACTGGTAACGACGAAGTTCAGCCAGTCGAGGCTGGGGTGTGAGTTCTTCTGGGTCAGAATTTCGACAATATCACCGTTCTGCAATGGCGTATCTAGCGTGACGATGCGGCCATTCACCTTAGCGCCTGCACAGTGATTGCCTACTTCGGTATGAATGCGGTAAGCAAAGTCAACCGAGGTCGCACCAGGACAGAGAGGCACCACATCGCCTTTGGGAGTAAAGGCGTAGACATCGCCATCAAATAAGTTATCTTTGACGCTCTCTAAATATTCCTGAGCATCCTTGAGGTCACTTTGCCACTCTAGTAACTGCCGCAGCCAGGTGAACTTTTCATCAGAGGCTGTCAGCAGCGTACTACTGCCCCCTGTTTCCTTATATTTCCAGTGAGCGGCGATCCCGTATTCCGCCACATGGTGCATTTCTACAGTCCGAATCTGGACTTCTAGTGGGCGTCCGTTCAGTCCGATGACGCTGGTATGCAGAGATTGATAGCGGTTGGACTTGGGCAAGCCGATGTAGTCTTTGAAGCGACCGGGGATCGGGCGGAACGAGTCGTGAACCACGGCTAAAGCGCGATAGCACTCATCGTTGTTTTGCATAATCACCCGCACCGCAGCCACATCGTAAATCTCGTGGAATTCTTTTTGCTGCCGCTGCATCTTTTGATAGATGCCATAGAGATGCTTAGGACGACCACTAATCTCTGAATGCTGCACTCCAATTTGCTGAAGGCGATCGCGCAGGATTTCTGCTACTTTGTTGAGCCGCTCTTCGCGATCGGTGCGCTTTTCAGACACCAACTGCTGCATTTCACGATAAGCTTCTGGCTCTAGATACTTAAACGATAAGTCTTCCAATTCCCACTTAAACCGACCGATCCCCAAGCGGTTGGCGAGTGGCGCAAAGATTTCTCTGGTTTCCTGGGCAATGCTACGGCGCTTGGCATCTGGCAGATGCTCTAGGGTGCGCATGTTGTGCAGCCGATCGGCTAGCTTCACCACAATCACCCGAATATCTTGAGCCATTGCCAAAAACATACGACGGAAGTTCTCGGCTTGACGTTCTCGCTTGCTAGAGAAATTAAACTTCGACAGCTTGGTGACCCCCTCCACCAACCGTCTCACCTCTGGGCCAAAGCGTTCCTCAATCTCTTCGGCTGTCACTTCGGTATCTTCTACGACATCATGCAAGAAGCCCGCAGCAATCATGGCGCTGCTGCCCCCCAAGTCTCGCAATAACCCCGAAACGGCAACAGGATGAGCGATGTAGGGTTCCCCGGAGGCGCGGTATTGCCCTTCATGCAGCTGATAGGCAAACTCGAATGCCCGACAAATGAGGTCTGTTTCCTCAAAATGACCAGTCGCATTGGCCTCAGAACCTTTTTGCTGGGTGAGTAAGCATTCCTGAAGCCAGTCAGGAACGACAAAGGGGGTAGTGGGAACTGTTGCCGTTACGTTCATGCTGTGGAAGTGAGGGAAGAATAAGGGGCGGTAGAGTATGGCTGATTCTACTGCATCTAAATGTGTTTAGATATACAAGCATGCCCAGCCAGTAAGCAATTAGTTATTGTGATAGAGGTTGTATAGAGATGCGATAGCTGTTGCAATAGAGGGGACTTGCGGTGCAAATCCACGGAAAATAATCGAAAAACCGTGATCCCCGCCTCGCTGAAGCCAAATCACGATGATATTTGAGTTAAAAAATACTAACGAATATAAGGTTGATTTAATTAAAGTTGGTAGCTTGCCTTTAAACCTTAAGGTCGCAGCCTCATAGCTGCATCAAACCTTAGGTTTAATAGTAGGAACAAACTCTTATTCTAATCTTAACTAAAGACGCGCCGAATGTTGCCAGAGGCTCATCGCCAAATCTATCAAGAATTTCTGCGATCGCTAGAGCAGTTTCAAGTTAAAGCGACTCAAGCGAAGCCTGATCCCGCTGCCTTAATCGTGGCATTTCAAGAGATCCAGCAGTTTTTTCAGCGTCAAGTTCTAACGCTCAGTTGGGAAAATTATCCTGATACAACGGTGGAACAGCGCGTACAGTCTTATCAAATTGAAATGAATAAACAACTCAAGTTGATGGGAACCGACGTCATGTTCTTGCAAGCAGCTCGCCAATCGAGTACCGCTCAGCAGCGGCAGGTGCAAATTAGCGATCGCCTGAATTTGCTGATTGGGTACTGCAATGTGCTGTTGCAGGTGGGTGAGGAGTGACGTTTACCCTGATTCCCCAACCTGATACCCTAATCGTTAAATTGGCAAGTTCTACTGGAGAGAGGCTAGCCTGTGCAATGTCCCAAAGATCGACGAGTAGAGCTGGTAGATAGTACGCTGGCTCCTGCGTTGGCAGCGAAGTGCTGCCCTGATTGTCAAGGTACTTGGATTCCAGCGACGGAGTACGAATCTTGGCAAGCTCATCAACCTCAGCCAACGGTTGATGCACTGCCGAAGGTGCTGGATGTGGAGTTTGTCCAGTCTCCGTTTGATACGAAGGCTGCGTTGTGCCCGGAGTGTGGTCGCTACCTATCGCGGGCGAAGGTAGGGGTGAGAATTCCTTTTTATGTGGAGCGCTGTTTAGATTGTGGCGGGATCTGGTGCGACCACGGGGAATGGGATGTTTTAGAGAAGATGGGGCTGCATACGGTAATTCAGCAGCTTTTTTCTAGTGAGTGGCAAACTCGCATTCGAGAGAAGGAGTACGCGATCGCGGAGCAACAGGCAACAATTGATAAGTTGGGGCCAGAGTTGGCGGCGCGGGTGTTTGAGTTGGCGGAATATTTGCAGGCGCACCCGAATGGGGATTTTGGGGTGGCCTATTTAATGCGGCGGTTTGATAAGCCGGAGCCGTTAAAGAATATTTCTATGAGTCAGGGGCCTTAGTTTTTCCAGAACCAAGTCTTTCTAAAACCAAGCCTTTGGGGGCCCTTGCCCTCAAACCCCCGCTGAGGGACGGTTGCGTCCCCCAGGCCCCCTCCAAACGGAGCTGGGTGTAAGCGTTTCGATACCTTTATTTCTTCTGCTCCCTGGCTCCTAACTACCTTTCCTCCTTCATCCCTCCTCCTTCATCCTTCCTCTTATGCCCTCTGATGCTTTGTTCTCTGTAGAAAACCTCCGAGTTGCTTACCCTGCTTCAAGTCGGGGACAGAAGGCTGATGGGGGAATCGATTGGGCGGTGGATGATGTGTCGTTTACGCTGCGACCGGGCGATCGCATGGGATTGGTAGGGGAATCGGGTTGTGGCAAGTCTACGTTGGGGCGGGCGGCGATGCGGTTGTTGCCTCCTAACAGTCAGGTGGAGGGACGGGTGACGTTTCGGGGGCAGTCAGTGTTTGATTTGTCTCCAGGAGAGTTGCGGCGGTTTCGGGGTGAGGCGGTGGCGCTGATTTTCCAAGATCCGATGACTCGGCTTGATCCGTTGATGACGATTGGAGAGCATTGTCTGGAGACGCTGCAAGCTCATCGGCCGCAGTTGTCGCGGCGAGACGCAAAGGAGCGGGCGATCGCAACATTGGAGGCGGTGAAGATTCCGGCGAGTCGTTGGTCGCAGTACCCGCATGAGTTTAGTGGGGGGATGCGGCAGCGGGTGGCGATCGCGTTGGCGCTGTTGCTTGATCCAAAGCTGATTGTGGCGGACGAGCCGACGACGAGTTTGGATGTGACGGTTTCGGCGCAGATTTTGCAGGAACTGACGCGACTGTGTGCGGAGCGAGAGATGGCACTGCTGCTGATTTCGCACGATTTGGCCATGGTGGGGGAGTATTGCGATCGCATTGCGGTGATGTATGACGGCAAGATGGTAGAAACAGGGCCGACTGCTACGGTGCTGGAAAAACCTCAGCATCCTTATACCAAAGCTTTATTAGAGTCGGCGCTGCATATTCAGGCGGTTCCGGCGGATGCACCGATTCCATTACCAGATCTTTCGAGTTCTGATTCCGCGAGCGATGAAGCCCAAAGATCAGGGGCGATCCCCGATCCTTGGGCTAACCCAGAAGCGTTGCTGCGGGTGGAAGATTTGAAGCAGCACTACACACTGGAGCAAAATTTCATTGCGCGATTCTTCAATAAAGAAGATCAAATGATCAAGGCGGTGGATGGGATCAATCTGGAGCTGTACCCAGGTGAGACGCTGGGCTTGGTAGGGGAGTCGGGTTGTGGCAAAAGTACGCTGTCGCGCACAATTTTGCAGTTGATTCGGCCTACGAGCGGCAAGGTGGAGTTTCTGGGGCAAGACCTGACTCGCCTCTCTAAGGAGGCCATGCGACAGCAACGGCGACAAATGCAAATGGTGTTTCAAGACCCGCGTGCCTGCCTTAACCCCCTGATGACGGTGGGCCAGAGCATTGGTGACCCGTTGGTGATTCACCAGTTGGCAAACTCGGCTGAGGTGAAGCAGCAGGTTTTGTACATGCTGAAGCGGGTGGGACTCACGCCTGCTGAGGAATTTTACCAGCGCTACCCAGCAGATCTCTCTGGAGGCCAACAACAACGGGTAGCGATCGCCCGTGCCCTAATTACGCGCCCGAAGCTACTGATCTGCGATGAGCCTGTGAGTATGCTGGATGCGACGGTGCAAACGCAAGTATTAGAGCTGATGCGGGAGCTAAAGCAGGAGTTTGAACTCACCTATCTCTTCATCACTCACGATCTCTGGGTGGCGCGTTTCTTCTGCGATCGCATTGCCGTAATGAATGGCGGCAAGATTGTAGAAATCGGCTCAACCAAGGAGATTTTTAACAATCCGAAGCACCCCTACACTCAAACGCTACTGAGGGCGGCTCCGCTACTAGCTCGACACTAATCGCTTGGCACCCAGTAACGCAACTTGTGAGGAAGCGTTGCAATTTAGGCGAGTGATTTAAAAGTGATCTAGCTTGAAGGTAAGCTCTGCGATCGCAACATAGGCAGAGTTGGAATAGATCGTAATCGGGCGTTGCGATCGGGAGCAAAATCTATGGCCGAAACGGAAGTATTGGCATGTCCCAAGTGTGGCAAGAAAGGCTTGGTGCGGTGCATTCACAGCGAGGACGACCTATTTCAGTGCATCTATTGTGACTATCGTCGTGACCTGACTCAATCGAGAGAATCTGAGGGTGGACCAGGCACAGTATTCCTAGCGATCGCATCTGCTCTTCTAATCGCTTTACTCTTGCTGGGTTAAGGATAGAAGCTAGGTTTAAGGCTTGAGGGCGATCGCGCGAATCCGGCGGTAATCGGCTACCCAAATGCCGTTTTGGTAGAGTTGAGGACGGATGCGCTCAGCAATTCGGGCAAGAAAAGTTGCTTGTTGTTCAGTGGGAACGGCTTGCAGAAAAGACTGGGCGAACATCTTGATCCAATTTTGGATGCCGTCTGCGTCGGTGAGGGGCGTAGGGCGATCGAACAACGCCGCAAAACAGACTTCAAAGCCTTGCTTTTCCAATAGGGCTGTATATTCGCCAATGCTAGGGAAGTACCAAGGGTTAAGGGCTTCGGGGTTGGGATGGCCGCTCTCTTTCAAGCCTTGCTCTAAGGCAGAAGCGATCGCTTGCACATTGCCTTTGCCGCCAAACTCGACCACCAAGCGGCCTCCCGGTTTCAGTGCTTGCCACATACTAGCGATCGCAGCTTCGGGTGGCTTGACCCAGTGCAGCACTGCATTAGAGAAGATGGCATCAAACTCTTCTATAAAAGGTAGGTTGGTGGCATCAGCGACTTCAAAGCGTAAGTTGGGATAGTTTTGCTGGGCTTGGGCAATCATGCTGGCGGCGCTATCAATGCCAAGAACTTCAGCACCGCGATCGCTGATTTGCTGAGTGAGTGGGCCTGTACCGCAGCCTAAATCAAGAATCTGGTCACCTGGTTGCGGATCGAGTAGATCCAGCAATGCCGCACCATACTCAGCGACAAAACTATGTTTGCGATCGTATAGGCCAGCGTTCCACTGATGAGTTGTCATCGTCTTCATTCCCCAAAACTGCTGTTGGTTCAGTTTATTCGTGGGGGCATCAATTCAAAGGAGAGCCGAGATAATTCTTGTTTAAATCTCCTGTGTACTGACTTCAATCAAGGGCCTACTTTGCTGCCCTCGACAGCGGCTGGTATGTTGCCCGTAGACATTGACGAGATAAGGCATGAGATAAGTCAAGGCTCCAGAAATCCAGCGATCGCGGGTCATGTTGCCTTGGAGCGTCGCAGAACCGTGATTGATCACAAACAAGAGAGAGCCAACGAATAAAGCTGTTTTCAGGCCAGTGGGAATAAACTCTTTGTCGAACAAGCTAGCCAGATAGCCTTTGATTCCCTTCATCGCCAATGAGCCATCACATCTAATGCTCAAGTTAAACTATTTCGCCTATTGAAGCTGTGGAACAAATAGCAAACATTTTGAGCAAAATGTGTTATGAGCAGCGATATAACTGCTTTAGTTAGTAACTAGTTGAGCTAAAGGAGTGATCGCCTCTTGAAGCTAGAGATTATCACTTTCTTTACTTTGAGAAACAATGATCCCAATCACAAACAGACAAACCAAACCTTTAGATATAGAACTGGTGGCAGAGGTTACAGAAATGCTGAGCAACTATCTTTTGGATAGGTGTTTAGTTAAAATACTTCATGCTTCTCTCATCTAGACCGCTAAAAGATATATTCTTCTGTCCTGAAGAGTCAAACTTTTATTCAAACTGTATAGAAAATCTAGTTCTCAAGCATTGCGTTGGTTCAGAATCTATTATTGAATTTGGCTCAGGCGACGGTAGTCCCGTAATCCAAGCTTTACTCAGAACTGAATTTGAAGGCACTGTTCACGGCTTTGAAATCAACCCTTTAGCTTCTGACGTTGCCAACGAAAAGATTAGCGAACAAGGATTAAGCGAGCGCTACCAAGTGCACTGCAAATCCTTCTTCGATTCCCTTAAGTTTCAGGCGGATTACTTAATCTCAAATCCCCCTTACTTACCCGCTGTAGACAACAAACTTTATCAGCCTTTACTACATGGCGGCGTTGATGGAATCACTATCACCAAGAAGCTACTCTCTTGCAATCATAAAAATGTCTTAGTCATGGCCGCTAGCTATTCCGATCCTCAAGGATTGGTAGACTACGCCAGTGAGCAAAACTACTTCGTTTCCGACTTCATCATTTCACCCTTATCCTTCGGTTACTACAGCTCTGACCCCAAAGTGCAAAGTAGAATCGCTGAAATGCGTCGAGAGAAGCGCGCCTTCTACTCCGATAACCTATATCTCCTAGCTGGAGTGCTATTCACCAAGCAAGAAACCACCGATAAGGAAGATGTCTCCCCGGAACTCATGCGGTTGATGACAGCGCTGTAAAACTTACACTGTGGAACCTCTCCCCAAAACCCCTCTCCTAAAAAGAGAGGGGCTTTTAATATGTTTTTGCAATATATTCTTTAACTCCCCTTCCCTACTAGGGAAGGGGCCGAGGGTTAGGTCTTATATCTCAATCTAACGTCGCTGCCGTATCTGCTTCTCTTACCGATCGCACCATTGCATCTCCCGCGCGATCGCCAATCAGCTTCTCTTGGTCATATCCCAATACAATCTGCCAAGCCTCATTGGGATAGCGATCGGCCAGAGGCAACGCCACATCATCAATCATCCAACGACCATGACGCTCGTCCTCGCGGATATGTAGTTCCCAGTAGCCAGAGGCCGTATCCGATAGGTTCAAGCGTTGTGCCGCCGTCATGTAATTACGATAAATCCAAGGGCCAGCAATTTCAAAATAAGCTAAGCCACCGTTGTAACGGAGGTAGTGCTGCTTGCACTCAGTTAGCAAGAAGTTATGGTTAATGCTCGCCAACACTTCCCAAGGCACTAAGTCAAAATATGCTTCTGGCTCTGTGCTCAAGCCCAACTCAGCCATCATGTTGGCAAAGAAAGTTGAGTGCTTGCGGTTCAGTCGTCCGTTGCCGTACTCTTCCAACAACACCCGCACCAACGTGCAATGCACTTCATTGCTGGCACCGCCCAAAATCCGTACTAGTCGGCTCGCTTCCACCAAACCATCAAACGACGCGATCGCCAACAAACGACGATACCCCGCCAAAGTCGCTTCTTCCCGGAGATAACGGCTACTCGCATTCAACGGCGGATCGAGATCAGCATCAGAGCGCTCAATCAGCGCTTGCTTCACCGCCGCCAGATCCAACTGCCGCAACGCTGACACATCCAATTGCTGGCCTTCCCAGACCTGCCAAACCGACTCAATGCGGTTACGGATTTGTTGTAGATAGAACGCTCGCTCATTGATGTAATGACGCAGATCGTCATACCAGAAAAACTTGAGGCGATTAATCCGATACAGCACCCGCTGTGCAAACCGATGAGCCGCTTCTGCTTCAGGCTGCTCATTTACATAAGCTGCATCTAAAGCGATCGCCAAAACTCGCTCAAAATCCTGAACCAATCCTGGCTCCGCCTGCACTCTCTGGTCCAGATCTTCTAGTTCCAGTAACCGAACAAATTGTTGCTCCGATTCCAAGTAGTTGGGAGCTACTTGAGCTTCGGATACAACGCTGACTCCAGCCTTCGGGTTCTGGAGCATCATCGTACTGCTCTGCATGAAATCTTCCTTTGTGTTGAAAACAGCTAATCGCGATCGCTCAAAAGCTCTCCGCTACGAAACCTCAGGACACGAGTGCCAAAGCAGTGCCAGAAGTTTACTGTCTTCAAAGTAACGAAACCACACAAACTCTCCGTCCATCCCCAGAAGGACAGCGACTTCTACCTTTTGACGTGTCGGAAAGAATGAAAGGTAATGAGCTAGAAGCCAAAGTATCGAAGCGCTCACACCTTAAACCCGTCTGGAAGGGGTCTGGGGGACGCAGCCGTCCCTCAGTGGGGGCTTGGGGGCGAGTGCCCCAAAGGTTCGGATTTACCAGAAGCTAAGCGTGGCAAACCTAAACGTGACAAAACCCTAAACCACCACTCCCACAAAGAAAACCATCATTACCAGCCAAATCCCCAAACCACAAGCCAAAACCACCATCACCTCCCAGGCCAACGAATGACCCGATGATCCTGGCACACCCTCATGCAACAATTTATTATGGCTAGCCATCTGACTACCCTCCTAAATCTAATTGCCTATCCGAAAACTCAGAGCCGTCTGAGACGCTCAACCCTGACAAATTGTCTTCGGATAGAGTCTTCAGGGTTTAGCCTACATAGATCATAGCAACACCATAGGCCCTATGTTATGAAGCCATTGCCGCAGGAGAAGTGTTCTCCCGATAATGACTATCTAACCAGCAGCGCGGCAAAGATTCACCTGAAGGAAAAATCAGCTCTGTTTTAGCAAAGGATTTTGGATCTTGCTCCTCTTGACCATCTTGAATACGACCCTGCACCTTATCGTGCATAGGATTAGCCAAGTCTTCAACGGAAATCACTTCAATCAAAGCGTCATCATTTTGTTGCTTAAGAAACATAGATAATCTCCTAAATTTAAGTTTCAACCTGAAGATAACTAAAGTGACGAAACCGTTAGATCTTGCAAGCTTGGCTCAGGCTAATGCAGAGATGCCTAGCTCAACGCCCCCCTTTAGCTATATCTTCGACTTTATGAAGCCTGGCAACCCATTAAAGTCTGAGTTTCAACCGTTTCACTACACAAATACTTCCACTACACGAATAAGTCGTGATTAAAGCGTCACTAGCCAACCAGTTTGCATTAAGAAAGCTGAACGATCGTCAACCTTAATTACAAGATCTCCCTAGCGAAATCAGCAGCTCAGTCTTGAGTGGTAGATTGATTGGAATTAGCAGGTTCTTGCCATCAACCTATCAGCTAGGAAATATGTACGATAAGAATTCCAAGAAAGACTGGGTGAGTGCGGGTGCCACGGCAACCGTAGGAGCAAGCCTTGCTGCAACCTTTTCTGTGCTGCAAGGACGTGATCCGTTCGTTGCCTTTGTCATCCTGGTTTTTGCAGTTGCAGTTGCCTTAGTCATCGATCACTATTTGTAAGAATAATAGTCAAAGTCGCTAAAGTTTGAACACGAAAAAACTTCACACCTTCTGGAGGAGATGTGAAGTTTTTTTGTATTGATTATTTAATTTTTGTAGCTGAAACCTAAATTTGTTTTTGCCCTTAATGAAGAGGGCGTTGATTAGTGGACTAGGTTAAGAACGTCACGGACAACACTGAATCCAGCTAAATCCCAAAGCAGATAAGCAGCAAAGCCGATCATCGCCAGACGTCCATTCCACAATTCTGCTTGAGGCTTCCAACCCAAAAGAAATGCGTTGCGGTCAATGCCGTTATATGCGGGAGCTACAGGAGGTAGTTCAGTTGCTTTGTTGGTCTGCATGTTTACATTCCTTAATAATCAAGGGATGCCTCCATGCTATGTCCGGGTTCAACTTCTGAGGTCTGCCATTAGAGCTATCTATCGTCTCTACCTAAAAGTAGACCTTAAGAGCAATTCCCAATCTCACTCCTAGAATTGTGCGATCGCGTTCCACATTCCTCGGAGGGTCATCCAATCGGGTGAAAGTTAGGCAAACAACCAGTAGGTTTGCGGAAAAGCGATCGCTGATCGAGATGTTGCAATCATCGGGTTGGGTCAGTCAATCTGACAACTACTGCCCCCTTGCTCCATTGATCAGAGGAAGACGTTGCCATGATTCATCATATTTCTATCCCCGTTGAAAATCCGCTCCACGTTGCTCAAGTTCTAGCTGAGCTGCTCAACGGTAAAGTTGCCCCTTTCCCCTCTAACCCCGACAGTTACATGGTGATTGCGGGTGATGCGTATGGCACCATGATCGAGCTGTATCCCGTAGGCACCGAGTTGATGCCAGGAGGCTTCTCCGGCCCCGTTACCTTTAGCCAAAATGCCTTTACTTCTCCCTTCACTGCGGTACATGCGGCGATTTCTGTTCCTGCCAGCGAAGAGCAAATTGCTGAAGTCGGCACAAGAGAAGGATGGCACACGGTCCGTTGCGATCGCGGTCCCTTCCAGGTAATCGAGTTCTGGATTGAGAATAAACTGATGCTAGAACTTCTCCCCGCACCTCTTGCTACCTGCTATCTCAATTTCATGGAACCCGAAAACCTAGCGCAGTTCTTTGCAGGTGCTTCAATTCCACGGCCTGCGGCTGTTACTGTTTAAGTTGTTAAAGCCATTGCCTGATTCTCCCCGCTAGCCGCGATCGCCACTTCCCTTCAAAGCGATCGCGGTTTATTTCATAGAGGGAATGTGATGGCTGACTCAGACGACATCAATTTGTGATGCCAAGTTCATAAATCATCCAAAGCGATTGGCTAGCATACAGTTGCAACTGACATCCTGAAACCGCTATGAGACGATTCCGACAAGGGCTGCTGATTCTGATCTGTCTTTATGGGCTATATCTCATCAAGACAGCCTTGGGAATTGACATTTCTCAGCGCTACACAGCTTGGGAGGTCTTCAAGTTACCAATCAAATCCTTGATGCATCGCTCCTCTGGCTAATACCGATCTGGAACGTTCACGATCTCCAAGCGAGAGGGAATAAAGCGATCCATCCACTTTTCTAGATAGGCTCGATTAGCTTGGCGTTGCTTCGGGTCTTCTGTATCGAGTGGGTGAGGCATCAAGCCCCGAATCGCTGCCGTCGTCACACAGAACATCGACTTTTGGAAGCTCTCACAAATTTTCACCCGAAGATCATCTTCCCCCCGGAGTCCCTGCCGATAGATGTCATGCAAGTAATCTGGCAGGAAGTGCCGCATATCCTGCATTAGCAGCGTCGGAGGGATGCCAGCCCCACCAATCGGTAGTGGGTCGGCATACAGCGCTCCATAGATAAACTGGTCCTGAAACACTGGAATTTGTTGGGCTTGAGCGTTGTAAGATACCGTGCCGAGAAAAGGGGTGCCTCGGAAGAAAATGGTATCTACATAAGGAACCGCTGCATCCATCAAGAACGTCAGCCCTGCCGATTCGGGAATAATGTCATACACCTGACCTTTCACTTCGACGGCGTAAACCAAAGGTTGATTGGCAGCAGCAACCAAAGCATCTTGCACATGTTGCACCACCTCTGCGATCGATTGAACTTCCTTGCGATCGAAGCGATCCGAGAGGTCAATGAACATATCGCTCATTACCCGCCAGAACAGTCCCAACACCTTGTAATAGGCAAGTTGTCGAATCTGTTCTGGCAAAAAGTCTGGAAACACCCGTTGCAAACCGCTCACCAACCAATTATTTTTGGTCTTGGCTTGCATTACCCGCTGTGCCCGCTCTAAAAATTCCGGTGAATCTAGGTAAGTATCCAGATCGCCACCACCATGCCATAACATGGTCTTCATCACGTACTCGGCATACTCGTAATTAATCCGATCGTGATTCCAGAAGCGTAGCAGCTTTCCTAAAGACACTTCCCCATTGAAATATTTGAAAAACGGGAAGAGTTCCAAAAACTGATGGTCAGCAATATAGATCAAGTTTTTAGAGTAGGCATCCAGCACAATGCCATAGCTCTTGAGGATACCTACGACTTCTAAAACATTAACCTGACTATTGGCAAGGAGTGCTTCTCCCGCTTCTAGCCGATGCACATACTCCGCCAAAGGATGATTAGAGGGTTGCTGGATAGTACTGACCATCGGTTTAGTTCGCCTCCAGAGCGATCGCCGCTGAACTAGTTAGTAGAGCTTCTTTTAGCAGCTTTTCAGTCGGATCAGCCACTTCAGGGATAGGTGTCGCTTTGACCACCACAGTTTCGGAGACAGGTGCCATCGCTGTAATCGTCGCTTCGCCCCAAATCGTCAACCATTTAGGTTGAATCCCTAAAACCACGATCAAGATTGCCAGAAAAATGGCAGGAGCGCGATCGCGCCATGTGACAGGGGGTAAGTTTTCCACTGCTTCTGAGAGCCGCCCGAAGAAAGCTCGGTTCATTAACAAGAGAAAGTACACCGCCGTTAAGCCAGTTCCCACCATACAGAGCAGCGTCTGCACCGGAAATACCGCGAAGCTGGCCCGGAAAACAATGAATTCAGAGATAAACCCGACCATGCCAGGAATGCCAGCGCTCGCCATCACTCCCACAATCATCAAAGTGCCGATTAGGGGTAAGCCGCGTTCTGGATTCAATAAACCTCGGACGACGTTCAGGTCACGCGAACCTGCCTTGGTGTAAACCACACCCACCAGCAAGAACAGCATGGCGGAAATTAAGCCGTGGCTGACCATTTGCATTAAAGTGCCGATCAAGCTCAAAGGAGTTGCCGCCGCCATCGCTAGCAGCACGTAACCCATGTGAGCAATGGAGCTGTAAGCCACCATTTTCTTCATGTCGGTTTGGGCGATCGCCGCTAATGCCCCATAAAGCACACTCACAACCGCCCAGCTCGCTAACCAGGGTGCAACCACCTGCCAAGCGTCAGGAAATAAACCATACCCAAACCGCAGCAAGCCATAAGTGCCCAGCTTGAGCAATACACCCGCCAGCATTACTGAAATGGGAGTAGAAGCTTCTACGTGAGCATCGGGCAACCAAGTATGGAAAGGAAAGAGAGGAACTTTGATGCCAAACCCTATCAAAAGCAGGCTTAGCAGCACCACCTGCTGTCCCAGTGGGAGCGTATGGGCGATGACAGTTTCGTAGTCGAAGTTGAAAGAGCCGCTCAGCCAAGCTAGGCCGAAGTATGAAGCCAGAACTAACACCCCAGAAATGGCGGTGTAAATCAGGAATTTGGTAGCTGCATAACCCCGACGAGCTCCACCCCAAATGGCAATCAGCAGGTACAGCGGAATTAGTTCTACTTCATAGAACAAGAAGAACAGCAGCAAATTCTGCGCTAAAAACGCCCCAGTCACAGCAGCACTGAGCAACAGGAGCAAGCCATAGTAAAGTCGAGGCCGCTGAATTTCTCCATCAGTGCTGTAAATAGCAACGCCAGTGAGGAGACAATTCATCACGACCAAGGGCAATGACAAACCATCGACTCCCAGGCGATAGGTCAGTCCTAAGTTATCTAACCAGGGTAGTGCTTCTTGAAACTGTTGTCCTGGTTCGAGCTGGATAAACTGACTCGCCAATGCCACCGACAAACCTAAGGTGATAATGGCAAACACCAAAGCCAGGGTCCGATAACGATGGGAAGCCAAAGTTTGAGGCCAAAATGCCACCAAAATTGCTCCCAAAACAGGTATCCAGATTAAGCCACTGAGCATGATCTCTCCTCCTTACGCTGATGAACCCATCAGAAAATTGATGATGCCATTCACAAGAGACCTGTTCATAAACAAGCCCAAGAAGGTAATGCTCAGAAAAACAATCAGAGCATAAAACTGGCTTTGGCCCGAAGCACTGTACTTCAACGTCTCACCACTAAAGATGGAGGCAATACCCACAAAGTTGACAAAGCCATCAACCACGTAGCGATCGAACCAAGAGGTAAGCCGAGACAGTACATCCACACTCAGCACCACACTGACGCGGTACAAGCGATCGACGTAGAAATCGTAAGCCAGCAAGTCTTGCACAAATCTCAATGGAATCAAAATTGGTCTGGACAAAGTTCGGGTCAAGCCAATCGTTGCCCCTATCCCACAACCGATCGCACCTGAAAGAACTAGTAGGAGGACCGCCCCTAGATTCAAGTAACTCCAGTCAGGTAACAACAACAGCTTTTGCATCATCAGGGGTACGAGCAGCGTCAGGATGGTCAAGCTCACCATCGGTACTGCCATTTGCCAAGGTACTTCTGGAGCTCGTCGAGATTTAGGCTGCGCAGCGCCTAAAAACACCAGGCGAAATACCCGCGTCAAATTAATGGCACTCAAGGCATTGGCAATCAACAAAATTGCTACGATCCATGGGTGCTCCGTCCAGAAAACATCCACCCCTCGCTCTAGCGCCCAAAAGCCTCCCAGGGGGAATAAGCCCACTAGACCCGCAATCCCCACCAAAAAAGCGATCGTGGTTGCTGGCATCCGGGACCACAAGCCACCCATCTCTGTTAGATCCTGGCTGTTGGTGGTGATGATTACCGAGCCGCCACTCATGAATAGCAAGGCTTTGGCAATTCCATGAGTAAACAGCACCAAAAGGGCAAACCCGCTCCACTGCATACCCACTGCAATGAACACCAAACCCAAGTAAGCACTGGTGGAATGAGACAAGGCCCGCTTGATATCTATTTGGGCGATCGCTACTAAAGCAGCCCCAATCGCCGTTACTGCCCCTAACACCACCAACGTGGCTAGTACCACAGGGGACAAGCCCAAAATGGGTTGTAACTTAATCAAGATATAAGCGCCACAACCGACCACTAGAGAATTTCGTAGCACCGAAGCGGGGTTCGGGCCTTCCATCGCTTCATCTAACCAAAGGTGCAGCGGAAACTGAGCGCACTTGCCCGCAGGCCCTGCAATCAAAGACAAACCGAGCAACGTTGCCGTTACAGGTGATAAATTTGCTGTTTCAGCCCATTCATATAAATCGGAAAAATTTAAGCTGCCCGCCATGTTGGAGAGAGCCACTACCCCCATCAACAGCAGCAAATCCCCTACCCGCTTGGTTAGAAAAGCATCACGAGCCGCAGTGACAACCAAGGGCTGAGCGTACCAAAAACCTACTAGCAAATAGGTAGACAGCGTCAGGAGTTCCAAAAGCCCATAGCTGAGAAACAGTGAGTCACTCAGAGCTAAGCCACTCATCGCTGCCTCAAAAAATCCCATCAAGGCAAAGAAGCGAGCCAAGGCCCAATCCTTCTCCATGTAACCCAAGGCAAAGAGCTGCGACAGGAAGCTCAGAATTGTGATCAATTCCATCGCCCCGACGCTAACCGAAGAGATGTCGAGGGCAAAGGACAAGTCTAAATCAGCCACGCTCAGCCAATGAACTATGTACTGCTGTGGCGCTTGGTTCCAAGTCCCTCGGAAGAGCAACGTGCCATGGACCAAGGCAACAACCGTCATCAAAATATTGAGGTAAGCGGCTGGTCGGGGACCGGTGCGACGCACAATGCCGGTTGACCACGGCAGGGTAATGAGCGCACCCAGTAACCCATAAAAGGGAACCCACCAGCTGGACTGGAGGAGAAACTGGTTCATTGAAATCGCCCTTGAAACTTCACCATCTAGTGCTGCTTAGAAACTCCCCAGAGTCAGCGAACCAACCCCAGAGAGCTCAGTTAAAAGTGGCCTATTAATCAGTGGATTAAATCTTTATTAATATCCAGCTTAACGCCTCAACCCCGATAAATCTAGGGTTTATTCGCCAAAAAATCATCAAAGGCAATCCTAACTTTTACTTATATAAGTAATCATAACTTGGCCTTTTAGCAACGCGATCGCAAACGTATCTGCCGCTATGGTCAGGGATGATTCGACTATTACGTCGCCCCGTTCATTGCAGCAGAGATCTCAATCCCTTATTTAATCCATCATCTCATAAGGACATCCATAATTCTTGCTAGATTTCTCTCCAGCACCCGACTAAATTCGTTGGTCTAAATTTATGTCAGCTCAAGATTCTAACCCAGGGCAGATTTCAATTTCAGCCTTTACTGAGCGCTTTAACAAACGTCCAGCGGCGCAGCTTGCCGAGATAGTTGCCATCATCAAAAAGCCTAAAAAACGCCTGAGAAAGTAAGTTTTTTGCTAAAAAACTTTCAGATGCACAAAATTGACCTTTAAATTGATTTTTTAAAGAAAACTAATATTCAATGGAGTTAGCACTTCAAGCAGAATTAATTAAATTTAATAATAAGCGTTATTAGATAATATCATTTTGTCTTATATTGCCAATGAATAGACCGTCCTCTATTCTTTAACACAGGATGTTAAAAGATCCGCTGACGCTGGAACAATGACCCTTTCCGTGAATTTTTCAGCTCAGTTCATTCCAATATTTTTATCTAATCCGGGAGATAAGCGATGCCAATTGCAGTGGGCATGATTGAAACCAGAGGCTTTCCAGCTGTTGTAGAAGCCGCAGATGCGATGGTTAAAGCCGCTCGCGTAACCTTAGTCGGCTACGAGAAAATCGGTAGCGGTCGCGTCACCGTGATCGTGCGGGGTGATGTGTCTGAAGTTCAGGCTTCTGTAGCGGCTGGTGTGGAGTCTGTGAAGCGGGTTAACGGTGGTGAAGTGCTATCGACCCACATCATTGCTCGTCCCCACGAAAACCTAGAATATGTGTTGCCCATGAGCTACACCGAGGCGGTGGAACAGTTCCGGACCTGATTCCGGCGGCCAAGGCTATCAAGCTTTGGTTCAGTATTTTTTAATCCAGCGCTCAAAGAGAGAAAGGAGTCAAAACTCATGGCAATTGCAGTGGGTATGATCGAGACCTTAGGCTTCCCAGCGATTGTGGAAGCCGCAGACGCAATGGTCAAGGCCGCTCGCGTCACCCTAGTTGGTTACGAGAAAATTGGTAGTGGTCGTGTCACCGTCATTGTGCGCGGCGACATTTCTGAAGTCCAAGCATCTATCGCAGCAGGGATTGAATCTGTGAAGCGGGTGAATGGGGGGCAAGTGTTGTCTACCCACCAGATTGCTCGCCCTCACGAAAACCTGGAGTACGTGTTACCTATCCGTTACACTGAGGCAGTGGAACAGTTCCGCGAGAGCGTAAATGGTCCTCGCTCTCTCCCCTACACCAGACCCTAGGCTTGAATGCTAATTGCTAAAGTTCGCGGCACGGTTGTCAGTACACAGAAAGACCCCAGTCTACAGGGTAGTAAATTCCTCTTGTTGCAGCTGATCGATGAAAATGGCAACCTTTTACCAGAGTATGAGGTAGCAGCAGATTGTGTCGGGGCAGGGTTGGATGAATGGGTACTGATCAGCCGAGGAAGCGCAGCTCGTCAGCCTTCTAGCCAAGAAAAGCGCCCGATTGATGCGCTTGTAGTGGCAATTATTGACACGGTTACGGTTGACAATTCCCGGCTTTATAGCAAGAACGAGGTCTATCGTTAGTCGCCCACTAACAGTTGCTTAGCAGCCAACTGGGTCATGAATTGTTGGCTGTTCTTGCAAGTCTGAGCCAGCAGTTCTCGTCGGGGCGGGTCTACACCTGCCCTAATCAACCATTACTGCTGAAAGCCAGCATGGCTATTTCAGTTAGGAGATATCAGTTATGGTAGTCCGCAGTCCTGCGGCCCCTCCCACTCCGTGGTCCAAAAGCTTGGCCCAACCGCAGATTCATGAGACGGCTTACGTCCACTCTGTCTCCAACATTACTGGAGATGTTCATATTGGTGCCAATGTCCTTGTTGCTGCTGGAACCCATATCCGAGCGAATGAGGGCAGTCCGTTCTACATCAGTTCGGGTACCACTATTCAAGACGGAGTGGTAATTCATGGTCTAGACAAGGGCCGAGTGCTTGGGGATGACCAGAATCAATACTCTGTCTGGATCGGCAGCAATGCTTCGATTATGCACAAGGCTTTGATTCACGGGCCAGCCTATGTTGGAGATGACTGCTTTATTGGTTTCCGCTCCACAGTGTTTAACGCTCGGATCGGCAAAGGCTGCATTGTGATGATGCATGCTTTGATCCAGGATGTGGAAATTCCGCCGGGTCGGTATGTGCCCTCCGGTGCAGTCGTTACTAGTCAGCATCAGGCCGATCGCCTCCCCGATGTAGAACCTTCGGATATTGAGTTTGCGAGGCACGTGGTGGGCATCAACGGTGCACTGCGTTCTGGTTATCTCTCTGCTGAAGATATTGCTTGTACCATACCCATTCGTAATAAATCAACGGAGCCTCATACCTCTGGGCTTGATACCCCTAAGGTAGATCAGGGTTCTGGCAATCGCAACCATCAAGAGTCAACTATGCAACTAAGTTCAGAAGTACTGCAACAAGTGCGCCAACTTATGGCTGGGGGTTACCGAATTGGAGCTGAGCACGTGGATCAGCGTCGCTTCCGTACCAATTCCTGGCAAAGCTGCACTCCCATTCAGGCGAATAGCGAATCTCAAGCGATCGCGGCACTACAAGCTTGCCTAGCCGAGCATCAGGGGGAATACGTCCGTCTGTTCGGCATCGACACCAAGGGTAAGCAGCGGGTTTCTGAATTAATTATTCAGCGTCCTGGTGATCCGCAAGTAACTGCCTCTAGCAGCGCCACCAGCCGTAGTAGCAACAACGCCAACCACAGCACTTACCAATCCAGCTACACCGCTAGCGCTAGCGGTAGCAAGCTCCCTGCTGATGTCCAACAGCAAATTCGTAGCTTGATCAACCAAGGCTATCAAATTGGTACGGAGCATGTGGATGCACGTCGGTTCCGGATGAACTCTTGGACGAGCTGTTCTCCGATTCAATCCACCCATGAAGGTCAGGTATTTGCTGATCTAGAAGCTTGCCTCAACGAGCATCAGGGGGAATATGTGCGACTGTTCGGCATTAACCCCAAAGGCAGACAACGGGTAGGCGAAATCATTATTCAACGCCCTGGCGAGGAGTCTGGTGCTCAGACCCATAGCACCACCCGCAGTGTCGCTACCTCCAGTGCCTCTAGCTCAGCATCAAGTGCTAGCTCCACTGTGAGTGGAGACCTACGCGATCAAGTTCGACAACTGCTAAATCAAGGCTGTCGCATTGGCACCGAGTACGCTAATGAGCGCCACTACCGCACTAACTCCTGGAAGAGCGGTCCTTCGATTCAAGCCAGCAGCGAATCTCAGGCGATCGCAGCTTTGGAAGCCTTCTTGGCAGAACATACAGGCGAGTATGTCCGCTTAATCGGCGTAGACCCCCAAGCCAAGCGTCGCGTCGTTGAACAAGTGATTCAACGTCCTGGCGATAGCAGCCGGAATAGTCAGCCTAGTGGTCAAGCCAGCAGTCACAGCAGCAATGGTGCTAGCAGCTACAGCAGTTCTGCAAGCAACGGCCATAGAAGCGCTGCAACCAGCTCTGGTTCCAGCAGTGGTTTGCCTGCGGAAGTGCAACAACAGGTTCGCCAACTGTTAAATCAAGGTTGCCGCATCGGTACCGAGTACGCAGATGAGCGCCGTTATCGCACCAGTTCTTGGAAGAGTGGCCCCTCCATCCAAAGCAATAACGAATCTGAAGTGCTCGCTTCGCTCAGGGCGATCGCGGGTGAGCATGAAGGGGAGTATGTCCGCTTAATTGGCGTAGACCCCAAAGCTAAGCGGCGGGTGTTGGAACTCTTGATTCAGCAGCCTACCGCAGTCGCTCAGCGTTGATGATGTAAATTCCGGTGGAGGTTCTGATCTGCCAAGGTCACCTAATACAGCCGATTCTTGTTTGACCCTAGAGGTGCCCACGCTCATGTCTTTGCCACCACTTCACCCCCCTGCAAATCCTGAAATCTATGTACGGGGTGACGTGACAATTCATCCAAGCGTTGCGATCGCACCGGGAGTGCTGATTCAAGCAGAATCTAACAGCCGGATCATCATTAATGCGGGAGTATGTATCGGCATGGGCAGCGTCCTGCATGCTTACAAAGGAACTTTGGAGCTGCAAGAAGGCGTGAACTTGGGTGCAGGTGTTCTAGTCATCGGTGAAGTGACCATTGGCGCGAACGCCTGCATCGGTTCCTCTGCTACCCTCTTCAATTGTGCGATTGAGGCAGGACAGTTGTTACCCTCTGGCTCTTTGTATGGAGATTCAAGCCGTCAAGTAGCTGTGGAGAATGGTTCAGGAGTGAGTGCGCAAACACCTCCTGAACCTGCATCTGCCAAATCTGAGCCTGTTACTGCTGCAACTACGACATCGGCACCGAGCGAGACCACTGCAACACCAGAGGCAGCCTCGAAGCCGACCCCAGATCAATCCGCCCTAGCAACAAAATCTCCGGAGCCGCCACCGACTCAAGTGTATGGGCAGGCTTATATCAATCGGTTGTTGGGAACGCTCTTACCCCATCGACAAGCGCTCAATCAACCAATTAATGATGATTTAGCGAATGATGCCTAAGGAGGGCGGAGAATTCGGCTAACGACTTCTACAATTTAAGGAAGAATCATGACCCGAATACTCCGCTTCTATAGGTTCTGATTAAGGTTTAGATGATGACACCTCCGAACATTCCTCCTGCCTCTGAACGGCTCCGTCGCATCCAAAGCCTCAAGGAAAGCGCTCTCGGTCTCGTCTGTACCCAGAGTTTTCCCGCCATCATTGGCACTGCCGATATGATGCTCAAGTCGGCGGGTGTGACTTTAATTGGCTACGAAAAAACAGGCAGTGGCTTTTGCACTGCGGTGGTCCGGGGCAGAATTGCAGATGTCCGCCTGGCGGTGGAGATGGGGGCGGAAACTGCTGAGAAGTTTGGGGAACTGGTGTCTGCCGTAGTCATTCCTCGACCCCTACCCAACCTAGAAGCCGTATTACCCATCGGCACTCGCTTAGCCGAGTTAGCTTTAGAAAATTCCCAAAGCCGTTTAAGTAACTTAGCCGTAGGTCTGCTGGAAACTAGAGGCTTTCCGGCGATGGTTGGTGCCGCAGATGCCATGCTCAAATCGGCGGATGTGCAGTTAGCTGCCTACGAGACAACTGGAGCTGGCCTCTGTACAGCAATTATTCGTGGCTCTGTAGCAGATGTGGCGATCGCAGTTGAGATCGGGATGCAAGAAGCTGAGCGGATCGGAGAATTGCACGCCGTCATGGTGATTCCCCGCCCCTTAGACGACTTGGAAGCAACGCTGCCAACGGCGGCTTGCTGGATCGAACAAAAACCTGATCCTTTACCAATCCTGCTCTCAATTCCAGTCAAGGAAGAAGAGAAAGAACTGGTCGAGCTAGAGCGAACTGAGGTCCAGCCTCTAGCCCTTCCCGCCCAAGCACCTGAACCAGATTTGTTAGAACTTCCTGATCTCCAAAAGCTACCGAAGCGATTAGAAGAACTCTAACCGTACTGGCTAGCTTTTGGAAGCGATCGCACGCTAGGATTCTATTTCCAAAACTCCCTTTCTTTTGGCATGAATACTTTTCATATGCCGCTTCACAGTGTTAACTGTGATGTATAGCTTTGTGGCAATTTCTTTATAAGAATAGTTGTCTTGATACAGTAACCAAACTTCTGCTTCTCGTGGTGTGAGACGATATTGCTGTACTTCCGCGATCGCTTTATTTTGCATCGCTTGATACCGGTCTTCAAGGGTGACTAATACAAATGGAGATTCGCTGTTCTCAGGCTTCAGCCAACTAGCCCGCACCCGAATAGTATTGAAATTAGGCGTAGTAACTTCTGACTCCACAACTAAGGCTGAGCTACTTCGTTGGTGATTTTTCACTAGAACCTCACAAACCAGCCAAATTTGCTGAGGGGCACGATGGGGTTGGGTTAAGTTCTGAGTTAGCTGACCACAAACTTGGCGGGCGTAAGAATTGCCATGCACCCAGTCACCAGCGGGTGTTAAGAGCAAAATGCCATCCATAAAGCCTTCAATGGCTTCTTGCAACAGAGCAGGTTTTAATCTTGAGGTTAGTCGTCGGTCTAAAACTTGAATGGATCGATCAGTTCTTTCAGGGGCATTGATTAAACTGTTCATTTCGGGGTTACTGAATAAGTATTTTGAAATTTGAACCTACAGAGTTTTAGTTGGGCTTATTGCAGATCACTCAATAGGTTGGGCTTCGTTTTTTATGCGCTTAGCTCATAATTTCGAGAAGAATTACCTTAAAAACGCAAAGCGTTATAAAAATTAAAATTGTCAGCAAAAATCTACTAACTCTCTCTAAAAAGAGTTACCATTCTGGCAGTATTGCCGAGAAGATTGGCTTTTTACCTAATACTGAGTGTCGAGAAGTTCTTTCTAAGCGATCGCCCTTACTACCCTTCACCCAAAAGGGCGATCGCGCATCTCCTTGCTATGATTCAAGGCTCAATTACAGATTTAGCTTGAGCATTTAAGGATCTTGTTTTCTAATCATGGTTGCCATTATTTGCAGTCTCAGGTTCACCGAGAGCGTCCACCTGCAACTTAGCTGACAGTTGTAGAATTGCTTTTTGCAGTTGAGGAGAGAGTTCTAGCGAGCCAGAACGGATATGTAAATCTCGTTGCGGTAAAGGAATCTCGATCTGGCGTTGCCGTAGTAGTGCTTCTATACGAAAGTAAAGCTCACTCTTTAGAAAAAATTGCTTGCTTGGCTCCGCTGTCCACACCAACAGTTCAAAGTTGAGTGCATGTTCGCCAAATCCTTGAAACCAGACTTGGGGCGGCGGCACAGTTAGAACTCCCCGATGAGCCTTGGTCGCTTCTAGCAGCGTGAGGCGCACCAGATTAGGTTCTGAGTGATAGGCCACGTGCACAGGCAGGTGCAAACGAACAATGGAGCTATGGTAGGTCCAGTTTTTCACCTCTCCTTCTAGCAAGCGCGAATTCGGCACAATGATCGAGATCTGGTCGAGGGTGCGAATAATCGTGCTGCGGGCTCCAATGCGCTCAATCGTGCCCTGATATTCTCCGACCTCGACAAAGTCACCCACCTGCACGGGTCGCTCAAATAACAGCACTACGCCGCTACCAAAATTCTTGGCAATATCCTGAAAGCCAAAGCCAATCCCTACTCCCAAGGCACTAGCCACGATCGCTAGTGAGGTGATGTCCAAGCCCCAAATTTGCAGCAGTACAATGGAGCCAATGAAGATCAACGTGTACTTGGTGATGATAGCAACTGCTTCTTGAGCACTGCGGTTGATGCCAGAGACACTCAAAATTCGCGATCGCAGGACATTGGTAACGGCTCCCGCTAAACCGACTAAACCTAGCAGCAAACCCACCAGAATCAGCAAATCGATGATCGAATAGGCTTGCTTGCCCAAGCTAATGATGGGAGCGGTAAAACTCGTCATCAACGCACTGATAGCGCTGTAGGTCCATCGCCGGGACACCGGAAACAGATTCATGACATAGAAGACTGACCCTAGCCAGAGAATGCTGCGAGCGATCGCCAAGCTTAGATAAAGCAGCAGATCGAGCAAACGAGGTTGTCCCTCAGGTACTGCATTCAAGTTGGGAAACAGCCGCTGAAATCCAGGGCGCAAGGAGTACTGCCAAAAACGCCCTAGCAACAAATGCAGGAGCAAGTCAACTAGCAGAACACTAGCCGCGATCAGCAACGCCTTTCGAACAAACTCATCGCCACGCTCAGTCTGGGATTCGTGGACTAAGGCCTGAATTTGTTCTGCCCAGAGCAATGCTTGGTCCATCGGCGTGCGAGCCAGAATCGTATCCCGCTCCGTCACTGTCAGCAGATAGCGATCGTTGATGACAATGGTAGGTAACTGATTGCGCTCTTCCACCTCAACGACTGCTGGTTCTAAAGTTTGAACCACTTCTCGCAGTTGCAAGTTGATTAAATCGGCTCGGTCTTGAGCGCTAAAATCTCCTGAAGCACTGACGCGAAACACGGTGCGGCCATCTAGAACTACAGGTGCTTTTGCCGTAGATTGCGCCTGAGCTAAAGTCGGACTCAGCACCAATAAACAGATTAAGGCGATCGCTACTCCAGCCGTCCTGAGTAGCTGAGAGAAAGCTGCTAAATACCGATTCACGTAGCTATCACGGATAGAAACACAATGAAGAGTCAGAGGGATGGCATGACTTAAAGGGCCAACACTCGTAACGTTTTAGCAGCTATTAGTTGTTGCTGTCGTCTCCCCGTTGGTAGGCAAATTCAGATAATAACCAAGGTCAGTGTAAAACGATCGTCCAAAAATAGCACCGCTCGTCAGGGTAAGAGGGGTGGGCAGTTAAATAATTGGCTGTGTGTGAGCAAGCAGTAAGTACGATAGTGCGATCGCAACGTCTCCCAGTTTTCCTGGTCCTCCATCGCTTATTTCTCTTCTATGGAAACTTCAGCTCAGCCAGTGTGCCAGATCTTTTTTTGGTATTAATTAGCGGATGGTTTCAGAAACTCCTGGGACAGGCGATGAAGCTTGAATCATCAACCTGAAAATTGTCACTGCCTAGGAGATTTTTATGCGTCAGCTAATTCTCAAACAAATGAAGTGCTATGAATCAGAAGATTGGGGTGCCGACGAGTGCCGCCTCGAAGTCTTTGCCGATGGAGCACTTCAGCCTTATTTAAAGACCAGCCTGAATAACGGCCAAGCTTGGACCCTCAATCGAACTTACAACTTTAGAAACAACATCGATATTAAGCTGTGGGACGAAGATTCTCCAGACGGAGATGATTTTTTAGGCTCAGCCAGAATTGAAACAGGGATAACCGATAGCGCTGTATCTTTTACTCAAGACGGCGCAAATTACAAGCTCTGGTATCAAGTCGTAGAAGTCCCAGATGTTGACCCCGTGCAAGCGGCGATCGCAGCCTTTGAGCGATCGCCTCAGCCTGGTGTTTGGCCCTACATCGAAAAAGCCGCTCTCCTAGCCGATATTCGGGCTACGGTGCTCAATCCCTTCGCTGTCAACCAGAGCTACACACCCTTTTGTGGCCCTACGGCGATCGTATATGAGTTAGTGTCTAAGCAGCCTGCTCGCTATGTTTCTATCTGTCAGTCTTTGTATGAAACAGGGCAGTTTCAGAGCCGCACGAAAGTGGTTAGACCTGCGGATGGGTTGCGAAATAGCAAAGTCCGTGACGGTATTTCGGTTGCCGATTGGATGTTGATTGCGACGCTGCGAGACACTGAGAACCTGGTCTTTCCCGTTGATGCTAGCTCTAGCGGACTTGTGAATAATATTGCAGGTATCACGACTCCGTGGGAGATGAAAGGCTGGATCTACGAAATTCTAGGTTATGACCAAGTGAATTTTGAATCAACCTTTATCTATGGCGAGTTCGATGCCATGCGCAGCGCTCAAGCGGCTCGAAAGCAAGGTGGTGTTGCCTTCTTATTGATTGACGCTTCCATGCTGCAAGGCTCTGCCCCTGCGATCGCCTACCCCAACCATTGGGTGTCCTATCTTGGCAACTTGCAGATCGATGATGGGGTTTGGTATCAACATGACAGCGGTCATATCCGTTTCGACTGCTATAGCTGGGGCCGCAAATACTCGGTGGATCTGGGTGAAGGCCCTTTCGAAGACTACATGTGGGGTGTTGTCACTGGATATTAGATCTCTTGTAGATCAGTTGAGGTAGACGAAGCACCTACTTCAACTGATCTACAGTTAGTTGCCGCCAAACACCAAAGGGACGACATCCAAGAAATGCTGATTTGGCGGATCTTGAAGCGCTAGCGATCGCTCGTTAGCTTGATAGTTGCCTGATTGATATTGATCGAGCATCCAAGCTATAAAGCCTGTTAGCGAAGGAGCCAGCACAAATTTCCTATCTTCATCAGCTCCGAAGTTGATCACCTGCCCAAATGTACCTGTAGGACCAGGGTCTAGATCTATGCCTAGATGATTGCCTGTCCAATCACGGGCGATCGGAATCCATTTCAAGTTGATGTATAAAGTTTTAATAGCATCCTGAGGGAAAGATTCACTCTCAATCGCAGTTGCAAGCTCCTCATCTTCTAAAGCCAGGTCACGCCAAGCGAGCCACTCACTATAGATGTTGTCCGTATCCAAGAATTCCAGTCCTAAAAATAGTCCTGTAGTGTTCCCCTTTTGTCCATTGTGATGTCTATAAAAAGCTTTAAAGTCTTCAGGGAGATTGCAATCTAAGCGATACTCCAACTCACTGAGTTGTTCACTAGAGCAACCAGAATTGAGATCTGCCAGCACTTCAGGGAGGTGCTCGCTCAGCCAATGATCTAAATCCAACCAAAGTTCATCCATTTTTGTGGCTGATTGGCTTTGTCTGTAGTTTATGCCTGCTGGCGCTAGCACGCTACCGCTGAACAAGGTGAGAAAAGTTCGCCGTTTCATTCGCACTGCTGTACTCGTAGAACTCTAGGAGCTACTGACACAGGAATATTGCAATTCACTAAAATCTTTGGGATTGAAGACGGAATTTGATCCCGTAAAACCTTGACCTCTCCCAAATTGATTGCGGGGTAGCTGTCCAGATTGAAGCTGGTAGACCTGACTGGCGATCGGTAAATTGTTGACCCCTGGTTTCACGATTGGGGTGACAATTAGTTGCACCGACTGTCCACGATCTGGCTCGTCATAATAGAGAGCTTGAAACTCAAAATTATTGAGTGTTATCTTAGCGGGTTTGCGATCGCGCCGAATCGTTAGTTTGGCTTGCTGCTCTGGACGATAGCTGAGGGTAATACTGGGTCTGTAAACCAGCGTACATTGGGCGATCGCCGCAGGGGTTGGTTTTGGTGTAGATGCAGCGGTAGGTGCTGGTGTAGATCCATTAACGAGTAAACCAACCAACAGCATCGGCGAAATGATCGGTTCTAGATGTCGAAAGAGTGCCATTGTTCTCAACTTAAGCAGGGTTCATCTAGTTCTAATCTGCCACTTTCAACGACCCAAGCTAAGGTTGTTACAGTTTTAGATCTGCCTATACACTCAAGCACTGTGCAATGTTAGATGCTCATGCTTAATTATCTTGGAGTTAGAGTCCAGCTACCAACCATCAGCATAGAGAGCGGCAACAGTATCTGGATTGTATTTGCGGCGAACTTCACCAAATCGCACCACATCTGCAACTTCTAAATCTCCATTGATGTGGGTGTAAATTCCGGTTTCATAGCACTCTGCGATCGCCAACATCATGTTTGTCAGACTGGTGAAAGCAAGGCTAAGGGAGCCATCATCGCAACCAATATGAAATACAGACGTATGAGGACTTGAGGCATCTCCCCCGGGAACCGCAAAGTACTCCCCATCAAAGTCCAACACTGGAAAAAGATATTGCGGATCTCCGTCCTGTTCTCGCACTTCCCGCCAATAAGATTTATTAATTGCCGCTGCGTACTCCAAGGCACCGTCTAAGTCGAGTAAGCGGTGATAGACGAAGACTCCATCGTACGGGTTGCCATTTCGGCATTGATACAGTTCATAGACTTCCTGGGATACCCGAAAAGGTAACTGGCTCAGCTTGGTTTCAATCTCTACCAGCGGCAACCCTGGTGCGAAACCTGATATAGCATTAGGACTATACTGTTGCAGCCAATGTAGAATCCGGTTAAGAGCTTCGGTCAACGCTGACATACACCACTCCTCCCAAACATACCTACTCCGCGAAAAGACTCAATCAAGATGGTTTATAGGATGATGCGGAGGCTGCATCTTTGCCAGCAGCGTTTGATTCGGAGCAACGGAGCTAACAAAGGAGCTATAAACAATTTGAGTTGGCTGCCAAGGCGAGAACCAGTAGAGATATTGAGCGATCGCATAAGCTCCACTGCTAGCCGTAGGCTCAAACTGAATCACTGCTAAGTTGTTTAATCCCACGACTTCTCGCCCATCCTGGAACCAGCGATATCTCCAAAGCAAGAGAGGTTGTAACCAGCGGTGTCTAATGTTCCTTGCTCGTCTCCAAGGAGGTAGCAACCACGGCACCTCAGCGCCAAACGGAGAAATCCGCGTCTGATCTCGTGGCACCCATTCTAAAGCACAGGTCCAATCGGGTGGAGTAGATGAAAGATTATCCTTTTTGAGAGAGGCGATCGCTCTGCCAGAACGCTTTTCAGTTAAAGAAAAGGCTCCACGGCGGAGGCGGGGCAACTGTTTGGTTGAAAGCTCTACCATATCGGGCGAGTTGCTCCAGCCCATCCAGTAACGTGTCTTTTCTGGTAGGAGCCAATCCTTTAACCGTGTGTGAATCAGTCGAGTTATAGTTTCTTCATTCTTCAGCGCACTACAAGTTAATTGCACCAAGACAGAGGCTGGAGCAGTAGAAGGTGGATTGCTTTGATGAGATAGACGCACCACTGAGCTGTAATGGATATCCCCAGACATCACGATCACTTGTTGGCGCTGCTCAAACAAGGTAGTCAGGAGTTGGGCTAGAGCTTCAGTATTGACGTTCCAAGCATCGCCGACATCTGTAGCAAATACTTTATTCTTGCTTAACTGCCACTGGTGAATCCAATCAATCACTTTCATCCCAAACACATTGGTTGGGGCAATGATAAAGGTAGCTTGGAGGCTGTCTGTATTTTGCAGAGGTAAAGTGAGTTGCCGCTTGAACGCTTGAGGGCACAACAACATGGGTGGAGCGATCGCTTTTTCATCGGCGGGATAACCTCGCCAAGTGCGCGTATCCAACACCAAAACTTCGTGGCAAGCGCTCCGGACTGTATAGTGCCAAGTGATAGCTTCCGGATGCCGTTCTAACACCAGCACAGGTCCATCGGAGACGAAGGTGGGTAAGCCTGTGAGGGAGTCAGGACTAGGCATTCCCACATGACGAGCGATCGCCTCATAAGCTGTTTTGTCCGTCCCCTCCGAAGCAGACCAGGCTTGAGCCGCAGCTAATAATTTTTCGCCTGAGCTTCCTGCGGCAAACTGCTCTGGTGTGTTGCCCCAAGCTTGGAACACAGCATACGCCAACAGAGAATTTTGCACCGCTCGTCGCCCTAGCGGTCGGCCCAACACCCGCAAACACCAAGCTTGATTCAGGTTCCAGTCATCACTAACATCATGATCATCAAAGATGGTGTACATCGGAACATTGGCAAGAGCCCGCCGCACTTTCCAGAGGGTATGAATAAACTGCCGCATATCCCTAGCTTCTCGGTCCCAAGCTCGAATTGCCTTGCGATCGCAAGGCATCTCTTTGCCCAAAGGGATAGGGTTGGGCCAACAAACCGGAGACCAAGCGAGGATATAAGATGCGTAGTACTCGCCCAAACTCAGGAGATGGCTCGTTGTCTTAGCACGTTGATTTCTTAACCCTGCTGTAAAGCCCGCCTGGGTAGTCGCCACCTCAGCGCGTTGTCCGGCGGGTAGTTCGTCAGGTGTGCGATAAACCACGTCATTCGGCTCCCGCCGTCCTATGGGTAGCTTCTCTTTCCAACCTAGAAGCGCATCGCCGAGATGGCTGGCTACCCACAGCAAGGGATCTGCCACATCATCTCCATAAATTTGATCTCCAGTCAAAAACAACTGATGAGGACGATGCCGAGGTTGGTTTGCCGTCTCCTCAATCAGACAGTCGAGTAGCGGTAGGGCATCGAAGCCATTGCCATGAGGTTTGCGGCAGGAGCCTTGTGCTATTCGCAGATCTTGCAGTCGAGCTGGAGACAAAGCAAAAGTTGGTTTCTCATGAGTAAAGTAGCTGATGCTGACAGTAGGAAAATTATCAGCACATAAAGCTTGTAGCAGCGTATAGGAAATAGGTGTTGGCTCTAGGGTTTCAAACCGGAGATCGTAAGCATAGATGCGATCGCTTGTGAGCTGCTGCTTAGTAGCATGAGCTGTCACTGCCAGGACATGCAGGAACTTGCCCAGCGCTACCGTAGAGCGGCTTCCTTCTAACAAGCAGTCGCTTAAAACTTCACCTTGATCTGTCGTTTCGTATATCTTGAGTGCTACTTGACACGGCTGTCTCAGGGCTAACCAAACTGTGACTGATTCTGAGTCTGTATGTTGCAGAATTGGCCCTGCTAATATCAGGGGCAGTTCACTCAAAAACTCGTCCCAGGCTTGGTCTTTCATCGCAAACTACCGAATGATTTCCGTAGTCTAGCCGAAAATTGTAGTCTTGCTTACAGGACAAGCACTGAAAGAGGCGATCGCGAGAATTAGTTCGTCTGCAAGCAGGAGATTATCTCCTTAAATCTTCTAGAACGCAAGAAATCATAGTTCGTAGCTCTGGAATATCCTCCTGAACCGCTCTCCAAATGATTTCTACATCTGTATTGAAGTAGTCATGAATCAGCTTATCCCGCATTCCTGCAATGTCCCTCCAAGGAATATTAGGATATTGACTTCTGACAGGCTCGGGAATTCGCTTCACAGCCTCACCAATAATTTCAATTGCTCTTGAAACCGCAAAAATTTTTTCTAGATTTTGTGAGAATGCGTCAAACTCAATATTTGCTGTAAATTGCTCAATAGCGACAATCGCGTCCAGAATATCCTGTAAATAGTCTTCAAGTTGCCGTCTGGTCATAAATAAACCACTTCTCTCAAAATCCGCTCTCCGATTCGGGGTTTGAGACCAGCTTTGTGCACCAGATCAACTCTAACTCCCAAATTATCGCTGAGATAATTCTCCAAGTTAACAAACTTCAATAAACTAGGAATCTCTGAAAATTCTACTAATAGATCAACATCACTGGTTTCTGTTTGCTCTTGCCGCACATAAGAGCCAAAAATTCCCAATTCGCTAACTTTATATCGCTCTTGTAATACAGCCTTATGCTGTACCAACCACTGTCTAATTTCTTCTAGCGTCCTCATGCCATCAACACCTCATTCTCGACCCAAGTTAAGGTATTTATTCTGTCTTTATGGGATCGTTACTCAAACAAAGCTTTTAAAAAGCGATCGCCAAGAGTAATTCCTTTAAAGCTTCTTTGACTAACTTCATCGCTAAACCAGCCGCTATTCTGGAAAAATCAAAACTTTGACATTAAGATTTTCCAGACTTCTTCTC
The DNA here is from genome assembly GCF_014695385.1 of Trichocoleus sp. FACHB-46. Lineage (NCBI taxonomy): Bacteria > Bacillati > Cyanobacteriota > Cyanophyceae > Leptolyngbyales > Trichocoleusaceae > Trichocoleus > Trichocoleus sp. FACHB-46. Next base: position 15,557 of record NZ_JACJOD010000006.1, on the reverse strand, counting down.
TCTAAATCTGCCGCAAGTCCTTTAGGATTGCCAATACGAAGTTCTGGATCATACACGAAGCAGATTAATGTATCAACATCGGGATGCTCACTGTATCGTGAGGTATCAATAATTAATTGCTCTCCAACTTCCTTAGCCTCTAAAGACTTGCGTGTTTTTTTGACTTCTAGCATTACACGTTGTGGTTTCAGCAGGAAATCTACTCTTGAGCTACTACCTGCATAGCTAGGACATACTTCTTCTGGCCTTATGTCATCAAAATATAGTTTTAGCAATGAGTGTAAAAGATCTTGTACATCATATTCATCTTCTATTTGAAGAGTAGAACGTTCACCATGCCTCTCTTTTAGCTGTCTTGCAACTAAATGAAATCTTTTTAATAAACGTTCCATGATTTCGAATGTGGAAACGGAAATATCTTGATGGGTCTTTGGCAAGCCATACTCGTTTATTTCGTGTACAAACGATTCAAAAGTTGCCTGGGCAATAGATAAACTATCAATCCATTTCTTTTGAACGTCCTGCTCTGAAACTGGGCCAAAGCTAAACGAATAACTGATGCTATTGAAATCAGCTATATGACGAGACCCAACACCAAAAGTATGCTCTAGAAAAACTTGAACATCTCTATGCCATTTCTTCCAAGAGGGGCCATATCGTTGATGCGATAATTTCTTGAGTTCTTCTGCTCTTGCTTTGAACCCTTCTATCTTAATTATCGCTTTAGTGTTCGGCTCAGAAGACATATACGTTCAAGAAATATCCACCAATTATTCACTAAACAGCAATGAGTATGGCTTACCTTAGCTAACCATTTCATACATACTATCAATGCTAATGTCTAGCTAGTTGTGGCGATCGCCCAGTTTGACCTGTCATCAATCGCAAAGCGAAGTACTTAAGGGGGCGGAGGGTTCGCATCAGCCAGAGGCCTAAGCGGCGGATGATTACCAAAGGCAACCAATTAGTTGAGAAACAGCGATCGAGGAAATCGGTAAAGCCGAGGATTGTGAGGTTTTCGAGTTTGCGCCAGCGTTCGTAGCGTCGCAGCACTTTCAAGCCACCAATGTCTTCTCCTTTTTGGTGTGCCTGCAACAACACCTGAGCCAATGCTGCCGCATCTCGAATTCCCATGTTTAAGCCTTGACCACCTACCGGATGACAACAGTGGGCCGCATCTCCCACCAATGCCAAACGCGATAACGTATAGCGATCGCTCTGCATCAACTGCACCTGAAACACATAGCGATCGCTAGCCAGAGATAACTTGCCCATTTGGTCGCCATAGCGCCGAGAGAGTTCTGTAAGGAAAGCTCCATCGTCTAGGTCAGCCATTGCCTTCGCTTCTGCGTGGGGAGCTGTCCAGACAATCTGGCAACGATTTCCAGGCAGGGGCAAAATCGCAAACGGGCCACTTGGCCAGAACCGCTCATAGGCAATGCTGCCGTGCTCTTTTTCCGGCTGAACCACACAAGTAATACATGACTGCCAATACTTCCAGCCACGAGTGCGAATTCCAGCCTCCTGACGAATGGGCGATCGCGACCCATCCGCCGCTACCAGCAAACGGGTGCGAATGAGCCGAGTTTCTCCCTCAACCTTAACTTGCAACTCCACCCCATCCGGTTGATAGTGCGCCTGCACCACCTCCGCTGGACACAATTCCGTAATGTTCGGGCTGTTGTCTAAGCACTCATACAACGCCTGCATGATGACGTTGTGTTCTGCCACATAGCCCAGCGCCTCCGTACCCAAATCCTCCGGCAAAAACCGCACCGCGTGGGGGTAGTCTGCATCCGAAAGCCGAATTTGGCAAAACGTCGTAATCTTCGGCAGAATCTCTTGCCACAACCCCAACCCCTGAAAAATCTTGCCCGATAGCAACGTCACCGCGTAAGCCTGCCGTCTGCTCAACCCCGCTGTCCGAGGTCGCGCCTCAATTAGCGCCACCCGCAACCCCGAATCCCGCAACGCACAAGCTAGCAGCGTCCCAACAATCCCGCCACCCGCGATCGCCAAATCATAGTCAAACCCAGCCATGCTTAACCGTCTTTAATAAAACAGCCTGAGAAATTGTGATTTTTCTTAATTGTTACGCGAACCGCCCAGAGGAGCAAGGAGAAGTAAGGATGAAAGAGGAGGGATGTTCGCGAAGCGTTCCGAAGGAAAGGATGCAAGGAGTGGAAAGTGAGGAATGAGGAGTGAGGAGCAAGAATAGGAAAAGTAAAGCATCAAAACACTCACAGTCCAAATCGTCTGGAGGAGGTCTGGAGGACGCAGCCGTCCTTCAGCGGGGGTTTGGGGGCAAGTGTCTCCAAGCTCTTGGTTTTAGCGCCTAGTTGCGATCGCACACATAAACAAGTGAGACTAGAACTTCGTTCAGCAAAGTAAATATGACAGTCAAAATCCAGCAGTTGAGCCAATGGAAACAGCAAGGTCGTCCCATCGTCGTACTTACCGCTTGGGACTACGCATTCGCTCAAATTCTGGATCAAGCAGGTGCCGATATTCTCCTCGTTGGAGATTCCCTAGCAATGGTGGCACTAGGCTACGAAACCACATTGCCCATTACTCTCGAAGAAATGCTGCACCATGCTAAAGCAGTTCGCCGTGGAGTCAAACAAGCACTAATTGTCGTTGACCTACCATTTTTAAGCTATCAGGAGAGTTGGCAACAAGCCATCCAGTCAGCAGGGCGAGTCCTCAAAGAAACAGGTGCCCAAGCCGTGAAACTAGAAGGCGGATACCCAGCGATGGCGGATACCGTCACTCATTTAGTGCAGGTTGGCATCCCCGTGATGGGGCACGTCGGCCTGACCCCACAGTCAGTCCATCAACTTGGCTACCGTCAACAAGGCAAATCCGTAGAAGCCAAAGAACGAATTTTGGCAGAAGCGATCGCCCTCGAACAAGCGGGAGCCTTCGCGATCGTCTTAGAACATATACCCGCTGATTTAGCTCAGCAAATCACCCAGAAACTCACTATTCCTACTATCGGCATTGGTGCTGGCCCGCACTGCGACGGTCAGGTGCTCGTTACAGCGGATTTGCTAGGGCTTTCCAGTTGGCAACCTCCTTTCGTTAAAACCTACGCCAACTTACGAGAGAGCATTACCCAAGCAGTGCAAGGCTTTGCCAGTGAGGTGCGATCGCAGGAGTTTCCGCCTAAACCATAAAAGCCTACAGTTTTTCTTCCAGCGGCTTACAAAAATCGTCAATTCCAGCTTTAGCGGCGTAGATGCTCACGAGAGTTGCCAGTTCCCAAGGTAACGCTTTGGTCTCGACTAGCTGTGTGATGGTAGTCGCCACGCGGTTGTCCACCAAATCGGCTCGTAATTCTGCCTGGCATAGCCTGGGCCGCCAGCGCTTCGCTAAACTCGTGATCCAACCCTCAGAGGTGGTAGGTTGTTGCCCAACCTGGATTGCTAGGGCGATCGCCGCATCCTCCAGATCCCCCTCACAGTCCTCAATCACATCTAAAGCCACTAAAGCTTGAGGATAATCGCTCAGTTCAGCGCGAAAATCAGAAATTTCTGTCGGCGTAAGAATTGTATCCATAATCAAACTAACTAGACGAATGAATAGAAGCTGATGGCCGCTTTACTTCAGGCTGGCTAAGGCGTAATTCTTGCACCAATCCTTCAACAGATCCCCGGAGTTGGTCCACCGTCAGCTTTAAATCTGCAAGCTCTGTATCTAAGTGATCTAAACGCCCTTCTATCGCTTTAAAGTCGAAATTTGTCTGAGAAGTCGTCAATTGCCAGAAGGAACAATTGAGGGCAGAAAGCACTTTTTGAACGGTAGAAAAATTAGGATCGTAGTCCGAATCATTCAGAATCCGATTAATTTGCTGAGTATAGCCTAAAGCACTGCCTCCATGCTCTTTAGCAATTCGCGCGGAAATTTTGCGAATACTCATCTGCTGAGTTTTCATCAGCTCTCGAATTAATTCCACCACATTTTCTTGCATAAACCTCCTTCATCTACTAGGCTTAAATTAAGAACTTGAATCACTAAGTGACCTTCACCTCGCGGCGGGGGCCACTTTTTTATTTCTATTTATTTCTATAAGTAATTAAGTGTAGAAATACCGCTTGATTTCAAAGAAAAAAGCAGCAGGACAAGGGTCCTACTGCCACTACATTTCTCTCAAAAACAGATTTGAGAGCAGAGAAGCTGAACGGTTAAGTGACTAAAGCCCAACAAACTCGCGAGTTTCCAAGCCAGTGAGCTGCTGAGCGATCGCGAGACGAGTTTCCAGCTTGGCGACGCTAAACTCATTGCGCAGATACTCTAGATGAGCCAAAGCGTTAGATTTCTCGGTGCTCAGGCGCAGCAGGGCATCCATCGCATGCTGATACTCAGGATTTACTTGCAGGACTTCAAAACGGCGAGCCTTACGCTGATTGTCATTCTTTAGGTTGGTTTCAAACGCCACGACCATATCAGCATTGCCTTCTAAGCGAGCAATATGCTGGCGGGCTTCCCCAATTTGGTGCTCCAGCTCATTCACGGCTTGAGCAGCTTGAGCGATCGCGGCAGGATACTGGCTGATGCTGAATTTCATAAATATCTTCCCTAAGCAAACTAAGAACTTGAATGTAAGGGTCAGGAATCAATAGGAGGCTGAGTAGAACAGCAACCCAGCCCGGAGAGCAATAGGCATCAGCCTAAATTACGCAGCTAGTTCCTCTAACTGCACCCGCTGCGATCGCACTGCCGCATCCAGATCGCTGGGAAGCAGACGCTTCGTTTGAGCATTCGGTGCGGTCTGCTCCAATACCTGAACTTCAATATTGACCGATACCAAATAAGAGCCAGCCGCTTCGCCGACTGCCTCGGCAATTAGCTCAGCCAGGTCAGGGCGATTGGCGGTGATGGGGTCGCGGAGGGTGCAACGGTCCCAGTCATATTTGGCAGTTGGGTCCACGCTGAGAATGTAGTGCTTAGTCATGGCGCAAGAACTTGAATCACTATATTTATTGTAGTGTATTACCACCACATTTTCAAGGAAAAACAGGCCCGTTCCGTGCTGCTTAAGCAGCCAAAACTGGAGGTGCAACTTGCAAGGCGCGATCGCGAATATTGGCTTGGCCAGCGCTCAAATTGGGCCGTTTTACGTCCATCCGATCCCAATAGGCTAAGACCTTTGCGAGGTCAGTATGCTCCCGCAAAGCGATCTCATAGGCGTACTGAGACAGCATCTTTCCGCGCCGGAGCTGATAGGTGTAACCCAGACCAGACAGGTACTTAGTGAAAGCTTGAGCCTTACTCATCTTGTCGAAACCAAAGTAGCAAGCTGCGACAGGTCCACCCGATTTAGGTAACTTCTGAAAGGGGCTGCGTACGACCAAAACTCGGGGTGATAGGTACTGACCGACGCGACCTTGCTGTAACGAAAAAAAGCGACCGATCTGCATATTTAGAACTTGAATCTCACTAGATCTAGTGTAGTTTATAAGCACTACATATAGAGCCTATGTAGAGGTCGTATTTTAGGGTAATAACCACCCTGAAAGCGCTGAAAAAGCGCTGAAAAATCGACCATTTTTGCGACCAAAACTGAGGAGCTAGCCTTCGATACCATTATAGTATTTCTGTACTAACAGCGTCTTGGTTCAATCCAATAGCATCTAGATAGCTTGAGGGGTGAGTATGTCACTATGGCAGCAAGTCACGATTGTGATTTGTTGTTCATTCTTCGTAACTATGGCTATAGAAGCAGTAACAGAGGGAGTAGCCATTGAGCAAAATCTCAAGCAGTTTCTCTTGGTGCTCTCTGTTTCCTTAAGTGTGGCCACCCTACCCCGGATCATTAGTTGGTTTCGCCAAATTCCCTACACGCTGCTGTTGGTGATTGTGGGGCTAGGGCTGGCGTTTATGGATATTCGCTTAGTGAATCTTTCGCCAGAGCTAATTCTGTCTATCTTTTTACCACCGCTGTTATTTGAAGCAGCTTGGAATATCAAGTGGTTTAACCTCAAGCAAGACTTGCTCCCGATTTGCTTATTTGCAGTCCTAGGGGTGGTGATTTCGATCGCTGGGGTCGCTTGGGGGTTGATCTACTTAGGAGGTGTCTCCTTGACCACAGCCCTGCTAGTCGGGGCTAGCTTATCCGCCACTGATCCGGTGTCTGTAATTGCTTTGTTTCGAGAGCTAGGCGCAGGTAAACGGTTGACCACCTTGATGGAAGGCGAAAGTCTATTTAACGATGGCATGGCTGTGGTTGCCTTTGGGTTTCTGGTGGGCCTGCCCCTCGGCACTAGCAACTGGGACATCTCAGCTCTGCTCGCCAGTTTAATTGGGGTGGTTGGGATTGGGATTGGCGTGGGCTGTCTGATTGGCTTTGGTATTTCCTATCTGACCCAGCGGTTTGATTTACCCTTGGTGGAGCAATCTCTGACCCTTGTTTCAGCCTACGGTACCTACTTGATTACCGAAGACTTGGGTGGTTCTGGTGTGATCGGCGTCGTCACGACTGGCATCATTTTGGGCAACATCGGCTCTCGGATTGGCATGAGTCCTCGAACTCGGCTGGTAGTGACTGAGTTTTGGGACTTCTTAGCTTTTTTCGTCAACTCAATCGTGTTCTTGCTGATTGGTGATCAAATTCATTTTTCGGTGCTCGGTGCGAACCTAGGCACGATCGCCATCACGATTGGGGCCATGCTCCTCTCCCGTGCGATCGCCATCTATGCTTTAGGTGCCCTGAGTAATGGGGTAGCTAAATCTGGCATTTCCTTACCGGATCAGACGGTGTTGTGGTGGGGCGGGTTGCGGGGTTCGGTTTCCATTGCCCTGGCCCTGAGCGTGCCCACAATTTTGGGAGAGCGAGAAGAAATCATTGCCACCGTCTTTGGCACAGTTCTATTCACCCTCTTAGTTCAAGGACTCACGGTCAAACCGTTGCTAGAGCGTCTAGGACTCCTAAGCGCTCAACCCATCCAGCAAAAATATGTAGAAACGATCGCTCGTTGGGTGGCGATTAATCGAGTCAAAAAACACCTGACGCAAAGCGATCGCCCCGAAATTGACCCGGAATTTTACCGCTATCAAACTGCACTGGTCAAAGGTCAGCTCAGCGATTTGCAGAGTGAGATTGACCAACTCCACAATGAGTATCCGGATCTGCGCGATTTTAGCCATGAGCTTCTATGGGAAGAACTAACAGCGATCGAAGCCGATACCTATGCAGAATTCGTGCGGGCAGGTCGCCTAAATAGCAAACTTGCTCCCCTGCTAGCAGAAAACTTAACTCAGGTTGAAGAGAAACCCCTGTAGTCTTTACCGCAGTCTTTGCCGCCAATCAGACCTGCTCCCAGGTGTTAGATCATCAACAAATGCGGTTAGTCTAGTTTAAGTCAGTGAGTTCAATATTCTAAGGAAGCAATTTCATGACCGCGACTCCCATCCGGCTGAAGCACGAAGTCAAAGATTTATCACTTGCACCCCAAGGCAGACAGCGGATCGAATGGGCTGGGCGGGAAATGCCTGTTCTACGTCAGATCCGCGATCGCTTTGCTCAAGAAAAGCCATTTGAAGGGCTGCGTCTCGTTGCTTGCTGCCACGTTACCACGGAAACTGCTCACTTGGCGATCGCGCTCAAGGCGGGTGGAGCTGATGCCATCCTGATCGCCAGCAACCCCCTCTCTACTCAAGATGACGTGGCTGCCAGCTTAGTTGCCGATCACGACATCTCTGTATATGCCCAAAAAGGCGAAGACAACGACACTTACCACCGTCATGTCCAAATCGCTCTCGACCATCGTCCCAACATCATCATCGACGACGGTAGCGATGTGGTTGCAACTCTAATTCAACAGCGCCAGCATCAAATCGCTGACCTGATTGGCACCACCGAAGAAACGACCACCGGGATCGTGCGCCTGCAAGCCATGCTGAGAGATGGCGTGCTCACCTTCCCTGCCATGAACGTCAACGACGCCGACACCAAGCACTTTTTCGATAACCGCTACGGTACAGGCCAATCCACCTTAGACGGCATCATCCGCGCCACCAACATTCTGCTGGCTGGTAAAACGCTAGTGGTCGCTGGTTATGGCTGGTGTGGTAAGGGCACCGCTATGCGGGCTCGCGGCCTTGGCTCCAACGTTGTCGTGACTGAAATCGACCCCATCAAGGCGATCGAAGCAGTCATGGATGGCTTCCGGGTCATGCCCATGTCTGAAGCTGCCGCGATCGGCGATATCTTTGTTACCGTCACAGGCAACAAGCATGTCATCCGGGCTGAGCACTTTGCAGCCATGAAAGATGGTGCGATCGTTTGTAACTCTGGTCACTTCGACATCGAAATTGACCTCAAATCCTTGGGTGCTAAAGCAACCGAAGTGAAAGATGTTCGTAACTTTACCCAAGAGTACCGCTTGCAAAACGGCAAATCGGTTGTGGTTCTGGGCGAAGGTCGCTTGGTCAACTTGGCTGCGGCAGAAGGCCATCCTAGCGCTGTGATGGATATGAGCTTTGCCAACCAAGCTCTCGCTTGCGAACACTTGGTGAAAAACAAGGGTAACTTGGCTCCCGGAATTCACTCTATCCCCACTGAAGTCGATCGCGAAATTGCGCGTTTGAAACTGCAAGCAATGGGTGTGCAAATTGATACGCTCACCCCTGAGCAGATTGAGTACATTAACTCTTGGACTGCTGGAACTTAAACCTAGTTTTTAGCATTCTCTGAATTGGGGCGTTCTCAGCGCCCCATTTGTTTATGTTCTAAATTACCTGTGAGGAATTGAGCAGATGGCTGAGTGGATTACCAACACCATGAACTCCCTAGGCTACGTGGGTATTGGTCTATTGATGTTTTTGGAAAATCTTTTTCCACCCATTCCATCTGAGCTGATCATGCCTCTGGCAGGCTTCACAGTTTTTCAGGGCAAAATGCAGTTTTTCTATGCCGTCTTAGCAGGGGTTCTGGGTACGGTATTGGGAGCCTTGCCTTGGTACTATGCAGGCAAATTACTGGGCGAGGAGCGGTTAAAAGCTCTAGCCGATCGCTATGGCAAATGGTTATCTATTTCTAGCAAGGACATTGACCGAGCCGATGACTGGTTCGATCGCTACAATGCCAAAGCTGTATTTTTCTGTCGTCTGGTTCCTGGTGTGCGGACGTTGATTTCTCTCCCTGCTGGCATCAGCGGCATGCCGATGGTACCGTTTCTGATCTACTCCACCCTAGGCACCACTTTATGGGTGAGTCTGTTGACTTATGCAGGCTACGCCCTTGGCCAAAACTATCATGTGGTGGATAAATATATCGGGCCGCTCTCTAAAGTAGTCCTCTGCATTCTGATTACAGCTTTCATTATTTGGGTGGTCAAAAAGAACTGGAAACGCGCTTAAGTTTCCCAAAGCTGAATTATTCAGAAACTGCCAAAAGCTGGTAGCGTCAGACAAAGGAGAGAACACTTGCTGGACGCTACCCCTTGAAGACACGATCGCACTATTGGCAGCTACTGCCTTACCTTAAACCCCACTGGCGCACGATCGCTCGAGCTTTTGCTTGCACGCTTATATTTACTGCTTTTTGGCCTGCTTTAGTCTGGCTAGCAGGGAAGTTGCTGAGTCTCACCGCTAAAGGAGACATCAGGGAGCTAGCTCAAGTAGCAGGGGTGGTTGCCGTCGGGTTTCTGGTGCAGAAAACAGCTCAGTATGGGCAAGATTCGCTCATGGCTAAGGCTGCTTTGGCGATCGCCTATGACCTGCGGCGGCGAGTCTATAGTCATCTACAAACCCTCAACCTCAGCTATTTTGAAACGGCGCAAACTGGGGATTTAACTTACCGCCTGACCGAAGATATCGATCGCATTGGCGAAGTCGTGAATAAGATCTTTCATGACTTCATTCCTTGCGTGTTGCAACTCGTGGTCGTGTTGGGCTACATGATCTATCTCAACTGGCAACTGACCCTCGCAACCTTTCTTGTTGCTCCCCTGATGGGGGTTCTGATTAGTTGGTTTGGTCAAAAAATGCTGCTTTTTTCTCGCAGCAGTCAAAATCGAGTTTCTGACTTGTCCTCACTGCTCACCGAAGTGTTTAGTGGCATTCGTCTGGTGCGGGCCTTTGCCGCCGAGGACTATGAAATCGATCGCTTTAGTCGCGAAGCAGAGCGCAATCGCCAAGCCAAATATCTAGCCGCTTGGTTGCGGGCGGTGCAATTTCCTGTAGTAGGGTTTCTCTACGCGCTAAGTGTGTTGTTGTTGCTGCTTTTAGGGGGTTGGCAGATCTCCCAAGGCAACCTAACTGGAGCTGAATTTGGTAGTTATGTGGCAGGAGTCGGCTTGCTGATCGATCCGATCGCGCACATTACCGATAACTACAACGAATTCAAGCAAGGCGAAGCTTCTGTCGATCGCATCTATGAGTTGTTTGCCATCCAGCCCGCTGTCACGGAAAAAGCGAATGCTCAGTCCATGCCTGCGGTGACTGGCAAAGTGGAGTGTCGCAACATTGGTTTTAGCTACCAACCCGATCAGCCTGTGCTGGAAAATCTCAGCCTCCTAGCTTTGCCTGGAGAAGCGATCGCTCTAGTCGGTGCTTCTGGAGCAGGAAAAACTACCTTGGTGAATCTCCTGCCGCGTTTCTATGACCCTCAAGCAGGCCAAGTGCTGATTGATGGTGTAGATATCCGTGATGTCACTTTGCGAAGTTTACGGCAGCAGATTGGGATTGTCCCCCAAGAAACAATTTTGTTTTCCGGGACGATCGCCCAAAACATTGCCTTTGGTCGCGCTAAGTTCGATCTGGATGCTGTGGAAGCCGCTGCCAAAGTTGCCAATGCCCATCAATTCATTACTCAGCTCCCGGAAGGTTATCAAACCTGGGTGGGAGAACGGGGCGTTAATTTGTCGGGAGGGCAGCGCCAACGAATTGCGATCGCCCGTGCAGTGCTCCTAGACCCCCGCATTCTCATCCTCGATGAAGCCACCTCAGCTCTAGACTCCGAATCTGAAGCTTTGGTGCAAGAAGCGCTAGAACGGCTGATGCAAGGTCGTACTGTATTCATCATTGCCCATCGTCTTGCGACTGTCCGGCGCGCCGATCGCATTTTGGTATTGGAAAAAGGCCGTGTGGTGGAATCCGGGACTCATGCAGAACTTTTAGCGCAAGGCGATCGCTATGCTCGCTTCTACGCCCAACAATTCCAAATTGGCTAGTTAAAGCGTTTCCAGATAGCTCAGCAAATCTGTCATTTCTTGCGGACTCGGTTGGAATTGTGGCATTGGGGGCGTTCTGCCACTAATCACTTGATGAATTAGCTTCAACTTTGACTTTCGCCCAGAAATATTTCGCAAACTTGGACCCACCCGACCGTCTGCTTCCAGCCCATGACATCCAGCACAATTCATTTGAAAGATGGCATGGCCCAGCACTGGGTCTCCTCTAAGAGACAGCACACTCTTGACGTAAGGATCAGAAACTTGCCATTGGTGGACACCCAGAATCACCAACAAAATCGTCAGCAAAATTGACAGCGCAATTAAGCTGATCTTCTGAATTAAAATTTCGGGCTTAATCGTCTGGTTATCCAAAAGGTTTCTAACTGTAAACGAGAGATACAAAGAATTTTTCATTCAATAACATAGCTTAAAAGTTTCAAAGCGTGCAGGCAACCTGAGAGAGTTTTCTCAGATGGCTGACTAAAGTCAACAATCCTGTGGCCTCACATAACCTCAACCAACAAAATCAACTTGGTGAAATACTAGTAGTATGAGAAACAGGCAAGAAACGTTAACGTACTGCAAACGGTCATAAGGAGATTTGACGTGGTAGAGCCTTTGCTTTCTGGGATTGTTCTCGGTTTGATTCCCATCACCCTAGCTGGATTGTTTGTTGCAGCGTACCTACAGTACCGTCGCGGCAACCAGCTCGGCCTGTAAAATCCATAAAATCTAGCCCTGGCCTTTTCGGAGTTTTCCTCCTAGGTCAGGGCTAATTTTTTGACTAGGATTTGCGATCGCGCCAAGCTGACATTGCCCTGAGATATGGCCCAACACAGGGGTTAACCTGCCTTTACTTACTAGATTGCCCAAATCGGTTTCTAGGGCTGCATATCAAGTCGTAGCTTGACAGTAAAACGTTAAGGCAGTGTTGCCATAGTTTTTCTCACGGCAAACTTCCAGCGTGGGTATTTGACCGATTGTCCAACCTTGAGGGTCATGTTCCACAGCTACTTCGCCCCCTGGCGCTAGGAGTTGATAATGCGCGATCGCCTCTAAAACGGGTTGATACAAATCGCTAGCATAAGGCGGATCAAAATAAATGCAGTCAAACTGTTGGCCGGCGGCTCCTGGCAAGCGCTGCAAGATATCCCCCCGCCACACCTGAAATTGCTGCTCTGGTTTGGCTACCTGCTGCCAATTTTGCCGAATCAAGCTACAAGCTCGGCTCGATTGCTCAATCCCCAGTACTGAAGCAGCTCCCCGGCACAGTGCCTCTGCTCCCATCGCGCCGCTACCTGTACACAAATCTAACCAACGGCAGCCTTCCACCTTTCCCTGCCACATGTTAAACAAAGCTTCTCGAACCCGAGCAGATGTAGGTCGAGTAATCTGCCCAGGCAGAGTCTTTAGTTGGCGATTTCCATAAATCCTTAAACTCATGGATCAACGCAGCGATCGCTTACCATAGTCATCTCGCAGGGAAAAATATAATTGAAATTATCGTGATTCAACTAAACTGGCAGTCCGAACCTGACTGACAAAGTTCGCTAAAATCTGTAAGCCTGCATCAGAAGACTTTTCGGGATGGAACTGCACCGCCATCAAATTGTCTCGGGCGATCGCCGCTGTCACGATTTGGGAACCATGCGTCACTGTGGCAGCCCGCGCTTGAGGATCAATAGGATCAACATAGTAAGAGTGGACAAAATACACCCAAGGCTGAGCAGGCAAGCTTTGCCAGATAGGTAATTGGGGTTGCGTCAAGTTGAGCTGATTCCAACCCATGTGGGGAATTGTAATTCCAGGCTCTCGGCGAAAATGACGCACCACCCCAGGCACAATTCCTAAGCCTGGTTCTTGGCCTTCCTCACTGCCGTCAAACAAAATTTGCAAGCCTAAGCAAATGCCTAGAAATGGCTTACCACTGGCGATCGCTTGTTTGATGGGTGCTTCTAAATGGCGCGATCGCAGATGTTGCACTGCTGGGTCAAAGGCTCCCACGCCAGGGAGGACAACTGCATCTGCTTGAGCGATCTCATCAGGGCGATCGGTAATTTGAGGTGTGGCTCCTGCTCGCTCCAAGCCTTTGCAAACCGAGTGCAAGTTGCCCATGTCATAATCGACCACTGCAATGACTGCCATTAACCCACATCCCTGCGCTGATTCAAAGTACTTTCATTGTAGTTGGTTGTAGATTACCTCTCATGCCACAAACCATTCTCCTCACTTCTTTTGCCACCTGGCAACCCCACCAGCAATCGAACTCTTCTGATGACTTACTGGAAATAGTCTCCCACCAAAATCCTTACCCCCAACAACTGCATTTTCTCCGCCAGATTCCAGTCGATTTTAATATCGCCCCATCTCAGCTTCTAGCCAAAGTAGATGAATTACAACCCAGCATCATCCTTTGTTGTGGCATGGCAGAAAGCCGCTGTCTGCTCACAGTGGAGTCCAATGGCAAGCATGGCGATGAGGTTATCACCACACCTCTAGATTTAGAGTCCTTAATCGCAGCCCTACGCATAACAGCCATCAGTCACGATGCTGGCCAATTTGTTTGTAATTGGCTTTATTACTCGCTCTTGAAATATTGCAGAGAGCAAAAGCTCCAGAATCATTGCCTCTTTGTTCACGTACCAGTTTTGACTCCACAAAACCTAGAACTCGTCGTGCCCGATTTCTTAACAATTATGCAGCGCTTGCTGAGCCTGTAATTGAAATTGATCAAATTCACTCCAACCGATCAATTTTTTCAAAGGCAAATATAGAAACTTACCGCACCCCGTAAACTTTTTATTATTGATACGTTTCGAGCAAACTGCCACATGTTCTCGTTGTTGCCCCTCTTCACTTTGGCTCAAGCCACTCCTACGCCTTCCCCACCGCCTTCGGAAGAATTTGTGCGTCTGCAAGAAGTCAGGGCGTTACCTGGTCAGTTAGATGATGTTTTAGTCTTCAATAGCAATAGCCCGGAAGTAGTGCAGAAAGAAGGGATTCTACTTTCGACCTTTCCTTCTGCAAATAAACGCTTTCCTGCGGCTCATCTTAATGTCCCCCTTCAGGGCCGCTTCGATCTCTTCGCACATCACATTGCTAAAGCGACTACCCCTGAAGATTTGAAGACACTGTATTTAGGTGCAATTCTCCACAACTCCAGCAGCCAACCAGTCACCGTTGATATCCTGCAAGCCGCTAGTTATCTCAGCCAACCAGATGCCCCCTTTATTGAGCTACCTCCCTACATTGAAAATCCAACTGGGAGCGTCTACGCAGGCCCAGGCGATCGCGCCATGAATGATATCTTGCGAGGCAGAAGGCAAGCTGACTTCCCAGCACAACTGGTGATCCCACCCGGGGAAAGCCGCATGCTCCTCAATCTCCCAATCCCAGTTAAAACTCTCGATCCGCCTATCAATGGTCGCTCTACATTAATGCGCTTAAGGAGCAACGGACCAGTCTATCTGGCTACTTTAGGGATGTTTGCGCAGACCAATGCAGATGGGAATGAACGGGCTCCCACACTAGAGGAATGGGAAAGCCTCTTGAACAATGGTGAGTTATCAGGACCACGCGATCGGACTCCTACACCTCCAGATATCAAAACAGGCCAAGTAATTTACAGTCGAGTCGCTGGAGTCGCTCAAGGATCTACCTGGCAATCTCAACTTGTCGATAGCCCCACTAACCAATTCCTAACCATTCCGACGGCAGGACAAGCATTCTCCTATGGCCTCAGCACATTACTAGCTGGAACTTTAGGGACGAATCAAATCCAGAGCGCTCCGATACAAGCTCGTTATTCCGATACAGCCTACCAAGCCCACGGCAACTACGCAGTTCAGTACAACTTGACTCTGCCGCTCCACAATCCTACTAGCCAATCACAGAGAGTTACCGTTTCCCTAGAGACACCCCTCAAAGAAGATGCACTCAGTAAACAGGGCCTACGTTTCCTAGAACCACCTGCTCGTCAAGTGTTCTTTCGGGGTAACGTTCGAATCCGTTATAACGATGAGAGCAATCGGCCGCTCACTCAATATATCCATTTAGTACAACGGCGAGGCGAAGAAGGTGAACCACTCGTCACCTTAAGTATTCCTAGCAACCAGCACCGCCTCGTTCAGGTTGATTTTCTTTACCCTCCTGACTCAACTCCGCCCCAAGTTCTAACAGTCAAAACCCTAGACACCCCCAATTAGCCTAAAAACAAAAAAAGGCTCCTTTGATTAAATACAAAGGGGCCTTCTTTATTTGATTATTACCCTGGCATCGAGCTATTGTCCCGTGGGGCTGCCCCCAAAGTATCGTCGCCGCTACAGCGTTTCACCTCTGAGTTCGGGATGGGTCAGTGTGGTTCCACCGTGCCATGAACAC